>NZ_AEWH01000024.1 GCF_000190475.1 Ornithinibacillus scapharcae TW25
GGTGGATAATAGTTATGAGATTAACGAAAGATGTAATACAAAAACTATTAGATCTAAATGAGGGATTACAGAAAACAACTAATTTCGTCGATCGTAACTTTAAAGAAACCCATCACTACATAGATAGGGGTGGAAAATTATACATAAACTCTACTGGCAAAGACATCGTGGGCTGATAGCCGTTTTGATAACAACACGATTGCAGATATAGACAAGAAGATTTTTGAAAAAAGTTATTGATGAGCTAAAAACTGAGGAATCAGTAGGTATATTCCAATTTCTCGTTAGTTAATTCGTAGTCTTCTTAGTTATTATATAGTCTTTAACTTCAAGAGAGTTTGAAAAACAATGCGTTTTAACTATTGGGTGCTTTAGTTGAACAAGCCAAATTTACAAGATAGAAAATTTTTTTTACCCTCTGTTCTAAAATAGGAACAGAGGGTTTTTATATGGTTACTTTGTTGTGATTTATTATCTTAAAATTTATGGGAGTTAATTGTTGATGAAACTATGAATTGGATATTTGTATTAAAATACATATAGCATTCTGAATGTTAAGTACTAAATAAACTGTTACTATTAATATGAAAGGAGAGATGTTTCTATATTTTTGGAAAATATTGAATTTTATTAGGCGGTTATGCGTAAGTATAGTAAAATAAAGGAGGAGATAAACTTGAAAAAATTATTGCAAGTGTTGTTTATAGTAGTGTTCTTATTTGTGGCAGGGTGTGATGCCGAAACCTCCAAAGAAAATGAGGTTAAAGAATTTGTAACGGAATATAAAACCAAACAGCATACAATTGAGGACCCTTCAAATATGCCAACAGGATTAGAAATCATAGAGCGCATTAAACCTTATTTGTCAGAAGAAGAATATGAAAAGTTATTAGTAAATCGTGGGCTTGACTATATACCCAAGGTAGCAACGAATATCTCTGCAAGTGTTGAAGTACAAGATGTTGAACTCACTAAAACAGAAGATAATGAAGACGGAACAACCGATTACGACTTTGTTCTAGAATTAAAATTTTATAACGAGGATTTTTCAGAAGTTGTTACAAAGGAAGGGCAATTAACTATACAGGAGGAAAATGGATATAAAGTTACCCGTGATTGGGAAAAGCCTACTCAATTTGAACAAGACGCTATTTCTAAAAAAACAAAACAATAAAACGCTTGAATTTATAATCAAGCGTTTTATATGTCTAATGATTATTGCAAACTGTTGTTAATAGTAAGTTACGCAAACTTTTAAGCCATATAAAATTTGTAACCATCAATGTAATTTTTACTAGAATAAAAAATCTTAGATGAATCAACATAAACTGCCCACGACCCTCTTTAGCCCGCTGCATCTTTGATACCGCCCTCAGTTACATAATTATACAGCGGGTCATAGAATTGCGAATCAGGTTGTCCTTCGCAAACCACTTTTTCACCACATTTACATTTATAGAAATGAGCTAGGTATTTAATTGTGTTCTTTGTTTTATAATCATAAGTATGAGCACCGCCTTGCGCGATCATTCTATGGACTCCATAAATAGCACAAGGTGCAATCCCCGTAGGTTCAATCCCCGTGGACACCTTTTTTTCCTGCTCATTCCCCACAGTTTCATTATCAATGGACTGATCTTTCATAATTCAATATCCCCCTTAATTAATTTTGAATTCTCTCTGGATTATGTTCTCATATATAAAAGTGGAGTCAAGAATAAATAAATCAACTAATCAACCATTTTTTTAATAATCCTTGTTTTATCACATATATAATCTATGAAATCCGGATTGAACCATCTCAAGTTATATATGACTTATTTCAGGAACCCTAAAGTTGGGCAAATATTGAAGCGATTGTAGATATTTAACTAAAGGGTGCGTTAACAAAACAAGGTAAATAACTATAAAAGGGAAAAGATCATTGTATAGGATTGGAGGGGGAAAGTGAATAGATTTTTATTTATTGTAATTATTTTTTTGTTGTATTAAGTATTATTGGTTGTTCAAAGAGTGAGGCTTACGGATCAGAGGAAGCTATTGATAGAGGCGATGTCGTTTACCAAAATGAAGTTGTTAATTTAGAAAGGTTCGAGCAGTTTCTATTAACCTATCTAACAGTAAAGATGATACTATACGAGTTACAAGCTATACTCACTAAGGAGACCCTATATTCCAAGATTTACGATGATGGAAAAGTCATTCATTACAGCAATGATAATTCAAATGATGAATTTGCTGGAAAAGAAAAAGGCAAAGACACCGATGTTTTCAAAGAAGTAACTGAAAACGAAAATCCACAAGGAGAAATTGAATATTTTATTAGTGGTTGCTCCAAGAAAGCTGAACATATTTTAATAAGTGTAAAGAAAAACTGGTATTGTAAATGAAGACTCTTTAAATAGTTAAACAAGGTGATTCCCAGAGGCACCACCTTTTTCTTATGGTTAAAAATTCATTTTTATTTTTGGAATATTATGTTAGTGTTTAAATAGAAGTTGCTTAGCTACGGGGCGGGATAGTGTAAGAGGCAATAACGAATGATACTCAGGCAAAAACGATATACTCCAGTATAAAATATATTCCCTTAGATTCGGATATGAATCTTTGGGAATTTATATTTACGGTTAGCTTTTGTAATTAAAAGTCACCAAATAGTATTTTCATGTGTGTTATAAGTGAAAGGAGTTGAAAGATGTTGCAACAAGCAGTTGGGTCAACTGGACAAGACATAGAGCGAATTGTTGATACGTATGGAAATATGCTATTTAGAATATGTCTTCTTATTTTATGCAATGAGAATGATGCAGAGGATGTCGTACAAGACACTTTTATTAATTATCTAACGAAATCTCCAACCTTTCACGATTCAGAACATGAGAAAGCATGGTTGATCACTGTTGCCACTAATCGCTGCAAGAATATGAGAAGGTTCAATCTTATGCGCAGGCATATAGATATCTGTGATTTGCAACTATATTCTAAGGATGTTGAAAGTTATGGATTGCTCGACCATCTAATGAAATTGCCAAATAAGTATAAGATTGTATTACTACTAAATTATGTAGAGGGCTATAAAGTAGATGAAATAGCGACTCTACTAAACATTACCTCGTCTGCTGTTAAAAAGCGATTGCAACGTGGGAGAGTGATTATCAGAGAAAGTTATCGAAAGGAGAATAGTTGATGGACTTTGACAAGATGAAAGATGCTGTTAAATCTATTGAAATGCCAGAAACAATCAAAAGCCGTGTTAAAAAGAATAGTAATTTATTAGAAAAAGAAAAGTCGGTTCCATTTAGTCCCAAAAAGTGGATTTCAGTAGCATGTGCAATTGCCGTCCTGTTATTAATAATAATTGGCTTTCCATTACCTGATAGAAATGGAAACATAGCTTCAAATTTCACAATTACAGCTTATGCATCTAGTGTGGATGGTAATCAGCTTTATAAAAATCTTTCAGAAGAAAAAGCTATTTTTGAACTAGCAACAGAACAAAGAATGGGTCTTATAACTAGTGTAGCTGACGGTGAGAATAATTTAATTTTTACTGACGTTATTCTAAAAGTAACTGGAGAGCAGATCGAATCAATCACTTATACCTTAAGCGAAGGCAAGTTTATAGAGGATGTAATATTTACAGCTAAAGAGCGTGCAGACAAAGAATGGTTATTATCAGAAAAAATATACATGATGTCTCGTGAGCCTGGTTCGGATGTATATCAGGGTATAAAGGAAGTAGGGAATACCTACACAGTTAACTATAATGAACAGGAAAAACATAAATATACACTTGCAATTCCCCATGATGGTAATTATGTGATAGATGAGGACATAGTAATCCAAGTTATTGTAAAGTATACGGGTGGAAATATGGAACAACAAAATATTCTTGTAACGCAAGAATCCGATTCCATTTCATTAACGCTTAAATAAATTTAGAAAATTATCTCGTTAGTAATCTATATTTTGCAGGACCATTTGAAACAATTCATCAACATAGGGTGTAATAGTTAAACAAGGTGATCCATGTGGGGTCGCCTTTTCTTATGGTTAAAATTCTGATTTTACTTTTGGGATATTATGTTAGTATTTAGTTAGAAGTTATTATGCTAACGGGGCAGGATAGTGAAAGAGTCAAAGTGTTGAATTTGATTGGAGGTGTATGTTTGAAAAGAGTATTATCTCTAATTTTACTTGTTGTAATTTTGGGAGCTTGTGGTCAACAGAATGATGAAAACAACGAAAACACTTCATATGGAGAAAGAGATGAAGGCATCATTGTAGATGTGAAAAAGGAAAGTGATGGAAGATACTTAATATTAACTTTACCAAGTTTGGAGAACATTAACATTGTAGATAAAACAAGAGACGAATTGATTAAACTAGCACAGGAAAATGATGGTGCCTTTTCAAAGTCAGCCCTGAAAAGTACGAAGAATTGGGGTTAGACATCGGAAAACGAATAGTTGGTTATTATGATGCTGAGTTCGAATCGGCCCCCCCTTTACGAATTACTGATAAGATAGAAGTAATTTTGCAATAGTTATTAGGATTTTGTTCAACAAACAGGTGCAAGAGTTGAACAAGGCGGTCATCAGGTGCTTTAATTGAACAAACCTAAATTTTCGAACTATAATGTAATTGGGCATTTAGCAGTGGTTGACGATGTTTGCGCAGGGCCTATATATTAATTGGGGGACCGATGTTTCTCATCACGTGGACGATATTTTGGGTGAGAGGGACCATGTTTTTTCAAGCCGGGACAATATTCCATCCGTGCAGGAGATATTTAATAAAAAGCACGAAATCATACAATAAGCCATGGGTAGGTGAGATATATGCTAGGTTACTATAGTAAACTCTCTTCAGAAGTATATGATATGGACAAATATATTGGACTTTCATTCGGCGATGTAGAATTTTACCGAGAACGCTTAGCCGACTGTCAGGGGAATATTCTCGAACCTGGAGTTGGAACTGGTCGCATTTTAATTCCACTTTTGGAAGCGGGCTATCAAGTTGAGGGCTTCGATGTCTCTGATGAGATGCTGAAAATTTGTCATCGTAATTGTGAGGAAAGAGGGTTACACGCAAATTTATTTAAAGGGCAAATGGAGTCATTTTCTTTAGAAAAAGAATACGAGGCTATTATTGTACCAACTGGGACATTCCTATTGCTTCATAAGAGGGAAGAATCAATAAAGGCATTAAAGAACTTCTACCAGTATCTCTCTATTGGTGGCAGACTGGTGATAGACATTTTCCTGCAAACTGAATTTACATTGGATCGCATATCAACGAGAACCTGGGAGACTCGAAATGGTGATGTAATCACGTTAGAAAGTAAGATAGTAGAAGTGGATTATATTAACCAATATACAATAGCTCATCATCGCTATGAAAAATGGCGCAATGGCGAATTGGTACGAACAGAGCTTGAACGTTTCCCACTTCGGTGGTATGGGGTTGAAGAGTTTAGAACAATTCTGGAACAATTAGGTTTTAAGAATGTTGTGATTTCAGCTGATTATCATTACGAAAAGTACCCAACAGAATCAAGTGAAATGATTACGTTTGAGGCTATTAAATTGTGAGGGGGAAAACGATGATTTATACTGCAACAACACCAAGAAACGTTCAAATCATCTTTCTAATAGTTATACTTCAACAGGCTTTTCAATCTTTAGACGTACCACCATTGTTTGCTTTTATTATTCTCTTAGCCATCTCGATATTCATCACGATTTTTATTACGTATACCGTTAAAATAGTAGATGGAACTTTAATATTCCAAGTACGAGTTTTCAATTTCATGATCTATAACAAAACCGTTCATGCCCAACATATCCTAACAATCAAGTTCAAGAGAGCAGGATGGGGAAAAAAATGTGCCATTGTTAAGAATCAAAAGGGGTTTAACTTTCGAATACTAAATTTTAATCCAGAAACAATTTATAGTGACCTAGACGATTTTGCTAACGAATATCAGATTCCGGTCATAAAGACTAACGATTACAAAATATTAGAGAAATACTATTGAGATTCTATATATAGAAAGGTAGATTAACATGATGGGTTTACTGAATTTAGGTAGTCTGGTGCTTGGTCTTATTGCCTGGATACTTCCTGTTATTTGCCTATTACAGTCTAGCATATATACCGACAAAAAAATGGCAGCTTTTAGAGTCGTGAGCCTAAGTGCCTGTACTTTATCTCTATTTATGCAGCTTTACTATAATCACCATTTAGTCCTAATTGAAGATTGGTCTGCATTAATGGATACATCTGGTGCAGTAGTGATTGTTTCTGCGATTCTTCTTATCGTTACTGTTATATTAAATATCATCACATTGTTCTATCCTAGAAAACTAACAAATTAAAATCTATACGATAGGGGAAAAACCTTGAAAACCGTACTACAAGCGTCTATCTGCTCGATTGTTATTCATTTAATCTATACCTTAACTATTCTAATTATTGACTATATAAAAACTAAAAACTTTACCCCAGACATTTCGAATGCTTACGAAAACTTGGAGATGCTCCAAAGTGAAGTTGCGTTTGGACAGATAGTTTCACCGGTATTTTCGATTATCACGTTTATCGCTATTACCTTGGTTTGTTGGAAAATTATTCTTACAGTGAAAAGAGGGGCCTAAGTCAATTTTGGAGGAGGACACTATATTGTTACGAGTAAATCAAATAACTCCTGAAGCGTTCTACAGGAATAGAAAAGAACTGGAAGTATTCCTGAATGAAAAATTAACACCGTTAGCGAACGAACAGACATGGCTAAAGGATTGGAAACAAATCACACAGCGATTTCGATTACTGACAATTAAAAACATGTCAAAGGATGAAATATTTTCTTATCGATGGAATACAGATGAAATTGAAAAAATGATCAAGGACACATTTGATGAAGTTGAAAAGCATTTAGAGTTTCCTCATGACGTTACGGTAACAGTGCTACCAGCCTTTTATTATCCTTGGTTTCCAGAAGATAAATCAATCTGGACAAATGGATTCACCAATGGGAAGAATAATGTCCTATTAGCAGTGCCTTCACATCCTAATGAACACTTTCTAAAATACATGACTGCTCATGAACTTCATCATGCCACACATACAAATCCAATTTACAAGCTAACTGAAGAAAATTTTCCCTTGGTAGAATGGTACAAAATGGAGGGGGGAGCAGAGTATTTTAGCTTATCCTTATTTGAAGACTACCGATGGTGGAAGAAAGATTTTACTCTAGATATCGAAAGAGTCTATTGGAGCCAAATAAAGGATCAAATAGATACGACAGATAGCCGTGTTAAAGGTCTATTTTGCTTCGGTTCTCCAAAAGATGGAATCCCATATTTGGCAGGGTACGCCTTTGCTTATAAACTGTTTGTGAATTTTACTAAAAACTATCCCGAATTAGATTATCGCGATTTACTAGAAATAGATTCGCAACGTTTGATAGACGCGTATGAAAGTAGAATCCAATTTTAATTGGGAAGATAAATGGTAATTACGAGGATTATCTGCGCTATACACTAAACTAAAATTTGAAGAAAAAAGGAGATAACATATGAAAAACATTAAACTAATGCCGCATGATTTGGCATATGCAAAAGAAATGGCACTTCTATCTTCAAACCCAAAAGTGAAGAACGCATTAGGTCTTAGTGATGATCAAACAACTATAGAAGGAACAGAAAGATTTATAGAATTCATTATCGAACAAGAAAAAAAGCTAGGAAAACAATATTCAAGGTGTATCTTCAATGAAGAAGAGAAATTGATTGGAGTAATAACGCTTAAAGATATAAATAGACAGAAAAAGACCAGTCATATAGGAACATGGATTGGTTACCCGTACTGGGGACAAGGGTATAATGAATTAGCGAAAAAGGAAATCTTATACAAGGCCTTTTATGAGTTGGATTTAGACTATGTCTTTGCAGGGGCAAAGGTTACGAATACTCGTTCACAAAAGGCACAAGAAAAGCTTCCGTATATAACGTTATTTGTGGAGAATGATTTTCCTGATGAACATAGAAAACTAGAGTCGGAGGTTAAAGAGAAATGTATTCTACATGTGATAGAGAAGGATAAGTTTGTAAGCTGGTTTGGGAATAGTTGAAAAAATCTAATTACGAATATTAAGGTGGTTTATTGTTTTGTTAGGGGAGACTTTTTATCATCAGATTAGACAAAAGCGCACAAGTTTTACAATTTTGAGCATCACCTTAATAATTTTCATCTCTGGTATCTCATTTACTTATGTAATTCCAACATTAAAAGGGTTTGATTGGATCTTTGTCTTCATCACGTTAATATCCTATTTTCTAGCCGCCAATGTTTTTATAGGCTTATATAGAAACCGAATATTAATGATCTATATGCTTAGTTTTGCATTAAGTAGTATGGGTATGGGGTGGCGTGTTTGGCTAGAATGGGAAGAATATAGCCTGGTTGAGCATATGAACCCGATAGTGCTTATTGGTTATCCTACTGTTGTTGCGTCGATTATTGTATTGATTTATCAACTGTCTACTAAGTTAAACGCAATAAATAATTAGATAATGAAGACAAAGGTATATTTATTCCTTTGTCTCCCTGCGTTACACCAATACCTTTTTCAACTCAATCTCATCTCTAATCGGAATCCCATCATTCCCTATGAAAGGTATCTCAGGTTTTATTTCTCGAGCCTTTTCCACTGCATTATGGAAGATATTGGACAAGACGTAACCCTTCTTTTGATAAAACTTTAGAGCTAACAAATTATCGTTTGTAGTGATTAACTTCACGGTATTACAGTTGTTTTGAAGAGCAACTTTTTCTACTTCTTGAATAAGTAATGTACCGATACCTTTGCCCTCAATTATGCTATCCAATGATATAATCTCACATTCGTTGTTTGTTTGGATATACGTAATTAGGCCAATGATTTGATCCTCATCATTTACAGCCACAAAACCGTCTAACGTCGAACAGTCATATCTCCCAGTTGAGATAACCATTTCAGGACTTCCCCAATGTTGCGTGAAGAATTCGACTATCTTGTCTCTATGGAACAACTCAATAGGTTGTATTTTCATTAACCAGACCCCCTTAATTATCACTATCTAGTACTATTATAAAATATAACTCTCTACATGTATTAATTATTAAATAAGTTGGTTTTCTCTCCATCAATTAATAATGACCAAGCTCCCTTATAGGGAAAAGTAAGACTACCATTAAAGAGATACACGGGTTCATTGGTTGATGCATCGAGGTTCGTTGCTTCAAGTAAGAATATGGCCTCTTCTATTGCTATACCGTCCTTATTTAGTAGTTTAACTTCGAGTTCTTTTTTTTCTTGCCAAGAACTTTCAATATAGAAATTTGATGCTTTACCAATCTCAAATTCGATTGGGGAGTCTACTAATGTGTAATGTTTTGATTTGGGGAATGGTGGTAAGATATTAAGAGTGAATGTCCCATGTAATGTATCTTCTACATAAAAAGATAATTGCCACTCTCCCTCGCTTGTAAATGGTAAGAAACTTGTCAATGTGTGTGCATCTTCACTATGGAGAGGGGAGAAAAGAGTTCCATTTGCAATGGTGATCTTTTCACCTGTATGACTCATTGCTTCCACTTTGTATTGCTTATTTAAAAGCTCTTCTGGATTACCCCAAAAAAATATCATTTGTTTCGCAACACGCCGATGATCTTCAGCGACGAAATGATCAAATGTATTTAATAGTGCTACACTGCCTTGAACACCGATGACTTCTTGCTTGGTATCTGATAAGGTAAACTTTTCGCCTACTGGAGCATTAAATTCCACAAGACCTGCTTGATGTGGAGGGTTTTCATTTGTCCTATTTAGCTCATCCATTATAAGAATACTAAAAAAAGCAATAGCAACTATAATTGCGATAATCGGTTTGAATGTTATTTTTTCTTTTTGTAGTGCTTCTTGTCGATAAGATTCATCATAATTCGTTGTTTCTGTTTATCCTCTAATGAATACTTAGGAAGATTGCTTAATTCTTTATGAATTTGTTCTTCATACTTCATAATGAAATCCCTCCGCTTCCAATTTCACTTTTATTTTCTTTAACGCACGATGGTATATTACATTGACTTTGTTTTGGCTGCATCTAAGTACTGTACTTACTTCTTTAGGCGACATCTCCATTATTCCTCTCAAAATAACAACTTCTTTATATGGCGGCGAAAGTTGTTGAATTGCTTTACTTAATAAACTATATTCAAAGCTTTTTATAAGGCTATTTTCGATATCATTTTTTAATGATTGTTCTGTTGTTAGGTAATATTTGATTCTTTCCCAAACTTGATTTCTTCTATATCGATCGATTACTAAATTTCTTGCGATTGCAATAAGCCATGTTTTTGGGTGTGAGTCTTCCTTATATTTCGATAGTTTCTGCAAAGCAATATAAAAAGTATCCTGTACCAGATCTTCAACCTCTACGGTTCCGGTAAAGTAAACTAGAAAGTTTGTTACATCACTTTCAAAGTCTTGAAACCAATTTTCAATCGAATGCTTCTCCATCTTATCCCCCCTTACCTATTTGACGAATAAGTTTAAAAGTAATTACAAGAAATACAACAAAATTAAATCTAACGATATTTTAGTAAATAAAGGGTAATACATTGCCTGCATAGCATTATCTGAACATCTTATTGCTTATTAGAAAAGGAGGAAAGGTCGAAAGAAATAATTCCTGAAGTACAGAAAGTGGAAGGTGACTCAACTATAGCCCTAAAGGGGGAGCGTTGTTAATTGATAACGTATCTTATCTTATCGGATTATTAAATGAGTAGGGGGTTTTTACCATTTTATTTTCTACAATTTATTTATCTGCCCTATATAATGAATTTTCTAATAACATTCTAGCATAATATTCTGATATTATTAAATTGGAGTTATTATTTATGTAGTTAATAGGGAAAAGAGGAACGAAGCTATGTCTTATTGTAAAGTTCGAAAAGCAGAGATATATTATGAAGATTTAGGGGAAGGAATTCCAATTATTATGATACACGGGTTTTCCCCAGATCATCGCTTAATGAAGGGGTGTATGGAACCACTATTTAAAGAGAGAAAGGGTTGGCGGAGAATTTATATCGATTTACCGGGGATGGGGAGAACGAAAAACTACCAAGATATAAGCACCTCTGATGATATGCTGGAATCCGTTATAGAATTTATTGACCACATAATACCAAATCAGGATTATGTGATTGCTGGCGAATCATATGGTGGATATCTGGCAAGGGGAATTATACACAAGCAATTGCAACATATAAAAGGTGCTGCTTTTATATGCCCGGTCATCTATCCCTATGCTAAAGATCGGTCACTTGTACCTCATATTGTGATGAAACGAGATGAAAGTTTCCTAGAAAGCTTATCCCCAGAAGAGCTGGAAGATTTTTCTCATAACAATGTCGTGCTTAATGAACACACTTGGGTAAGGTATAACCAGGAAGTAGTGAGTGGAGCAAGGATAAGTGATAGCAGGTTATTAAGTAAGGTTCAGCAAAACTATGGTTTTTCCTTTTCGATTGACCAGTATGAATTTCATAAGCCGAGTGTTTTCCTGTTGGGAAGACAAGATTCAGTGGTAGGTTATCAAGATGCACTTAATCTATTAAATAAGTATTCAAGAGGTACATTCGGGATATTGGATGAAGCGGGTCACAATCTACAAATCGAGAAAGATATCCTGTTTAATAGCTTAATCAATGATTGGCTGGACAGGGTTAATGAAAACTAAGATAATATCCTGAATTTTGATAATATTTATTAGAAAATTATGCTATTATAGAATAGTTAGTGCAATTATAATTAAATAAGATAATCATACAAGGGTAAAAACAAAGGGGGCATAGCAATGTCTGAACATCCTAATGCTTTATTAGAAAAAGAAGAAGAAGTCGAGAGGAAAAGTCCTGAAGTGAAGAAAGTGGAAGGTGAACCAACTGCAGCGTTTAAAGGGGCTTCTTGGGCAGCGTTATTAATTGGTACCGCTGCTTATCTTATCGGATTATTTAATGCTGGTATGGAATTAAATGAGAAGGGGTATTATTTTGCTATCTTAATTTTTGGTTTATATGCTGCCATATCCGTTCAAAAAACCGTACGTGATAAGGAAGAGGGCGTACCAGTAACTAACATATATTATGGTGTTAGCTGGTTAGCATTGGTGATTGCGATTTCGTTAATGGCTATCGGGCTGTATAATGCTGGAAGTATTACCTTAAGTGAGAAGGGCTTTTACGGTATGGCATATGTTCTTAGTCTATTTGCTGCGATTACGGTTCAGAAGAACATTCGCGATACACAGCAAGCCCGGGAGAAAAGTAACTAATAGGACAATGAGATTTCAAGTGGCATTGCAGAATTATCTGTGATGCTATTTTTTTCATAAGGCAATGAAGATTATATATTAGGAGAAGGGGTGAAAATGCTGGAATACTGTATCATTCCATACGATGTAAAATACGCTGAACCAACGGTACAGATGTGGCGAGATAGTAAAGAGGCAGCTATAGGACAAAAGGAAATTCACAGCTTCGATAATCATGTTTATTTTCTCAACCAAATTTTATCGCAGGAATATCAGGTTGAACTAGTTTTACTAGAAGAGAATGTTATAGGTATGGTTGCTTTTAATGAGTCGGAAATAAACCAGCTCTATATTCACAAGGACTATCAGGGATTCGGTATTGGAACAAAGTTATTAGATAGAGTCAAAGCGTGCTCAAAGGGGAAGATCCAATTAAATACATTTGAGATAAACAAAAATGCGCAACGGTTTTATGAACGAAATGGCTTTAAGATAATTGGGCGAGGGCATGAGAATGAGGAGAACTTACCGGATATCCTATATGAATGGAATACAGGTGAGTGATTTGTTTAATTTTGCTAATAAGTGAAAAAATGAATTGACTTGATTATTTTTCTGTACTACAATAGTAAAAATTTAGTATATGATATGGCTATGAAGAGAAGAGTAGTTTTGATGAATTATTTTCAGAGAGCTCCGGTTGGTGGGAAGGAGTAATAATAATCTTAATGAAAAAAGGCTCGGAGCTTCGCATGGATCTAAGTGAATCTTAGTGATACTGCGACGGGATCTCCCGTTACAGAGATAAGGTATAATCAACTTGTTCGGGGATTGGTAGTGAGTTTTTCCCGAAAACAGAAGTTGCCGTACCTGAAGAGGTTGATATGGTGACATATCAATAAACTGAGGTGGTACCACGAAGATATAACCCTCGTCCTCAAGATGAATAATCTTGGGGGTGAGGGTTTTTTTGTTATGTAGAGAAAAGTTTTGTAAGGATTTTAACCAAAAAAGGAGGAAGTTTCATGAGTTATGAACAAATCAATCTACGAATCGAAAAGTTAGAAGCATTAGGCGGTGCAGGATACCTGGATAGATATGAAACGAATTATGTTTTATACGAAGCGGCACAACTAGAGGACGGTATATCAGGGGTGCGGGTTGCCGGAAGAATAATGGGAATTCGCAGCTTCAAAAAAATAATTTTTATTACATTATCTGATGTTCAGGGAAGCGTACAATTACTATTGAAAATGGATGAGGTTGGGGAAGAAGCATTTAATCATTTTCAAAATCAATTTGATATTGGAGATTTTATCGGTGTAGAAGGAAGAATGTACACGACAAATTCCGGAGAAAAAACTCTTCGTGTGGAACAGTATGGTTTTCTTGGAAAAGCACTGAGGCCGCTCCCTGAAAAATGGCATGGATTAAATAATGTCGAACTTCGCTACAGACAGCGGTATTTAGACTTAATGATGACAGAAGAAACGAGAAGAAGAATGTTAATTAGAACAAAAATGGTTAGTGTTATTCGTAGGTTCTTGGAGGAGCAGGGTTTTATGGAAGTTGAAACACCTGTGCTTCAACATACTTCTTCTGGTGCATTGGCAAAACCTTTTCGAACGTACCATAACGCTTTAGACACAGAATTGAATTTGAGAATCGCACCAGAGACCTATTTAAAACGATTAATCGTCGGTGGTTTTACGAAAATATTTGAATTCGCAAAGTGCTTTCGAAATGAGGGAATAAGTCCGCAGCATCTCCAGGAATTTACCATGGTCGAGGGTTATGTTGCTTATTGGAATTATAAAGACACCATGAATTTAATGCGCGAAATGATTGTAACCATTATGGAAGAAACCTTTCAAACAACGATGATTTCCATAAATGGTAGTATGATAGACTTTTCTCAGGAATGGGAGGTTATTTCATTTCAGGAATTAATTTTAAGAGATACCGGGATTAATATCGCTCTTTATCCTAAGGTGAAAGATTTATATGAAGAAGTCAAAAGAAGAAATATTGATTTAGATCATCATGAAATAGAGTCGTTAGGTCGAGGAAATTTTATTGATTTATTATACAAAAAAGTGTCCAGACCGGGTTTGATAAAACCAACATTCCTAATCGAACATCCGATAGACCTTTCACCTTTGGCTAGGGCTAATGATGAAAATCCTAGCATAACAGAACGATTCCAACTAGTAATCAATGGTGCCGAAGTAATCAACGCCTATTCGGAATTAGTAGACCCGCGTGAACAGAGAAGAAGGTTAATGGAGCAAGCATTGCTTAGAAATAATGGGGATCAAGAAGCAATGGAAATGGATGAGGATTATTTAACAGCCATGGAATATGGGATGCCACCGATATCTGGATTTGGTTTTGGTGTTGAGCGTCTATTAATGGTATTAACTAACTGTGAAAAAGTAAAAGACTGTGTTTTATTTCCGTTAACTAGGAAGTTATAGAGGATGTGTTTGATATTTAGGTGGGGAGCTGCACGTGAGACATCAAGAGTAGGACGTGAACTCACCAAAGTCGCGCGGGTATCATCCATAGAAACGCGAGTGTCTCCAAAAATCGCGCGTGCTCTCACAATAGAAACGCCAACTCCACCCTAGGTCGCGCGAACACTATCAAAACTCACGCCGCAACGAACGTGCCGCGCAGGAATCATCAGCGCCCGCGTAACCTTCATCAAACATGGCGCTAGAACACCAAGTCCCCGCGCGCCCGTAAACATCCGCACGAGCAGCCACCAAAGTCGCGCGAGCTCTCACAAAAGAAGCGCCGGAAGCTTGCGAGGTCGCGCGAACACAATCAAAACCCACGCGGCAACGAACGTGCGCGTGGTAATCAACAGAGCCCGCGTAACCTTCATCAAACATGGCGCTAGAACACCAATTCCCCGCGCGCCCGTAAACATTCGCGCGAGCAGCCACCAAAGTCGCGCGAGCTCTCACAAAAGAAACGCCGGAAGCTTGCGAGGTCGCGCGAACACAATCAAAACCCACGCCGCAACGAGTGTGCCGCGCGGAAACCAACAGCCCGCGTAACCTTCATCAAACTTGGCGCGAGTTCACCTAGCGCCCGCGCACCAATCACCACCCCCGGCGCGACTATACTTAAATCTCGGCGCGCTGAACTGCCCCACCCCACCTCCAAAACAAAAAATCCCCCTTCGCCAGGGGGATTCACTTAAATAAGCTTATTTATAACTTCCAGTCACAAACAACTTCTCTTTACCACCAAGCTTGGAGGTTGCTGAGATTTTTAGATTTTTCACTCCGCCAATATCGAGGGTAACGTTGTGTGCTGCACTACCTGGTGATAGTGTAATATCCTTTAACACAACTCCATTATCATCTGATACTTTTATGCGGTAGCTTTCTTGTTTGTTTAAAGCAATAAATGTAAGCTCAACCTTTTGGAATTTATTATCTGGAACTAGGCTAAAGCTCGTAGCTGCTGAGTTTAGGTTATCCATTAAAACTCCAGATTTGTAGTCAATACCATCATTTACGGTATATGCTTTGTCCTCTGTCTTAAAAACTGAGCTATTATCTTGAACACGTTCCATTTTCTCTCTAATAATTGGAATGCTAATTAAACGTTCACCAAGTGTAATCGTACGGCTTTTGCCATTCCAATCTACCGCAACTCCAAGAGCCTCAGAAATAGATCTTGCTGGTAAATATGTAGCTCCTTGGTAAACAATTGGTGCAATTTTCTTACCGCTTTGGTCAGTAGGTTGCCAATCTTTTCCGTTTAACTGAAACTTGATGGACCAGTCAAAGTGAGCCGAAATCTTTTCTAGAACTGGTGCAGCTGTAGCTCCAATGGTAATTCCGAATACCAATGAAACACCGATAATGATTGCTAATAGTTTTTTCTTCATTTTTACCCTCCGTATAAATAATTTAAATATTTTGTCTACATAATTAAGTATAAAGTAGTACCTTGTCCAAACAAGTGCAATTCGGCCTATGAGGGATTTGTCGAATCATGAGATATACGCTCGAAAATTTGTAGTTATATAGGAAAATAATACTAATTAATCATATCTAGCTAAAATCTGGAATACTGTAATGGGAAAAACATCTTAGTTAAAAAACGTATTTTTCCCAGCATTTCATATCTTTTGTCATGATGTCATTAGTTAAAGCAAAACAAAAAAGTGGACTCACATGAGTCCACCTTAAAAACGGAAGTAAATAAATGGATTATAAGTTGAATTAACAAGGAACATGGTCACCATAAGAAGTAATCCTAAATAAACAAACGAACTTATGCTAAAGCGCATAGTTGCGAGGATTTGGCGACGTTCCCCTAATTGATCTAGTCTTTTTTGAATCCATGGTAATAGTGGTAAGCTAAACAGGATTCCTAGAACGATTAAGTATGCTTGGTCATGAAGATATAGTAAAGCTGTTTTATCAATCAATCCTGCAGCACCTATTCCAAACATGCTTTGAAGATAGTCAAAGGAATAGCTAAAGTTGTCTGCACGGAAAAATACCCAACCTACCATGACAACAAAGATTACATATAAATGCTGGAATGGTCTCCAAGTTTTTTCTAAAACTTTATTAAAGCCAAGTCTTTCCACACAAATGATGATTCCATAATAAAATCCCCATGCCATAAATGTCCAGCTTGCACCATGCCAAAATCCTGTAATCGTCCAGACAATTAATAAATTTCGATAGGTTTTCCAGGGACCTTTACGATTACCACCTAGTGGGATATAGACATAATCTCGAAACCAACTAGAGAGGGAAATATGCCATCTTCTCCAGAATTCCCCTATACTTCGAGCAATATATGGATAATTAAAGTTGATTAGAAATTCAAATCCAAACATTTTTCCAAGTCCAATGGCCATATCACTGTAACCTGAGAAATCAAAGTAAATTTGTAATGTATAGGCTAAAATTCCAATCCATGCGGTTGTAACACTTAGTTCGCCAGGATTTGTAGCGAAAATCGTATCAGCGATTTCACCCAGCGGATTTGCGATAAGAACTTTTTTGGATAGACCAATAATAAATTGTCGAATTCCAGCAGCAAATAATTCTAGATTATGAATGCGAGCTTTTATTTGGTCCGCAATCGTGTTATAACGGACAATTGGTCCGGCAACAAGTTGTGGAAATAGTGCAATGTATAGCGCTAAATCCCATACATTCTTCTGTACCTTTGCATCATTTCGATAAACATCAATAACATAGCTCATTGCCTGGAAGGTAAAGAACGAGATACCAATTGGGAGAGGCAAAGGTTCAAATGATATTGAAAGGTTAAATAGTGCATTGATATTTTCAATTAAGAACCCACTATATTTATAAAATCCAAGAATTGCTAAGTTAACTAAAATGGATAAGACCAGAACAATTTTTTTACTTGAATGTTTTTCTCGTAAAGCCTGAATTAGTAATCCAAATATGTAATTGATAAATATAGAGAAAATCATCAAAAAGACGTACTTCGGCTCTCCCCATGCGTAAAAGAAAAGACTGGCGAGGAGAAGTAAAACATTCTTCAGGCCTCTTGGTACGATATAATAAACCAACAAAACCGCTGGTAAAAATGCAAATAAAAACACTAAGCTACTAAAAACCACGAAATCCACACCTTAACCTGAAATAAATACCATGAACTAATAGTAATAATAGAAACTACGAAAGTCAATATGAGAGAGAAGTTGTTGATTTCTACAAATTACTGTCCCTTTTTGTCATCCTATCTGATAGAATACTAGTAAAGAGATTGTAAATAAATTGTAATATAGATGGGGGAATACAATTGAGAAAGAAACATGTCCTCGCAATGGTGTTGGTTGTTTTGATCATCCTATTTACGAATCAATCTGTATCCATGGCAGAGGGAATAAGTGTTTATGCGAACGGTGAACGTGTGGATTATGATGTCCAACCTATTAATGTAGATAACCGGGTAATGGTGCCGATACGTTATACATCTGAGTTTTTAGATGCAACTGTACATTATGATAAAAAAAAGAAAAAGGTTACGATTAGTGAAAAAGGAAATAAAGTAGAATTCACGATTGGTAAAAAAGAAGTGATTGTGAACGGGAAGAAAAAATCGATTGATATTGCGCCTAAAATCTATCGTTCTAGAACGGTCGTACCAATTCGTTTTATGGTAGAAGCATTTGGATATGATGTGATGTGGGATTCTGAAATCCGTTCTGTTGTTATCAACACAACAGGAAAATTTATCTACCCACAGGAAGAAATTATTATTCCAGTTTTAATGTACCATCATTTCCATGAAACTACATTCTCTAATTCTACGATTCATCCAAATGAATTCAAAGAACAAATGAGTTATTTGAAGAAGAATGGATATGTGACCATAACCAATAAGGATTTAGTGTTATTTTCTCAAGGTAAAAAAATCTTACCGAAAAAGCCTATCCTTGTAACGATGGATGATGGGTATGAAAGTAATTATACGTACGCCTATCCAGTATTAAAAGAGCTGAATATGAAGGGTACTATTTATGTAATTGGTAGCAGGATGCGTGAAACGAACGAAACTCCTACACAGGCTGGAATTACGCCGAAGCTTTCTTGGGAACAAGCAAAAGAAATGTATGAAGCAGGTGTCATGGATATTCAGAATCATACTTATAACATGCATGACAAAGCCGAAAATAAGTATGGTAAAGAGGACGCTCTCATTAAAGCACCTGTTGTTATCAATGGGAAGCTAGAATCAAAAACGCAATATGAGAAACGAGTGCGAGAAGATCTCAAGAAAAATAAGAAGCTTATTGAGGAGAAAGTAGGCAATGAAGTAATTGGTCTTGCTTACCCATATGGAATCTTCAGTGACGACTCTGAAAAAATTCTTAAAGAAACAGGTCATAAGCTCTCTGTTACGACTAAAACAGGTATTAATAAGCGATCAGGTGGAGCGTATCTATTAAATCGTATTAATGTTCCTCCAGGTACAACTGGAAAAGACCTAGTGGAAATGTTTCAACAATATTAAATAGATTAATAGTAACGAAAGGCGAGACGGTGTTTTCGTCTTTCGTTACTGTAATAACTCCCATAATTCGGCAACGGATTCTTCAGTTAGCACATAAACCTTCTCTTCATGATTTGCTTGGACAAACTTACCTTCCTTCTCGTCTAATGAAAGTAAAAAAATACCTTCTCCATTGTTTAACTCTATTTGGTAGTCTGGTTCAAAACCTATACCTTCATTCTCTTGTAACACAGCGTTGTTCATTGATTCAACGAATGTCTCAATTTCTGCCGTTTCTTCAAAAGAAATTCTGGAGTCCAACTGGAGTTCAATTAAACCTTTAACCTCATAGACATCGATACGTTCTAACTCTTCCATGCTAATCATGTCTACTACCGTACATCCACTTAATAATAATATAAAAGTAAAACAAGCCAACCATACACGCTTCATAACGACCCACCTCTATTTGTTAAAATTTCCCTAGCAATGATATCAATTTCTTCTATTTTATCGCTCTCAGAAGGATGATAAGCTAATTGTTGTACTTCTTTGTAAAACAATAATTGATAGTTTTTTTCCATCGGTTGAATTAACTCTAGTAAACACCAATACTTCCAAATCGAATCATCACTTATTAGAATATTTTTAATATATGGGACTGTCTCTTTATAATAAGTACGTAGAAGGTTTACAATTTCTGTCGCAATCGGCCAATTGATGTCCTGAATCCATGTTAATAGTTCTGGCAAAATCGGTACGACTTCCTCTTTACTAGCTTGTTGTAGCTGAACGATTGCATTGGTATCAAATTTATTCTTTGGTATCATCTGATTACTCCTGAATTTATTTACTTTATTAAATTCTAGTAAAATCTTTAAAATCCTCTATTTACCTCCAACTAAATTAGTCTCAATATGGTATGATAGTTAAGTGTTTTGCAGAATACGAGGAGGCTAACTGTGAAATCAAAAACATTCATCAATGAAGTATTCTTCATTCGTGCTATTGCTACATTGAGCGTCGTACTCGTGCATTCTATCACAGTTACGGTAAACAGCTATCAATTGCCAGCATTAACGGTAGATATATTCCGTGGCATTCAAATGACTTTAATGTTTGCAACACCAACATTTATACTAATATCTGAAATTCTAGCAGCCTATTCTTATCCAGAAAAAACACCAAAAGGTTTTTTATGGAAAAGATTTAAATTTATTTTCGTACCGTACATGGTAATCGGGACTATATATGCACTATATCATTTTACGACAGTACCTTTTTCAATGGATGCCTTTTTAGAGGAATGGATATCAATTGTTCTTAAAGGGCAGTGGCATGGTTATTTTGTATTAATTATTTTTCAGTTTTATATATTACATTTCTTATTTGCAAGATATCTTAGCAAAGTATCCGGTACAATCATTCTACCGATAACATTTGTCATTAATGGGGTATATTTAGGATACTTTAACTTCGTAGATCCAGTTGGAGCAACTCAATTCTATATATGGTATGACGTTTCACGTATACCTTTTCTAGCGTGGATTTTCTATTTTAGCTTAGCTTACTATGTCGGAAAGAATTTAACGACGTTTAAATATTATCTCAATCGGTTTAAATGGATTATTCTGGTAGGAGCTGTTGGTCTTGCTGGTTTTGTTGTTTATAGCTATCATACTGGATTCATCAATATGATATGGTCAAACCGTGTAGATGTAATGGTTTATACTGTTTTTATGATGTTCGCACTATTTTATCTGGGCTCAAGGTTTAAAAAAATCCCAAAATTTATTACCTTAATTAGTAAGTTTTCATTTGGAATCTATTTATTACACCCACTATTTCACAAAATATTCGTAAGGACAAGCCATGAATTGCCATATATTAATATGGGTATCTACCTTTTAATAGCTTTATTACTTGGAGTATTTGGTTCGATGCTGGTGACGTTCTTATTGAATAAGATAAGATTTGGTAAATATGTTGTTGGTAAAACTGGAGTTACGCCTAAAAAAGAGGCAGCATAAAACGAGGAGAGGTTTTCTACGGAAGGCCTCTTTTTTTATGGATATATGTAGACAATGCTGATATATGGGAAGATTCGCTGATATCAGGTGGGAAGCCGCTGATATCTTACGAGATACACTGATATATTTTTATATTCGCTGATATGTCGAAGGATCAAAAAAACACAACTTTTATTCTCAAAATCTAGGTATATTTTTCGCGACAAAAGTACTACAAATCTATTAAACAATAAACATTTTTATATGTTAAGATAGATTTATGTCAAAAATAGATAAATAGAGACAAAACAACGCAGATTAGGGGAGAAATTATGAGGAAATTCGGGAAAATATTAGCGATTTCGCAAATAGTAATTCTAGTTTTTTGGATTGTGCTTGCCGGTTCACCTTCACAAGCCTCAGCACAGAGCTATACGTCTAAAGTAAGAGAAAAGATTGATGTAGCGGATGGCATGCTTTATAAAGATATCCGTCTTAAAGGTGGTAACTTAAACCAAGCTGTACGAGTGATGGAGATTAATGTTGCCAATCCGACTGCAAGTGTGGAAGTTGGTGTTTCACCAAACCTAAATCAGCTTCAGCGTACATCAACCCTGGCAAACTCTTATTCAACAAAGAATTCTTGGACAGTTGGTGCAATTAATGCATCATTCTTCTGGCAAGGTGTTCCGATGAATCTAGTATCCAAAGATAATAAACTTGTTCATTCTGGTGAGGTATTCAGTGGAAAAGACAAGTATGTTAACGAACCGATTGCCTTTGGGATCGATAAGAATGGTAAAGGGGTAATCGATCATTACAGCCTGAATATGACATATAAGCATGATGGTGTTACATATCCAATTTATGCCACAAACCAAGCTCGTAATTCCAACCAAACTATTCTATATACACCAGACTTTCCTAGTAAAACAACCAACACCAATTCAATGGGGACAGAGGTAGTAGTTACATTACCATCGCCAGCAACTCTTGAGTTTGGCTCGACTGTGACAGGTAAAGTTGTTTCCATTAGAAAAGAAGGGGATGCAAAATCTGCAACAATCCCAGCAAATGGATTTGTTTTATCTGGAAGTAGAGGAGCATCGGAAAAGCTTCAAAAAATAGAAGTTGGTGATGAAATTTCTGTTTCGGTTAATGTGGACAATAAGTGGTTCGATTCAGAATTTATGGTTGCAAGTGGTCCAATGCTTGTCAAAGATGGAAAAGTTTCTATGACTATGGATCCCAATAGTTCCAACGCTAGAACTCGTGCACCACGTACAGCTGTTGCAATTGATAAGACAGGGCAAAAGGTATTCTTTGTAACGGTCGATGGTAGACAATCAGGTTATAGTAATGGAATGAATTTAACCGAGTTTGCAAATTACCTTGTACAATTAGGTGCATATCGAGCGTTAAACCTTGATGGCGGTGGTTCGACTACGATGGCTGCTCGTCTACCAGGTTCAAATGCAGTAAAGGTAATGAACTCGCCATCCGATAAAACAGAACGCTATGTATCTACTATTCTAATGGCAAAATCAACTGGTCCTATGCCAGTATTCATTGATGTTCCTAAAAACTACTGGGCTAGATCAGCAATTATGGACCTTTATAATCGAGGAACGATTACTGGTTTCCCTGGTGGAGAATTCCGACCAAATGCTTCCATTACTCGTACCCAAGCTGCAATCATGTTAACAAGACAGTTAGGGTTAGATACAAAAAACATTAAGAATCCGGGCTTTAAAGATGTAGCAACAAGCTATAAATATTACCCACAAATAGCTGCCGCTGCAAATGCCAAGTTATTTAATGGCCGAGATGGTAATAAATTCGCTCCAAATGGCATCTTAACGCGTGGGGAAATGGCTGTATTATTACAACGCTCGTATGGACTACCTAAAGGAAGTAAAGGGAACTTCCCAGACGTGCCTAAGAAACACTACGCTTATGATGCTATCAATGGAATGGCAGAGGCTGGCTTAACTTCAGGTTATCCAGATGGATCATTTAAACCAAATCAACCTGTAACCAGAGCTGAATTTTCAGCATTCTTAGAGCGTGTTCAGCCAGCAGGTAAGTTTATGACGGTTAAAAATATTGGTAGTGATAATCTAAATGTAAGAAGCCAACCATCTACAAGTGGTTCCATCATTGGGAAACTAAAAAGTTATGATACGGTAACGGTATTAGTGGATGCGAATGGTAAACCAATTATGAGTGGTGACTGGTATAGCATCTTATTAAATGGTAAAAAGGGTTGGGTTCACAAGGATTATGTGAGCTAAAGGTAAGGAACAAGAGGCTACGCATAAGAGGTTGAGAATTTCAGATAACTTGGAGAAAATATAAGATATCACGTTTGAGTTCATACCAAAAAACATCAATAACATCCTAAATTAAGAAACGCTTTGAAAAAGGTACCGATCCCCAAAAGTTAGGTGAATTACTCTAACTTTTAGGGGTCGGTATCATATTTGATATATCATATAGCCAACTATTAGCTGGTTTAGTTTAAGTACATTTCTTCACAATTGTCTTTAATTTTAGTATAAGTTTTATATTAGTATAAGTTTTATAATAGTGGATTCCAAAAAGTATAAAGCTAAGTTTTATCTATCCGTTTATACTAGAGCTAACAAGCGTTTTAAGTTGTCATCAATACTATTATTATCGGCAATGTTGATACCGCGAACAGCAAAAGGGCCCAAATAGAATCGATCGGATTAAAAACAGCATTAGGTATAAGCTTCGCCTCGTATTCGTTCTCGTCCGCAGTACAGAAGAGATCTCTAACTCCCTGGCATAATGAAGGCAGACGCTTTAATGCTTCTTAGAGCCTTATCGAAATCTCCGTTATAGGCGTGGTTTGCACTAATGTCTGCAAATTGGCCAGTCCATAACATAGCTAGGAAATTGTGCGGATCCATTTTCATAAAACTATATTCATAGACTCCAGACACAAAATTTTCCAAGGAATCAAATCCCATTTCTCGATAAAGTTAAAATATTCTCTCGGATCTAGTGCCCTGCCATTTCCAATCAGCCATTCATTCTGAACATGTTGGTCACCTAAAGCAGTTGGATAGATGACAACATTATCTTTCTCTTCATTTAATCTCCATAAGTCTTATAAGCAAGAAAAGCGTTCGGTAAAGTCACCCCTGATTGTAAGGTTACGTCACCCAAATCAAAAATTGCGTAATCCATTGTATTTTCTCTCCCTTCAAAATGAACACTAACATTTAGTATGTATTTCTTGTTGTTACCTTAAATTCGTTATCAATGCAAAATCACAGCAATTTTTTGGGGTTCTTGCGAGATTTTCATGGATTTACAATATTGGTAATATGCAAAGTTTTATGTGATTTTATAATCTTTGAAAAAGGAGTGGGTTTATATTGGCTAGTTTAATTAAAGCTCTCATTAACTTAAGTACAATATTCGCAAATCTACTTTAAATAATTATATATCTCATTATAATGTTAATTAGCTACTCTATAACAAACCAAAAATTCTAAAGGTATAGAGTTGTTTACTCAATCCCTATAAGAAGTTACTACAATTTTCGAGTATCTAACAGTTCTATACAACTATATGATTAGAGATATAATTAGCATCTTCTCCAACTCCCTGAAGAAGTGCGGAACCTAAAACGTTAGGTTAGCTCATTTTTGGGCGTTCATGTCGTTCCCACTCTTTAATTTACTGTCAAAAATCCCCTCTATATTCACAATTTCAACCATATCCGTTATTTCATATTCAACTAAACTGCCCGGTAGTACGATAACTTCTGGAACAAATTCAACTAACTCACCCTATAAATTAACAAATTAATAAGTAGCACTTATCAATGGTGGTATTTATTTCGAATCACTTAAGATTTAAAAATTTATTATTTTGTTTTATTATGTTTTGCCAGTGTGGAAGGGGAAGCTAACATGTAACTTAGCTAAAATGAGTCCAGTTTCTACTGCGAGTAACTTTAAATCAAAGTATAAATTCAAGACTTTGTAAAAAGATATTATTAATTTAAAAATAGTTGGAATATCTGAAGTTAAAAGGGGATAAATCGGTGGTCATTGGAACAATTTCATTTATTATTAGTTGGGTAACGTTCTATTTATTTTCTAATAAAAAGAAGTTTCCATTGTTTGTAAGCACAGTATATTTAGGAATCATATTCTCGTTTATTACAGATTTGTTGATGTTTGTTTATCCTCTATGGAACTACCCAGGAACAAAGTTAGAAACATTTAGCATTCAGTTACTTAACGGCTTTGGGATTTATTTTGTAGTAATATACCTCTTCCTCCAATCATTACCGAAAAAACAAACTATTTTATTAGTCACGCGACATATATTCTATTGGTCTGTATTCTGCATTTTACTTGAACTCATGTATATATATATCGGCTTTATTGAACATGGATTATGGTGGAATATAGGATTATCATATGTAGCAGATTGGATATTATTTGTTATATTCTACCTTCATCATAGGTGGCTATCAAACTATTCAACGTTAGCTGCACATAATAACCTGGGAGGGCAAATATGCAAGCGAGTTGGGAAGAGGTTGTAGAGATAACAAGGCGGTTTAATAATATTCAATTGGAGCATTGGTTAAATGATACATTATTTACCTTCAATTGGTGGATTCTTTTGACCACAACCGTAGTTCTCTTTTTAGTATGGTTGATTATATTAGACAAAAAGAGAATATTTGAAATTACTACATACGGATTTATGGTTGCATTTATAGGGGTAATAGCAGACATGGCAGGGGTTTTCCTGATGTTATGGCAATACAAACATACGTTAACGCCACTAACTATAGTTGTTGAAATCCATACAATACTGATGCCTGTTATTTATATGATTATTTATCAATATTTTCATACATGGAAATCATTTATAACCGCTGTCACAATCCAATCATTTATTTTTGCATTTATTCTGGAACCATTATTGGTATGGTTACAAATATATGAGCTATTTAACTGGAAACATATCTATTCGTTTATCCCTTATATCATTATAGCAGTGGTATTAAAGGGTGTAATTAATAAACTTAAACAGAAATATGGATAGATTAATTTCCCTAT
Organism: Ornithinibacillus scapharcae TW25; assembly: GCF_000190475.1. Lineage (GTDB taxonomy): Bacteria > Bacillota > Bacilli > Bacillales > Amphibacillaceae > Ornithinibacillus > Ornithinibacillus scapharcae. Next base: position 26,503 of record NZ_AEWH01000024.1, read on the forward strand.
TAGAAAATATGGATTCCAAATTATTATTTAAAAATTACTTGAAGGGATTTTCTCCATGAAAACTGAACTACTTAATAAGAGATGTAAAGCTTTATTTTTTTCTAACTAACTTAAAAATATATTAATACTTGAAACTCTAACCTATCAGTCTCCGTATTATGGTTAACACTATAAAATGGAGGTACAAAATGGATATCCCTCAAAAAATTGTTCTATTCGGTGGTACAGGGAAGGTTGGTCGACATATTGCAAGACTAGCAGTAGAAAAGGGTTACGATGTACGTATGCTGGTAAGAGATCCCCAGAAAGTAACCCTTGAAAATGTAGAGGTAGTAAAAGGGGATATACGTGATGTAAATATTATAAGGAAGATACTCAGAGATTGTCATGTCGTCATTAATGCGTTTGGCCAGCCGAATAAGGCAGAACCAATATACAGCAAGGTAACGGAAAACATCCTCCATGTCATGACAGAATACAAGATTAACCGATATATTGGGGTTACGGGTGGCTCATTAACCATTGATAGTGATAAGAAAAATTTTATCAACAGACTAGGAGCAGTCCTGTTTAAGTTACTTTACTCCGAATTTTTGAAGGATAGAAAGAAGGAATGGCGTATTCTTTTGGAGAATAAACATATCGATTGGACACTGGTAAGACTTCCGTTCGTACAAGAGGGTGAAGGGAAGGACTATGTGAAGGAGAATCTGTTCGATATGCCTGGTACTAAAATTAGCAATCAGGATATTTCCTCATTTATCGTAGACCAAATCAATAGACCAATCTATGTGCATCAAGCACCATTTATTTCGAATTAGGTTGTTTTATAACAAGTATGCAATGAAACAAATTGACATGGTAGAAATCTAATAGTATTATTTGGTTGGTTAACCAAATAATAGAGGTGGATTATGAGTAAAGAAGATAAGAAACATCGAATTATTGAAGCAGCATACACTGTTTTTGCAAAAAATGGTTATACAAATTCCTCCATTAAGGATATTGCCTATGAAGCAGAAGTTGCCCCGGGGTTAGTACATTACTATTTTAAAAATAAATTAGATGTATTACTCTCGGTTCAAAAGTACGTACAAGAGAATTATCATCATCGGTATGAAAATAGTGATCATAACATGATTACACTACACCATACATTGGAAGAAATAAAAACTAGGACAGAAACGGATCCTGATTGGTATCGTTGGCGTTATGAGATTTATTCAATCGGGTTAAAGAATACAGAATTACAGGACAAAGTAGCTGATATTCTCGAAGATGGCAGAAATAGCTTAGCTACACCTTTGGCAAAACATTTTCAACAGGTAGAAGGTCCTGAAGTCATGGCTAGCATACTTTTAGCTTGTTTTGATGGTTTGGCTCTGCAAAAAATAATTGAACCAGCTTTTGATATAGATATGGCCTATCATAAACTAGGTGAAATGTTAGAAGTCTATTTAAAGAAATAGACTTTCATTTTGTATTACATTGGTTGGTCAACCAAACAATGGATGAGGAGGATAATAATGAAAAAGTTTACTATAGTAGTAGCTACTCTTATATGTCTAGTTTGGCCTTTACATATATTAGCAGCCAATAGTGATGAAAAAGTAAGATTAGTTAAAACATATATGGAACAAGCTATCGAAGAATATCAAATTCCAGCTGCATCCCTTGCAATAGTTCAAAATGGTGAAATTATTTACCAAGATCGTTGGGGGATACAGAGCACTGAAGAACAAGTCACAGCCGATACGGTATTTACAATTGGATCAATTAGTAAACCATTAACTAGTCTTGCTATTATGAAATTAGTGGATGAGGGGGAGATTCAACTTGATGAAAATATAGATACCTATTTACCTTCATTCGAATATCAATTAAATGGATTTGGGGAAAAAATTACGGTAAGACATTTACTATCCCATACTAGTGGAATAAGTTCTTATGAGGGTTTGAAAGTTTCCGACCAGAATTTTCGAGGAGATCAATCCATAAATGAAGCGGTAAAGATGTTAAATGGTGTGGAACTAAATCATGAGCCAGGTACAGTCCATCAATATAGTCCCGCAAATTATTTGTTATTAGGTAAGATCATTGAAAACAGTACTGGTCAGACATTCTCATCCTATATGAGGGATGAAATTTATATGAAACTTGATATGCATGATACGGTATCCAGTTATAAAGAAGCATCCATATTAGGATATCAGCCTGGCTACCATTCTTTTTTTGGTAAACCAATTAAAAGTAAACTTACATTCGATGACAGTGGTACACCTTATGGGTATACGGTTTCAACAGGGAATGATATGGTAAAGTTCATTCAACATATGTTAGACCGGGATGTCCTATTATCAAATGATAGATTTGAAGAGTATATATCTCCAGAGATTCATAGAAAAGAAGATATGTATTATGGGTTAGGATGGAGGATTGCTACTAATAAAGCTGATCCTTATATTTATCACGGAGGAGAAACTCCTGATTCAAGGTCAGAGTTATACATAAACTTTAAAGAGGATTATGGTTTTATATTACTAACGAATAAAAACGATATTACAGAAGTGATGACTACTATTTCCATGAGAGAAGGAATTAAGTCCATTATGGAAAACGGCATAATGCCAGAAATGCCCAAGATGAGTTATCATATGCAGTGGATACCATTATTACTGACTATCCTATTAACAATTTGGGGGATTTGGAATTTTATTCGTTTGAAGAATAAGACTCATACTTCACGTGTAACATGGAATATAGTGGGACTACTACACATACTATTCTCTATCGTTTTAATACCGGCTGTAGTCTACATGAATGGTTCACCATGGAATACAATCTATCATTTTTCTTATGTGACTGCGATTTTTATTCTATGTATAGTTGGCCTTCTGGCTCTAAATGGTTTTTTGATTATAGTAAGAGCAAATAAATAGGAAAAATAAAAGGATAGCTAGAGCAGATAACATAAGGGGAGCAGGAAGTACGGAATAAACTTCTTGCTCTCCTTTAGTTTTTTTCCCATAGACACCTTTTCGTTACAATGGCTACAGTTTAATCGGTACACAAATGTCGCAATATGGATTGTCTTTCATGTCATTCGTATATCTTTCCAATATAGGTTTGTTGTGATCCATTTGATAACCCTGTTCTTGTATGACTGGGAATACATCTGTATAAGCCTTTTGAATAGCCTGTGCCGTATGTTCGATAACATATATAAAATACGTACCACCTAATAGTTCACCCTCGTAAATGGATTCATCCAACTGATAATCATCTGAAATCACGATGCATGCATCAAATCGACAGTTTTCTGGTGGTGTTATAGCCGGGTTATCTTGTGGAATGGCAAACAGTATCGAAGACTTAAATAAGTTCTTTTCTTCTGCCCACTTTTTTAAATTTTCCATTACCACTCCATTTTCAGTTCCATATGGACCTATCCTCCTCTTGTATGCAATTCGGTACTTTGGAATTTTTTCTACCCTGAATGTCATCGTTTTGCTCCTTTCCATATTCTATGTACATTCCTCTATTCGAAGGTAACATGCTTTAAAATTATTTACATCATAGTTTTTAAAATATTATAAAAACTTTTAAATACAGACCCATGTTACAGTGTTGAACCAGGAAACTTTCCATTATTAAGAAAAGTTTACAGTAATTCTAATTGTAATTAATAGTTTCGCTTCATAATGATAGATAGCTTCATAAATACCCTAGAGGAGGAATATTAAATTGAAGAAGCTATTCTTTTCATTCATAATTGCGGTTCTATTAATACTTTTAGGAGCTTGTGGTAACTCAGAGGATTCGCAGGCTAGTGGAGATAATACAGAAGGTAATGCTTCTGATAGTGGAAATGAAGTTGCAGAAAATAAAAATATAGATACACTTTCGATTGGTTTTGTACCATCAAGAGAGCCAGATGAAATCATTACTGCAACAGAACCGTTAAAGAAATTATTAACAGATGAATTAGCAAAAGCAGGCTTCGAGATTGGAGAAGTAGATATCACAGTAGGTACAAACTATGAAGCTGTAGGTGAAGGCTTGTCCGCTGGAACGATAGATGTCGGTCTTATTCCTGGTGGTACATATGTTCTTTATGATGATGGAGCTGAGGTCATTTTAACTTCTACTCGTGCGGGATTAAGTGTTGATTCCGATCATGCAAAAGATTGGAATGACAATAAACCTACAGAAGCATCTGAAGAACAAGTTACCTATTACCGTGCTTTAATTATTGCTGGTCCTTCTAAAAAAGGACAAGAACTTGCTGAGAAAGTAAATAATGGTGAAGAGTTATCATTTGAAGATTTAAATAGCGCTAACTGGGCTGTTATGTCTTCGTCATCTCCAGCAGGATATATTTATCCAGCAATCTGGCTAGATGATAACTATGGTAATACCATCACAGACTTAGAGAATGTAGTTCAAGTAGATTCCTATGGAAGCGCATTTGCCCGTTTAGCAGCTGAAGACCTTGACGTGATGGTTACCTATGCAGATGCAAGACGTGATAATGCAGATTCTTGGGAGAATGACTTCAAGAGAGAAGCTTCTATCTGGGATGAAACGAATGTAATTGGTGTAACACCAGGTATTTACAACGATACCATTAGTGTCAGCAAGAATTCAGAGATTATGGATGATGAACTAAAACAAGCTATTCAGAAAGCATTCATCGCTATTGCTCAAACAGAAGAAGGAAAAGAAGTTATTTCTATCTATAGTCATGAAGGCTACCAAGAGGCAACTTCGTCTGACTACAATAACGAAAGAAAAGCACAAGAAATGGTACAAAGTTTAAACTAGGTAGTTATGATAATCAATATTAAAAAGTGAGAGCATCTAAGTAGGTGTTCTCATTTTTCACAAGAATGGGGATTTTTAAGTGATAGAGTTTATAAATGTGAACAAAATGTACGCGAATAATGTTAAAGCTTTACAGGATATAAACGTTAAAATTAATCAGGGTGAATTTGTTGCAATTATTGGTTTATCCGGTGCAGGTAAATCAACGTTAATCCGTTGTATAAATGGGATGCATGAAATCACTAGCGGTCAATTAATCGTGGATGAACTGGAGGTCAATTCCCTCAAAGGTAAGGATATTCGAAAGCTTCGAAAGCGAATCGGTATGATTTTTCAATCCTTTAACCTCATCACCCGTACTTCCGTATTAAAGAATGTTCTAGTATCGTTCGTGCCGCAACTTTCTTTTTGGAGGAAGGTTACTGGTTTTTTCACCAAAGAACAAAAAATTAAAGCCTTAACAGCATTAGATCAAGTCGGAATTCTTGATAAGGCTTATATTCGCGTTGATCAGCTGTCAGGTGGTCAACAACAACGTGTTGCACTTGCTCGGACACTAGCCCAAAATCCAGATATTATTTTAGCCGATGAACCAATTGCTTCGCTTGACCCTGTCACCTCTAAGCAAGTAATGGAAGATTTTAAGCGTATTAATAAAGAAATGGATATATCGGTCATCATGAATATTCACCATGTTGAGATTGCTTTAGAATATGCCAATCGAATTATAGGTATACGAGCAGGGAAAATTGTCTACGATGGAAAATCAGAAAATGTAACACAAGAGGTTCTGAACCATATTTATGGTGATTCGGTAGGAGACAAAGAGAGTACCGAAGAAGGAGACTTAGCTTATGTATGACAAAATCCTTCCTCCGAAAAAAATTTCCCTTCCTAACGGGAAGGTTGTTTTTGAAAAAAAATCGAGGGTGCCGTTCGTTGTAATATTGGTTATAGCTGCAACCATCATTTCAGTTCATGCAACTAATTTTGATATGAGCGTTTTGGTGAAGCGTTGGAATGAATTTTTTTTCATTATTGGAGATATGATCCCACCGAAATGGGAGTATTACGCACACATATGGCAGCCGCTTCTCGAAACCATTAAAATGTCGTTACTTGGTTCCATTTTAGGTTCAATCGCTGCTATTCCAGCCGCATACTTTGCTGCAAGCAATATGATGAAACAGAAATGGATTGTGTTCATCGCTAAACTTCTTTTGAGTATATTAAGAACGATACCTACATTAGTTGTAGCATTAATCGCCACATTTATCTTTGGATTAGGAACATTAGCGGGAACAGTTGCAATATTTCTATTTACCATTGCTTACGTTGGGAAGTTATTATATGAGCAAATTGAAGATGCAGATATGGGTAGCTTCGAAGCTATGGAATCACTAGGGATGACGAGGCTACAAGCATTCCGATATTCAATCTTTCCCCAAGTCCTGCCTAATTATCTGTCTACTTCATTATTCTGCTTTGAAGGAAATGTCCGTTATTCAGCAATTCTCGGTTATGTTGGTGCAGGAGGAATTGGTTTACTTATAAAAGAAAGTCTAGGATGGCGTGATTATGCAAGTGTAGGTATGATTTTACTCATGTTAATTATCACCGTATTTATCATTGAAAAGATTAGTGAACATTTCAGAAAGAAGTTAATCTAAAGGGGTACAAATTTATATGGATGTCATAGAAAAACAACTTAACGCTTCACCGAATAATAAAAAATATTTTATCACAGTCTTCGTTATCATTTTGCTATTATTTCTATGGTCTCTCTCAACTATTCAATTGGAGGATATGGGAGTAAACGGATGGCAAATTGCTACAAGTATTATGGAAGGAATCATTAGTCCTGATGTAGAGTTATTATTTAATGTTACTTCTGATGGCGTTCTGTCGTTACTAGTGGAAACCATTTCGATTGCCTTTTTAGGCACGCTGATTGGATCGATATTAGCCATTCCGCTAGCATTTCTTTCTGCTGCGAATATTGTACCGAAACCGATTGCGTCATTAACAAAACTTCTATTAATAGCAATCCGGACGATTCCAGCACTGGTCTATGGATTGATGCTAATACGCGTTACTGGGGCAGGGGCGTTTGCAGGTGTTTTAACAATAGCATTGATTTCAATTGGAATGCTATCCAAGTTATTGGCGGATGCGATTGAGAATCTAGATACTAGTGTACTAGAATCTATGACATCAATTGGATGCACCACTATTGAAAAAATACGGTTTGGAATCTTGCCACAGTTATTTTCCATCTTTTTATCCATTATAATTTATCGTTTTGATATGAATCTTAGAGAAGCTTCGGTTCTTGGTCTGGTAGGTGCAGGTGGAATAGGTGCACCACTTATTTTTGCAATGAATTCCTATCGTTGGACAGAAGTTGGGGCAATTCTGATCGGGTTGATGATATTGATTTTAGCGGTAGAGCTATTTTCTAATCGAATTCGTACTAAATTAGTAAGAGGCTAATATACCAATTTACGTAACAGTAGCTTAACAGTTCATTCTGGAGATACTGTTACTTTTTATTTTCGTATGCTACTTTATCAAGGAAAAATACAAATTGTAATTAATTTAGGAAAATAAGATATTCTGATGCAAAAGTACAAAACTATATATTATACATAATAATGGAAAGCACTTGCTAGATTTCCTGTAAACGTTTATACTCGCATAAAAAACAGGGAGAATAACATCATGTCACAAGAACAGTGGAAGTCAAAATTAGGATTCATCTTTGCAGCAGCAGGATCAGCTATCGGACTAGGGGCAATATGGAAATTTCCATATGTTGCTGGGACCGGGGGAGGCGGGGCATTTTTCATTGTCTTTTTATTTTTCACCTTCATACTAGGGGCTCCACTATTACTAGGAGAGTTTGTTATTGGTCGTAGAACACAAGGTGATGCGGTAACAACCTATCAAAATATTGCTCCAAACTCATTATGGGGAATAATAGGGAAGTTGGGAATTGTTACTTGTTTCATTTTATTATCCTTCTATAGTGTTGTCGGAGGATGGATTATCATTTATTTAGTTGAGGCAATAAGTGGTGGATTAAATGGTTTGTCACCAGATCAATATGGTCAAATTTTCAGTGAAACAATTGCCAAGCCGGTTCCAACTCTGTTCGCCCAGCTAATTTTTGTACTGATAACTATTTTAGTTGTTGCAAAGGGTGTCCAAAAAGGGATAGAAAAGGCTAGTAAAATAATGATACCAGCACTATTTTTGCTTTTTATTTTATTAGTAATTCGTTCATTAACGTTAGATGGCTCAAGCGAAGGCATAGAATTTTTGTTGGTTCCAGATTTTACTAAATTAACCTCAGAATCTATTTTATTTGCATTAGGACAAGCGTTTTTCGCGCTTTCTTTAGGAGTATCCGTAATGGTTACCTATGCATCCTATTTGCCGAAGACTCAGAACCTACCAAAGTCCGTTTTTTCAATCGTTATCATGAATATTATGGTTGCATTATTGGCAGGATTAGCAATTTTTCCAGGAGTGTTTTCGTTTGATTTAGAACCTAATGCAGGTCCCGTATTAATTTTTGCGGTGTTACCAGCAGTATTTCTGCAGATGCCTTTTGGAATCATTTTCTTTATTGCTTTTCTTCTATTATTTTTATTTGCTGCGTTAACATCGGCATTTTCCATGATTGAAATTATTGTTGCTTCCATTATTAAAAAAGATAGTACGAAGCGTAAACAATATACTTGGATAATAGGGATTCTGATATTTATTGTTGGAATACCTTCTTGTTTGTCGTATGGTGTACTGTCTGACGTTATTCTTTTCGATAAGAATATCTTTGATTTATTAGACTTTATAGTTAGTAATGTATTAATGCCTCTTGGTGCATTATTAATTTCTATTTTTATCCCATTAAAATTATCCAAGCGTGACTTGTATGAAGAAATAGCGCATGGATCAACAAGCGGAAAGGTATTTTTTAATAGTTGGTATTACTTACTAAAATACATTACCCCGATTGCAATTATTATAGTATTTATGGATGCACTAGGGTTGTTAGATAAAGTTATTAGCTATTTCTAATAATCGCTAACACCTTTCCTACAAGAATGCAAAAAATCAAAAGCCTCTTAAGCTATAAGCTTTAAGAGGCTTTTGGTTAGGTATTATTTCTTTACAGCGTGTATATAATGAATAGTTTCGAATGCAGATAAATAATCTGTCCTATTAGAAAAGAAACGTTCATTAATCATCGATGGTGATAAATGTTCATAGATTAATAAACCTAATCCTTCTAGCAAAGATTCCAATTCTTCCAATGTAAAGCATGATTTCATTGGTTCCCCGCTAGCAGAAGCCATTTTCACCATATTTTCAACTCGATTAAATAATCCTTTCTCCTTAAAAAGCTGTTCATCTGCATAGTCAAAGACGATGGAGCTACCTGTGGGTACCTTAGCAAATATATGTTGAATCAAACTTTTCATCTCTGTTTTGGTCAAATAATAGGAGACGCCCAAAAGACTAAAAAAGTTTTTTAGTAGGATCAAAGCCTTCGACAATTAGATCTTGCTCTGAAAATCCTGTTGTAAAGTCCATTGATACAAAATGGAGATTACTAGGTATCGTTAATTTTGCATCCTTTATTTTTAGTTTTTAAACGCTTGTGTTGTTGGATGGTCTATTTCATATACTATTAATGTGTTGGTTAATTCAGGATATCGAAAACTGAATGTATCTAATCCAGCTCCAAGTATGACATATTGTTCAACTCCTAAATTGACTTCGTTAAGTACTACTCTTTCACAATACGCAGCACGTGCCAAGGGTGTTGGGGATAGCTGAACTTGTGTAATCCATTTTAATAGTTCTTTTGGTTGTTCTTTGAATTTCTGTCCTATTTCGCTATTGAAGAACGATATGCCATTAATCATACTGTTACTTATAGTAGAAAACTCTTCTTGTGAGATTAAGTTCCTAGAAACATAGTCATCAAAAATTTTTGGTGTGTCAAATTTACTGTGATATGCACGACTAAAAGCAGATACCAAAGAAGTCATACTAGACTCATTTTGTTTCATAACTTTTCCTCCCATAAAACAGAATAAGGTTCCCCTGGCCAGGAGAACCTTATTATACACAGGAAATATTTAATTGTAAATTATAGCATAAATAAATTATTTTGTCAACTATTTATACTCTTAGGTAAGAAGATTCAATTATGAATACTCCATTTAAAATTAGCATGATAAAAATTTACGTAATAGGATACATAAATATCAAAGAGATGAATGATTTTTAAGTTTTTGAAGGAATAATTCAGCCATTCTCAAAGAATTTATATCAGAAAGAATTTCACCAGGTCGATTTGCATGACCTAGTATATATCCCTCAAAGGAAACTCCAACAAAATCGAATATATAATAAAATTGTTGAATCATTGGCAAACCTTTTATTTGTGGTTCGTCTCCACCGACGGCAATTACATAAGCCTTTTTTGTGGCCATCTTCTTTTTAAAATCACCATTAGATTCTTTCAAAGTTTGTGACCAGCGATCAATAAAATTCTTCATTAGCCCAGACATGCTATACCAATAAATTGGAGTTGCAAAAATAATAATGTCATGCTTTTCCATTTGATTAATAATAGAATAATAGTCATCATTTACCTTATGGAACCCATCAACCGAATGTCTTAGGTCTTCAATTGGCAAAATAGTATAGTCTTTCAAATGAATTCTTTCAACGTTCAGCCCCTCAACAGCTGTTTCGGTTAATACTTCAGTATTTCCGTTTTCGCGGGTTCCACCATAAATAATCATAATAGACATGGTGTTTATCTCCTTTCACTATTTGTTGTTGAACTATAAATAGACTATAATATAATCACAAATTTAAAAAGCTGATTATTTTGATTGTATCAATCGAAATAATCGATTAAGAGGTCATGCTATGGATATAAAACAGTTAAAAACCTTTAAAATTGCTGCAGAGAACCTAAATTTCACGAAAACAGCTAAGATACTAAATTTCGCTCAGTCAAGTGTAACCTCCCAGATAAAAGCGCTTGAAACGGAACTTGGAATATCTTTGTTTGAGAGAATTGGAAAACGAATAACCTTAACAGAGTATGGAAAAAAGTATAAATTATATGCAGATAAAATAATTTCACTTATGGAAGAGGCGGAATGGTCTATTAGTGAATATAAAGAAACTACTGGGACTCTTATTATTGGAGCACAGGAAAGTCAATGTACGTATAGATTGCCTTCCATATTAAAAGAGTTTAAGAACCGATTTCCGCAGGTTAAACTGGTCTTTAAACCTGCACATTCAGATGAGATAGTAAAACGTGAATTATTACAAGGCAATCTTGATATAGCATTTATTACTGATGTGACAACACCAAGCGATGTTTTTTGCATGGAGCCACTCATTGAAGAGAAAATTAAAATGGTAGCTAACCCAACTCATCCACTTACGCTTAAATCAAGGGTTTTCCCTAGTGATATAGAAGTAGAAACCCTATTATTAACAGAAGCGGGATGTTCTTACCGAACGTTACTAGAAAATTATTGCCGTTCTTTAGGGGTCAGTCTGACGAATAAAATAGAATTTGTAAGTATAGAAGCAATTAAACAATGCGTTATTGCTGGACTTGGAATAGCGTTTTTGCCAGAAATGGCTGTGGAAAAAGATATTAAGGAAGGGAGAATGGTAGAGATAAAGTGGAGTGAAGAAATTAGTTCAATATATACTCATATCGCTTGGCATAAGGACAAATATATGGTTAAACCATTTAGCATATTTATCGATTTAGTTCGAGAAAACTTTAATAGAATACAAACTTTTTGAGTCTAAAGTAACTCCCGATATCGTTGTAATGTATAAGTTTATTTGTTGGATGATTTTCATTTTTATACTAGAAAATATATAATAACGATAAAAAGTAAGGGTGTTGAATCATGGATACACAGATAACTGCAAAAATGAAGATAACCAAATCAACAAGTGAGGTATTTGAAGCCATCGTAGATCCTGAAAGAATTGGCAATTACTGGTTCTCATCTAGTTCCCAACGATGGGAAGAAGGAAAGAAAGTTACATTGAGTTATGATGAGTACAACGCAAAAGGTGATATACAAGTAATCGAGATTATAGCAAATAAGAAGATTGTTTTTTCTTGGGGAGAGGAACACAACGAAGAAACTATTGTTACGATTACATTAAATGAAGTGGATACTAAGTATACGATTATTGAAATTAACGAAACTGGTTTGAAAGAAGACGACCCAGAAGTAGTTCACAAGATGTTGGGACAAAAAGAAGGCTGGGTATATATGTTATCTTGTCTGAAAGGATATTTAGAGCATGGGATTGAGGATCTACGAGCGTCGTTAATTCATTAATTTATATATTTTGTTACGAGAGGGTTGAATTTAACCCATATTTACGTATAATAATAGACAAATGCATACTTAAAAGTTTTCTAGGGTTCCGCAATACTAGTTGGTCTGGTCCGAGAGAAAACTCACAGCTATGCTGTGCCACGGAAGGATAAAAGCCTGGGAGATTACTGGAAATCAGTGTCTCTTAGGCTTTTTTATTTTAATTAGAATAACTTGGAGGTGTCATCGTATGAACAAATACTGGATTAGTGTTGTTATTGCAGCGATTTTTGAAGTGTGTTGGGTAATTGGATTAAAACATGCTGATGATTTTTGGACTTGGACTGGTACAGTTATAGCTATTATAATAAGTTTCTATGTCATGATTATGGCTGGAAGAAAACTACCGGTAGGAACGGTTTATGCTGTCTTTGTAGGGTTAGGTACAGCAGGTACTGTTCTATCTGAAATTCTGTTCTTTGGAGAACCGGTGAAAATCAGTAAAATATTATTAATCTTATTATTATTAGCCGGTGTAATTGGATTAAAGTTAGTAACAAGTGATGAACCTACTAGTGACAGCGTTCAGAAAGGGGCGAATTCATAAATGGCATGGATTTCCTTAGTTTTAGCTGGGATATGTGAAATGTTTGGTGTAGCAATGATAAGTAAACTTCATCAAGATCGTAATTGGCAAGCTGTTGTGTTATTAGTTCTTGGGTTTGGCGCAAGCTTCCTATTTCTTGCCATTGCCATGGAAACACTACCGATGGGAACAGCTTATGCGATTTGGACAGGGATTGGTGCTTCTGGTGGTGCGATTTTGGGAATGGTCTTATATGGAGAATCGAAGGATTGGAAAAGAGTGGTGTTCATTGTGATGGTTCTTGGTGCTGCGATAGGTTTAAAGCTAGTATCATAATCAGAAATCAGGTGGGGAGTAGTTCCCCACCTGTATTCATTTAATCAATTTAATTAGATCTATAACCTTTGAATCGTCACCTGGATTAACAGAAATTAGCTCTGTATTGTTGATAATATCCTGGGTGTATTCTTTCATAAAGTTTTCGTCTACATCAGGATTACTACTATCCCAACGTAGCGGGACATTATACACATTTATAGTTCCATCTCCATTACCGCTATAGGTAACCGAACCATCTACTAATCTAGAGCCTGCTAATTGGATAACATTCTCAGGATAGGTGGCACTTGTTTCGTCATTAGGATTGATTGGCTCTCCAGCTTGGATATGTTGAACGTATAAACCATCAATATCTTGGTTTGGACCAAGCTGTAACCAAATACGAGCATATTCAATCTGTTCATTGGAATACTGGGATAATGCTTGATTATTGCTTGTATCTTTGTCATTCGTATTGCCCGAATTACTTTCCGATTGATTTGTAGTTTGGTTTGAACCTTCTTTTTCATCTGTTGTAGAAACGTTGTTCGTTTTAGGCTTTTTCTCCTCTATAGAAGAGTCCTTCTTGGAAGCCTCCAAAGATGAAGATTCCTCATCTGTAGTCCCGCATGCTACTAGTACTAGTAATGCCATGATAATAAGTAATTTTTTCATATGTATGTCATTCCTCTCTGTATGAAGCCACTAATCCGGGTATGACCCCTAAATTAAGGTTTCACGTAAAATACTTCTGTAGATGTCATCATGAGTTCGATAATCTGCTTAGACATGTATTCTGGCGGTGTAGAGCAATCTTCCTCTATCCAACGAATAATTAATCCAGCAACTCCATGTGCACGATAAATATAAAGCCATTTCTGATCAAGCTCAGAGTCTTCTGCTAATTCATACTCATATTCTGCAATAAATAATTCTTCAATTGCTTTTGCCATTTGAAATCGAAAATCTACCTGGATATGATTGCTAAGTAGCAATTTAAAAAGGTCAATATTCTTCTTAAAGTAATCAAATAATGTTATGTCTCTTGGATCCATATTGTGAAAATTGACTTTCGTTATTTCCTTATATGGGACACGTATCTGCTTAATCATTTCGGATAAAACTTCTTGGATTACTTCTTGTAACAAATAGTCTTTACACTCAAAATTCGCATAGAAGGTTCCACGATTATAATTGGCCTTTCTTACGATTTCGGAGATGGATATTAGATGATAAGGTTTTTCCTGCAACAAATTCAAAAAAGTACGTTTTATATCTGTCTTGGATCGTTGAACACGTTTGTCGAATACCTCTTCCATTCCCATTCACCTCAAGTTAAGTATGCTAGTTTTCGAGTTTTTCTGCAAACTTTAACTGTACAAAAAGTAGTATTTTGTCTAGTATCAAACACTTTGAAAGATTTTGCTGATTGATGAGGATTATTGTCACTCGTATAGTTAAAACTAGGAAGGCTAAAAAAACTTTAGCCCAACGATAATTTTTTTATAGGAGGAATTAATCATGACATTTCCACTATTAGAAGACAAGGTTGCTATCGTTACAGGAGCTGCAATGGGTATGGGTGAAGCAACTGCTAAGCTATTTGCAGAAGCACAAGCAAAGGTTGTCATTGCAGATTTTAATGAAGAAAAAGGTAAAGCAGTAGTAGAAGAGATTAAAAAAGCTGGTGGAGAAGCTGCTTTTGTAAAAGTTGATATTTCAGACTCTGAACAAGTACAAAAAATGGTTCAATTCGCAGTAGACACATATGGAAAACTAGATGTTGCAGTGAATAATGCTGCCCTAACTCCAGATGATAAACCAGTAGCGGAATTCGATGAGGATTATTGGGATCGCCTGATCGCTGTAGACTTAAAGGGAACAGCATTATGTATGAAATATGAAATCCAACAATTCGTGAAACAAGGAAATGGTGGATCGATTGTTAATATTTCTTCTGTAAGTGGTTTCCGTCCACAGCCAAATAATATTGCCTATGTAGCAGCGAAACATGGTGTTGTTGGAATGACGAAAGTGGCTGCTTTAGAGTATGGTCCACAAAATATTCGAGTGAATTCTGTTGCACCTGGTGCTATTGATACACCAATGCTACGTGGTGCATTAGAGCAATTTGGTCTGAATGAAGAAGAATACGCTCCACAATTAAGCTTGTTAAACCGATTCGGTCAGCCAAGAGAAATTGCGGAAGCAAGTCTTTGGTTGGCTTCTGATCAATCATCTTATGTAACAGGAACTACAATTCATGCAGATGCAGGTTATACGTCACGATAAACTAATATTAGTTGAGAAAAATGCACTCTAAGCAGTGCATTTTTTCTATTATTAAGTTCCTTTATTAGGTAAATTCCGGTAAGTTACTATCATTTACAGACAGGAATAATTAAAATTATACCTGTCTGTAAATGAATAAATACTTCTAATCTTCTTCCTCATCATGAAATCTATTGAAATATTTTTCAATAACGATAACCAAAAATACAATACCTAAGGAGATTAACCCTGAACCTATTATTGTAGTTTCTAATCTATCAAAAAATATATCAAAGATATTAATATAAACAGTAAAAATTAATAGATAGAAAATCCATTCTTTAAAATTTTTTGGACCAATATCTGATAACTTTGCTACTTTACTTTTTCTATTGACAGCGATAAATAATTCACTTAATACAAGAACAGTAATATTTAATATGGTAAATCCAAGAAAAAACCGAAAATTAGACCAAAAATCTGAATAAAAATGAAACTCGACTATTGGAAATAAGGAAAGTAAGTATACAACTCCAAAGTTTAAAAATATAGGAACGGACACAAATACAATAAATAATACTATTGTTAATAGAATAGAAACGGCCCATCCAAAAATTTCAGCGTCTTTATTGTTATTTCTATGTGGCATTTTAAACACTCTCCTTAGTGTATATTTAAAATATTTATAATTATTGTTTAATTATGTTATATGCTATGATAACATACTCATTGTAAATAAATATTTATAAGGGGTGATAAAAAAATGAAAAAGAAGTTATTTAAAACTTTATCTATAACTGTAGCTACAACTATTGTAGTGAGTACAGTTGGACCAAGTTTTGTAAGTGCTAAAGTTTCAGCATCTTCATTATCATCAGAGTCCCTTCCAACATTGCCATCATTAGATATTTCATATGAGAATTATGATCCTGATATGTTCGACTTAGAAAGTCCTACATTTAAACAGGATGTAAAAAAGAGTGAATCTATTATTCAACAAGAAATACATAAAAATCAAGAAGAAATTAGTACACAAGGTGTACTTGGTGTAGGTTTGAAAGGTATAAAAGCTTTTGGAAACGTAGTAAAAAATGGTGGCCATATGCTTTCTTGGGTCCTTAAACCATTTTCTAAAAAATATTCAGACGCTGTTAAACGAAATACCTCAAAAATTGCAAAAGCACTAGCTAAACCAGAAAAAGCTTCAAGAAGTTATATTAAAAAACGTCTTATGGATTTTGATATACCTAAAGATGATGCAGAGTTAATAACAAAGATAATTTTTTGGATTATCTAATTGTAAAAAAGGTAGCCTCAAATGGCAATCAGCTTGTAGAGAAAGTAGGTGTTTTTTCTTTACAAGCTTTTTTAATTGCCTTTTTAAATTCGTGATTTTATAGAAATTCAACTCTTGCACAGACCTAACCTAGCTTTACTAGGTGTTCGGCAACCTCCTTTATATTCTGGTATGCTACTGTGCGTAATACTTGTTCACTCGCTTTGCGTAATACCCGTAACCGGCAGTTGCGAAGATTTGCTCAACCTACTTTTTTTGATATCTATATAGCATTTTACCTGATGTTGACAACCTACTTTATCTAACCTTTCTATTCTCAAACATAACGTGTTATGGCCTTTTAGTGATTTTTGGATCGGGTATATTAATCTAATAAGGGAAAACTCGCACATAACTTGGGAATCAGATTTATAATCTCTGTTGCCAACTCTACTCGTAGTAAAATAGGTTAAATGTTGTCCGTTAGGATAAATGTATATATCACTATCCTTATCGTATTTTGAATCTGTCACTTAGGAAACAGTCCTTTTGTTGGATGAAATTGGTGATGGCTATTACTCCAAAAATGTTTCTGTCCGATAAG
This sequence comes from Ornithinibacillus scapharcae TW25, assembly GCF_000190475.1. Taxonomy (GTDB): domain Bacteria; phylum Bacillota; class Bacilli; order Bacillales; family Amphibacillaceae; genus Ornithinibacillus; species Ornithinibacillus scapharcae. Next base: position 43,770 of record NZ_AEWH01000024.1, read on the forward strand.
CCGTTACATATAGAGTTTGTAAATTATCCTGAGCCTAAAGCTACAGCTTCTACATTAAAATCAAACCGTTTAATTAGTCCTATGCAACTTTATTGAGTTAGAAGTTGCTCTTTTGCTTCAATAGATACCGCTAATGCTTCTACCGCTGCTTTCAAACTCAATCTACTAGGGGAATCGTTCTTACAACAATCGATTACTTCCCTAATAGACTCCTCGTAGCAATTCTTATGTATTAGTTCAATTTGTTCCAGATTGTTATGCGTAGATCGTAGAAATTTTGTTTCGTTTCTATCCTCATAACCATCTTCCTGGTAAGTTATCGATCCATTATCGAATATTGCTTCATAGCCAACCGTGAAGGGATGACCAAAAGGCATCATAGAAGAGCCTTCAACACGCACCACTGTTTCATCATAGTTCAGTATAACCAAAGCATAGGATTGACCTTGCTTACTATTTTTACCTTGAGAAGTTATATTGGAAGGTGATCCCAGCAGCCATGTTACAAAATCAAAATCATGAATCATCAGGTCAGTAGTTATCTTATGCAAACTCAAGTCGCCCCATAATGGTGGTGTCATTCTCTTAATATGTAATGATTTTAGCTTTCCTAACGCTTCATTTTGGATTTCTGCGTAGAGATATTCATAAGGATGTTCATGTTTTATAAATTGATTTACAAAGACTTTTCTACCATACTTTTGTTCTGCTATAAGCATTGCTTCCGCATTTTCCATTGTTAATGCAACAGGAGTTTCGCAAAAAACATGCTTACCATTTTTTAATGCTTCGATAACATATTGTTTATGTAGAGAACTAGGAAGACAAACATCTACTAAATCAATAGTAGGATTTTCTAGAATATCAGTTATCTCGTTTGTAGTATGAATCGGGTGTTCCTTACGAATTCGTTCTAATTTTTCCTCATCCCTCCCAAAGATAGTAATGCTATCAACACCTTCAATTTTCCTATATAATTCCGCATGGTGTACCCCAAATCCAGTTCCCAAAATGCCTACATTCATTTCCAATCTTCCTCTCTTCATGTAATATCGAAAGTATAGCAATCTATTTATGACAACTGTCTGTCAAGAATTATTGGGGGTGTGCTAGTTTGAGGCTACATCGATTAATATCTATTCTCCTTTTAGTAGAATCAAGAGGAACGATTAAAGCAAACGAGTTGTCAACTAAATTAGAAGTCTCTGACAGAACGATCTATCGGGATATTGATACCTTATGTGAAGCAGGTTTCCCGTTAGTGACGACTACTGGCCCCAATGGTGGTGTTAGGTTTATGGACGGTTATTCCGTTGGGATAAGCAATCTACGTGAAGAGGATTTTGTGAATCTCTATCTAAGTGGTATTGGTATTCAGCCTGTCAAAGAAAGTAATATGTCCTCGAAACTAACGAATGCACTGTTGAAACTACAGAAGAATGCGCCAGTCGATTTAGATTCAGTAAGACGGAGATTTTACTTTGATGAGAGTCCTTGGTGGGGGAGCAATGTGCAGATTCCGGCAATTGATATACTTCTCACGTCTGTATTTAAATCAAAAGCACTTGAAATCATCTATAACAAAATGGATGGCACATCTTCGCAGAGAAAGATTCATCCATATGGAATTGTAGTGAAGCGATTAGACTGGTATCTCGTCGCATTCTGTGAAAATAGTAATCTAGTTAAAATTTTCAAATGTGAGCGTATTGGCAAAGTAAAGGTTATCGATGAGGAATTTTACATACCTGGGAACTTTCCCCTTACTGATTATTGGAATCAAAGTCAACAAGCATTTCGAGATATGCGTTCGGCGGAAGAAATTTACCCAGTTCAACTAAAAATAGATAAACAAAACGCCCATGTACTAACTGATTTGGAGGTTATTAACCTAGCTGAAGAAGGACTAGATTTAATAGTGAGTATCAATCTTTTTGGGCCTGACCATGCAATACGTGAAACGATGAAAATGTTGGATTATGTAGAAGTTATACAGCCTAGCGAGTTAAGGGATTCTATTAGAGAAAAACTCGAGCTGCTAATAATGAAGTATAGTTGATTTTTAAATATTATGGAGTCTATAACGTTACTTAGTGCGGCAATAAGTTCAAAAGAAAAACCTTTATCATAATAAAGACTTTCGATCTAGACTGGATAATTTTGAAGGAATAGAATATGTGAATTAATACATTGTTATTTGTATTATGTTAACGGCATAAATCAGTTGTAGAGTGATAATAAAGCTGTTTAATATGTAATTATTTTTGCGGGAATGAAATATATCAAAATAAAGGAAATATCTTCTTGAAAATCGAATATTAACTTATAACCATCATTATTTAATCCGAGGGGGTTCTTGTGCGTCCACGACCATTATTTATTGAAAATCAAGAGCATGATAGGTATGTTAGTCTTGTGCCAGATGGAGATATTGAAGAAATACTTAGTAAGCAACGAACTAAGACCATTACCCTTTTAAGTAGTGTATCAGAGGAGTTAGCAAGGAAGGCGTACGCACCAGGGAAATGGACTTTAAAAGAAGTGATTGGACATATGACCGACTCCGAACGTGTGATGTCGTATAGAATGCTTGCAATTGCACGAAATGAAAGTGCACCACTTCCAGCAATGGATCAGGATCAATACGTTGCTGAGGCAAACTTTAACAAATTAACCTGGGAGCAGTTACTAGTTGGTTTAGACACGGTACGTTCCAATACGTTAAGCCTTATTTCAACCATTGATGATGCAGCGTGGGTCCGTAATGGAACTGTATTAAACAGTACAGTTTCAGTAGGTACCATTGCATATAGCATTGCTGGGCACGAGTTACACCATATGAAAGTGATTAATAATAAATACTTATAAGTCTTATTCTATAAATGTTAAAACCTAATTCTCATTTAATGCTTACAAATTAAGTTTTTAATATTGAAACTTCCTTAACAAGTAGAGATTTTAATCAATTCATTTCATCTAAAATGTATGATGTTGTTATAATTGAAGGCTTGATGGTCTTGTATTTTAAGGAAATTAGAGAAAAAATAGATTTGAAGATATTTGTCGATTGCCCGTCAGATGAGAGATTAATTAGGAGATTAAAAAGAGATAGAAACGAACAAACCTTTGACGAAATCTCTTCAGAATATCTTGATTTAGTTAGGCATCGTCATAACGAGTTTGTTGAACCTACAAAATGGCATGCAGATTTAATTTTAAACGGGTCTACTTCTTCTAATAATCACTTAGATCTAGTTCGTAAATGAGTATTAAATTAATATTGTTATGTTGTAGTACTTTTATAAACAATCAGGGGGAAATGAGATGGAAATAAGGCAATATAATCCCAAAGATGAAATAGGTTGGGTCCGATGTAGAGTTCTTTCATTTATAGACACTGCTTATTTTGATAATGTTTTAAATAAAAAGGAAGAATATCAGAATCCTGCAATTGAATTGGTAGCGGTAGAAGGAGGACAAATTGTAGGTCTGTTGGATATTGAATATGATAATCGTGAAAAAGCAATATGTACAAAAGGTGAGGGACTTGGTGGTATGATCTGGCATATTGCAACACATCCGGATTATCGAAGAAGGGGTATTGGAACGAAGCTATTAGAGAAAGCTGAAAGTATTGCTAAAGAAAAGGGTTTAGACTACCTTGAAGCGTGGACCAGAGATGACGAATGGGTTAACAAGTGGTATAAAAAGAATGGATTTGCCAAAGTTTACTCCTATTTACATCTGTTTCTTGAAGGTAAGGAAGTTGAAGATGTAGTGAGAGTAGACAGTCCTAATTTAAAGGTTGTACAGGCTTTTGTTCATTATTCTGGAGATGAAAAAGATAAGGTCAGAACTAAATATAATCGAGTTCACGAATGTAATTGTTATGAAAAAAACCTTCAATAACTTTTTTCAACTATAGGTAAAAGAAGAAAGGGTTCTACATATTAATCATATTTAATATGTAACCCTTTCTTTTTCAAAATTTGGTCTCGATAACAATTGTTACATGCACTTTGTTTTTACTATGAATTTTTTAATAACGCATTGTTGGATATTGCTGTATATATTGGGGCTGCTCATACTGTTGGTAAGCATTGGCATAAGTATTGTTGTGATTTGTTTTTCTGCAATCCTTGTATGGTCCTATATAGGTGGATGGTTTAACAGGTGCAATTGCCTGTTTCCATTGATTCTCGTTCATACAATACGTATGGGCCATAACGTTGGATGGAGTGAATGATAAAATGTCCGATCCTAAAATCACTTCTGGAGTTGGTGCATTAAAGATTGCTAGAAGGTGTGTGTTATCGACCGTTGCAACTTCGTAATGCCACCAGCCTTGTGGAACATTTGCAACCTGTCCGGGGGTGATGGGGAGATTAAGTAACTCTTTCGTGAACGGGTTTAATATGGAAACAACTGCAGCACCAGATATACAATAAACTAGCTCTGCTGCATTTTGATGATAGTGTGGTTCAACGACATTATTCTTGCTAAGGAATATGTCCAGTAAAGATACATTTTCTAAAGTGTTTAGCTGTTTGATTCCGAGAACATTGATATAGTTTTTGTTATCCTTTTTAAAAAGGGTACTCTGATTAACATCAAATGTGAATTGTGTTGATGGAGATGTATAATCCATGTAGGAAACCATTAATATGTTTCACCTCACTTTTAATTTGAAGGTAATGATAATGACAGAATATGAAACGCTGATTGATTGGGTGAATATCCATATGGTTCTTTATCTGATTATTTAAAATAGAAAATAATATGTTATGATAGATGAAATAGAAGAATTTGGAAGGGATTAGGATGAACGTGAGAATAGAAAGGGCGATTAGAAGCGATGCAGAATCATTAGTTGAAATATACCACGATGCCTATTCAGAGAATGAAAGATTAGGTCTACCTGCAAGTGCATCAACTGTCATGGTAGAGGAGGTTCGGGAATGGATAGATAAAATGATTCTGTATGTTGCATTAGATAAACATACCGACCTAATTATGGGAACTGTTCGGTTAAATTACCAAAAGGATTGGAATTGTTATGTGTTAAGTCGATTAGCTGTACGGTCAAGCTTTAAAGGAAAGGGCATCGCTAGTCAATTGATAAACTTCATGGAAAAATACCTGTTGAGAATCGGTGAACAAAGGGTTCGATTGACAGTTGCACAGACACATCCCTATTTGCCTCATATGTATGAGAAGAAGGGGTATAAAGTAATAGGGGAACGTATACTCGAAGATCTTCCCTATAATGAATATATTATGGAAAAAATACTAGCCAAATAATCAAACCTAAGAATAGGGGGAAGTTTATGGAGCTAATAACGATTCTTGTTACATGTATGTTTGTATTAGTAGCAGTTTTTCAAGTATTACTCGCTCTCGGTTTTCCTCTCGGTGAATATGCTTTAGGTGGGTACCATAAGATATTGCCAAAAGGCTTACGCTTGATGAGTGGTGTAAATGCTGTTGTTCTATTATTTATGGGGTTTATCTTCCTTCAACATACCAATATTATTGAGGGGATAAGTGTCTTACCTACTAATCTACTAGTGTGGATTGTAACGGTTTTTCTTGGGTTAAACACAATAGCTAATCTAGTATCTCGTAGTAAGAAAGAGAGACTAGTGATGACACCTCTGTCTGGACTTACGTTTATTTTATGTCTAATCATTGTACTATCGTGAACTTTAATACAATTTTATGGAGGGTATGGACCATGCAATATATTGAAAAACAGCGAACTATCACAACGGAAAGGCTAGTACTTCGACTTTTCGATAAATCAGACGCTGAAGCAGTTACAAGACTCTGCAACAATTATAATATTTACAAAAATACGCTGTATCTACCATATCCATACTCGGTTAATGATGCTTTAACTTGGATGGAACGCCATCTTGAGAATTTCCTAGCTGATAAAGCATACGAATTTGCTATTACGGACAAAGAAACTGGTATCCTTTATGGAGCGATTGCATTATCCAATAATCAACGCTTTCGTAATGGTGAAATAGCTTATTGGGTTGGGGAAGAGTACTGGGGAAACGGCTTTGCGACAGAAGCGGCTGAGGCTATCAAACAATTTGCGTTTCAGGAGAAGGGATATCATAAAATCTTTGCTCGCTATTTCGGTTCGAATCCAGCCTCTGGTAGAGTGCTAGAGAAACTAGGCATGTCACAAGAGGGCATTTTAAAGGACCATGTTCGAAAAGAAGAGCGTTTTGAGGATTTGGCATATTGTGGGATGATTAATGCATAGTTAAGGTGGGGTATTACGGTTATGGATGCTAATATGAGGAATAAATATATAATTGTAACAATCGGACTCATTGTCTTTTTAATTTTAGTTTACGTCCTATATGACCCATCCACCCGCAAACCTGCTAAGCAGAAACATGACGAACAAAATGAACCTGAATCAACTAAAGTAGAAGAAGAAGTAAACCTAATCGATTATTTTAATTTGGAAGCTGAAAATCGAAAGTTGCAAGCAGAAATAGAGGATCTCAAGTCAGAGTTATTTGAGCATAGTAAAGCATTTATTGATCCAAATTCAAATAGCATAACTCAATTTTATGAACAGCTAGAACAATTAGCCGTTTATAAAGAGGTTACAGAAAATCGGATTATTTTATTAGTAAGAACTGAAAATGAAGATGGCTATCGTTTAACAATTGCTACTAAAGAAACTGGTGAATACAATGACATTGATGCATTAAACCAAAATGAAATCATAAATTATTCAGATGCAGATGGATTTTTTTCAGGGTTAGTCAACCATAACGAGGTAATGACGATAATCGTTCATGTAAATGAGAAATCATATGAGGCAGAAATTAAAAAAATCTCAGAAGACATTAGTGTATGGTACACCATTTATGAACATAAAAGAAAGTCAACATCTGAAGAGCCAGATAAGATTAGAATTGAGGCATTAAACAGAGGTGGAGAAGTTCTGTGGGAAGCAAGTTTTGAGGGGAATCTGGGCAATTTCTAAATGGAATTTTAAGGTATAACAGGTACTATCGAAGTTGAACTGGAGTCGTTTGATAGGACGAACAAGGTGTAAAATACATTTGACACCTTGTTCGTCTTGTTTTATGATATAGGTGTAAAAAGTTTTTTACACCTACTGATGTAATGTGAAGGCGGTAAATGGATTGGAAAATAGAATCAAAGAATACAGAGAAAAAAAGAGTATCTCTCAAGGAAAATTAGCGGAGATATGTGATGTGAGTAGACAAACAATCAATGCTATTGAAAACAACAAATATGATCCTAGTCTTCAGTTAGCTTTTGATATAGCCGAAAATCTAGGAGTTACCATGGAAGAATTATTTATACCGAAGAAGGAGAGAGAAAAATGGATAAAACCAATAAAGTCTTAGCTATTATTTCGTTTGCAGTTTTTTTAGCGGTTGCAGGATTTACGGTATATAAATGGATTGAATTTAATGAAATAAACGGTGGATCTATTCTATGTAGTTTTATTTTATTAGCTTATTTTATTAATTTGATAAATTGGGGTCACCACGATGGTGGAGGGAAGAAAGATGAATTAGATAAGCATATTGAAACACAAAGTGCGAAAATAGGATACTTTATTTTGCTTACGCTGTCAGCTTTAATTTTATTTGTCTCGGAAGGAGCATCTAACTTGAATGATATTCAAAACCTTCCATTACTTACGGTAGTTGGTTTAGCGTTTGTTATCTTACCTGTAATCGAGTTTATTATGAAGAAAAGATATAAAGTGTAATAAGTATATATAAGTCAAATGAGTTGTGGCGTGAGCTCATAATATAGTGTTTGAAGAAACTTTAGGAATGGTGCATAACTATAAAAGGAGAGATAACAATGAAAGGATTTATCGATGATTTAGCGGGAGCAATCTACGATGTGTTCAAGTTTATCTTCAGAAGTATATGCTATATTGTTGCAGGGATGGTAATCGTTGGCGTACCAATGTACCTGCTTATCCTGATTTCGAACTTATTCAACTAAATACATATACTAGAAAAAAGAAAGGAACATGTATGGGTATCATACTTACTACAGTTGTCCTTTTTGTAGCAACAAACATCGATGATATTTTTCTGTTGATGGCTTGGTTCTCGCAGCGAGATTCAAAACTGAAAAGTCACCACATTGTTTTTGGCCAATATGTTGGTTTTATTTTACTGCTAATAGTCAGTATGGTTGGTTCTCTCGGAACCTTCCTTATCTCTAAGGAATGGATCGGATTATTGGGGCTTGTTCCAATATATTTAGGCGGTAAAGCCATAGTTGAGCAGTACAGAGAACGGAAAGAATCTCTGCTTTCTGAAAGAGAGGGAGCGGGTTATTCAATCGAGAAAACGACTGGAAGTGAAGATTTACAAGTAACCTCCACCTGGAGGCAGAAAGTTTTACACCCTAGTGTTTATAAGGTTGCTGCTGTCACATTTGCCAATGGTGGAGACAATATTGGGGTTTATATCCCCTTTCTGGCAACCTATAATAGTGGGCCGAGCATAAGCCTAATTATCTTCATCTTTCTACTATTAGTTGCTGCATGGTGTTACATCTCCTTTAAGCTAGTCTCCTTTCCAGTAATTGCACAAACATTAGATATATATGGCCATATTATTATTCCGTTTGTACTAATTGGTTTGGGGTTCTTCATACTACATGAAAATCGTACGTTTACCTAATTAATTGACTTTATTTTATGATGTGGGGATATTTTTTCAAAAGATGTTGGAACAGAACATAATTATACGAGTTCAAAAGCGAACAATAACCAAATTAAGCACCGGAAATATACGGAGACTCCTTGAAAAAGAAGAACGCTTTTTCTGCGTGCGATGAGTCGCTGCCGAAGCGTTCCTTGTCCTGCGGGAGGAAAGGCATAGGTGAGACCCCTAAAGAAGTTAGCACGAGGAGGCTCACCAGCCGCCCGCGCAAGGTAGACACTGCGACGGTTTTGTCAAGCAGATGTCGCCCCTGTACTGGAAGTGGAACGCGAAGTATATTTCCGGTGCGGTTTATTCCACTGTCTATGGTATTGTTCGGATTAAAATCCTTTTGTCCCGGCCACCATTGTTTCATATCTCTGATTAATTCTGTATCGGATAAACCTGCCATCTAGATAAATCAATTTCTTCCTTTGTTATAGAGTTAGCAGGGAAAATAAATGTCCATGGTTTACTTGTGTTCGCCTTAATGGTTAAGTCATCCAGCTTAAAAGCTCCACGAGTTATTTCTTCACCACTTGCATCTTTTACTCCGAGTGGAAGCTGCTGTAGAGCAATTCCTTTTTCTGCACCATTTCGAATAAGTAGTGTTACGACTAAATCATTATTTTCGTTACGCTGTGCATTTATTCCCATGAAATTTACTTCACCAGGCTTCAGTGGAGCAGCGTTTTCAACTATCTGAGCTAAAGTGGTTTTCACATCTTCTGCAATCGATTTTTCCCAAGATTCATCTAAATCAAGAACGTGCTTTTGCTTGATTTCAAATGCTAATAACCATTCCTCAGGCTGCGCGTTCACTTCTTTTACTATGTCTTCTTTATTGAAGACGAACTTCCAAGGTCTTGCAGCATTAGGAGGAATGCTATCTAGTTTACTCAGATCAAATTCCTTCTTTGCAATTAATTCCTTATCGCCATCTAAAAGCAAAATAGTTGTTGGACCAAACTTGATGCTTTGCGTCACAGTACTACGGATTAAACCAGTGGTTAAAATCCGACCATCAGCAAGCTTGGAAAACTCCATTCCATAAATTGAGATTTGGTTAATGTTTAATTTTGGTGCTTGACTATTATGGAAAGCGAAGACATATCGCTCTTCATCGGTAACATTCCAACCATCAGGGATGGATAAAGTAGTTTCAAGTTCTTCATCACTAGTTACATCCCCAGGAGAACTTAATACTTCACTTGCATCAATTGCATTCGGATCGTTTTTACTGCCCTTGCCTTTTTTAAAACTAAACATAAAATCATTCCTTTATTTAAGAGTTTTCGCTGTTATCCTCTTTTTCATTTGCGCGATGGATTAAGATGATAAGTCTTGTCGCGATTTCGTATTCAATATCATTGAATAAGGTTTCAAATAGCTTATATCCCTCTTTTTCATATAATTGAACAGGGTCTTCCTGTTGGTATTGACGAATACCAATACCTTCCTTCAATTGATTCATCGTGTCTAGATGCTTTTTCCACAATGTATCAATCACAAATAGAACGACTCCTTTTGCATTCATTTGGATTTCTTCGTTGTCTTCGTATTGGGAAAGCTCTTCTAGATTTTGTTTGAAGTGGTCTTTCACAAAGTCTATGAGCTCTTCATCTGATTGGAATTCTTTTTCTTCCAATTGGAAAGGGACTAACGAAATTTTATTAAGTTCTTCTGATAATCGTTCTAAATCCCATTCTTCTGGTAACGAGTCTTCTTCGCAGAACGTTTGGATTAACTTTTTCGGTAAATCAGCTGTTTGTTTCATAACAAATTGAATGGCATTTTCTTCTTCTAATAGCTTGTCTCGAAGCTGATATACAATATCACGTTGTTTATTCGTTACATTCTCTAGTTTCAAATTGTACTCACGGAATTGATAGTGAATACCCTCGGAGATTTTCTGTGCTGTCTCTACAAATTTATGAACATTGGAAGAGGTAATCTCTCCAATTTCGTTTGCTTTAAACTTCGGTTTCATACGCTCCAGTTCATCTGCCGCATAGCGAATAAATAGATAGTCCTCAACGGAAATAATAAACTGAGTTGAACCTGGATCTCCTTGTCTTCCAGAACGACCTTTTAATTGATTATCGATTCGTCGACTTTCATTCCTCTCTGTTCCAATTACATGAAGACCACCAAGCTCTGCTACACCTTCACCAAGCATAATATCGGTTCCACGACCAGCCATATTCGTAGCAATCGTTATTCGATCTTTTTGTCCAGCTAAGGAAATTAGCTTCGCTTCTTGTTGAACACTTTTTGCATTTAATAATTGGTACTCCAGTTGTTCCCGATCTAATAGCTTTGCAACTTCCTCGGATTGAAGAATAGAGGTAGTACCAATTAGGATTGGTTGTCCTGTTTGATGACGTTCTTTCACTTCTTTTAATAAGAAATCATACTTTTGTTCCTTCGTCATAAAGACTCTATCCGACATATCAACACGTTGATTAGGCTTATTGGAAGGAATTTGCACCACGTTCATTCCATAAGTTTCTCGAAGCTCAGATTCCTCTGTTTTTGCTGTTCCTGTCATACCAGATAATAGTGGATACATGCGATAATAATTCTGAACCGTAATTAATGCCATTGTTTTATTCTCTTCTGTATTCACAAGACCTTCTTTAGACTCAATTGCTTGGTGTAAACCATTACTCAAGCTACGTCCTTCCATAATACGTCCTGTGTTCATATCGACAAGCTTAATTTCTCCATCTTCAACGATGTAGTCAACATCACGCTTATAAAGAACTCGAGCTCTTAATGCTTGAAGAAGGGAATGAAATAGAGAACTATGTTCGAGGTCAAATAGGTTAGGAATTCCGAATACCTTTTCACACTTATTAAGACCTTTTTCCGTAAAGTTCACTGTCTTTAATTCTAAATCATAGGTATAATCTTCTTCTTCCTTAAGACTTTTAATAACACTCGCACAAACCTTATAAAGTCTTCCACTTGGCTTGTCTTTCCCTGCAATAATTAGTGGCGTTTTCGCTTCATCAATCAGTACACTGTCAATTTCGTCTATGATGGCGTAATGGTATGGGCGTTGTACTTTTTGGGAAAGTTCGTTGACGGTGTTATCGCGTAAATAGTCGAACCCAAATTCTGTTCCAACACCGTACGTGATATCACAGTTATAAGCAGCTTGCTTTTCCTGTGTGCCTAGACCTGGGATATTAAGTCCGACCTTAAGTCCAAGAAATTCATGGATTTGTCCTACAATATCGCGGTCGCGTTGAGCAAGGTAATCGTTCACGGTGATGACATGTACACCTTTTCCTTCTAGTGCAACAAGGTAACTTGGTAGGGAGGCAACTAATGTTTTCCCTTCACCGGTAGCCATTTCTGAAATATTTCCATGAAGTAGTACGATTCCACCCAAAAGTTGAACATCAAAATGGCGCATACCTAATACACGTTTTGACGCCTCACGAACCGTTGCAAATGCTTCTACCGTTAAATCATGAATGGTTTCTCCTTTTTCAAGGCGGTTACGAAATTCGATTGTTTTTCCTTTTAATTCATCATCAGATAGTGCTTCATATTCATTTTCTAGGTTATTAATTTTCTCAACCAACGCATAGTATTTCTTAACCTCACGAAAGCTTTCATTCTGCTTAATGCGACTAATTATATCCATATATATGAACTCCTTAAGTTTCCATAATCATACAAAATATATTATAGCATGAATTATGTCGATGGCACAAAGTAGGGCGAGAGGAGATAGAATGAAAGAAAGAAAGAAAGAGACAGTCCCTCATCGATCTAAAATAATTAGAGCGGTGAGGGACTGTCTCTATTGATTATTGGTGTGGGTGAGTCCCATTAGCTTGTTCTTCTTCATTTGTTAAACCGTCTTGATCAAAATCCTCTAGATTATCTTGGATGCCATTCCCGTTTGTGTCCTTATTTAACGGATTTAAATCTACAGGATGATAGACAGTGATTTCTATGATGCTTCTATAATTTTTGCTTCCGTCATGATAGATAATCTCGAAGTAGTCTGTTAATCCATCGCCATCACTATCTTTATTTAGAGGATTCGTTTTAAATTTGCGTACCTCATCAAAATCCGTAACGCCATCCCCATCTGTATCGGGATTAAAAGGGTCTGTTCCAAGTTGTCTTTCTTCCTCGTCTGTCAGACCATCATTATCAGAATCCGGGTTCCAATCATAGCGGACATGTGGGCGATTAAATTTTAAGTTGATCAAGCTTTCCATTGCAACGTGGATGTTCTCGCCATCCCTCGCCACTGCTGTTGTGTTCTTTAAGAAAATATCTCCCCAGCTATAGGATTTTTTGTAGGTTTGATTTTTGTTTATTGGATCATCATTGAGCTCGAATTCATCCTCGAAATACTCTTCTTGATCATATAGGAGAATAGATTGAATGATTTTCACCCAGGTTTTCTGATCTCTTTTAAAAATTTCTATTATATTGGTAGTTCCCGCGTTTACTTGTTTATCCTCAGTTTCTCCATTTTTTTCTTGCTCAGAGTGGACTGTTACATCTTGGCTTTGCCCGATGGAAGCAAGTGGACTTTCCCCATCTTCTGTTACTTCGATAGGGTCATGTTCAGATTGCCCTTCTTTAATAGAAAGCTCTTGCTTTTGTTTCAGCTCTACATTCGTTTTCTGGCTTTGATTATTTTTATTCCCATTAATGGATCCATTTTGCTCATTTTTAATGTTCGTTTGTTGGTTCTGTGTAGCAGAACTGTTTTCGGAAATAGCCTCCATGTCTTGCTCTTGATTAGTGGAGATTTCTGTTTTTTGTCCTTGGCTTTGTTCTGAGTTTTGAACGTTTTGAGACTGATTAGCGTTGATATCGCTATACTGAATTTGCTCTAAGTCAACTTCTTCCGTATTGGAAATGATTTGTTCCTGTTCAAGAGAAACCTCTATAGATTGTTTTTGGTCGTAATCATCTGTTGATTCGTTTGCTTTTTGCTCCTGATCTACTTCATTGCCTATTTGTTGATTCTGATCGGCTTGTTCATCCGTTTCACGTTGTCCCTGTCCGATTTCTGTTTCAATATTTTGCTCTTGTCTAGCATTATCTTCTGCAAATGCAAGAGGAGTTGCAAGGGTAAATATCAAAAAAATAGATGCAATAGTAGATGTAAATAGTTTTTTAAGCAAGATTTCACCTTCTTTAAAAAAGTATAAGAATGGCATCTGTTGTTCTTTATAAAGAACAACAGATGCAAAAAAACATCGTACTTAGTTACTACTACCAAATTGAATTTGAATAGTTGAGTTGCTGGAAGACTGACTTTGAGTGTTACCAGAACCTATAGATGTTTGGTTTTGATTTGTATGATTATTTACGGATTGATTTTGGTTGTTCCCAGTACCGCCTGAGAATTGGAAGTATCCAGAGCTGTTATTAGATGTTTGCCCTTGTTGATTTCCAAATCCAAAGGAAGAGGAGTTTTGATTCGTGTTGTTATTGGTGTTTTGGTTTTGGTTATTCCCATTTCCAAATCCAAACTGAGCCCCCCATGACCAGTTAGAGGAAGATTGGCCTTGCCAGTTACCGAAGCCTGAGCTACCTGAGTTTTGGTTTGTATTGTTGTCGATGTTAGCATCTTGGTTATTATCCTCACCAACACCTACTTGGATTGTACCAGAATTATTCTCGGATATTTGCTCTTGCCCATTTCCTACACCGATTGTGCCAGCATTTTGATTTGTATCGTTATCGATGTTAGCATCTTGGTCATTATCGTCGCCAACACCAACTTGAATAGCGCCGGATGTATTCTCAGAATCTTGGTATTGGCCATTTCCTGCTCCGATAGAATCAACATTCTGGTCTGTATCATTGTCAATATCCGCGTCTTGGTCATTATCGTCGCCAGCACCAACTTGAACAGCACCAGAATCATTTACAGAACCTTGGCCTTGATCATTCCCGTAGCCAATTGTTCCCGCGTTTTGATCGGTATCATTATCAATATCTGCATCTTGCTCATTATCTTCACCCAGCCCAATTTGTACTGAACCAGAATTGTTATTTGAGCCTTGGCCTTGCCCATTGTTTACACCAATTGTTCCCACGTCTTGATCGGTATCATTATCAATATCTGTATCTTGCTCGTTGTCTTCCCCAACACCAGCCTGAACACCACCAGAGTTATTAACAGACTCTTGTAATTGACCGTTGCCATTACCGATGACTCCAGCATTCTGGTCTGTATCATTATCGATATTTAGGTCTTGCTCATTCTCTTCACCAGCGCCAATTTGAACACCATTTGAGCTGTCGCCAGATCCTTGTAATTGTGTATTGTCATCTCCAATAATGACAGCATCTTGATCTGTATCGTTATCGATATCGGTATCTTGCTCATTGTCTTCCCCAACACCTACTTGAATAGCGCCAGAGCTATTTTGAGATCCTTGTTCTTGATAATTATCATGACCTATAGCATCGGCATCTTGGTTTGTATCGTTATCAATGTCAGCATCTGCTTCATTTTCTTCGCCTATTGCACCCTGCTGAGCATCAGATTCATTATAGTTGCCTTGGTATTGATCGTTATCGCCTCCAACTGATATAGCGTTTTGATCTGTATCATTTTCGATATCGACTTGTTGGTTATTTTCCTCATCTGTAGCTACTTGTGATGAATCTGTACTATTGTTAGAGTTCTGTTGTTGGTTGTTACCATGTCCAATTGTGCCTGTATTTTGGTCTGTATCATTTTCAATGTACGTATCTTGGTTGTTTCCATCACCATAGGAATCTTGATAGGATCCGGTGTCGTTTGTGGAACCTTGGCTTTGATCATTTCCAATACCAATAGTGCCAGCATTTTGATTTGTATCTGTATCTAAATTAACATTCTGATTGTTTTTATCTCCGGAAGCATTTTGTGAAGACTCAGATCCATTTACAGATCCTTGTAGTTGCTCATTCCAAGCACCATTTGAACTAGCATTTTGTACCGTATTGTGCATAACTACCGCATCTTGCTTATTTCTATCATCTGAGGCCTCTTGATGAGAAGAAGATCCATTATTCGAACCTTGCCCTTGGAAGTTGAAAAATCCACCCGTTAGACCGTTTTGGAATGTCGTATTTTTACTAGTATTGGTTTGGCTGTTCTTTTTACCGAATGCACCTTGGCTTAGGTTTTTACTAGTAAGAGCAATTTGTTCCTGATTATTAAATCCACCATATCCATCTGCATTCTGGTTGTCTGTATTAAATCCTTTTTGTACTTGTTTATTCTTACTTCCATCCACTTGTTGGAATCCTGTTGCAGCACCTTCTCTATTCTGGAATTGACCGTTATTAAATCCAGATGCAAAATTGTCTTGGTTCTGGTTAAACGAGAAATGTGCATATTGGCTGTTACCTTGTTCATCCCTATTTTCTACAGGTCCATTGTTATCCGCACTAACGGTTAAACCACCTGTAAAGAGAGAAGAAACGATAAAGCCGGTACTTAATACATTAATAATCTTTCTTTGTTTCTTGTTCATCAAAAGACCTCCAATTTAAATTAACTTTTAAGTAAAGTATTACTACATAGGTTCCTATTGTTGTTGACACCTCCCACTAGTTCTTTATTGAGAACGATCAAGCCATAAAAAAGACCAACGCCTCGGAATATGTTGGAAAACTATGTGTCATACTTTATTTAGATTTGGTGTAGGCGACAAGAATAGAAAACACCTACTAAGTATTATGTACTATTTACAAAGGATTATACCTATTTTCATAGATTAATAAGTGAGACGCCTGAACTCTGGTCTCACGGTATCCTAAGCACAATAGTAACGTGTTAGGGTACTAGATAATTATACCCACGTTGACACGCTGGTTATAGTATAAATTATTAATTCCTGAAAGGGAATGTTGAAAAAACGCCATATTTCTTTAAAAAGAACAAAAATTACCATTTTTTCTCTAAAATGGTCTTAATAACGAACTAAAACAACGATTATCAGCCGATATTGGGAAGAGTATAGGCATGTGGTGAAGGTTGGAAGGAATGTTACGAATAGGAGGGACAATGTTTGGGAAGGGATGGCCAATATTCGCTACAACATAGCCGATTTATCAGAAATCTATACTCTTTCCAAAAGCATCTTAATCCCTATGATCACCATAAAAAAAGAGCGATTATCCCTAGATAATCGCTCTATAATATTATTCAATTTCTAGATGCTGTTTCAGCTCTAACTTCTTCTGTTCTAAGGCTGCTTCATCAAGCTTCCAATAGTAAGCATTAGATGGTTGGTAGTCAGTTCCTTCTAAAGATGAGCTTTCAATGGATAGGTTAGTTCCTTCTAAACCATAGGAAATGAAGCTCTTCATTTCATCAAATGTTAAATTGGTTTTCATATTGTCACCAACTGCTTCAATTACATCTCCATATTTGAAGACAGATCCTAAGGAAGCACCTTTTTTAACAATTGCTTTAATGATTTCTTGTTGTCGTTTACCACGTTCGATATCATTATCGTAATGACGTGTTCTAGCAAATGCTAAAGCTTCCTCACCATTTAGCTCCTGTTCTCCAGGTAACAGGTGAATGGCATCTGCAACGTCTTGAGAGTTCTGCTCATACATTTCGTACGGTACATCAACTGTGATACCACCTAAAGCTTCAACGATATCAATGAATGCCTCGAAATTAACACGGACATAGTAATCAACTGGAATATCGAAAAGATTCTCTACTGTTTCTATTGTTGCTTGTGGTCCGCCGTGTGCGTGAGCATGATTTATTCTAGTTTCGTAACCCACTTTAGGAATGTAGACCAAGGAGTCACGTGGTATACTTACCATTTTTACACTTTTCTCTTTACTATTCAGTGTAGCTAGAATTAGTGCATCAGATCGAGGGTTAGCATCATTTCTCTTTTCGCTTGTATCAACCCCGATGAAGAGTATGGAAACATTATCATCGGCTGGATTAACCACTTCCTCACGTAGTTCTGATTTACCTCCAGCACGTGTATCTTCTTCATGTGAAGCAGTAAAAACTGTGTCTGCTTTTATATATAACGAAATTAAAAAACCAGCTGCAGATAGAAAAAGAATTAATAGCGGAGCAAGAACATAGACTCTACGACGTAGCTTACGCTTTTTTCTCCTTCTACTTACTCTTGTATGTGGCATAAGTGTATTTCCCCTTTTATAACCATTAAATATAGTCTTTTCTATATAGACGAAAAAAATTTATAAAGTGTTCAGTAAATCAATCAAAAAGTCACTTTAAACATTGTACTACTAATCATTGTATTCGTAAATTAAAATTTGATTAGAATTAGATAACAATAAAATGACTATCCCACTTGGTGTTTCGGACTTTTTCTTTCCATGATAAAATCAACTAAATGATTGCTAGAATTCCCTTTTGAATATTTATTCCATATGGAAGAAAAGTGAGCTATTTTCTCTAAATCAACGTTCTCTTCTTTGATAGTCGTAATAATTTCTTCTGTAGTATAGACGATTGGACCAGGAGATTCCGACACATAATCTTTACGAAGTCCTGGATATTCTGTTAAGTCATAAGCATAAAAAATGATCGGCTTATGAAAGATTGAGAATTCGCAGGGAACAGAAGAATAGTCCGTTATAAGTATGTCTGTTACTAATAACAGGTGATTCACATCATAATAATCGGTCACATCAAATACAAAATCTTCATATCCATGTTGTAACTCATATCGAACTGCAGGATGATTTTTAATTAATAAAATATAGTCTTGTGAGAGTTCCTCATACATACGACTAACATCCAATTGAATTCGATAATGGTTCAATTGATTTTCTCGAAAGGTCGGTGCATATAGAATAACTTTTTTCTGGCGAGTATGAGGCAGATAATCATCAATAGCCTGTAATGCATGATTTCTCTCCAGCTGATTATAAAAAAAGTCAGTTCTTGGAACTCCAGTCCGCAGCATTGTTTCACTTGGTCGTCCAAAGCTCTCCTCAAAAATTTCTGCCATTCTGTCGGAGCCAACAGTAATATAATGAAAACGATTGTATACTTGCTGGAACCGTTTAATAGCTTTCGGCGTGCGATTTTTAATGGAAGGGTCTTGCAGACCGAATTTTTTCAGTGCCCCAGTTGCATGCCAAAGCTGTATACAAGTCGCACCCTTGCGAAACTTCGTCACAGCTAGGAATCCAAAATAGTTATCTACTAATATAGTAGTAGCGGTTGCTAAGTGATAGATAGATTTTATATAAGCTATTGGTCTAGTAAGATGAAATGGAATTATTGTTGCTATTGATTCATCAAATTCATATTTGCACATAGAGTCCCTCACGATAATAATCGGTTCATTGGAGGATTTACGCAGTGCACGGGTTGTATAGTATATGTTATCTCCAAATGAAGCGAAACCAACAGTCTTCTCCTGGAGCGGAAATAATTTGGCTAACATAAACAAAATTTTAAATATAAATAAATAGATGGAAATAATGAATTCTCTTATCATACTACCTCCGGAAAAGATAGACTTTTAATCGTTATCCCACATTACAACTTGTTAGGACCCTAACATTCCATAAGAATGTCGTATCAATTTATTTCCAAAATAATTGAGATAACAGGACGAATCTAAAAAATTCACCCTACTATCTCATGTTATCACACTTGCCTATGATATTCCTTATCAATAGTTAATTTTCACTGCTATAATAGTCACTGATCTCAAGTGGGGACAGCTCCAAGTGCTCTCTGAGCTCATTAGTTGTTGTTAGCCTACTGTCTTCATCTACTTGGTAATACCATAAACCATCGTCCATATAGCCACCAAAACCATCTAAACTAGTTGATTCAATCCGTAATTTTTTGTCTAGTGCGTACGATGTAAAAGTTTTCATTTCATCAAACGTTAAATTGGTTGTCATGTTATTGCCAACAGCTTCAATTAAATCATCTAATTTCAGAATAGAAGATACAGATGCTGCTTTTCTAGCAACGGCTTTAATTATCTCGATTTGACGTTTACCACGTTCTATATCATTATCGTACTTCCGTGTTCTAGCAACAGCTAGTGCTTCTTCACCATTTAATTCTTGATAACCTTCTTCTAGGTGAATGGAATCCTCATTCTCTTTTGAATCAATTTCCACCATTTCATATGGAACATCAAACATAATTCCACCTAGAGAATCAACTACTTCAATAAATGCTTTAAAATTCACCCTAACATAATAGTCAACCGGTACTTGTAGGAAGTTTTCCACTGTTTCAACGGTTGCGCTAGGGCCACCATACGCATGGGCATGGTTAATTTTTGTATAACGCTCTACTTCTGGTACATAGACATACGTATCCCGAGGAATACTTAATAACTTGATATTTCCATCTGCTTTGTTAAATGTTGCTAAAATTAACGTATCTGATCGACTACTGTCACCATAATTACGCTTATCATTGTCATCAATTCCAATAATTAATACAGATACACTGTCCTCGATAGGATCTACTTTATCATCTCGTAGCCCAGAGGTGTCGTTTTCTTCATCATGACTTCTATCAACAGCTTCATAAGATTGTTCTGCTGTATCTTCTGCCTTGTTGTACAGATACATTCCATACGTAACAAGACTTCCCAACAGTAGTAGAACAATTCCTAATACGACAAGCAAGATAATGGTTCTTTTACGTATCTTGCGTTGTTTTGGTTTAGTTTGTTCTGACATTTTAAATCCCCTTAACATTAGTTGGTACAATTTTACTATGAATAAGGCTGTATGTAAATTATGTGCTTAAGATAAATTTTTGCCACCAACTGTCACTTTTTATCGATTATATAGGTGAAAGGAGGTGGAGACATGGCAGTAGCAAATTTAACAACTTCTCAGTTACGTTTAGTATTTCAAGATGGAAATGACCCTATTACTGGAAAACCAGTGTTTAAGGGGAAGAGCTTCAACAATGTAAAGACAATTGCAACAGCAGACCAGCTGTATGCCATTGCAAATGCATTTTCAGGTTTGCAAGCATTAGTGCTTTATAATGTAGAGCGTAAAGATAGTTTGGATATTCATCAGGCTTAAAGGTAGCACATTATAAATAGAAGGGAGGGAATATGATGAAACAACTTGAACTGAAATTTGAAAATCAAGATGGAAAAACGGTTACCTATTCATTGGACAATCCAATTGAGCCAGTAGATCCTACTGTGGTTTCAGCTGCAATGGATGTCATTCTTGCTCAAAACGTTTTCGAAACAAGTGGTGGAGATTTAGTTGCGAAAAAAAGCGCTCGTCTTGTTGAGCGTAATGTTGAAGAGGTAGAAATAATCTTATAAGAAAATGGGGGCTGTAGAGAGGTTTCTCTGCAGCTTCTTTTTCTTACAGCATTAATCAATCAACTCAATGAGAAGGGGTGAAATTTTGGATAATTGGATATCACTCATAACGGAAGTGGGTTTTCCGATTGCGGTAACGTTTTACTTATTGCACCGTATTGAAGGAAAGCTAAACACCTTAATTGAGTCCATCCACACTTTACCAGATAGAATGAAATGAATTTAAAGGGACTTGCCTTCAGTGGAGGTAAGTCCCAATTTTATGGCATTAAACTGACTGTGTTGCCACAACGGTATTTTACTATCGAATCAACTGAAAATCATCCTGCATCCGATCCATTAAAGCCGCCATTACCGCTCTTGTTGAAGTAACAGTAGGACCAAAAGTACCGTCTGGTAGCCCTTCTAATATTCCTTGTTGATAAAGGGCCATGATTGGTTGGTAAGACCATTTCTCCTCTACCACATCTGGGAAAGGATTGGTCATGTCTAAATTAACCGTATAATCAAATATATTTTGAAACATCTTTGCTAATTCTTCTCTAGTCAGGGGACCTGATGGATCAAATGTTGTTGGAGACTTACCGGTTACATATCCGAGTTCCCTGGCAATCTCAATCTGTTTCTGTGCCCAATGTCCCTCTGTATCCTTAAACTGGTATGTCTTAGGTGTTATATTTTCCTTTCCAAGTGCTCGGACAATCGTTACAGCTCCTTCTGCTCTAGTCAATGTCTTGCCGGGAGAAAAGGTTATACTACCTGTCCCCGTCATCCAGCCGAGATCAGAAATCCGTTTGATATTGGCTTCTGCCCAATGATTTGATCGAACATCTCGAAAGAAAATACTATTTAGCCACAAGGAGTAATAATCCCATGTTTCTGGTGTCTCATGGTTTAATGCCCATGAACCGGTTCCTTTAATTCCGTATTTACTTGGAACGCGTAATTTTGCTTTTATGGCAGGCTCATTATCATACCAAATAATATAATTACCTGCTGTTAATTCGGTAGTATTGATAAAGTAGGACTGTCCTTGTGGGATGGAAAAAGTAGCAAAGGAGGATTGTGTTACGTCATCTAATGTGACTTTGCCTCCAAATTTGTCGACTAAGTCTTCCACTCTTGTACTGGAAAGTCCCATTCCGGTTATGCTTTTTCCGGAAGCAGTTGGTCCATCCAGTTTCCACATCCGTCCGTAAAAAGGGAGACCTGCAACAATCTTATCCTTCGGAACCCCTCGATTAATCGCATATTGGACGGATCGTTCAAAGAATTGAATGCTAGATACTGGACCAATTGGGCTATCGGGTGATTCCCAGGATTCATCATAGGCCATTATCATAATATAATCGACATACTTGGAAAGCTCATAATAATCATAGAATCCATGCCAACCAGTATTCCATCCATTTGGGTTTGCCGCTGCTGCAACGGATACTTCCTTGTCAGCTGGTAGGTATTTTCGCAGAAGCCTAATAAAATCTGTATGTTGACTGCGATAGGAACTATCTACTCCTTCGATGTCTACATTGACACCATCAAGCTTGTATTTAATGACGGCATTTGCTATCTCTTGTGCAAGCTCATCGCGTCTATCCAATGCTTTTTTTCCAGCTGTTTTATTCCAGTGGTTTGCTAGGAAAGGTACTACTCGGATTCCTCTACGGTGCATTTCATCAATAAAAGAAGTTTGTAGCTTCCAGGTTATGGCTAAGTCTCCAGTCTCCGTTATATCAAAATAATTTGGCGATACCACATCCAAACTTCCCTTTGTTTTATCTACTTGGGTGATATAAGTGCTGGGAGAACCGAAAAATAAATAGGACATATTAAACTTTTCGTTTTGTGAATGTGAAGGTGTGCTTTGGTGAAGAAATGTTAAGGCAAAGGTTGCTATAATCATGATGAAGATCCTAACCTTCTTCATTTAGATACCTCCTATATTATCGATAGGTGCCAAGAAATACATATTCGTTATCGACTTTAGCTATTTCATACGTAATGTGATAGTAAGGGATAGAACCCATTTTTAAGGCTGTTAGATTCCCATTTGGACCTACACCAATTTCATGAAAGAATGCGTCTACATCATGTACCTCGATGTTTGGATGCATGACCTGAATGACTTGATACCATGCGGATAGCATTTTCATGGCGTCTACACTGGACTTTGTATAGGCTCCGACAGATTGAACATAATCACTCGTAACATGTACTTGCAGTTCCAAATTATTGGCTAATGAAGCAGTATAGGTAATGCCATCATCTGTTTGAGTCTCTTGGAATTCCTTGATATATAGGTTTGAGTAATTAGCGTCAGAAATAGCATTCCAACGTTCTTTGAAATTATCAAATGGTAAATCTCTAATCATTTCTACCTGTGAAGCTTCATCTCCAAGATACTGCTCAGGTGGTGTATTTGGATCCACAGGGATTGCACGCTGCATATCATCAAGCTCTGGTTGTGCTTCTTCAATTTCTTCTGCATCTGACTGTTCTTTGTTTTCCTCCTCAGGTAATATCTTGTCTTCTTCCGTTAAACCATCCAGAGGAGAATCTAGAGGAGGTTCTTCTTCTCCAGCTTCCTTGGGGGTATTGGAAAGGTTCATGAAGGGATCAGTATTATTTTGTTCTGACTCTGTCTCAGAATTCGTACATGCTGTTATTAGGAATATAGATAGGATAATTAGTACAATTTGAATGTTATTCCTCATGTCATCACCTACTCTTCTTAATTCCTACTTATTATGGAATAAATGGTCTTAATTATGTGCAGGAGACAATGAAAGAATAAAAAAAGAACGCTTGCAAGAAGCGTTCTTAGGAATTAACCGTTATTTACTTTATAAAGATCTTCTTTTATCTTACTTGTAGAGATTCCGATTGTTCTAGGGAGATAAACGACTTCACAGTGTTCCTTAAGAAAATCGAATTTTCCTTCCCAATCGTCTCCCATTACAAAGATATCAACGTTATGGTGAATGACATCATTCACTTTTTGTTCCCATTTTTCCTCTGGGATCACTTCATCTACATAACGTATTGCTTCTAGAATTATTTTTCTATTTTCATAGCTGTGATAGGCTTTTTTATTCTTGATTTGATTGAATTCATCTGTTGATATGGCAACAATTAAATAATCGCCAAGTTCCTTTGCACGTCTGAGAAGATTAATATGTCCGTTGTGAATTAAATCAAAGGTTCCGTACGTAATCACTTTTTTCAATGGACCTAACCCCCAATCTATTTGGATTGCTCGTGGGTTGCAAAATTTAGTTATTATTATAATAGCACAACTTTACAAAAACTTAACATTGAATTTACAATAGGGATAATAATGCGTGACCAGGATTATGATGATATACATATTATTTTTTCCTAAATGAAAATAAACAATCCTGGGAGAGGGGAAAAAAAGTTGGGTACCAATGCAAATAGAGCATTACAGGCAATCCGTTTAGATGGTACAACGTACACGTTAACCATTTCCATACAACCATCATTTATAGAGAATTATGAGAGTATTTCGTTTGAGTTGCTCCAACGCAATACAGAAAATAGCCTTACACTGACCTGTGAAAGGACAGTATTGGTAGATGGTTACTATCAATACGAAGTGATGGTCGAAATGAAGAAAGTAATCGCTATGTTTCCAGATGAAGAAATATTGGACCTTGTCATCGTACGTTCTAATGGAGAGGATGAAAACCATTCTCGAATAAAGAGTAATTATGATAATATGGAATTTCTTCGGATTCAGTTGGGAGATAATATGATTTTTTACCCTGGAACAACGAAAATGGGTAATTTAAGCTTTTATAAAAAAGAAGAATTTTTTTTGGCTAAGATTCAAGAAGTGGATGTAACAGCAGATGCTATATTAATGATGACCGGTATGTTCCTTCCACCTAAAGGGGTGAAAATTGCCCAATTAAATCTTCTTATTAAATTACATGAGGATGAATGGCAAAGTGTTCCGATACAGCAAGAAAAAATGGACGATTCATATGCTGGAAGTAATTGGTATCGTCCCGTTAGCCAGAACGGAATATCAGCAAAAGTGGACTTACAGCCATATATGATGGAGAAAGAAAGTTCGCTAAAGTTTTATATAGAAGCAACACTAGAAAGTGGTGAGATTTTACAAAGCCAACGGGTGAAGGTCAATCATCTTGGTCATAAATTTCCTGTTCAAGTCATGAAGAAAATGGGTAATAGGAAGTACCGGATAACGGTAAAACCAACTAAAAGATCAAGGTACTTGTCGGTCAGTATTTCCGAATACAAGTTTGTATCAGAAATGAAACGAAGCACTAGAGATAAATGGGTGTCCATTCGTAGAAGTAAACAATTGCTTAAACTTTTTACATTTGCATTTAAAGTGTTAGGGATAGTTTTCCCTGCTGATAAAAAGCTTGTCATGTTTGAAAGCTTCCATGGAAAACAATACAGTGATAACCCAAGGGCGATCTATGAATATATGCGGGAGAATAATCCTGATTACAAGTTAGTGTGGAGCTTTGACCGGAGACATATTGGGAAATTTCAGGACTTAGATATTAGTATGGTACGCAGGTTTTCAGTTCCCTGGTTACTTCTGATGACTAGAGCGAATTACTGGGTTACGAATGCCCGATTACCACTTTGGATTCCAAAGCCAAAGCATACCATTTACTTGCAAACATGGCATGGAACACCATTAAAACGTCTTGCCGCTGATATGGAAGAGGTTCATATGCCAGGAACAAATACCGAAAAGTATAAGGAGAATTTTGTGAGTGAAGCGGCTAAATGGGATTATTTAATTTCACCGAACCAGTATTCCAGTAAAATTTTTCGTCGTGCCTTTCAATTCGAGCAAGAAATGGTAGAATCAGGGTATCCGAGGAACGACTTTTTATATCAAGCTAATACAAAAGAGTCCATACAAAACATCAAAGCAAAACTAGGAATAGGCCCTGAAAAGAAAGTTATCTTATATGCTCCAACTTGGCGAGATAACCAGTTTTATAGTAAGGGTAAATACAAGTTTAATTTGGAGCTTGATTTGACGAAGATGCAGGCAGAGTTTGGTGAGACACATGTCATCGTTCTGAGACTTCATTATTTAGTCTCGGAGAATTTAGATATCAGTGATTATGAAGGATTTGTGTATGACTACTCCAATCAGGAGGACATAAGGGATTTATATTTGATCTCTGATATGTTAATTACAGATTATTCATCGGTATTTTTTGATTATGCGAATCTAAAGCGACCTGTCTTTTTCTTTGTATATGATATGGAGAATTATCGAGATAATCTACGAGGTTTCTATTTTGATTTCGAAAAAAAGGCTCCAGGGCCACTTACGAGAACGACAGAAGAGTTAATTCATGAGATCAAGAGAATAGCGGAGAACGAGTTTACGTTCGATGAGGAGTTTTACAATCGTTTTTGTTACTTAGAGGACGGTTTTGCGGCTAAACGCGTAGTGGAGAGAGTATTCCACTAGGAGAGGAAACAGATATATGAAGGCGGTTATCACAGTATTAACGGAACAAGTAAAATACTTCTATTTACTTCGTAGATTATCGTGGTACGAAGTAAAGAGCAAAAATAAAATGACCTATTTAGGACTAGGCTGGGAACTCATTAATCCTGGTATTCAAATTGCTATCTATTGGTTTATTTTTGGGTATGGAATTCGCAAGGGGGAAGGAATTGATGGAGATCCATTTTTCCAATGGATGTTAGCTGGAATCATCGTATGGTTTTTCTTTAACCCGGCAATCATCGAAAGCTCAAAATCCATTTATCAACGTGTGAAAATGTTATCGAAAATGAATTTTCCAATGAGCTTAATTCCTAATATGGTGATTTTCTCGAAGTTTTATTCGCATATTGGGTTACTACTATTGGTTATCCTTATATTAAATATTTCGGGTTATCCAATTTCCATTTATTACTTACAGTTGCCATTGTTTATTATTGCTACGTACTTATTTATTTTTGCATTATCACTGATTACATCCACATTAAATACGTTCATTCGTGACCTTCAGATGCTGCTTCAGGCTGTGTTGCGAATGTTGTTATACATGACGCCAATTCTGTGGGCAACCTTCTCATTACCAGAGTGGATTCAGAGTATGATGAAAATTAACCCGCTATATTATTTGGTAGAAGGATATCGAGCAGCGTTGTTGGGAAAGGGATGGTATTTCCTAGCTAATCCGGGATATTCTTTGTATTTCTGGGGCGTAACATTGTTCCTACTAATTGTAGGCTCAAGTCTTCATGTGAAATTTAGACGACGCTTTATAGACTTTATTTAATCATTCGTAGTATTAGGGTAGGAGTTGTATGGAACATGGAAACATCAATCTCAGTTCGCAACGTGACAAAGAGGCATAAACTCTATGCTGGAACATCAGAGAAGCTAAAAGATATTTTCCTTCGTAAGGATTATGGAGAGGATTTCTATGCCTTAAAAGGAATTAGTTTTGAAGCGAAGGCAGGAGAAGTAATTGGTTTTGTAGGCATAAATGGTGCAGGGAAGTCGACCCTATCTAATATTATTGCAGGTATTTTGCCAGAAACGTCTGGTGAGGTAGAAGTGAATGGAGAGGTTTCTCTCATTGCCGTCTCTTCCGGGCTTAAGGCAAATCTAACTGGACGCGAAAATATAGAGCTAAAGTGTTTGATGCTTGGATTCTCAAAGCGGGAAATTGAAAAGCTAGAACCAGGCATTATCGAATTCGCGGAGCTTGATCAATTTATTGATCAGCCAGTAAAGTCTTATTCCAGTGGGATGAAATCAAGGCTTGGTTTTGCCATTTCGGTAACAATTGACCCGGATATTATCATCATTGATGAGGCACTCTCTGTCGGAGATAAAGCCTTTTCTGAAAAAGCCTTTCATAAAATGATGGAATTCAAAAAAGCAGGCAAGACTATTATTTTTGTGAGTCATTCAACAAAGCAAATGAAGAAATTCACAGACAAGGTTCTTTGGTTAGAATTTGGGCGCGTACGAGAATTCGGACCAACAAAAGAGATCCTACCAAAGTATGATGCGTTTATTGAAGAGTATAAAGCGATGACTAAAATAGAAAAAGAGAATTATCGTAGACAAGGTCAGTCGTTGCCGATATAGGATGGAGGTTGTGCGTTAAAAGCACAACCTTTTTTTGATGGGGATTGTTGTTGTGTGAGAGAGAGGGAGATTGTCGCGTGAGAGGTGGTGTCACTGGAGAGAGAAGAGGACTGCCGCGTGAGAGATGGTGTCGCTGGAGAGAGAAGTGGACTGGCGGGAATGACAGGTGTCGCTGGAGAGAGAAGAGGACTGGCGGGAATGACAGGTGTCGCGCGAAATAGAAGAGGATTGCCGCGGGAATGACAGGTGTCGCGCGAAATAGAAGAGGATTGCCGCGGGAATGACAGGTGTCGCGCGAAATAGAAGAGGATTGCCGCGGGAATGACTAGATGTCGCGCAAGGAAGTAATAGAGTCACGCGACTGGGCTTAACTCTCGCGAAAATGTACAATTGTCGGGTTAGAATAAGTAAAGTCGAGTAAGAAATGATAATTGTCTCGCAACTTTAATATGAATCGGCACAGTAAACATAAGATATCTCATAAATGTTACAGAGCTAATTTAAAATTGTTAATTAAGTTATTATCAAGAAACTAACCTACAAGAAAAATATAATTTAATTTATACTAAATCGAAATTTCGGTTAAAAACTCTGGATGATTTAAGAGTTTTAGAAAGGTGACCTCCCTAACTCTGTCTTATATAATTGGGCAAAAATGTTAGGGTGATTTTTTTATGTTATTAAAGAAAAGGGAAATGCCAATACCTTTAATGCAGTTACAAGCACTAATACCGAGGTTGTCCCCAGACTATCCACTTTTAGCAAAGTTAAAGTGGGATGAAAAAGCTAGACTAAAAGGTTATGAGGGAGAGAGAAATATTGACTATTTTATTGGGCTTCTAGCAGATAGGTTCCATATTCTTCATGATGTTTGTCTCACGGTGAATAGTCTTATTGTACAGATAGACTCTATTATTATTTCTAATAAAGCCGTGTATATTATAGAAATGAAGAACTATAGTCAAAAGGTTATTTTTGACACCAAATTAAATCAATTCATTCAGACGGATGGGAAAGTAGATAAAGGATTTAACAATCCTATAATGCAAGCTGAGAATCAGCGTCTACAGTTACGGATGTGGCTGCAACAACACGGAATTAATATACCAATATATTTTTGGTAGTGTTTAGTAATTCCAACACAATAATTGAAGTTAAAGGAGAAGAAAGTTTAATCGCTGATGTAGTGGCACATGCGGATAATCTTCCTAAGAAGATATTAGAGAAAGAATCTATGATAGAAAATGATAGAGAATTTGATGAGCATGAAATTGGAAAAGTAATTTTAAGGGGAAGTAAGGAATTCTCATTAAATATTATGAAAGAATATAAGATTAATAGTGAGGATATTCTTTCAGGTGTCCACTGTCCAAAGTGTGGGACATTAGGAATGGAAAGGATCTATGCGAATTGGAAATGTAGGAGATGTGAGTTTCATTCGAAATTGGCACACCGAAAGGCGCTAGATGATTATTTTGTTCTTCTGGGATCAGTCATAAATAACACAACATGTAGAAAGTTCTTAAACATTAATTCAAAGGATGTTGCAACTAGAATATTAAAAACTAGCGGATTGAATTATGATGAGAAATATAGAAGATGGGAAAAAAGAAGTTGAGTCAATGGGGCAATCCCGCGCGAGATGTGCTTGCCCCGCGCGCCCCTGCGCGAGTTCATCACTCTCGCGCGATCGTGTCCAAAAGTTACGAGGGAACTAACAAAAGTCGCGCGACAACTAGTAAAATCGCGCGTGCGCCGATAAAAGTCGCACGAGAATTCCCGCCTCGCGTAAGAATAAATAAGTACCGCGCGAGCAAGAATAATAGTGTCGCGGGAGTAAGCCTGTCCCCGCGCGCCTCTGAGCACCCTGGCGCGACTTCATCACTCTCGCGCGATCGTGTCCAAAAGTTACGAGGGAACTAACAAAAGTCGCGCGACAACTAGTAAAATCGCGCGTGCGCCGATAAAAGTCGCGCGAGAATACCTGCCTCGCGCGCCTCTGGAGCACACCGGCGCGACAAAAGCCCTCACCATGAGGGCTTAATTATTTATCACAACACTATTTCCCTTGTACAAATGACAAGCAACAGAACGCCCATCCTTCTGTTCCACAAGCTCTGGCCTTTCCACCTTACAATGGTCAAAAGCTAATGGGCAGCGAGTATGAAAAGGACAACCGCTAGGTGGGTTAGCTGGATTTGGTGGTTCGCCGACCAACTGAATTCTTTCTCTTCTTTTCTCTATTTTTGTCCTTGGTACAGCGGAGAGTAGTGCCTGTGTATATGGGTGTAATGGATCTTCATAGATTGCTTGTTTTGGTCCAATTTCTACTAATCTACCGAGGTACATCACGCCCACACGGTCACTGATATGTTTCACCACACTTAAGTCATGGGCAATGAATAAATAGGTTAGATCGAATTCTTCTTGTAAATCTTTCATTAAATTTAACACTTGGGCTTGGACAGATACATCCAATGCGGAAACCGGTTCATCTCCGATAATAAACTTCGGATTTGTTGCGAGTGCACGTGCAATACCAATTCGTTGACGTTGACCACCGGAAAATTCATGTGGAAATTTGGTTCGTGCGTCCTCGGAGAGTCCGACCTTCTCAAGCATCTCAATTACCCGAGTTGTCCTCTCTTGCTTGGATATCCCCGTTTGGACGGTTAATGGTTCTTCGATAATTTTTTGTACAGAAAATCTTGGATTCAACGAAGAGTATGGATCTTGGAAAATAAGTTGCATGTCCTTTCGGTAGGATCGTAGTTCTTGATTTGTTGCCTTTCCAATATCATGGCCACCAAAAAGTATTTCACCTGCAGTTGGCTCAAGCAGGCGTAGAATAGTTCTCGCCATTGTTGATTTTCCGGAGCCAGATTCTCCAACTATTCCCAACGTTTCTCCTTTGTATATATCAAAACTAACACCATCTACAGCTTTAACATGGCCAGTAGGGCGCTTCAAGATGCCACGCCTAAAAGGGAAATATTTCTTTAAGTCTTTTACTTTAAGTAGTTTTTCCGGCATTCTTATGCCCCCTCATGTAAAAAGCATCGTGCTTGATGATTTTCTTTAATCTGTCTCAATTCCGGTGTTTTTTGTCGGCAAATATCCATGGCAAATTTACATCTAGATGCGAATCTACAGCCTTTTGGAAATTGATCTGCTGGCGTGACAGAACCTGGTATTGCTTCCAATCGTTCCACATCCTCATCTAAGTCTGGAATGCTATTTAATAGTCCCACCGTATAAGGATGTTTTGGATTTTCAAAAACTTCTTGAACGGTTGCCTCTTCCACTATCTGTCCACCGTACATAACGAGTACCCGATTAGCTACTTCAGCCACAACGCCCATATCATGGGTGATTAATAGAATGGAAGAGTTAAAATGCTCCTTCATTTCCTGCAACAAATCTAATATTTGCGCTTGGATTGTAACATCTAATGCGGTAGTTGGTTCATCCGCTATTAATAGCTTAGGTTCACAGGACATGGCAATGGCAATCATAACACGCTGTCTCATTCCACCAGATAACTGGTGTGGGTACTCTTTCATGATTTCTTCCGCTCTTGCAAATCCAACCATTTTTAGTAATTGTACACCGTTTTCATAAGCTTCTTTTTTACTCACCTTTTTATGTTTTCGAATGGATTCTGTTATTTGACTTCCAATAGTAAAAACAGGGTCTAAAGAGGTCGTCGGCTCCTGAAAAATCATCCCAATGTCTTTTCCTCGTACCTTGTTCATTTCCTTATTTGAGAGTGATAAAAGTTCTCTACCATCCAGTTTTATAGAACCTGAAAGGATTTTACCAGGTGGCGTAGGTATTAGCTGCATGATGGAAAGGGACGTGACACTTTTTCCACTACCGGATTCACCGACAAGTGCAACGGTTTCTCCCTTATTAATGGAAAAGCTTATATTATCAACTGCTTTTACTTCCTTATCCTTTGAAGGGAAAAAATAAGTTTTTAGTTCTTTAACTTCTAATAGTTTTTCTGTATTATCTGTAATGGAAGGTATAAATTTTGATGCTTGTTTTATCATGCTGAGCCTCCTACAACATAGATTTTCTATGAAACTTTCCATCTCTTTCTTATCACGTTAAACTTAAACGTAATGTGTATGATTTGGTAATCCGTTATCAATCTAGTAAAACTGAATGAAGATTCATCTTTTTAGTTTTTCTTACTAACATTATAACGAATTTACGGTATAATTAGGAATAGCTTTGTGTTCTTATTAAATGTCATCATGGATAATTTCGTTTGTCGGGTCTAGTTACATAAACAAAAGATTGTCTCAAATTAAAAAAGAGGAGTTTGTTGCATGCGAAATTTTTTCAAGATCTTCATTACCTTTAGTACGTTATTAGCACTAGTCATAGTTGTAAGTGCTTGTTCTGATAAAGAAGAAAATAGTGCAAGTAAAGGTTCCGATGAGGACAATGGGGTTAATATTCGAATTAATAATGATCCAGACTTTCTTGATCCTCATATGGCACAAGCATCTATTACGTTTCAAATGATTTTAAACATTTTTGATGGATTATTAGTAGGTGATACAGATGGATCCCTTCAACCTGCACTTGCAGAGGATTATACCATTTCAGAGGATGGATTAACGTATACGTTTACACTTCGTGATGGCGTTACTTTCCATAATGGTGACCCGTTAACGGTAGAGGATGTACAATACAGCTTTGAACGTCTGATGGGAGTAGAAACTGGAGAAGCCTTATCATCTAACTTTGAAAATGTTGCGTCCCTAGATGCACCAGATGAAAATACATTTATCATTACATTAAAAGAACCCAATTCGGCTTTTCTGTCTTATTTAACAGCGTTACATTCGGCAATTATTCCGAAGAATAACGATGGTAAGCATAATGAAAAACCGATTGGTACAGGTCCGTTCCAATTTAGTAACTATAGCCCAGAGAATAATATGGTTTTAGTGAAAAATGAAAATTACTGGAAAGAGGGTTTACCGTATTTGGATACGGTTACATTTACCTTCCAGCCTGATGATCAAACAGCTTTATTATCCTTACAAGCAGGGGAGATGGATATTGTAGCTGTTGGTTCACACCGTGTGCCGGAAGTAGAAAAGGATTTTAATATCGAATATCAAGATAGTAATTCCGTTTTGTTAGTTGGATATAACCAGCTAAAAGAACCTTTCAATGATATTCGTGTACGTCAGGCAATTAATTATGCTGTCAATAAAGACGATGTGATTGAAGCAGCATTCTCTGGCTATGCGACTAAGCTTGGTTCTAACATGAGTCCTGCAGCTGGTGAGGTTCATAAAGAAGGCTTGGAAGATGCATATGCACGTGATGTGGAAAAAGCGAAACAATTATTAGCTGAAGCTGGTTATAAAGATGGTTTCAGTACGACGTTATCCATTTCTTCTCATGCCGCACTTTATACGAATGTTGCACAGGTAGTTGTTGAAAATCTAAAAGAAGTTGGCATAGATGTCGAGATTGAGGTTGTGGAGTGGGGTGTTTGGTTAGAGAAAATCTATCAGGGTAGAGACTATGATATGACCATTATTGACTTCACTGGAGAACTTTCACCATATGAAACGATAGAACGTTATCAAAGTGATGCCAGTGGCAACCTATTTAATTTCTCAAACGAAGAATTTGATGGCTTAATGAAGGACGTTCTAACCGAGTCAAATGTAGATCGTCAAATCGAAATCTATCATCGTGCACAAGAGATTCTAAGTGAAGATGCTGCGGCTGTATATATGGCAGACTATCAAATTATCTGGGCATTAAATCCAAAACTAGAAGGATATAAATTATACCCATATTTCTTCCACGACTTGTCAGAGGTTAAGTGGAAAAAGTAGTGAAAGTAAGATACGCCTTAGTAGAAGGGACTTGTACGAATGGCCTATTTTATACGTAAGTTAGTATTGCTATTGGTTACATTGGTACTAGTATCATTGATTACCTTTGCAGTATTTCAAATTATACCTGGTGACCCTATTCGAATAATGTTAGGCCCAGAAGCAGATGAGGCTAGAATTGAAACATTGGAGAAACAGCTCGGATTAGATAAGCCTCTCCATGAACAATATGGAAAATGGATTAGTGGTGTGGTTACCGGTGACTTAGGTGATTCCATTCGTTTTTCTAGACCAGTATCCGAATTGATTGCTGACCGGTTACCGGTGACCCTTTCGTTAGCGTTAATGTCCGTAGCAATTGTCATTATCGTCTCGATTCCTTTAGGCATTTATATAGCAAGGAGACATAATACATTAGGTGATGTAATCTTTTCTTCTTTAACGCAGGTTGGGATGGCGGTTCCATCCTTTTGGCTTGGAATGTTGTTGATGCTCTATTTAGGTATGACGTTCTCTTTCTTTTCGATTAGCGGATATATTCCATGGTCGGAGAGCATTACAGGCGCATTAGGTTCGTTGCTGTTACCAGCGATAACGATAGCAATACCACAAATTGCAATTTCGTTTCGTTACATTCGGAATACGATTATAGAGCAGTTGCAATTGGATTATGTACGCACCATCCGTAGTAAAGGTATTGGGGAACGTTTTGTAATATATAAGCATGTCTTAAGGAATGCGATGATTCCAATCTTGACGGTATTTGGACTAATATTTGCAGAGGTTGTAGCAGGTACCATTATAGTTGAACAAGTATTTGGTTTGCCTGGCTTTGGTAGCTTGCTGATTACTTCCATAAGCTATCGAGATTTTCCTCTAGTTCAAGGGATTGTCATGTATATTACAATTGTTGTGGTGGTTATCAATTTTCTAATTGATATCCTATATGCAATTTTAGATCCTCGCATACGGTTAGGGTAGGAGGAGCTTATGAGAAATCTTCGAACATATGGAAAAAATATAAACCTCATTATCGGCGGGTTTATCCTAATGATGTTCTTTATCATGATGGTCGTAAGCTTTTTCTATACACCTTATGATGTCAATTCAATGGATATTGCGAATAAGCTAAAGCCCCCTAGTGCAGACCATTTGCTTGGAACAGATGAATTTGGTAGAGATATTTTTAGTAGAATTATGCAGGGAACACAGACTGCATTCTTTGTAGGGGCGGTATCTGTATCCATAGGAATGGTATTTGGTACTTTAATTGGCGGTGTTGCTGGTTATTTTGGTGGCTGGATTGATGAGATCATCATGCGGGTCATTGATGCACTAATGGCATTTCCAGGTATTATTTTAGCGCTAATGCTTGTTGCTGTGTTTGGTACAGGAATGATCAATACTTCTATCGCACTTGGTTTGATGGCTATTCCTGGAATTGCAAGAATTGCAAGGAGTGGCTTTTTACAAAGTAAGGAGCTTGAATATGTGCAAGCTGCAAAGTTAATGGGTTTATCCCAAATGAAAATTATGTTCAAGCATATCTTACCAAATGTTGCATCTCCACTAATTGTTGCAGCATCTATTGCATTTGCTGTGGCAATGCTAGCTGAAGCTGGATTAAGCTATCTTGGCCTTGGTGTTCAGCCACCAGACCCAAGCTGGGGTAGAATGTTAAAGGATTCTCAGTCCTATCTCGTGAGTGCACCTTGGTATACATACGCACCAGGTGCAGTCATTACCCTTATGGTGCTTGGACTTTATATGGTGAGTAATGCGATAAGAGATATACACGATCCACGTTGATTCTAAAATAAATCCCTCTCCAGTCTGAATAAGGAGAGGGATTTTTTCTTATATCTTAAACTGACTTGCTAAATGTTGTAACTCTAATGCCATATCGGCTAATACTCTTGTTGCAGAAGCAACTTCTTGCATCGAAGCTGTTTGTTCCTCTGTGGCTCCTGCGACCTCTTGTGTGAAGTTGGATGTTCTTTCTGATATGGATGATACATTTTCCATTGATTCCACAAGGTCATCCGTGTTTGCGCTAATTTTGGAAATAGCTTGTGCGACACCTTCCATTTTTTGAACGATACCATCAATCGATGTAGAAATTTCTGTAAATGATTCCCCTGCAGTATTAACAAACTTGGTACCTTTATCCACAGCTTTTTCCCCAACTTCCATGGAATCCACAGCTTTTCCAGTATAGGATTGAATTTCACCTATTATCTGTGATATTTGGCTGGTTGATTCACTTGATTGCTCTGCTAACTTTCGAACTTGGTCTGCAACAACAGCAAATCCTTTGCCATGTTCCCCTGCTCTCGCAGCCTCAATTGCAGCATTCAATGCTAAAAGATTCGTCTGATCAGCGATGTCATTAATAATGGTTAGGATTTTTTCTATTTCTTTTGATTTTATATCCAAATCGTTAATGATAGTCGATGTATTTCTTGTGTTTTGGTTAATCACTTGCATTTGTTCAATTGTCTGATTGATCATTTCTTGGCCCTGTTTTGCCTGAATGGAACCAATTTGGGATGCCTCTGTTACAGAATGGGTGCTTTCCTGAATCTGATGTACATCAAGTAACGTTTTTCGTACAAACTCCATTGACTTTTGCATGCTTGTTAATTGGTCCTCTGCGCCTGATGAAACTTCCTGGATGGAAAGTGTAATATGCTCGGTAGCCTTTGACGTTTCCTCTGAATTCGCATTAAGTTGTTCAGAAGAAGCCGCAACTTGCTCAGATGTTTTAATGACATTTGTTACTAAATCCCTTAGATTTCTAACCATACGATTAAAGCCATGAATTAATTGTCCTAGTTCATCTTGTTGCTTCGTGTCAATGGTTTCTACAGTTAGGTCTCCCTCAGCAAGCTTTTCCATCCCAACCTGTACTTGTGCAAGGTCACGATTGAAACGTCTTACAAATAGAAACACTAGTATAATTCCAATCACTAATGCTATACCACCCACAATAGAGGCAGTTTTTAAAACTTCTAATCGAACTAATATGGCAAGTTTCTGCATATCAAAATCTAATCCTACTACACCAATTATACTACCATTACTATCCGTCATGGCTTTCGCCAATGTAATGGTTGATTTTCCAGTTCCTGTATCCATGTATGGCTGAGTCCAAATGACCTCTCCCGCCGCAGCTTCTGCTTTTGTGTACCATTCACGCTCTCTCGGGTCAAATTCTGTTAAATCTACCTCTTTTGGCGGAATGTTAGAAAGATAAAATTCCCCATCGAGGGTTGCAATGTATGTATTTAATAAGTAATCATGCTTATTTTCTTCTTCCGTTAAGAACTTTTCGTAAAAGGTAGTTTTTACTGGATCATTTACAGATGGCATGTTCGTAATCCCGTCTTTTATCTCGGTTGGAAAACTGTAGCCTTGATAATTCATTTCTTCAAGCCCTGCCAAACTAGAAATGATGCCTTCATATTCCAAAAAGATTTTTTCGAACTTTGGATCTAGATTTTCCATTACCTCTTTGTCTACCACTGCATGCTCTAGTACCTTCGTCTCGTTATAGCTAAGAAGTCCTACAACTGACATTGGAATAATTAATAATAAAGCCATCATCAATGGAAGTTTAACCTTAATTTGATTAAGCTTGCTCATCTATGCTTCCCCCTTATC
Source organism: Ornithinibacillus scapharcae TW25 (assembly GCF_000190475.1). Taxonomy (GTDB): domain Bacteria; phylum Bacillota; class Bacilli; order Bacillales; family Amphibacillaceae; genus Ornithinibacillus; species Ornithinibacillus scapharcae. The sequence continues at coordinate 81,496 of NZ_AEWH01000024.1, forward strand.
CATTTTTCATCCTATGAAAAGTCGTTAAAAACGACAATTTTCAACAAATATCTTTCTCTCTTTAGTTCATTATACCTATAATTTGTTAGAAAATAAAGAAGATTTTAGAAAAATCAAACAGGTGAAAATATCCAAGTTGTTCACATGGGGAAATTTATTATTTTTATCGTTAGTTGTTTGTTATAATGAACGAAAATAGATGATAAAAAGGGTGTGTAAGCATGATCGATATCCATAGTCATATACTTGCTGGAATTGATGATGGAGCTTTAACATGGAATGATAGCCTAATAATGGCAAAAGCTGCAGTGGAGGAAGGAATACATACTATTATCGCAACACCACATCATCAAAATGGACGTTACATAAATGAACGATATAATGTAGAAAGGTATATTGAAGAGTTTCAATTAGCTCTACGTGAAGAAAAAATTCCGTTAAGAGTATTAGCCGGGCAGGAAAATCGTGTTCAACCTAACTTACTGAAACAAATTAATATTGGAAACGTTGGTCCTCTATATGAAACAAATTATATCCTGCTGGAATTACCTTCTCGAGAAATTCCGCATTACACGTTTGCTTTACTAGCTCAATTACAATTAGCTGGGTATATCCCAATAATTGCTCATCCTGAACGAAATCATCGTATAAAGGAAGAACCAGAAATTTTGTTGGAGTTAGTTCAGAGGGGTGCATTAGCCCAAATAACAGCGGCGTCCCTTATAGGGGAATTTGGAGGTCCAATTCAAAAGTTTACCAATCAAATAGTCGAAGCAAATCTAGCCCACTTCATTGCTTCAGATGCTCACAATATGTTAGAAAGAGGGTTTGTTCTGCAAAAGGCTTATCAGTTCATCAGGAACAACTATGGACATGATGTATATTACATGTTTTTTGAAAATGCTGAGCTATTACTAGAAGGGCAGTCAGTTCATCGTTTAAAACCCATGGCAGTTAAACAAAAAAGGCTTTTTGGGTGGCTCACGGATAGAAACGGATAAATTTTGCTCACTTACCTAGAAATACGACTGGATTTCAAAGTATTCACGTCAAAATTTATTTGATGTTGTCCAAAATTGTTGTATGATTAGTTCGTTAGGTAGAAGTCGAAATTATTAAAAAGGGGAGTTTGAAAATAGGGACCTTGTTACCTAATATTATTTTTATTAAAAAGAGAGGTAATATTATTTTATGAAATGCTCTAATTGTCAACATGAACAGCAGTCTGGAAAGTACTGTGAGAAATGTGGGTCAGCTCTTACTGCCGGTAATGAGGTAGTAGTGGAACAACCTGAAACCGCTGAAGCGGAAACGGCCGCAACTACGACTATTGATACTTCCACATCTACAAGCAATGAAACATCTGAAAAAGTGAAAAAAGCAATGAATAACTACGGGACATATTTTTTAAATCATGTTAAGAATCCAACAAATGCTTTGAAAGCTGATGGGAATCTATTTACAATAGGCCTTATTAATAGTGGTATCTATATTCTTACATTTGGTTTAGCAATCTATTTGATTATACATTCTATTACAAAGGATTTTACCGGCATTTTTAGAGTAGAAGTTCCGTTCTTTTCTATTCTTTTCCGTTCAGCATTTATAGCGTTATTATTCTTAGCAATCGGAATACTAAGCACGATTGCCATGGCGAAATGGTTAGGAAAAAGTACCGTATCTTATCAACAATTTGTCTCTCAATATGGTAGTTTACTAGTTCCCATATTGGTTCTACATATTGTAGCAATCCTAGGGGCATTATTCGCGGCACCTAGATTAACTTTAGGAGCATTAGCTCTATCATTAATATTGGTAACGGTCATCGTTCCAGCATTACTAACATTCGAGAAAGTTCAAAGTATAAGACAGCAAAGTATTTACCTAAGTTTTGGAGCTTCGTTGCTTGCCATTATCATTTCGTATATTGTTGTACGTAGCCTAATTTTAGATTTAGTAGAGAGATTCGGATTCTTTTTCTAAAATCGAACTTTTTAATTATATGAACTCCCCATTATGAAACAGAAGATACCCTATGGCATCCTTCTGTTTCATTTTTTGGGGAATGGTTGGGCGGGTGGTCACATTAGGTTCTCAGGATTCGCTAGTAATATAGTAATTCATTAACGAACATACACCCCGTATGGTAAACTATAGGAAATAACAGATTTTTCTGGAGGGTATATGGAAAAGGAAACTAGCAATAAAGGAGCATGGTTATTTGTATTAGCTTTAACAATCATTCTAGTTGTTGGTCTTATCTTAAACCAACCGATGAAAAAAGAGGATGCGATAGAAGCAGCGAAAGAGTTTGTTTCAGCAGAATTTGATCAGGTTCATTCGACAAAATTTATCCCGATGAATCAAAATGAATTAGGTGCGGATCTTTGGGAAATTGAGCTGAACAATGAAGAAGCTGATATCGCATCATTAGTAATAAATGCCCATAATGGTAACCTAGTAGAAGGGTCCATTATCGATGGGAAAACGAAAGAAATTCTGGAAGAACTATAAATGTATGATGCTACATTAAAGAAGATTGTTTTAATGTCTTCCTTGATGTAGCTTTTTTGATTTAACAAAGTAACCTCATAGAGAACGATGGTTCCTAAAGTATTGTTTATAGTATTTTTATCCAGTTTCATTCGTATATATAATGTATGATGTGGATAGATGAAAAGGGGTGAAGTATGATGAATAATCGGGGTGGGATTGCTTTTGTAGGGTGTATCATATTAGGAACAGGGATTGGCATGGCATTTGAACAAGCTGGTACAGGGTTGGAATAGGAGTTGGCTTGGGATTCTTAGTAATGGCAATACTAGGCAGAAAGTCTGATTAGCGTTTTTACAGCAGATTAACATTCTATTAATAGGAAGTTCATAATTATTCGTTATTCTAGTACTAGAAAGTTGATAATTAGTTGATTACAGGATTACCATATACCCCCTATTTAAAGACCGAAAAGACGCGAACCTGCCACCAGAAGGTTTGCGTCTTTTTATAGAGATAAATTCTCTGACCGCTGAAAGTATTAGCTGGGACGAGGAATTTGATCTCCAAATTCATTTCGTAAAATAGGCTTAATAGGCCCCATACCTCGTGGTATTTCTAATGTCTTATTTGTTCTTGATTCTAAACACTGAATAATATAATCGACAGCAATGGTCGGATCGATTTTTTCCCCACAAGTATAGACATCAATACTTGCATATCCTTTTTCCGGGAAACTGTGTATGGTTAAGTGAGACTCAGCAATGACGACAACGCCACTTATCCCATAAGGAGAAAATTGATGGAAAACCACCTCGCGAATCTCCGCTCCTGCCTTCCGTGCTGCATCTACAAAAATTTGCTCGATTAATTTAATGTCATTTAAGGTCTCGAAATTACAGTCCCAAAGTTCTGCAATAATTTGTCTGCCCATCACTTCCATAATGATTTACTCCTTAAAAAAGTCTTATCATTAGCATAACATATAAAATTCTTCGTGGTGTCTATTTAAATTGCAATAAATATGTTACTTCATCATAGGTTAAGAAAAGTGATACAAAAAATGACAAGGAATCTGAAACTTATGGGGAGTTTCATTCGTATAACGAGTTAAGCAGGTATCACAATAGAATACTTGTGATACAATTTTATTATAAGGTAGTAATCTAGGAATAGATGTGAGGTGACGTGATGGGCTTGTTTTCAAAACTATTCTCCAAAAATAAACAGATAGCGCCAGCCCCCAAAGAACGAACGGCTTTATCCATTGAAATTGGGGATATCATTAATTATGATCTGACGGATTATGAAGTAGTAGGCAAAATCACTTATCGAGATGGAAACTATGAATGGTATGGGTATCAGCTTTTGGAGGGCCGTGATACAATTTGGTTGGCAGCTGAAATGGATGAAGAATTAGAACTAGGCATTTATAAAAAAGTTCAGCTACCGGTATCGAAACCATACCCGAAGAAGCTTACCTTTGATAACAAGACTTATTATTTGGAGGAATCTGGTAATGCTAGGGTTATTGGTGAGGGCCGAAGCAAAAATATTCATGGTTCTGTAGTAGACTATGCCGATTATTCGGATGGTGATGAAGAGAGCTTCTTAAGTATAGAGGCATGGGGAACCGAGATTGAAGTAAGTGTAGGCTATCCGATTGAAGAATATGAAATTAAAATAATGGCAGGATCAAAATAAATACCATATCAAGGAGGAAACAAGATGTTCAAATTTTTTAAGCGTGTCAAAACAGTTGTGAATTCTGAGTTAAACGCCATGTTAGATAAAGCGGAAGACCCGGTGAAAATGCTGGACCAATTTATGCGTGAGATGGCTGAGGATATTCGTGAAGTAGAAAGCTCTGTTGCGAAACAAATCGCAAATGAGAAAATGCTGAAGCGAAAAGTAGATGATGCGAATGCTATGGTTGAAAAAAGACAAAAGCAAGCAGAACAAGCAATTGTTGCAGGGGATGATGATTTAGCCCGTCGTGCATTAGAGGATAAAAAACAACATGAGTCCACTGCCCTAACCTTAACAGATTCTTGGGAAAGAGCGAAACAAGATTCGGAAATGTTAAAGTCTAAGTTGGATGAAATGAAAAAAGAATATCAGCAAATGAATTTGAAGAAAGATTCATTAAAAGCCCGTGCTGAATCTGCAAAGACTCGCACAAAGATTAATCGTGCGATGTCTAATATTGGGAATGATCAATCACGCCAAGGTTTTGAACGCATGGAGGAAAAAGTGTTACGTTTTGAAGCAGAAGCGGAAACTAGTGAAGATTTATCTTCTGCTAGTCGAACATTGGATGATGAGTTTGACGCGTTGAATAAAAATAATGCTGTTGATGATGAGTTAGCTGCATTAAAAGAAAAAATGGGCAAGAAGTAATCGTAATCGTAATATAAATAACAAATGGGGCAGTACTTTGCTAAAAAGGCTGCTCTTTTTTGAGAGGGGGATTGGTTTGTGTAGAAAAGGTATGGTAGGCATTTGTTTGCTATTTTTATTCATTCTCCTATCCGCATGTTCTAACGGTGGTAATAGTGCAGAATCCATTACCGCCCAAGATGTTCCTGAAGAACCATCGAAAGACCACATCATTGAAACAATTGAACATTCCTCCAACTATGATATCGATGATGTAATTGAAGCGAATTTTCCTAAGATAACCACGATAGAAGGGGATTCGAGCAATGCGGAAATATTTGCAACTACTCGTTTCCAATTGACGGAACTCAGTTCACTATTAAGCAATAATATCGAGCCTTCTGAGATAAGTGAGGTCAAGGATAATCAGCAAATTTTAATCTATCAGAATGAATTTATTACATTACGTGAGAGTGAAGCAGATACTAGTGTCCTCTTAATTGAAGTAGCAAGTGATGAGTTTGTCAGACGCAATTATTCACCGAATTTTTTAAGTACATATTTTACCCTTAGGTTATTAGAAGAGGTACTAGACGTAGATGATTGGGGTAAGAAGTATCGGGGGACATACACTGGAATGGGAGGACTAGGTACACCGAGTCGAGGCAACACAACATTCCGTGGTGGAGGTCCAGGAACAGGTAAATAGAATAAGGGAGGCGTACGAATTGTTGGAACCATTTATTTTAACGTTTGTTTATTTTGTAGTATCCATTGTCATTGTACTAATAGGGTTATTCCTTTTTGAAAACTTAACGCGAAAGTATAAGGATATGGAAGAAGTAAAAAATGGAAATATTGCTGTATCCTTATCAATCATTGGTAAGGTCATTGGGATTTGTATTATTTTATCATTTGCTGTATACAATAGTGACGTCATTTGGGAAACAATCATCTGGGGTGTTTTTGGTGTTATTTTACAAATGATAGCTTATTTTCTATTCGATCTGTTTACAAAAAATTTCTCTGTTGAAGAGCAATTGGCAAAGAACAATATAGCAGTCGGACTAATGTCCATGGGGGTATCGATAGGATTAGCAATGGTAATTGGTGCATCCATCACGTAACATCACTTCTAGCGGCCAGGCATTTGCTTGGTCGTCTATTTTTTAGTTTAGTAGGAAATTGAGATCTTTTCGTATGATGGAGGGCATGGAGTTTGAATGAAGCGGCAATAAGACAAAGTAAAATTATTTATTGGTCCTCTGGGATTGTATCCATTTGTGGGATTGTATTTGAAGTATTGTTTGGCGCATTAGGTTCCTACATACTAGGGGATGGAGTAAAACAATATACACTGACGATTTCTCTCTTTCTTACTGGTATGGGGATTGGTGCGAGTTTAAGTGAGAAGTTTATGAAAAACCTCATCATTACATTTGTTTGGATTGAATTTGGTGTCGCGATTATTGGTGGTTTTTCTAGCTTTACGATGTTTGGAATTACTGCTTTTGCCCCTGAAGGAACAGACGCACTCTTTCTATATTTTATCACGTTATTAGTTGGGGCTTTAACTGGAGTGGAACTGCCCATTTTAATTCGAAAAGCAAATGAAATCGGGGTTACGTTAAACAAGAGTACAGCTCGGGTATTATTTTCCGACTATGCTGGTGGATTACTTGGTGGTTTACTATTCGTGTTTGTATTTCGTCCGTATTTCGGAATGGTCAAAACAGCCTTTTTAGTCGGCTGTATTAACCTATTAGTGGCCTTAATCGTATTATATTTATTCCGTAAAGAAATCCGCCATTATCTGGTACATGCAGTTATTGGAGTAGGAATCGGGATTGTCTTGCTAATCGGATTATTTTTTGGGGAAGAAATGGCCTTTAGTTTTGAACAAAAACTATATAAGGATCCGATTATCCATATGGAAGAAAGCCGTTATCAAAAAATAACAGTGACAAAGGATGCTGACGATATCAGACTTTACCTAGACGGGCAACTACAGTTTAGTACAATAGATGAGCATCGTTATCATGAAGTACTCGTCCATCCTGCTATGGCCTATGCAGAACAACCTAGAAATGTTCTTATTCTAGGTGGTGGTGATGGTGTCGCAGCAAAGGAAATTCTTAAATATGATACCATTGAAAAGATTACACTGGTTGACTTGGACCCGGTGGTTATTGAATTGGCCAATACCAACGAACTTTTATTAGAGGTTAATAACGGGGCGTTAATGCATAATAAGGTTCATGTGGAGAATGAGGATGCCTTCCGATTTTTAGAAGAGACAGATGAATGGTACGATGTCATTCTTGTGGATTTACCAGATCCAAATAATGAAAGCTTAAACAAACTTTATACGAAGGAATTTTATTCCTTGGTACGTAACCATCTAAAGCCTGGTGGAGCGGTAATGATTCAAGCAACAAGTCCGGTTTTTGCTAGGGAAGTATACTGGACAATTTCAGAAACAGTGGCTTCTACTGGGTTATTTGTAGAGAATTTGCATGTGGATGTGCCTAGCTTTGGAAATTGGGGTTTTGTCATGGCAAGTCGTGAAGAGATTGAACTAACAGAGATAGACATCACAGTTGATACCGAATTTCTAACCAATGATATGCTTCCTGTATTAACCGTATTTGGCAAGGATGAAGATAAAGAAATGCATGATAAAAATGGCGTAAGACTTGAATTAAAGCCCAATACGTTGATAGATCCGCATTTAATAGAGATCTATGAACGATCTTGGGTAAATTACTAGAAGAAAAATTCTTATAACTAGATTTCTAGTTTTATGTATATTTAAGAAAATAGAGGTAATACTCTTATTAAGAACTTAATCCCCCCATTTTTGTGAGAACACGAATTACGAGATTTTCGTAATTCGTGTTTTTTTACGAAGACCCACCTGGCTTGTCCAGGCCCAGTCCGTACGTCGTAAAGTGGGCGATTTGCACTTTTCTTAAAGATTAGTAAAACTGGAAAATTTACTGTATTATATAAGTTTCTTAATAAATATAGTTGAATTAGGACGGAGGGGAAGCAATGAATGAATACCAAGCATACATACCATTGCTAGCATCGGCGAAGCGTGTTGTGAAAATTGATAAGGGATTTTCCTTTGATCAAAAGTTTGTACTGGATAATCGCTATTTATTGCGAATCTTTGCGGATGAGAATGATGCAAGACGAAGAACGGAATTTGAAACGATTCAGAAGTTACATGTATACTCCAAGTATGTACCAGAAGCAATTGAATATGGAAATATTTATGAAAAAAAGGAAGCATTCATGATATTAACGTATCTCCCTGGTGAGGATGCTGAGGTTTCCCTAAAGAAATTAACAAATGAGGAACAGTATCATGCTGGATACACTGCGGGGGAAGAATTGAAAAAGTTGCATAAATACCCAGCACCAAAAAATATCCCTACTTGGTATGAACATAAAAGACAAAAGACAGAAAAGTATTTGGAACAGTTCGAGTCGCTGGAAGTGGATGAAAACGTGAGAGCAATGCTAACCTCCTATATACAGGACAATATGGGCCAGATGCAAGGACAGCCAAATATGTTTCAACATGATGATTTTCACCCTTCTAATCTATTAATAAACGATAGGAAGTTTGGTGGAATAATAGACTTTCAGCGAATGGATTGGGGAGACCCAATTCATGATTTACATAAACTAGGTTTTTTTTCGAGTAGAATTAGTGTTCCGTTTACGAGAGGAATAATCGATGGATATCACTCCAAAACAGGTATCGGAAACTTTTGGGAGTTATATTCCCTATACAGTGCCATGCATATTGTAAGTGCGCTTGTATGGGGAAAGCAAATGGGAAACTTTGATAAAATGCTTGCTTATTCTCTAGATGTTATTCACGATCATAACCGATTTAATAAAACAATTCCAAGATGGTATGAGGTAATCGGGTAATTGTAGAAAAGGTGATGGAAGTTTTCTTCCATCACCTTTTTTGATAGGAGGATTAAGGATAAAATTTCGTCATTTGCCCATAATAATTCCGATAGATTATCACATGTGGTGAGGATGAATTCCGATGAAACAAATGGGAAAAAGCACACAACATAGGAAGACAAATACGATGTACCAAAGCCATGAAAGGAAATTAGTATGGTTAACCTTTATTGTGGCAGCAATCATGCTCTTATCCATCATCGGCAGAGTAGTAAGCGGATAAAGGAGGGAGACTGTTGATTAATGAAGAAGCGGTATATTACAGTAGAATCCTAACGGAAACTACGTTATCTTTTCATATTATTTATGCTACCTTAGGGGTAGGAGTACCACTGATGATTATGATTGCTCACTGGGTAGGAATAAAGAAGAATGATGAACATTACATATTGCTTGCCAGAAGGTGGACTAGAGGGTTTATCATTACGGTTGCTGTAGGGGTTGTAACGGGGACAGCAATTGGGTTACAGCTTTCATTACTATGGCCAAATTTCATGGAATTAGCTGGTAATGTTATTGCGTTACCATTGTTCATGGAGACGTTCGCATTTTTCTTTGAAGCTATATTTCTAGGGATTTATTTGTATACCTGGGATCGTTTTGAAAATCAGCGAAAGCATTTATTACTCTTAATTCCGGTTGCGATTGGGGCGTCATTTTCAGCAGTGTTTATTACGATTGTGAATGCGTTTATGAATGCACCACAAGGGTTTGATTTAGTGAATGGAGAACTAGTGAATGTTAATCCAATTAAGGCAATGTTTAACCCTGCAATGCCTACTAAAGTATCACATGTCGTTGGAACAGCTTATATGACGTCAGCGTTTGTTCTTGCCTCTATTGCAGCATTTCGATTGTTAAAAGGATCGAATCATATTTATCATAAGAAAGCTTTATTTTTAACCATGAAGGTAGGGCTGATTTTTTCTATAACATCATTAATTGTTGGTGATTTATCTGGGAAGTACTTGGCAGAGTATCAGCCCGAAAAGCTGGCGGCAGCAGAATGGCATTTTGAAACAAGTGAAAATGCAGAGCTTATCCTATTCGGAATTATGAATGAGGAAGAGGAAATTAAGTATGCATTAAAAATTCCATATGCGTTAAGTATTTTAGCCCATGGTTCGCCAACTGCTGAAGTAATTGGGTTAGACCAGTTTGCAGAAGAGGATAGGCCCCCATTGTATATCCATTATCTTTTTAATATCATGGTTGGAATAGGAATGTTAATGATTGTGGTATCCCTGTTATACATTTTTAGTAGAGCAAGAGGGTGGACTTTTACGGAGACCAAGCCGTATCGGTGGTTAATCGTTCTTGGTGGACCTTTAGCAATTATCGCAATCGAAGCAGGTTGGTGGCTAGCAGAGGTTGGTCGACAACCATGGATTCTTCGTGGGATTATGCGTACGGCAGAAGGAGCTACAACAAGTAATGATGTAGACTTAATGCTCTTACTATTCTGTGGCTTATATCTAATTCTGGGGATTGGATCGGTTGTTGTGTTGAGTAGAATGTTTCGGAGGAATCCAGTCGAACGTGAACTGATGGAACGAAAAGGGGATGTGCAAACATGATTATCAATCTAGAGATAATTGGGATTATCGTACTCTGGACATTTCTATTCGGGTATATCATTGTTGCATCCATTGATTTTGGGGCTGGTTTCTTTAATGCCTATGGTATTTTTACGAAAAGGCAGCATATCCTAACGAAAATTATTCAACGATATTTATCACCTGTTTGGGAAGTAACGAATGTGTTCTTAGTTTTTTTCTTTGTTGGGATGGTAGGATTCTTCCCGAGTACTGCGTTTTATTATGGAACCACCCTATTAGTTCCGGTTAGTATCGCTGTTATCTTACTAGGAATCCGTGGTTCTTATTATGCATTTGAAACGTACGGAGCGCGTTCACATAAAGGATATGCTTTTATGTATGGTTTGTCCGGTTTATTGCTACCAGCAGCACTTTCCATTGTACTCACCATTTCTGAAGGCGGTTTTGTTTCCATGGTGAATGGGAATCCGGTACTCGATTATTGGGCATTGTTTACTAGTCCTTTAACATGGAGTATTGTTGTGTTGAGTCTGTCTGCGGTTCTATATATATCAGCTGTATTTTTAACATGGTATGCGGATAAAGCAAATGATACACCTGCGACTGAATTGCTTCGTCGTTATGCATTAATTTGGTCTCTGCCTACTATCATTACAGCAGGAGGAATCATTTACGAGTTAAGGTCTCATAATGCAGAGCATTACGAGCGAATCCTATCATTATGGTGGATGTTTTTAATCTCAGCTGTTTTATTTATTGGAACAGTATGGCTCCTTTGGAGGCGAAAACATTACGGTGTAGCCTTTAGTTTGCTCATTGGTCAATTTGCTTTTGCATTCTATGGGTATGGCATATCACATTACCCTTATTTACTTTATCCACACCTTACGTTATACGATAGCTTTACGAATGAGGCAATGGCAGTTTCCTTGATTATTGCATTCATTGCAGGATTGGCCTTGCTAATTCCATCACTTTATTTATTGTTGAGACTCTTCTTGTTTAATAAAGATTATGTTAGTGGAAAATCAGATCATGAACATTGAGGTGAAGTACGGTGGATGAATTTTTAATCTTTGTAGCACCGTTTTTGATAATTATTACTGGGATAGTTGTGTCTTTCTGGTGGGTGTTAAAGGACGAGGTTGTTCGTAGGGAAGAATAATATTATCTTGACAAATAGAAAAGTTCTGTATATAGTAAATATAATTTCATATTGAACCTTGTCATTCGATGAGGTAGAGGTGCGAGTAATATGAGTAAGCAATCGGAGTATGACATCGATGAGGATTGCCAAAAGGATTATTTGCCGAAGCGTACTGAAGGTCAACTTCATTATTGCTGGTGTGTCTTCTGAATAAGGGGCATACTGTCATGCGTGTTTTAAAGCATGGAGAACTACTGATCAGGATGGAGGATAACGTATTGTGTTTATAAGCAATGGTAGGTTATTTTCCTATCGTTGCTTTTTGTGTTTTTATAGGTTATGAATCATCATACTCCTATACTTATACATAAGCCTCATATACTACATCATCCCCTTGTTTAGGTTTTCTCTATGCACATCTTATAAAAAAAAAGGAAGTGCATCATGAGTACAGAAACAGTAAAACCTCGTAAAAAATTTGAATTTCCACATGGGTTTGTTATTTTATTTGCCTTAATGATTATTACTGCGTTGGTTACCTATGTAATCCCAGCCGGAGAATATGAACGAACTACCGATGAAAATGGGCGTTCTATTGTGGTGGATGGAACCTATCAAACTATTGATTCCAATCCTACAGGCTTCTTAGATTTATTTGATGCCGTACATATTGGAATGGTCAATGCATCCGAAATTATCTTCTTTATATTTATCGTTGGAGGAGCTTTTGGCATTCTAGGAGCAACGAATACGATTGAAGCAGCCTTTGGTTCACTGACTAGAAAATTAGCCGGTAAAGAGTTACTGCTAATCCCTGTTATCATGCTGTTCTTTGCTATTTGTGGTGGAACTTGGGGAATGGCAGAGGAAGTAATTCCATTTATTTTGATTGCTATTCCACTAGCTATTCGAATGGGCTTTGATTCCATGACTGGTACTGCGATGATATTAGCCAGTGTTTATGCAGGATTTGGCTCGGCTTTCATGAATCCATTTACAGTAGGAGTCGCACAGGGCATTGCCGGTTTACCTACGTTTTCGGGAATGGGAGTTCGTTTTGTATTCTGGTTCATTTTTGTCGGAGTTACGATTTTATATGTCATGCTTTATGCTAGAAAAGTAAAGAAGGATCCGACGAAAAGCTTAATGTATGAAGAGGATTTAAAACGTGAGCGTAATCCAGAGATAAATGAACAACAAACGTTAACGAAAAGACAAATGGTGATTTTAGCGGTACTTGCTTTAACCATTGTTGCATTAGCATTAGGTGTTATATTAGAAGGTTGGTATGTTACCGAAATAGCTTCATTATTCCTCATCATGGGGATTGTTGTTGGAGTTATTAATAAAATGAAAGTGAATCAAATTGCCAACGCCTTTGTAAAAGGCTGTGAGGAAATGGTAATGGGTGCATTAATTGTAGGGTTTGCATATGGAATACTCGTGTTATTACAAAACTCTAGTACAATTGATACGATTCTATTCTATGTTTCAGGTTTAGTAGCGGAATTGCCGTCTTATCTTTCTGCACTTGGTATGTATGTTGTGCAAAGTCTATTAAACTTCATTGTTCCATCTGGAAGTGGTCAAGCAGCAATTAGTATGCCAATTATGGCACCACTTGGTGACTTAGTTGGAGTCGATCGACAAACTGCTGTTCTAGCATTTCAGTATGGGGACGGAATATCGAATATATTAACCCCAACAGCTGGAGTGTTAATGGCATCATTAGCACTAGCTAAAATCCCATGGATCAAGTGGGTGAAATGGGCTTTACCATTAATTCTTATCCAATATGCATTAGGTGCTATCTTCATTACTGTAGCTCATATGTTTATTTGGTAGGATAGTAGGGATAGGTCACGCGAGAAGCGATGCATTTCGCGCCGAGTGTATAGAAGTGACGCGGAAATTTTATATAGTTACGCGAGAAGTCATGAAACTTACGCGGGATTATGGTTCTAGCGCAACTTGGTTACTGGTTCGCGCGGAAATATCTTAATCTGGCGCGACTTGGGAACAGCTCGCGTTAGAATTCATTATGCTAGCGCAACAAAATGCATATCTCGATTGAGATTATCCTTTGGTCGCGCTGGTTACAAAGAGTATAGGGTGAAAGAAAGAAAAGTTACGCCAGATGTTAGTATACAACGCGAGATTAATATGAACTCGCGCGCAGGATTAACAAACTTACGCGAGAAAATGGGGCTGCGCGACCACGACCAATACTCGCCTAACATAATATTAGGTCGGCGTGACGTAGTTCCAGACACGCGTGATATAGTTCCAAGTTCGCGCGAGATTCCTGTCATGCCTGCGCGTCCATAACTCGTGCGATTAGCCTATACTGATACAACTGATGTGTACATTAACTAAAAACAACCTAGAAAAAACGGAGGAATTCAAAGATGTTAGAAACTATATTTACAAGATTAGAAGAAATTTATCCTGAGTTAGTTGAAATCCGCAGGGATTTTCATATGTATCCAGAATTATCTCATCACGAGGTGAGAACGCCTAAGAAAATTGCGGATTATTTGAGTCAGCTTGGAATAGAGGTAAGGACTGAGGTTGGTGGAAGAGGAGTTGTAGGAACGTTAGAAGGTGGTAAACCTGGTAAAACGATAGCGTTGCGTGCGGACTTTGATGCACTACCTATTCAAGAGGAAACGAATGTACCTTATCAATCTACTGTTCCTGGCGTGATGCATGCATGTGGGCATGACCTACATACAGCTGCACTTCTAGGTGTTGCGAAAGTGTTAAGTGAAGTGAGAGAACATATACCTGGAACAATAAAATTTATTCACCAATTTGCCGAAGAAGCTACGCCAGGTGGTGCAAAGCCTATGATTGAGGATGGTTGCTTAGATGGCGTTGATCTCATTTATGGTGCACATGTTATGTCTACAGAAGAGTTTGGAACAGTTAGTGTGAAAGAAGGATATGCCTCCTCTGCACAAGATGATTTTAATATTGTGATTTATGGTAAAGGTGGACATGGTTCTGAGCCACATTTAACGGTTGACCCAATTGTTACGGGAAGTCAATTAGTAGTGAATCTTCAACAAATCGTCAGCCGAAGAGTGAGTCCATTACAAGCTGCTGCTTTAACAGTTGGTTCTTTTGTAAGTGGCGAGGCGAATAATATTATTCCAGATAAAGCGGTTATAAAAGGAACCGTGCGTACATTTGATGAAGAGGCTCGTTCGATTATTGAGGAAGCTATAGAAGCTGTAACAAAATCAACTTGCACAGCAAATGGAGCACAAGTTGAATATGAGTATGTGAAAGACTGTCCATCCATCTACAATGATCCTAACGAAACCAAATATGTGGAGGAAGTTGCTAAGGAATTATTTGGAGAAAAGAATCTGATAACTGGAGTTCCGATGATGGGAAGTGAGGATTTTGCTTTTTATCAAAAAGAAATTCCTGGTGTATATTTTATCGTAGGTGGTAAAAATACGGAGTTACATGCAGATTATCCCCATCATCATCCGAAATTTAATGTGGACGAGCGTGCGATTATTAATATTGGTAAGATGTTCATTCGTTTAGTAATGGGAAAATAGATACATAAGAAAACTCGCTTCCAACGGAAAGCGAGTTTTCTTATCCTGTTTTAAAAAAGTCAGGACAAGCTCCGACTTTTATATACTTGTTAATCTTCAAAATCTCTCAATTCAACATAATCCTTCAATGCTTGTATCTGTTCTTCATAAACGTACTTACCAAGACCGCCAAAAAGCTTCGTTAGGATACGATAATAAGTATTTTTAGGAATTATGCTGGATTCCATTACCAGTCTTGTTCCATCATATTCTCTCGTTAAAAAGTATCTAGTATAACTAGTCCCTTCTTTAGAATCGGAAACCATAATAATTTTATTCGGTGGTTCGAATTCTAATAGTTCCACTTCAACAGAAATCTTTTTTCTACCAAACTGTTGGACCGAAATAAACTTCGATCCGGGAGTGTTCTTCTTCGTCTCATTTTCATAAATATTTTCAATCATATAGTCATTCCAAAGCTTTATCTTTTCATCATCATCTACATAATCAAATACTACTTCAATAGGTGCGTCAATAAATTCTTCTAAACGAAATAATAACTTTTCTTCCATCATCAAACCCATCTTTCCCGAAAATAGTAAACTCGCATACTATTATACATTTTTTTCCTACTAAATGTCGAACTCTATTTATATGGTAGATTTTCTTCTTTGATTATCATTATAAATAGAGCAAAAAATAGGAATGGAATATTCCGCCCTAGAATATAGTGTACTAGAGAAATTGGTCCATGCTCTCTACTCGGAATGATAAGCCAATTTTCCTAAATTATGAGTGAAGGGGTGTTTAGTGATGTCAGAGTTTTTGGCAGAAGTGATTGGCACCATGATTTTAATCATCTTTGGTGGTGGCGTTGTAGGAGGAGTCGTATTAAAAAATTCTAAGGCAGAAGGGGCTGGCTGGGTAGTCGTTACCATTGGATGGGGTCTTGCGGTTACGATGGGGGTATATGCTGTAGGAAGTATCTCTGGTGCGCATCTTAACCCGGCAGTGACGCTAGGATTTGCGGTAGCAGGTGAATTTGAGTGGGCAAATGTAGCAGGTTACATTACGGCACAAATGCTAGGTGCAATTATTGGGGCTACTATCGTGTATTTAACTTACCTTGCTCATTGGCGAAAAACAGATGATCCAGCTACGAAACTAGCAGTATTTTCAACTGCACCAGCTGAGCGTAGTACATTAGCAAACTTTTTAACAGAGACAATTGGCACATTTGTTTTATTGTTTGGTTTAATGTTTATTGGAGCGAATGAATTTACGGAAGGGCTAAATCCATTAATTGTTGGTTTACTAATTGTTGCAATCGGAATGTCTTTAGGTGGTCCGACTGGATATGCGATTAACCCCGCTCGTGATTTAGGACCGAGAATTGCTCACTTTCTTCTTCCCATTGCTGGTAAAGGTGATTCCGACTGGGGGTATTCTTGGATCCCGGTATTAGGACCGATTTTCGGGGGGATTTACGGTGCCGTTTTCTATAAGGCGATGTTTGAACAAAGCTTTACACCAATTTTCTGGGTGACGAGTGTCTTAATGTTAGTCGTAATCATTGGAGCAGTAGCAGAGGATTTTAAAATGCAGGGAAAACGTGTTGGATAATTACGTGAAAAACGATAGAATGAATCCTAATAAAGCGTGTTATAAGTTGAGAGGAGTGTCACGATGGAAGAAAAATATATACTAGCACTAGACCAAGGTACAACTAGTTCAAGGGCAATTTTATTTAATCATAAGGGACAAATTATTGAAACAGCACAACAGGAATTTGAGCAATTCTTTCCGAAGCCAGGCTGGGTTGAGCATGATGCTAATGAGATTTGGACCTCTATTCTAGCTTGTATGGCGGAAGTACTTCGTAAGGCAGATGTGGAACCAAGCCAGGTTGCTGGTATTGGAATTACTAACCAAAGGGAAACAACCGTTGTTTGGGATAAACATACAGGAAAACCAGTTTATAAAGCAATTGTTTGGCAATCTCGTCAAACAGCTGATATTTGTAAGGATCTAAATGAAAAGGGTTACAATGACTTGTTTCGAGATAAGACAGGACTTTTAATTGATGCGTATTTCTCTGGGACGAAAGTAAAATGGATTCTCGACAATGTGGAAGGGGCAAGAGAAAAGGCAGACAATGGCGATTTATTGTTTGGAACGATCGATACATGGCTGGTGTACAAATTATCTGGTGGTAAAGCGCATGTAACTGATTATTCCAATGCGTCTCGTACATTAATGTTTAATATTTATGATTTAAAATGGGATGATGAATTATTAGAAATTTTAACCGTACCAAAGAGTATGCTACCAGAGGTTCGCGAGTCTTCTGAAATCTATGCACATACAGTAGATTACCATTTCTTTGGTTTAGAAGTGCCGATTGCTGGAATTGCTGGAGATCAACAGGCAGCATTATTCGGCCAGGCGTGTTTTGAAAAGGGAATGGCAAAGAATACGTATGGAACAGGTTGTTTTATGTTGATGAATACAGGCGAAAAAGGGGTTAAATCGGACCACGGTCTCCTTACTACTTTAGCATGGGGGGTAGATGGGAAAGTAGAATATGCACTTGAAGGGAGTATCTTTGTAGCGGGCTCAGCAATTCAGTGGTTACGAGATGGACTACGTATGATTCAACATGCCCCTGATAGTGAAGGATATGCAGAAAAGGTTGAATCGACAGAGGGGGTATATTTAGTTCCTGCTTTTGTTGGTCTTGGTACACCATATTGGGACAGTGATGCCCGTGGGGCGGTATTTGGAATAACACGTGGAACTTCTAAAGACCACTTTATCCGTGCTACATTAGAATCCCTTGCGTACCAAACAAGAGATGTATTAGATGCAATGATCGCTGACTCTGGTATTGATTTAAAGACATTACGTGTCGATGGTGGGGCAGTTAAAAATAATTTCTTAATGCAATTCCAAAGTGACATCCTCGGGGTGCCAGTAGATAGGCCGGTTGTTCAGGAGACCACTGCTTTAGGTGCTGCATACCTTGCAGGTCTTGCTGTTGGTTATTGGAAGGATAAAGAAGAAATTGCAAAACAGTGGCAGATTGATAAAACATTCGAGAATACAATGGAAGCTGATGAAAAGGACCGCTTATATGCAGGCTGGCAGAAAGCGGTAGAAGCGACACGTATCTTTAAAATTTAAACAGTAAATTCTAACACCAAAATGGCCCTCGTGAATTTCATGTAGGGCCATTTTAGGCAGAGAGCACAGAGAATTACTCACTTGAATAGAACAGTACTGTTAACCATTTGCATCTATTTAATAGGGGGATGTTCGGATGAAAAAAATAATAAATGATCCAAACCAAGTTGTTCAGGATATGATTGATGGTTTGATTATGGCAAACCCAGCAACGCTAAAGCAAGTACCAGAAACCTTTGTAGTTGCTAGGGAGGATGCACCAGTGCAAGGTAAAGTAGCCCTTGTTAGTGGTGGGGGTAGTGGTCATGAACCTGCCCATGCGGGATATATTGGTAAAGGTGTTCTTGATGCTGCGGTATGTGGAGAGGTTTTTACATCACCAACTCCAGACCAAGTGTTAGAGGCAATCAGAGCAGTCGATGGTGGTGCAGGAGTATTTTTAGTAATTAAAAACTATACAGGTGACGTGTTGAACTTTGAAATGGCACAGGAGCTAGCAGAAGCGGAAGGTATTAAGGTATCTCATGTAATCGTCAATGATGATGTTGCGGTAGAAGATAGTTCATTCACTACTGGGCGAAGAGGGATTGCGGGGACCGTCTTCGTTCATAAAATCGCTGGTGCAAAAGCAGAGGCTGGCGGCAGTTTAGAAGAGGTTCAAGCGGTAGCGGAAAAAGTAGTAGCGAATGTTCGCTCGATGGGGATGGCCTTAACACCTTGTATTGTACCTGCTGCGGGAACGCCAAGCTTTGAATTAGAGGAAGACGAAATGGAAATTGGCATGGGAATACATGGTGAACCTGGAATAAACCGAGGTTCGATTACTAGTGCAGATGAGATTGCCATTGCTTTAACAGATAAGATTCTAGCAGACTACGATTTCTCCGGTGAGGTAGCGGTATTAGTAAATGGTCTAGGTGCCACACCAGCAATGGAACTCTATATTCTGAATAAGAAGATTCATCAAATTTTAGAAGAACAAGGTATTAACGTGTATAAAACTTTTGTTGGAGAATACATGACATCTCTAGAAATGGCGGGATGCTCTGTTTCCCTATTAAAGGTTGATGACGAATTAAAAGAACTGTTAGATGCGGCATCAGAAGCACCTGCGTTTCGTATATAGTGAAAGGAAGGAAGAGGTTTCGTGGAATTAAACGTCAACGATTTCATGAGATGGATCGAATTAACGAATGAAACAATTCAACAACAGAAGAATTACTTAACCTCCCTTGATCAGCCTATTGGTGATGGCGATCATGGTATAAACATGGCAAGAGGGCTGCAGGAGGTAATGAATAAGCTTCAAACTAATGAATACCAGGAACCATCTGAAGTGTTAAAAAATGTTTCGATGACACTGCTTTCAAAAGTTGGTGGAGCATCAGGTCCATTATACGGTACGGCGTTTCTAAAGATGTCGATGGCTATTAAAGGATTGAATTCGGTCAGCATGGAGGATTTCACGAAAGGCTTACAAGTAGCACTGGATGGAATAAAGCAACGTGGAAAGTCTAATGCAGGAGAAAAAACGCTTATCGATGTTTGGAGCCCAGTAGTGGAACACTTTTCCAATCAGGATGTCACATCCGATAGGCTGATGGAAACTGCTAAGAGAGCCATGGAAGAAACAACAAATACGATTGCAACCAAAGGAAGGGCAGCTTATTTTAAAGAGAAGTCCCTTGGTCATATTGATCCAGGCTCTGCCTCCTCCTTCTATATGTTTGAAGCATTAGCTAAAGTGCTAAAGGAGAAGGAATGATGGAGTATGTAGGAATTGTTCTAGTGTCCCATAGCCCTAAACTAGTAGAAGGTCTATTAGAGATTATTCGCCAAGTAATCCATGATGTGCCAATAGAAATAGCCGGCGGAACAGATGAAAATGACATCGGTACAAGTGTAGAAAAAATCATGACAGCAATAGGAAATGCAAACTCGGGAAAAGGTGCCCTCGTTTTTTATGATCTTGGCAGTGCCAAAATGAACGCGGAAGTTGCAATCGAAATGCTAGCAGCCATAGACGTAAAAATAATAGACGCCCCACTAGTAGAAGCCGCATATGTTGCAGCGGTCGAAGCCAACATGAAAAAAAACCTCCAAGAAATCCAACAAACCATACAAACAGAATTCTAGTGGGACACGGGGACAGGTCGTTGTCCCTACTAGAGTTCTCTTTGTTAAATAACCTTCCCGCCAAATTAAGAGGTGTTTAATCTATCTGAATATTATATAATAGTCATAATATATCGGAGGGGAGAGAAAAACTATGACGATTCACCACCATCATCATCCATATACTACCATCCATGACTTTCATTCGCACAGTCATCATGGATGGGATAATTCTTTAGAACCTATTGCCGAGGTAGATTCGGGACAGATTATTACATATGAGATTACAGAGGCATCTGGTGGTCAATTTACGAAACACTCCAAGCATGAGGATGTAGCAAAGCTCGACTTTGAAAAGGTAAATCCTGTCGCAGGACCAATCTATATAAAAGGTGCAGAGCCTGGAGATACATTGGAAATAGAGATGTTAGATTTTCGACAGCTAGATTGGGGCTGGACTGCAATTATACCTGGATTTGGACTCCTTGCAGAAGAATTCAAGAACCCAGCTATTAAGACGTTTGATTTAAAGGACCGAAACAAAGCAGAATTTCTTCATGGTATTGATTTATTTATTAAACCGTTCCCGGGTACAATTGGCTTAGCCTTACCCGAGCCTGGCAATCACAGTATTGTACCCCCTCGAAAAAATGGAGGAAATATGGATATTCGCCATCTCACCCAAGGCACTAAGTTGTATCTACCTGTATTCGTAGAAGGAGCACTATTCTCGATAGGGGACACACACGCAGCACAGGGTGATGGGGAGGTATGTGGAACTGCAATTGAAGCATCAATGGAAACAACGGTAAGATTTACATTACACAAAGGAAAAACAATTGCTGAGCCAAGATACGAAATACCTGGGCCGCCAACTCCTGAAGCCGATAGTAAAGGGTATTATGTGACCACAGGTCATGGAGAAGACTTAGTAGAAGCATCTCGGAATGCAATCCGTTACATGATTGAATACTTAGTAGATATTTATCGTATGAATGAACAAGAAGCCTATATGCTATGTAGTGTAGCCGTTGATTTACGAATTAGTGAAATCGTGGATGCGCCAAATTGGCTAGTGTCTGCGTTTCTACCGAAGGCTATATTTCGATAGAATTCGAAGTTTTTCTCCATATTGCAACACACCATAATGAATGATAATATATTAGTGATAAATGAATATGGATCACATGTTACTGATTCGATCAGGCATGGTGATAACGATGAGGAGAAGGATTCTTCTACCTTTCGTTTCGCCATGCCTGTTTATTTTCATTCTATTTTGGGTAATTCACCTGTATCCTGCAGATAATACATAAAAAGAATCGACTCAGGAGGTTTTGGAATATGTTTAAAAAATTATTCAATAAATCAAAGGAAGAATCAACGATTGTTTCACCAATTACAGGTGATATTGTAAGTATTGAAAAAGTACCTGACCCTGTCTTTAGCCAAAAGATGATGGGAGAAGGTGCTGCAATTATTCCTACAGAAGGAAAAGTGGTTGCTCCAGTTAATGGCGAAATTATACAGGTTGCTCCGACTAAGCATGCGATAGGTCTATTAGCGGAGGATGGCTCGGAAATACTAATTCATGTTGGACTTGAAACAGTTGCATTAAACGGTGAGGGTTTCCAGGTACATGTAGGTGTTGGGGATAAAGTTCAAGTAGGTCAAGCTCTTATGGACTTTGACTTAGCTTATATTCAGGAAAACGCAAATGACATTATCTCACCAGTAGTGATAACAAATAGCAGTACCTCTAATAAAACCTATAACCAAACTGCTGAAACAAACGGGAAAGCTGGAGAAACTGTACTATTTCATGTTAATTAAGTAATGGCAAATCTAAATAAGGGAGGTGAAGGTGTGAAGATAAAGAAGATATTAAACAATAATGCTGTCATCATCATGGATAAAGGGGAAGAAAAGATCGCAATTGGTGCCGGGGTTGCATATGAAAAAGGAAAAAATGACACGATTAACCCGCAAAAGATTGAGAAGCTGTTTACGTTAAAAGAAAACGAAAAGCTGTATCAACTTCTTGAGCGGATACCAGAAGAGCACTTTATTTTGGCAGAGGGAATTATTACATATGCTGAAAAGCAGCTAAGTACAAAACTTAATGATCATATTTATCTTGCACTGAGTGATCACCTTTCCTTTGCAATATCTCGTCATAAGCAAGGGTTGGATGTAAAAAATCGTTTGCTACATGAAATAAAGATTCTATATCCAGCAGAATTTGCTATTGGGACTTGGGCAGTTCAATATATCAATGAAAAATTAACGATTAACCTACCAATGGATGAAGCTGCTTTTATTGCTATGCACCTTCATACCATGAAAATTAAAGGAGGTGATTTAAAGGATACGATTCGGCAAACCTCCATCCTCAAGAGCATGGTTGATAGTATTCAGGAGTATCTTGGAATAACAATGGACGAAAATGATTTATCCTATGAACGATTAATTACTCATCTTCGTTTTGCATTGTCAAGATCAAAAAATGATTCTTCTGAATCGATGGATGAGGAAATGCTCACCATGATTAAACGAAAATTCGAGAATTCTTATCGTTGTGCAGAAAAGGTAAACAAAGAGTTATCAGAAATTCATGGGATTGTTTTACCCGATGAAGAGCTTGGATACATTACACTTCACATCGAAAGAATAAAAAACAACAGTAGGAGGAAAACATTATGATGAAATATCTTCAACGTCTAGGGCGCTCATTAATGTTACCGGTTGCAGTATTACCAGCAGCAGCGATATTAATGGGGATCGGGTACTGGATTGATCCCGATGGTTGGGGATCTGGAAACCCTGTTGCGGCATTCCTGATTAAAGCCGGTGAATCTATTATTAATAATATCCCGATATTATTTGCGGTGGGTGTCGCTCTAGGGATGGCCAAAATGAAGGATGGATCTGCAGCATTAAGTGGTTTAGTCGGATATTTAGTAGCGACGACACTACTAGCTCCAGATTCAGTTTCAATGCTACAAGGGATTGAAGTAGATGCGGTAGATGCAGCGTTTAGTAATATTGAAAATGCATTCGTAGGTATTATATCTGGTTTAGTAGCTGCCAACATGTTCAACCGCTTTAGTGAAGTTCAATTACCTGATGCATTAGCATTCTTCAGTGGGAAGCGTTTAGTGCCTATTATGACTTCAGCAGCAATGCTTGTCGTGTCCGTAATTTTATTCTTTTTATGGCCTATCGTATATGGTTGGCTCGTATCATTCGCCGAGGCAATTGTTGGATTAGGTGCTAGTGGAGCAGGATTATACGGATTCTTTAATCGACTTCTGATTCCAACAGGATTGCACCACGCCTTGAATTCGGTATTCTGGTTTGATGTTGCTGGTATTAACGATATCGGTAATTTCTGGTCTGGAAATGGTGAAAAAGGTGTAACTGGTATGTACCAAGCAGGGTTCTTCCCGATTATGATGTTTGGTCTACCGGCAGCGGCCCTAGCAATGTACCATACAGCTAAAACAAAACGCAAAAAGCAAGCTGCATCATTATTATTAGCGGCTGGAGTTGCAGCATTCTTCACAGGGGTTACAGAACCACTAGAATTTTCATTCATGTTCTTAGCTCCAGCATTATATGTTGTACACGCGGCTTTAACAGGTATTTCCCTGTTTATTGCAGCAACATTCCAGTGGACAGCGGGATTCGGCTTTAGTGCTGGTTTCGTAGACCTTTTCTTAAGCTTCAGATTACCACTTGCGAATGAGCCTTACATGTTAATCGTACAAGGTTTAGTCTTCGCAGTAATTTACTATGTGTTATTCCGTTTCTTAATTACGAAATTTAATCTGAAGACTCCTGGTCGTGAGGATGATGAAATGATTGAAGAAGCAGAGGGTAGTAATGTAGGGGAAGCTGGAGGAAAGAAAGCACAGTTCTCTACTATGGCTGAACAGATTATTGAAGGTCTAGGTGGAAACGAAAATATTACATCACTTGATAACTGTACAACACGCCTTCGTCTTGAAGTGAAAGATATGGATAAAGTTAATCAAGCGAAAATTAAAGCAACTGGTGTACCTGGAATTAATGTTATTGATAAGCATAACATTCAAGTTGTTGTCGGTACAAATGTACAATTTGTTGCAGATGAAATGGCGAAACTGAAAAAATAATTAATAATGCCCTCAGGGAGAAGGATTTCTCCAGAGGGCTTTTTTACATAGTCTTTCTTTTGTAAGGTATAGTCCCACTAGCGCACAATATAGTCCCTCGTTCGGAAAACATAGTCCCACTAGCGCACAATATAGTCCCTCGTTCGGAAAACATAGTCCCACTAGCGCACAATATAGTCCCTCGTTCGGAAAACATAGTCCCACTAGCGCGCAGTATAGTCCCTCGTTCGGAAAACATAGTCCCACTAGCGCACAATATAGTCCCTCGCCCGAAAACATAGTCCCACTACTACACACCTTAACCCCTCACACCATATTTACTAAATATTCAAAATAATAATTGAAATCATATTTCAAATAATATATGATTATACATAGACAAGGGCATTAAAAGTACACATCAATGTAAGCGTTTTCCTTTAAAAGAATGATAGGGAGTGGTCACATTGAAGAAGGCTTTACCAAACTGCAGTAAGCTATTTTATGTACTCATTGTAGGAATTGGCATCTTGTTTCTAGCAGCATGTAGTGGTGGAGGGAAATCTGCAAGCTCAGATGGAGAAGTGCATGAGTTAGACTTCTCACATTTTTTCCCTCCAACACATTTTATGGAGGAAGAGATTCAGGCATTTGCTAGTGAACTAGAAGAGAAGACAGATGGCCGAATTAAAATTACTTCTTATCCTGGTGCCGCCTTGGCCGAACCGGATGAACATTTCGATGCTGCGGCTACTGGATCGGTTGATTTTGCATTAAGTGTTAATGGCTATACGCCTGGAGAATTTCCATTAACCTCTGTTATGGAATTACCGTTTATGGCGAAGACAGCTGTTTCTGGTTCAGAGAATCTCATGAAATTGATGAATGAATTTGATGAGTTTAAAGCGGAATATGAGGGAACGGTTCCACTATGGTTGTATACGACAGACCCTGGACAGCTTTACACGGTTGATAAGCCAGTAAAAAGCCTGGAAGACCTAAAAGGAATGAAAATCCGCTCTCCATCGCCAGAAACAAGTGAATGGTTGGAAGCTCTCGGTGCAACACCGGTATCGATGCCAATGAATGAAAACTTTGAGGCATTGGAGCGTGGTGTTGTAGATGGAACAATTGCTCCTTGGGAAGCGGTAAAGACTTGGGGACTAGATGAAGTGATCAATTATGCGACAGTCGGAAACTTCTATTCCACTACTATGTTTGTTGTCATGAATGAGGAAGCATTTAATCAATTAAGTGAAGAAGACCAAGAAACCATTATGGATCTTGCAGGAGAGAGAATGGCAAAGAAGACTGGAGAGGTGTTTGATCAGTTCGGTGCGGAAGCTATTGAGCAAGCAAAGGAAAAAGGTGTGGAGATCTATGAGCTTTCTGATACAGAGTTGGAAGAGTGGAGTGAATTTATTAATCCTACCATTGAAAATTGGATTAATAATGTGAATGGAAAAGGATTGCCTGGCCAAGAAGTATATGATAGAGCAGTTGAATTAAGTGGGAAGTAAGGCAGGGTGACAAGTGATGTCAAAACTATTTACAGTACCAGAAGAAATGTTAAAGCGGATTGAAGTGTTTCAGCAATGGGTTGCTAATGGGGCACTACTCTTTATGATGGCTATTATTACCATCGACGTTATCGGTAGAAACTTCTTTCATAACCCATTAAAAGGGACTTATGAAATGACCGAACTCAGTTCTGCATTACTCGTATTTTTTGCACTGGCGGTCACACATCGGGTAGGAGACCACATAACAATAGACTTTCTAGTAGAGCGCTTTTCAGAGAAGCTAAGAAATCTTATCCTTGCAGCGGTTGAGATGATAATTTCCATCGTACTTTTCTTAATGGCTACCAATATATTTGACAATGGATTACGGATGATGGAGCGTCATTCCACTACAACTGATTTAGCTATTCCACTATACCCATTTCTATTTCTAATTGCTCTGACCTTAATGGTATTTATGTTTACCGCAATCTTTAAGGCGATTACCTACATAAGATTGGTGGTGAAGAAGTCATGAGCCCAGAAATAATTGGTATTATTGGTATCATTGCATTACTAGTGTTATTTATGATACGAGTCCCAGTTGCCGTATCTTTGATTGTGATTGGTACGGTTGGACTTGCTGCAATTCGTGACTGGGATGCAGCTTTCGTTCAACTCGGAACCACACCATTTTCAACGGCTAGCTCTTATTCTCTAAGTGTCATTCCATTGTTTATTTTAATGGGAATGTTTCTATCGTATAGTGGCTTTGGCCGGGATTTGTACACAGCCGTAGACGCTTGGATAGGAAATATTAAGGGTGGTCTTGCAATGACAACGATCGGAACAAGTGCCCTATTTTCAGCAATCTCTGGTTCCGTTAACGCAACAACTGCAACAATGGCAAGAATATCTCTTCCGGAAATGAAAAAATATAACTATGACGATACATTGTCCACCTCGTCAGTTGCAGCAGGTGGAACGCTCGGCATCTTAATTCCTCCAAGTGTTATTCTGGTTCTATATGGGATTTTGACAATGGAGCCAATTGGAAAGTTGTTAATAGCAGGCTTAGTACCGGGAATTCTCCAGATGATACTCTTTATGATTATGATTTACATCATCGCTTGGAGAAAACCAAGCCTTGCACCTGTAACAGAAAAGAAACCACTCTCGGTTAAAATAAAATCGCTAACCTATGTTTGGCCGTTTTTACTTTTGTTTGGCTTAAGTATTGGTGGTATTTACTATGGATATTTTACCCCAACAGAAGCAGGTGGAGTAGGTGCTTTTGGGGCATTCTTATTAACTGTTTTGACAAGAAGGTTAAGCTTCGAAGATTTTAAAAAGTCACTAAGTGAAACAACCCGTTTAACGGCCTCGATATTCTTTATCATTATTGGAGCAGACATATTTAGTAAATTTTTAGCACTGAGTACGATCCCAGTGAAGATTACACAATTTGTATCTGATTTAGCATTACCAGCTATGGCAATATTAGCGCTTATTCTAGTCGTGTATTTCATATTAGGGTTATTTTTAGAAGGCATTGCAATCTTCGTATTGACCCTACCAGTCGTCTATCCATTGATAACGATGTTAGGTTTTGATGGTGTCTGGTTTGGGGTAGTTATGATATTAGTTATGAATATTGGGTTGTTAACTCCACCAATGGGGCTAAGTGTTTATATCATAAGCGGTGTTACCAACATTCCGGCAGGACGTATTTTCAAGGGAGTCATTCCGATGCTTATGATGATGGTCTTGTGTCTAATATTAATCGTCACCTTCCCTGATATCGTTTTATTTTTACCTGAGCTAATGAAATAAAAATACGGTCACTGTTTCCATGAAAGCCTCTCTTTATGATAAGAGGTAAATCATGGGGTGACCGCTTTTTTATGCTTCTAAAATAAACCGATGGTGTTTACAATCATCCTCTAAATAAAGCTGAAGTATTGAAGTAAGGAACACTTATAGCAAAAAAAATCAAGTCCACCACATTCCTTCAATTGACTCCGTTACCATTACTGGTTTCAATGTTTCAATCGCTTTTGTAAATCCTTCATCAATTGACATTAGTCCGTCCTCATGCTCAATACTAACGACATAGTCATACCCATAAAGTCTTAGCAAACTAATCATATCAGCCCAATCTTTTGTACCATGACCAAAACCGACTGTACGGAAATACCAAGCACGATTTTGCATATCGGAATAAGGAGTCATGTCTGTTAGTCCATTTTTATTTACGTTAGGCTGATCAATAATCGTGTCTTTCGCGTGAAAGTGATGAATAGCATTTTCTCTTCCTAATATTTTTATTGCTTCGATAGGGTCAATTCCCTGCCACCACATATGACTTGGATCCAAATTAGCTCCAATTGCAGCACCACAGGCCTCTCTTAACCGTAATAATGTCGCAGGTGTATGTACAGAAAAACCACCGTGCAATTCAAGCCCTATTTTAACATGATGTTTCTCAGCAAATGCTGCTTTTTCTTTCCAATAAGGAATAATCTTTTCTTCCCATTGCCATTTTAAAATTTCTTGATATTCATTTGGCCATGGTGATACTGGCCAATTTGGATATTTTGCATTTTCATGGTCCCCTGGGCATCCTGAGAATGTATTTACTACTGGAATCCCAAGCTGACTGGCTAACTTGATAGTATTAGTAATTAAGTTATCAGCTTCTTCTGCAATGGCCCTTTGTGGATGTAATGGATTACAATGGCAGCTTAAAGCGCTTACAATTAATCCTTTACTTTCAATTTTGTTTAAAAATTCCTTCTGTTTATCAGGTCTACTGAGTAAGCCATCAATTTGACAGTGTGCATTTCCCGGATAGCCCCCTGTGCCTAACTCAACAGCTTCAATACCCTTGGCTGAAACATGATCTAACATATCCTCTAGGCTCTTTTCGGAAAATAAGACACTAAATACTCCTAGTTTCATGTAACCCCTCCTAAAATGTAATCCATTACAATTATAATTCAAAATAATTATAGTTATTATAATAATATATTAATTTGGTATTGACAAATAATTCTTACAAAATTACAATCTAATTGTAATCGATTACATTTATGTACTTTGTAATGGAAAGTTTAGAATACTAAAGGTAGGTACCATCATGGCAAATATCCAACAAATCGCTAAAAGGGCGGGAGTTTCAGTCGCAACAGTGTCCAGAGTATTAAATAACTCTAATTCTGTCTCGTCAAAAACGAGAAGTAAGGTCGAGGAAGCCATACAAGAACTAAAATATGCACCAAGTATGCTTGGTAGAAATCTTAGAAATTCGGAGAGTCGTCTCTTACTTGTGCTATTACCGAGTATATCAAACCCATTTTACTCTGAAATCATAAACGGAATTCAGAATACAGCAATCGCAAATGATTATCATATACTGCTTTGCGAAACAGATTCTAAACCAGAAAGAGAAAATATTTACTTTAATATGGTCAAAAACAAACTTGCTGATGGCGTAATTTCGATGGATCCAACCATTAATATGAAGAAACTTAACGAGCTGTACGAGGAGCATCCAATTATACTTTGTAGTGAATATGAGGAGGGTGGCTGCATTCCGTACGTTACAGTTGATAGCGAATTAGCTGCCTACCAAGCAGTCAAACATCTGATTAAATTAGGGAATGAGCGAATTGCATTAATAACTTCTGATGAAAAGTTTCTTTATGCTAGACAAAGACGTGCTGGCTATGAACGTGCATTAGAGGAATTTGGTCTCCCTGTTAGAGAGAATTTGATTTATCACACGAAAGGTCTTGATTTCCAGAACGGTGTACACGCAATGCGTGTGCTACTCCAAGAAGATAATAAGCCAACTGCAGTGTTTGCTGTATCTGACACCCTAGCGATAGGTGCTTTAAAAGTCATTAATATGGAATCAACAACACCAATTGCAGTTGTAGGTTTTGACAATATTAGTTTTTCTAGTATGACTAACCCAACTCTAACAACAGTATCACAGCCCATGTATAATATGGGATGTCATGCAGTTGAAATGCTTATCAGTAGTATTAAAGGCGTTAAGGTAGAGAACATCGTGTTGGAACATGAACTAATCATACGAGAATCCACGATGATTTAAGTTAACTACCATCAAAATAATAGCTAGGAGGTTCATCTTGTGAAGTTTAACGTTGGTATTATTGGCTGCGGCTCCATTACTCGTCTTCGTCACGCTCCTGAGTATAGGGACAATCCTCATGTTCAAGACATCATCTTTTATGACAGGTCTATTGAGCGGGCTGAGAAGCTAGCTAAGGAATTTGGAGGACGTGCTGTTAAAACGCTTGAAGAATTACTCCATGATCCCTCTATTATCGCTATAAGTGACTGTTCTTCTAATGAATCACACCATATCAATACGACGAGGGCCTTATTAAGTGGGAAACATGTCCTATGTGAAAAGCCAATTGCTATTAGCGTTAAGTATGCTGAGGAAATGGCTGAGGCTGAACGTAAATCCGGTAAGATTTTAATGATTGATCATAATCAACGGTTTACAGCAGCACATCAGAAAGCAAAAGAACTGATAGAAAAACAAGAACTTGGCGAGGTTCTTACGTTTAAAACAACTTTTGGCCATGAGGGGCCAGAAAACTGGGGTATTACAAAATCCAATGCTACGTGGTTTTTTAAGAAGGATCGTTCGTACTCGGGGGTTATAGGAGATTTGGGAATTCATAAGATAGACCTAATTCATTGGTTACTAAATGATGAAATCGAGGAAGTACATGGATTTTACGGTGCTCTCGATAAGGTGGATGAAAATGGCAAGTCTATTGAGGTTCCGGATAATGCAGTTTGTGCGCTCAAAACCAAAAAAGGTAGGCTGGGGACAGCGTCTTTTTCGTGGACATATTATGGAGAAGAGGATAATTCCACTACAATATATTGCCGGGAAGGTATTCTCAAAATCTATCATCAAGGATCACCACTCCTTCTAGAGAAAAGGGATGGAACCGTGTTGAAATTTGAATTGGAGAATATCCAAACGAATGATAACCAAACAAGTACTGGTATTATTGATGCTTTTATTGATTGTATTGTTAATGAAAAGGAATCCCCAATTAGTAGTAGCGAAGCAATAGCTTCATTAAAGGTAGTAGAGAAGCTACTCAATATATCGTAAATATCCATTTTAGAATGAAATACATAAAATACTCGTATTCATTTTTTATGGATGTTGGTTTTGGTAGTAAGATTTTGGTAGTTAGCTAGTTGTAATCAACTAGCATTAAATATAATCGCTAATAATGATAACGCTTTCTTAACAGTTTCCTCCCATAGTCATAAGAAGTGAAAGCAACAGTATATAGAAATCAAACCATTTAGATTCATTTTTTTAGAATTATGATGAAAAACAAGGAGGTTTTAAAGTGAAAAAGTTTATGGGTTTGTTCGTCTTACTAGTATTAGTT
Source organism: Ornithinibacillus scapharcae TW25 (assembly GCF_000190475.1). GTDB lineage: Bacteria > Bacillota > Bacilli > Bacillales > Amphibacillaceae > Ornithinibacillus > Ornithinibacillus scapharcae. Next base: position 113,010 of record NZ_AEWH01000024.1, read on the forward strand.
ATGGCCGTAGTTGCAGCATGTGGATCAACGAATACATCAAGTGATGATGGAGATTCAGGTGAATCTGGCAAAAAGTATAAAGTTGGGATTCTAGCTCCTGCAGTAACCCATGGTTGGGTTGCAGCTGTTGCTTATCATGCAGAAGCCCGTGCGAAGGAATTGTCAGATAAAATTGAGTATCAAATTCATACGAGTAGTAATGCTTCCGAAATGACCTCCCAGCTAGATGATTTGAAAACATGGGGAGCGGAAGTAATTGTAGCATTTCCTCAATGGGAAGGCATGGAGATACCAATTCAACAAGCAATGGACGAAGGTATTGAAATAGTTAACTTTGATATTGTTATCGATGTAGATGGTGTATATCGCGTCGCTGGTGATAACTACGACATGGGTGTGCAAGGTGCTAACTACATTACTGAAAAAATTGGCACAGAAGGTAATGTTGTCGTGTTAGAAGTTCCATCAGCAGGGTCAGTTTCTGAACTGCGAACAGCCGGGTTTATGGATACGATTGCAGAGATTGCCCCAGACATGAAAATCCACACATATGCAACAAAATTTACACGAGAAGATGGATTAGCGGATTTCGCTGATATCTTAACAAGTCTTGATCAAATTGATGCTGTATACTCCTTAGATGATGAAACCTCAATAGGTGTATTACAAGCAATTGATGAAGCAGGAAGAGATGATATCAAGGTAGTAACTGGTGGTGGTGGTATGCAAGAATATTTCAAAATGATGCCAGAAAATGAAGAAATCTGGATTCAATCTGCATTATATAGCCCTGCTATGGTAAAAGATGCTGTAGACACAGCGGTAAAGATTCTAGATGGTGAAGAGGTAGATGCTGAAATTATCATCCCAACTACGGTAGTTGATAGAGAGAATCATGAAGAATTCCTAGATTCAGGTTCTCCTTACTAATTCGAGATGAATGTGAAGGGTTATGGCATGGCTATAGCCCCTTTTTTCTAAAGAATGCGATCAAATTGATGATGTTCGTACTAGTTAGTAGCGACCATTAGTTGTTATGAAATTAAATCTATAGTGCTTGGAAGTGATTGCATGAAAGTAGAAATGAATAATATTCGTAAATCCTTTGGGAACAACGATGTGTTAAAAGATGTATCATTTTCGATTCAGGGTGGAGAAATATGTGCATTACTCGGAGAGAATGGCGCAGGTAAATCGACATTAATGAACATTCTTGGGGGTGTAGTGTCAGCTGACGCAGGATCTATCTTTATTGATGGGGTGGAAGTTGATATTCACAATCCTATTCACGCTATGGAAGCTGGAATAGCTTTTATTCACCAAGAATTAAATCTGATTAACGATTTACCAATCTATGAGAATATGTTTCTAGGTAGAGAAATTAAAACAAAGCGAGGTAGTCTGGATTTAAAGAAAATGTATAACAAGACAACAGAAATCTTTAAAAGGATGAACATTGATTTGGATCCAGAAACAATGGTTGGGGAGTTAGATGCTTCTTATAAGCAAATCGTAGAAATTTGCCGGGCGATGATGATGAATGCCACACTTATAATAATGGATGAACCTACGACATCTTTAACTGATTCTGAGATTGAACGAGTTTTTAACATGATGAGAACATTAAAGGAACATGATGTAGGAATCATCTTTATTTCTCATAAGTTAAATGAAGTGATGGAAATCTGTAACCGATACATTGTACTAAGGGATGGTGTGTTAGTGGCTGAGGGGGATGTAAGGAATGTTTCAAAACGAGACTTGGCCAATTATATGGTTGGATTCGACGTTAGAACTGAGTCTCTAAGAAGGAATAGAGAGACAAGTCAGACCTCTCAAGAAATATTGCGAGTAGAAGATTTATCCCATCCTTATTACTTTAGAGATATCCATCTTGCGATTAATGCCGGTGAAATTGTTGGAATAACAGGATTACTTGGGGATGGTAGAAGCGAATTATTTCAGGCAATCTTTGGCGCAGAAAAATATCAGTCAGGGAGAGTGTATTTAAATAGTAAGCAGATAGTAATTAAAAATACATATGAAGCTATAGAAAATGGAATTGCTTACCTCCCACGTAATCGAAAAGAAAATGCCATCATTAAAGATATGAATATAATGGAGAACGCTTCGATTACTACGTGGCCCATGTTTACGAAGCGAGGAATTATTAATAGTCGTAAACACGAAGAGACGTTTGAAGAACATCGAAAAGCTTTGCGGATAAAAATGGGGAGTATTACAGATAGTATCACGAGTTTATCAGGTGGTAATCAACAAAAGGTAGTTCTGGCGAAATGGTTGGCAGCGAATCCAAAAGTGTTGATTCTAGATAATCCCACACAGGGTGTCGATGTTGGTGCAAAGGAAGATATTTACGATATTATTTTGCAATTGGCAGAAGAGGGTATAGCTATTGTTGTGCTATCAAGTGAAGCACAGGAAATTATTAGAGTGTGTGACAGGGCGCTAGTCATGTACCATGGTGCTATTCAGGGCGAATTAAATAATGAGCAGATGAATGAACAAACCATTATGCACTTGGCTACTGGCGGAGGACTTGGTGAAGAGAAGGGAGTACACCAAATATGAAACCAATTTTAAAACCTACTATCGAACAAAAAACGGAAATGGGAAAGACGACCTTTTTAGGATGGTTTAAAAATAAATGGTCTAAGGACCCGTTATTCAGTATTCTAATCGCACTCATGATTATGGTAGTGCTACAAACGATTACCCTTGGCTTTGATTATGGATCATTTGGTGAATGGCTCCAAGCATGGACGAACAACTGGATTAATATTTTACGAAATAATGCTGGTGTTGGAATTGTGGCACTTGGAATGACATTGGTTATTATGACTGGAGGAATCGACCTTTCTGTAGGGTCTACCTTAGTTATTACAGGTGCATTTGCTATGTATCTCTTGGATACAGGTGCACAAGGAATACTAGGTTCTGTCGGAATCACTGGAATTCCAGCAATTTTGCTTACTATTGTTCTTGTACTAGGATTTGGATATTTATTAGGTGCTCTCATTGGAGTGTCTATTACGAAAGGGATGGTTCCCCCGTTTATTGCTACATTAGGAGCAATGATGATTTTTCGAAGTGTTACACAACACTTTACTCAGGGATATAATACATCAGTTCCTGCCGAGTTCTTACAAATTTCAAGTTTTAAGATTGGTAGCTTCATGATTATGCCAATAGTTTATTGGATTATCATTGCAATCATTCTTTACTATGTGTCCAAACGTACAACATTTGGTAGACAGATTATTGCAGTTGGTTCAAATGAAAAAGCAGCCAAGCTTTCCGGTGTAAAGGTTGAAAAAGTGAAGCTACGTGTATATGCATTAATGGGGCTATTAGTCTCAGTTGCTGCAATAATTCAAGTATCACGTATCGGTTCAATGGATTTCTCTAATGCTGGAAGAGGAATGGAAATGGATGCGATAGCTGCTGCAGTTGTCGGAGGAACGAATATGTTAGGTGGTAGAGGGTTTATTCTAGGTACAGTGTACGGAATGTTGATTATCGCAGTTATGAATAACCTACTTAATCTGTTTGGTGTCCCTCCATTTTTAAGGGAAGCTTTTAAAGGAGTAATTGTCATTGTCGCTGTATTATTGCAACGAAAAGAAAAGACTGCTTAGAGAATGTGGATAGCGATGCCTGTTTATTCTCCATGCGAACAAAAAGGGTACAGAGATTCTATAAAGGATCATCATTAACGGTCACCATCTATTTTGCTTTCTCTTGATAGGAGACTAGCAAAATAGTGGTGATCTTTTATTATTTTTGAGTACTTGCCAACTTCATAAATTAAATAATGGTTAGATAGGTATCAGAATTTTATGTTAATATTTAAATGATAATATAAAGTGGGACAAAAGGAGTTATGGTATGTTTCTAGAAGAAGAAGTCTATGAGATGTTAAATTGGGGGTTCGGGTTTGGGATAGGATTACAGTTGATTTTATTTATTGGGATATGGATTAGGTATAAATATGATACGAGATCGTTTATTAATTTTATCGTTTATATCCTTCTATTTTCTGTTGCAGGGTATAATTTACTTTTATCTATTAATACGATTGAAGCCCAAACGGGATTTGGATCAGAGGAAGCATCCTTTAATATGGGGGTTGCCGGTGTATTTTGGATTCTGAGTGCGCTTTTCTTATTGATGGGTGTTAATCGTCTTGTGAAATCCAAAAGGAACATATAGTAAATAAAATATTTGGTGGGTGAATTAGGGGAGGGGAAGATGAAAAAAGTAAAAATAGCTTCCGTTTTTCTGCCTATTGTATTTATTCCTCTGTTAATCTATTACACCTTAAGTATCTTATCATTTAAAGGAAGTATTGCAGAGATAGAAAGTAATGGTCATCTCCTAATTGATTGCCCAGTCCTAGATTTTGGTGCTAGAGATGACCTTGGATATGTTTGTAGAGTTCAGCTATCTGATGAGACGATGATTACGAATGGGAATGGTGATATATTGTCTTTCCATAACCTAGAGTTAGGGGATGCCGTATCCGTTACGCTTTCTAAAAGACAAATGCTCGGAAAAGATGTGAAGAAAAGAGAGGTAATAGCAACAAAGATTATACGTTTGCGACAAGAAGAGAGTCCCTAAAAGCAGGGACTCTATGGTCTAGTCTTCTCTTTCCAGCATATGACTAACTGCACCAATGAGAATACCAAGAGCAGCCCCGCCAATAACCTCAACTGGCATATGACCAAGCATTTCTTTAAGCTCCTTTTCTCGTTTCCGATATGTATATCCTGGATGCTGCTCTGCTAATTTCTCTAACTCCTCATACATATCATTAACCGCAATGGCTGTTTGACCAGCCTGCCATCGTATTCCCATAGCATCATACATCACGATTAAGCTAAAAATACTACTAATTCCAAAGTCCATCGATGAGAAACCATTTTTAAACCCAATATAACTGGATAAGGAAGTAACAGCTGCTGAGTGGGAGCTTGGCATATCGCCAGAGCCGAACATTTTTTTCCAATCCCAGATACCAGTTTCCTTGTAATGCAATGGAACCTTTAAAAATTGTGCTGCACCAATTCCAATTAATGCCGTTGTCATGGCACGATTCAACATAAAACCACCTCAACATAATCTTGTGCATAATGATGTTAGATTATGTGCTTGATAAGTTTCGTATTAACCTTTTTTAATGAAAAAACGCTATTTATTTGAAATATATTTGTAATGAAAATAAACATCACTTTTTATGGGAAATGTTGTATGATAAGTGAAGGATTCTTACTACTTTATAGGGTGATGGCAATGAGAAAAAGAAACAGACTTGATGTTCATCCTGAGGGGTTTAATGAGGAAATTATCGAGGCAATCGAACAGCTTGGAGATTTAAGAGATTTGGAATTAGAAAATTTTATTAGTAGTTTAATCAAACGAAACGACGCGATAAAACGTGCTATTGAGATTCTCCAGTTCTTAGAAACCGTTAATCATGAGAGCACAAGAATTTCGGATAATGATAAGAAGAAATACCAAATCAAAATCAATCAATTGGCAGCAAATCTAAAACCAAAACATCTAACTCCAATGGAGAGACGCTACATATACGAAGAGATTGCAGATCTCATTCGGGATATGGAATCGATTAGACGATATTGGCTACAGAAGTCTATTAAAGGCGTCAAATATGTCGGGGCAGCAGGAGCAGTGGCAGCAGCAGCCATATTCTTACGGAAAAGAAAATAACCGGAAAGAAAACCATTTGCCTAGTTGTGCAAGTGGTTTTTTACTTCGAGTGAATTATTTAAAAATTGCACCTCTACATATAATTTATAATACATTTAACCTTCCTATTTTTGCTTTTACTATTGATTTTTAAAATACGTTGCTCTAGTATTATCTAGTACAAAAATCCTATGCTGAGTCTTTAGACCTATTCTTTGTAGGGACTGATAACTAGATAGGATTGTAATACTAAAAACGTATAACTCCAGGGCCAACTACTTGTGAACCTATTTCACCACTTCACATTAAGGCGGTACCTAGGTTTTCTGTTTTTACTTATCTAGGGAAGGTGATAGTGATGGTGAAAAAGAAACAAGGTTCAATGAAAAAAGGAAATGGTAAAATATCATTTCAAAATATTACAATTGGCAGAAAGTATGGCATCGTTCTCGCGATCATTCTAGTATTATTTGGTGCATCATCAAGTGCTGGTGCTATATTAATTGGGAATATAGGCAGCAATGTTACAGAGGTAGAGCGGAGTGGAGCCCGTGCCATTGAAATGACGGAAATGGGTTCTTTAACAAGAGCAAAAAGTATTCGGATTGTAAATTATTGGGCTACAGGAAATGAAGCGCTTATCGATGAATTCAATGAGCGCCGAGAAAAATTCAACCAGCTAGAAGCAACTTTAAGACCAATTATGGATACAGAAGCACAGATAGAGCTATTTGACCAAATTATCGAGCAAGACAAATTGCTCAATGATTTATTTGAAAGTAACATTGTTCCAGCTGTTCAAGAAGGTAGCACGGTGAAAGCAGAAAATTATGTTGGACAAGCGAATAAAATTAGAACTGAAATGGTTAACTTATTAGAAAAACTAAAAGAAATTGTCATTAAGGAAAGAGAAATAGCGGTAAACGAAGCTAAGGATAGTCAAAGGATCACTTTTATCGTACAAATATCATCCCTAGTTGTATCTATAATTATCGGAATAGCTTTATTTGCCGTTATTAGTAGAGTAGTATCACGTAATTTAAACAAAGTAGTTGAAGTAAGTGATAAGATCTCTTCAGGTGATTTAACCATAGAACATATCGATTATGAAGGTAAAGATGAAATTGGACGACTTGCAGCATCCATCAATGGTATGGGAGATAGTTTACGTACTATTATTACCCAAGTGACAAATGTATCTGAAACGGTTACAAGTCAGAGTGAGGAATTAACTCAGTCGGCAAACGAAGTAAAAGCAGGATCAGAACAAGTGGCAACAACGATGCAAGAGCTTTCGGCTGGAACAGAAACGCAGGCCAATAGTGCTAGTGAATTATCTTCTGTAATGGGATCGTTTGTCATGAAAGTAAGAGATGCAAATGGTAAAGGAATAAGCGTTGGGGAGAACTCTAAAGAGGTTCTACATTTAACGAATGAAGGGCATCAACTAATGTTAAGCTCAACAGAGCAAATGAAACGAATTAATCAAATTGTACGTGAAGCAGTACAAAGAGTAGATAGTTTAGAGAAACAGTCACAGCAAATTTCTAATTTGGTAACCGTGATTAAAGATGTTGCCGAACAAACAAATCTTCTAGCATTAAACGCAGCCATTGAAGCAGCAAGAGCTGGTGAACATGGTAAGGGTTTTGCTGTGGTTGCTGATGAGGTACGAAAGCTTGCTGAACAAGTATCTAGTTCTGTAACAGATATTACAAGGATTGTATCAACTATACAGAACGAGACAAGTCTCGTAACCGAGTCACTTCGTGGTGGATACGATCAAGTTCAGGAAGGAACAAACCAAATTGAAACAACAGGTCAAACCTTTGAGACTATTAATGAAGCAGTAGCCCACATGGTAGAGGATATTACTAGTATATCGGATAACCTGGCAGAAATTGCAGAGAACAGTCAGAAAATGGGTGCTTCCATAGAGGAAATGGCGGCTATTTCTGAGGAATCAGCAGCAGGAGTAGAACAGACATCTGCTTCTACACAACAAACGAGTAGTATTATGGAAGAAGTTGCAGGTAGTTCGGAGCAATTATCTAAATTAGCTGAAGAATTAAATCGATTAGTAAGACAATTTAAATTATAAATTATGATAAGGTCATAGCTCTCTAGCTAGAGCTATGACCTTTAGCATTACTGGGTTAAATATTTCCAATGTAATATTTTGTAGAATCATATTGATTTTTGTTAGTACATGTATATATACTGGGTAGTATAGTTCTTTTTTACTATGACTATCGAAAGTGAAAATTATAGCTAAAGTTGATATATATATAAGTTTTTTAACAAAAGTGGGGAGTAAGTAGCCTTATATTAAAAGGGGGAACTTTAATGACATCGACAGAGGAAAGAAGTAAGGCCATAACGAGTCTATTAAACGGAACGATTATGTCCGTTAAAAATACAATACCAGTCCAACATACCATTGGAAAGCCGCAATTATCAGGTGAATCATTAAAGCTTCAATTTGGCGTTCTTATTGGAATCACTGGTGATATCAAAGGGAAATTAGTTCTATCTGGTGAGTCCAACGTATTTAGCTCTATTGGCGAAGCGATGTTTGGCATGCCAATACAGGATGAAATGCTTGTCTCATTAAGTGGAGAACTAGGGAATATTATCGCAGGTGGACTCTCAACTAATATTGTTCAAAGCGGATTAAAAACAGATATAACTGCGCCAACTATTATTGAGGGAAATATGACGATTTCAGGCTACGAACGAGTTATTCAATTACCAGTTTTATTTAATGCAATTGGTGAACTAGACCTATTCCTAATCATTGATTAGGATTCTAGTTCTTACATAGTTGTTGTTAATATTTGACAAATTACTACAATATAGTGGAATATCATATCATAGATATTATTGTAATGGGGGATAAAAATGGCAAGGGTATTAATCACCGATGATGCCGCATTCATGCGCATGCAGTTAAAAGATATTATTTCAAAACTTGGGCATGAGGTTGTTGGGGAAGCTGACAACGGTGCCACTGCGGTACAACTAGCAGATGAGTTAAAGCCAGATTTAATTACGATGGATATTACTATGCCGGAGATGAATGGAGTCGATGCGACTCGCTCCATAAGAGGGACTAACCCCGACGTGAAGATAATCGTTTGCTCCGCAATGGGACAACAAAGCATGGTTGTTGATGCGATACAAGCTGGGGCAAATGACTTTGTTGTGAAGCCTTTTAATGCTGAACGTATAAAAGAATCAATTGATCGCGTGTTATCATAAAAAGTAGGTAGTTGATTAGGGATAATCAACTACCTACTTTTTTCTGTTTTTAGTAAAGAAACATGCCTATATAAGGGAAATCAGTTATGGAAACCTTTTCAAATTCATATCGTACTGTTTGAGGTTTCGGAGGAGTATATGATACATTACTAATGTAATTACTAGATTGATATAGGAGTTGGCATAATGCATAAGCAGTGGTGGAAGGAAAGCGTTGTATATCAAATATATCCTCGTAGTTTTAAGGACAGTAATGGGGATGGAATTGGTGATATTAAAGGGATTACAGAAAAACTAGATTATTTAAAAGAACTTGGAATTGATGTGATTTGGTTATCGCCAGTCTATCAATCGCCAAATGATGATAACGGTTACGATATTAGCAATTATCAAAGTATTATGGATGAATTCGGTACGATGGGTGATTGGGAGAATCTACTTGCTGAGATTCATAAACGAGATATGAAATTAATTATGGATTTAGTAGTGAACCACTCTTCAGATGAGCATGCTTGGTTTATCGAAAGTCGTAAGTCAAAAGATAACCCATACCGGGATTATTATATTTGGCGTCCAGGTAAAGATGGGAAGGAACCGAATAACTGGGAATCTACGTTTAGTGGAAGTGCATGGGAATATGATGAAGTAACGGATGAATATTTCCTACACCTTTTTAGTAGAAAACAACCTGACTTGAACTGGGAGAATGAGAAGCTTCGCGATGAAGTGTACTCGATGATGAAATGGTGGTTAGATAAAGGCATTGATGGATTTAGAATGGATGTCATCAATTTAATTTCGAAAGATCCTGAGTTACCTGATGCACCGAATCCTGAAGGAAGACCATATGTAGGTGGTGGACAGTATTATGTAAATGGTCCACGCATTCATGAATACCTACAGGAAATGAATCAAGAGGTATTATCCCAATACGATATTCTAACAGTTGGGGAAATGCCTGGAGCAAGTGTTGAGGATGCAAAGCTTTATACGGATCCAGAACGTCATGAGGTCAACATGATATTTACATTTGAACATATGGATCTTGATTCGGGTCCGAAAGGAAAATGGGATTTAAGACCGTTTAATTTACTTGCCCTTAAAGAGAATATTACGAAATGGCAGACTGGTTTACATGGTGTTGGTTGGAATAGTTTGTATTTGAATAACCATGACCAACCAAGAATGGTTTCTCGTTTTGGCAATGATAAAGAATATCGCTTAGAATCAGCCAAAATGCTTGCTACCTTCCTTCATCTGCTACAAGGTACGCCTTATGTCTACCAAGGGGAAGAAATAGGGATGACGAATGTACGTTTTGAGTCAATTGACCAATATAAGGATATTGAAACATTGAATATGTACCGGGAAAAGGTAATCGAAGGTAACGAATCTCATGAAAAGGTAATGGAGTCTATCTATACGAAAGGCCGTGACAATGCACGTACGCCAATGCAGTGGGATGCTAGTGAACATGCTGGGTTTACAACTGGAACCCCTTGGCTTGAGGTGAATCCAAACTTCAAAGAAATTAATGCAGAACTAGCGGTACAGGATGAGAACTCTATCTTTCATTATTATCGTAAACTGATCGCTTTACGAAAGGAAAACCCGATTATGGTATATGGAGAGTATCAATTAATAGACGAAGAAAATGATAAGGTTTACAGTTATTTGCGCAAATATGAAGACCAAACTTTATTAGTGATAACAAACTTTACTGGTCAAGAAATTGCTTATGGTATCCAATCAGAGGACTTGAAGAGAGGTAATCTGTTAATTGGTAATTACCAAGATGCCCCAGTGACATTCACAGGTTCAGTAACATTACGTCCTTATGAGGCACTGGTTTACAAATTCTAATTTTATAATAGCAATGTATCCACTCAGATACATTGCTATTTTTTCTTGAATAAATTAATCTTGAGATAGAATGGAAAAATATTGTATTATTATGCTCAGGGAGCATTGCCTTAAAAGGAGGACTTGGTTTGGTTACAATAAAGGATATCGCGGAAATGGCAGGAGTATCTCGGACAACTGTATCCCGTGTATTAAATAATTCAGGATATGTTAGTGAAGATGCCAGGAAGCGTGTGGAAAAAGTTATTGAAGAAACAAGCTATGCACCAAGTGAACATGCAAAGTCTCTACGTACCAAGAAAACGAAAGTCATTGGTGTTATTCTTCCAACTATCCAAACCGAAACTCCTAGTAGGATTGTAACAGGACTTGGAAAAGAACTATCGGAAAATGGTTATCAAATATTACTAGCGAACACGAATCTAGACAAAGCGAAAGAACTAGAGTATCTGGAACTACTTCGTTTGCGTCAAGTGGATGGGATTGTACTAATTGCTACCAATACGGAATCAGAATTATTAGATAAAATCAAAACATTGAATATACCAGTGGTGATTGTTGGGCAAGAGGTAGAAGAAGACATCATGTATGTCACTTATGATGATTATCATGCTGCACGGGATCTAACATCCCTACTCATACAGAGGGGACACAGTAAGATTGCGTTTATCGGAGTAGACGAAGCGGATCGCTCAGTTGGGTATTTACGGAAAAAAGGCTTTTTAGATGAAATGAAGGCAAGTGGTCTAACTGTAGAGCCTGAATGGGTACAAAAAGCAATTTTTAACATAAATTCAGGTCATCACGCAATGGAGAATATATTATCTAAGGCGGTTGATACGCCTACTGCTACCATCGCGGTAACCGATCGTCTTGCTATAGGGGCAATGAGTTATTTAAGGGAAAATGGAATTGGAATACCAGATCAAATGGCTATTGCGGGATTTGGGGCATCAGAAATGTCTCAATACCTCATTCCATCTTTAACTACGATTGATTATCAAAATGAAATGGCAGGCGAGGAAGCGGCTAAACAATTATTGGCTAAGTTGCACTCTAAAAAATATCAAGAACAAATTATATTAAGTTATAGACTTCTTGTCCGGGACAGTGTATGATAGTAAGTGAAATCGATTCCATATGAAAAAAGTATCATGATGGAATCGATTCCCATACTATTTTTAAGTATATATTCATACACTATACAAAACATAATAATGGAAGCGGCTCCATAAGGGAGAAGAGAGAACATTATTTTTATTCTTTATCCAAAATGTGAAATCGATTCCATAAAAACGGGAGGGAATTTTATGTCAGAAAACAGAAGAATAGCACAGGAAATTATTCAGGCTATAGGAGGAACAGAAAATATTAAATCTGTCACTCACTGTGCTACAAGACTACGTTTCATCATTCATGAAGAGGAAAAAGTGAATAAGGATCAAGTTGAGAATGTAGATAAAGTAAAAGGGGCATTTTTCAACTCTGGTCAATACCAGATTATTCTTGGTACAGGAACAGTTAATAAGGTCTATGAAGAAGTTGAGAAATTTGATGTGAATAAGATGACACAGGAAGAACAAAAGGAAGAAGCTAATCAACAGAGAAATAAATTCCAACGTGCCATTCGTACATTTGGAGATGTTTTCGTCCCAATCATCCCAGTTCTAGTAGCAACCGGTTTATTTATGGGACTTCGTGGTTTATTAATGCAAGAACAAATATTATCTCTATTTGGATTAACACCTGACGATATTTCAAGCAATTTTCTTTTATATACAGAAATCTTAACGGATACTGCATTTATTTTCTTACCTGCGTTAATTGCTTGGTCTACATTTAGAGTGTTTGGTGGAACACCGATTATTGGTATGGTTCTAGGATTAATGTTAGTTAGTCCATCGCTTCCAAATGCTTGGGGAGTTGCAACTGGCGCTGAGCCACTTTATTTCTTTGATTTTATTCCAGTAGTAGGATATCAAGGTGCAGTACTGCCGGCATTTATTGCTGGTATTATCGGGGCAAAGTTAGAGCGAGTAATTCGTAAGCGAGTTCCTGAAGCACTAGACTTAATTGTTACGCCATTCTTGACATTATTAATTATGAGTATTGCAGCATTATTTGTAATTGGTCCTGTTTTCCATACAGTGGAAGGATATATTTTAGATGCAGCATTATGGGTATTAGATTTACCATTGGGACTTGCTGGTATTCTGCTTGGTGGGTTAAACCAAATTATCGTTATCACAGGGGTACACCATATTTTCAACATGCTTGAAATTCAACTACTTGAAAGTCTAGGAAATAATCCATATAACGCGATTGTAACAAGTGCCGTAGCTGCACAGGGTGGTGCAACATTAGCTGTCGCACTTAAAACAAAACGAAAAAACTAAAAGCATTAGCAATGCCTTCATCATTATCAGCATTTTTAGGGATTACAGAGCCGGCGATATTCGGGGTAAATCTCCGCTATGGAAAACCATTTCTTATGGGATTAATTGGTGGTGCAGCTGGTGGATTTGTAGCATCCATTTTAAATCTTGCTGGTACTGGAATGGCGATTACTGTAATTCCAGGTACACTCCTATATTTAAATGAACAACTACCATTATATATTTTAGCGAATGTAATAGCGATCGGAGTTGCATTTGCTCTAACTTGGATGTTCGGATATTCCGATAAGAAAGCCGAACAACTAGAAAAGTAAGAGAAGGAGTTAGCTATGAAGCAGACATCGTTAGAAATGCAAAACACGGTTTATCAAAGAATAGCTGAATATAAACAAATGGTTGCAAGCGATCCTTATCGCTTGCATTACCATTTGATGCCACCAATTGGCTTATTAAATGACCCAAATGGGTTTGTATTCTTCCGTGGCAACTATCATATCTTTTACCAGTGGAACCCGTTTGAAACGGCACATGGTGCCAAGTTTTGGGGGCATTATATTTCTAATGATTTAGTTCACTGGCAAGAAGCGCCTATCGCACTTGCTCCAGATAGTTGGTATGACAAAAACGGATGTTATTCCGGTAGTACGGTTGTCCATGATGATAAAATGTATGTATTTTATACGGGTAATGTGAAAAATCAGTACGGTGAACGTGAATCATACCAATGTTTGGCCATCTCGGAAGATGGGATAATCTTTGAAAAAATGGGGCCGATCATTGAAGTCCCTGAAGGATATACCGCACATTTCCGTGATCCGAAGGTCTTTCAGCAGAACGATAGGTGGTATATGGTACTAGGAGCTCAAACACTTGAGGAAAAGGGTGAGGCTGTTCTATATTCCTCTTCGAATCTCTTGAACTGGAATTTTGAAGGAACAATAGCTGGTAGTGAAAAAAATGCGTTAGGCGAATTTGGGTATATGTGGGAATGTCCTGATTTCATTACATTAGATGGACAGGATATATTGCTTGTCTGTCCGCAAGGGTTAACTCAAAAAGGATACGATTATCAAAATATATTTCAGTCGGGTTATTTTGTAGGTAAAGCAGAATTGAATAAAGCTACTTTTCGTCATGGAGAATTTCATGAGTTAGACCATGGATTTGACTTTTATGCACCACAAACTACGACAGATGCAAAGGGAAGACATTTATTGTTTGGGTGGATGGGAAATGCTGAAGAAGAAGGGGTTATTCAACCAACTGTTAAATATGAATGGATCCATGCGCTAACCATTCCACGTAAGCTAACATGGCAGAATGGAAAACTTCTACAACAACCAGTTGAAGAGCTCAGGCAACTTCGTACGAACGAACTTCGCTATGTGAACACGGATCTTTCGAACATGAAATTGGAAGGTGGAGAGGTTTTTGAAATGCTATTAGAAGTCAATCAGTGGAAGGGCAAAAGTTTCTCCATGAAGATTGGGAATACGACTTCAATTTCCTATGACGCTATAACCAAAACACTTACCTTTGAAAGGCAATCATTTCATACTAACGGTAAGCTTGAGCAACGGTATTGTGTGCTGGATAGTTTACAATCCTTTCATATATTCAAGGACACATCATCAATCGAGATTTTTATCAATCACGGTGAGAGAGTCTTATCATCTAGAGTTTTTGACAATCTAGACAATAAAGAAATTATTTTTCATGTTGATGGTATGGTAGAAGCAACCATAAGTAAATGGAATCTGACCCGAGTAACTGCATATTAAGGGAAAGGAAGTGTTTTGTGGTGCTGGATGTAATTGGGTTGGGGGAGATTTTAATTGACTTCACCCCTCAACAACTAGAACAAGGTAATCCAAGTTATGTAGCTAATCCTGGTGGTGCACCAGGAAATGTGATGGTAGCTCTATCATGTCTCGGGGAACGTACTGGAATGATTGCTAGTGTTGGCCAAGACCAATTTGGGGAAATGCTAAAGGAAACTCTCAAGGGAAAAGGAGTTAATATTGAAGGGATCGTCCAAGTGGATACACCGACAACACTAGCTTTCGTGCATATCGGCAACAATGGTGAACGTTCCTTTAGCTTTTATCGGAAACCTGGAGCAGATATGATGCTGAAGAAAGATGATGTTCCCTTAGAATTAATTAAAGGATCTAAGGTGTTTCATATAGGGTCAATTTCGTTAACAGATGAGCCAGTAAGAGAAGCAACCTTAGCGGCGGTTTCCTATGCTAAGGATAACGGA
Organism: Ornithinibacillus scapharcae TW25; assembly: GCF_000190475.1. Lineage (GTDB taxonomy): Bacteria > Bacillota > Bacilli > Bacillales > Amphibacillaceae > Ornithinibacillus > Ornithinibacillus scapharcae. Next base: position 128,526 of record NZ_AEWH01000024.1, read on the forward strand.
GTTCTTATTTCATATGATCCTAACCTTAGACCGGCTCTTTGGTCCAGCTTAGATGAGGCCAAAAAATGGATAGAGGAAATTCTTCCAATTGCTGATATTGTCAAATTATCGGAGGAAGAACTTGAGTTTCTTACAGATATAAAGGATATAAAAGATGCTGCAAATAGATTGCTTCTAGCATATAATATTCCCTTGTTACTGATAACATGTGGAACAAATGGAAGCTATGTTTTTTCAGGTGAAAAAAATGTGTATGTTCCAGGGTTTACCGTGAATGCTATCGATACTACTGGATGTGGAGATGCATTCTTTGCAGGTGTTCTCCATATGTTACTGGAGAAAAAGTTAGTTGGAAAGCCAGTATTAACGAAAGACTTGAGAGAAATCCTTCTAACTGGCAACGCGATGGGAGCAATCGTTGCAACCAAAAGAGGCGCTATACCTGCTATGCCGGATAAAAAAGAGCTAGAAAAGTTTTTACAATCACATACATGATCAATAGTACCAGATATAACAAAACGGAAGAGTGTTTTGTTGTATCTGGTACTTTTTACTTAGATTATTTTTTGTAAAAAAAGGAATATAACGTATAAGTTGATAAAAATAGGAGGTCTGCATGAAAGAAAATAAACGGATGAAGAAGCTATCGTTAGAAGAAATCGAAAAAAAGCGAATCGAAATGCTTGAAGAAGCGAAGTATCATGGTATAAGCAGCCCGATTGTACTAAAGAAAAGTGAAGAGTTGGACAAGCTAATTATAGACTTCATGAAAAAGTAAACTTTCCTCTTACTAAATGCCCCTTGACTCCCAATTTGCCTAGTTACAAAAACCTCTATATTTCTGGAAAAATATTTTTCCTACTCATTCTAGTAGGAAAAATATTTTTGCAGAAATTATAGAAAACGAATAGAATAGTAAAGGTCCCTGAATAAATAAAACTTCCATGAATAGAATGTTATAAAAACTGTAAGGAGGGATTTTATGCTTGGTTCTATAACGAATTTTTTTGATCGAATCGTTCGTAGGTATTTACCAGATGCATTTATTTTTGCAATCATACTTACCTTTGTAGTACTAGTTTTAGGACTTGTTTTTACGGAAAGCTCACCTGTTGATATGGTAGAATACTGGGGTGGTGGATTCTGGGACTTACTAGAATTTGCTATGCAAATGTCATTAGTTGTTGTGACTGGTTACATATTAGCTAACAGTCCAGTAGTAAAAAAGTCTTTGGAGAAAATTAGTAGTCTAGCCAAAACACCTGGACAAGCAGTGGTCCTTGTAACATTGATTGCTACGATTGCGTGTTTAATTAACTATGGGTTTGGGTTGGTTGTAGGAGCACTGTTTGCCATTCATGTTGCGAAAAGAGTACCTTCTGCTGACTATCGACTATTGATAGCTAGTGCCTATAGTGGATTTTTAGTATGGCATGGTGGATTATCTGGGTCTGTTCCACTTACCATTGCAACAGAAAGTCATGTATTAGAGGAAAAGATAGGGATTATCCCAGTGACGGAGACATTATTTGCTGGTCCTAATCTATTCATAGTGGGTTCTCTTCTCATAACATTACCATTATTAAATCGATTATTAATGAAGTCCACACAAAGTGTTGGGAAGATTGATCCGGAATTATTGGCACTTCAACAAAGCAAAATGGAAAATGTAGAAGTAGAAGAAACAGTCTATGATAAGGAAAAAACTCCAGCAGATCGCTTGGAGAACAGTCGATTTATTTCCTACCTGGTAGGGATCCTTGGCTTAGCATTTGTTATCTATCATTTCGTTGAGAATGGCTTTGATCTGAATATTAATATTGTTAATTTTATCTTTCTATTCTTAGGCGTCATTTTTCATGGTACTCCGAGAAATTTCTTAAACAGTGTATCTGGAGCAGTTAAAAATGCTGGAGGGATTATCGTTCAGTTTCCTTTCTATGCAGGTATTATTGGTATGATGCAAAGCTCAGGGCTTTCTGATCAAATTTCTTTTTGGTTTGTAGATATCGCTAACGAATTTACTTTGCCATGGTTAAGCTTTATGAGTGCAGGATTATTGAACTTCTTTGTGCCATCTGGTGGTGGTCAGTGGGCAATTCAAGGTCCCATTATGATGGAAGCGGCAATGAACCTTGGAGCAGATACCGCCAAAACTGCGATGGCAGTTGCATGGGGAGATGCATGGACAAATATGATTCAACCTTTCTGGGCACTACCTATATTGGCAATTGCAGGGCTAAAGGTTCGTGATATCATGGGATTCTGTGTCATGGTATTATTATGGAGCTTTATCCCAATATCAATAGGGTTATTACTGTTCTAGTGAAGAAAAGCAGCAAAACAGAAATGTTTTGTTGCTTTTTTTTGCAGATAGGAAAGTATAATAATCTTTCTCGTCTGAATAAGAAAAACTACCGCACTCACAAAAGGACGAATGAATGCTAGTTCATCTAGTGTTTTTTTATAAAATCTTGCTAGGGAAAATATTGAAGCCAAGTATGATAAGAAAGAACGTACAAGATCTGAAAGGAAATAATGGTTTAAATAATGTTTGATTCTAATAAGGAATGGGTATATATAACTAGTTATCAAAAAATCAATTGTAAATATTGAAAAAATTGTTGTAAAAGTAAAGATTAATTATTGAATTATTGGAAGATTGGTGTAGAATAGGTAATAAGTATTAGTAATTAAATACCTAATGAAAAAGGCAAACTATTCGAAAGGGTAGGACGCAAAGCTTAGGGTCTAATGGCACACAAAGCCAACGATCGCCTGGCTACCAAAAATAGTATTGTATTTTGGCTGTTCACTTATACGAACAGTCATTTTTATATTGTGATGCTGCCCCTTTAAATTACCTAGACAACTAACAGAAATTGATTGAAATATTGGAAGATAGCGGCGACATATTATCATTACTAGCGTTCAAGTAGGAAGGTTAGGGTATCCTGCTACAAGAACACTGAGGAAAAAGTCCTAGCTAGCTGCGGTTTAAAAACGATATCAACATCGAGATTAAGCATGATATTGATTCACAGAGGTGAAAAAAATGGAGATTATCAATAATAGATATAGGCTAAAAGAATTAGTAAACCAAGAGATGCATGTAACAACCTACACCGCCTATGACATGCGCGATGATAATAAAGTCATTCTTCTAAATATATTAAATTCAGAATACTTACCGGAATCATTGATTGACTTTTTTATCAATCGTTTTCTTGATATTAAGGACTTAGCTAGTAAAAGTATTATACGAAATTATAGCTTTAATGCTGTTTCTTACATAGATAATAAAATACAGCAAGCAGAAAGACAGTATTTTTATACTACGGAATATATAACTGGTACAGAAGATTTATTTCAATATACTCAGAACAAAAGTTTCCGTGAAATAATGGATTGCTTTATAGACTTGAGTACAGCCGTTCACTACCTCCACTTAAAGGGGTTTATTTATGGTGCTTTAAATCGCGAAACGATACGTGTTAGCACTTTGGATTCTGATGTACAGATCTTATTAAAAGATGTTGCGACTGTAAAGATGGAACGAATGAATCATTCCGAGAGATTGGAGGATTCGGTATTTAGGTCACCAAAGGTCTTAGCAGGAATGCCTGATAACGAAGAGTCAGATATATATTCACTTGGTGTGATCTTAGTGGCAATGCTAAGCGGAAACTCGGCATTGCGAAATCCTAGGGCAGAAATAGCAGTATTAGCTGAAAAACATCCTGAAGCAAAACCGCTTATTCCAATTTTGGAACGGATACTGGAGACGGAAAATACAACTGGATATGAAAATTTATATGAATTAATCGTGGATCTAAATGTAGCACTAAATACTGAATATTCAATTGTTAAAATGGATGAATTCCCTGGGCTAAATCTTAATACCAAGCTTGTGGGAAGAGATAATAAGGTAAAAGAAATATTTAAGGCATACGAAAAGATGGTCTCTTATCAACCAGGTAAACGAATCTTCTTTGTGCAAGGTCCGAATGGTATTGGTAAGACTCGTTTTTTACAGGAGGTTAATTTCCTCTTTGAATTAAGCCAAGCTAGCGTTTATTCCAGCTACAGTCTAAGTAATCTAACCGATGGTAGTAAAGATATGTGGATTGATATATTACGCAGGCTGATTATGGAGACGGATACCAGTACGGTAGAGAAATACAACAAAGAATTAGTGAAATATTTCCCGGAATTGGCTGATAAAAGTTTTGCCTCTTCCGCAAACTACATGAGCGAGACGAATACAAAGTACCGTTTATTAAACCGAATCGCCGGTTTTATTAGTGAGAGTATTCAGGACAGACCGGCAGTTATAATTGTTGATAATATTCATTTAGCAGATGACTTCACAATCGATACGTTTCATTATTTATGTACGGAAGTATTAGAGAACACGAACCTCTCTATCATCTTTTCATGTGATGACAGTGAAATCACATCGAACTCCGTTTCGTCAGATTTTATTGTCAATATGAAGCGCCGTGCTGATTCGGAAACGATACGTTTAGAACCCTTAGATGAGAAACAAACGGGTGAAATGATTCAAAGTATATTATCCATCTCCTTTACTCCAAGGAATATTTCTAGACGAATATATCGTCAGTCATACGGAAATCCACTTTTCATTACAGAAATAATGAAAGACTTATATAGTCGCCACATTATTTTTGTAGGAGAAGAGACTGGTAAATGGCAGATCGATTTACCTGAAGATGATAAGAACTATAATTTGTTGGAGCTTCCAAACAGTGTGGAACATGCTCTTGTTAACCAGTTGAAGGATTTAGAACCTACTAGTATTGAAATATTAATGAGTATCTCCTTGTTCTCGAAGCCAGTTTCAACTGAAATGATCGAAAGTTTAGTAAGGGCAAATGAGAACCTAGAAGATAATTTAGGAGAATTGGTTAGTAAAGGTGTACTACAACGACTAATTGATGATAGTTCCTATTTATATGATTTTCGTAGTAGAGTTCTAAAGAATATTGTTTACGATAGAATTGAAGACTCGGAGAAAGCGAAAAAACATAAAAAAGCAGCTGAATTATTAGAAGAGAAGATTGATATTGAGTATGCACCTAATTTAGATGAACTGATTCTGCATTATGTGAAAGCGAATGATCGGGAAAAAGCAAGATCCTATTATTTGTTAAATGCAGAAAAGTTAAAAGCCGCTCGAAATACAAAAGCGCAAATCGAAAACCTAAGGAGTGCATTAGATTTTACTCCAGAAATTGAGAGTACAAAACTACTCATTGAAATTGGTATTTTGCTTTCTGATATTGGAGATGTTCAACTCGCAACTGAACATCTAGAAAAAGCAGAGCGTTTAGCGATAGAAAAAGATGAACACGAACATATCATAAAAGCTTATTTAAACCTCGCTAATGTAAAAATATCATCATACGAGAATGATAAAGCAGAAGTGTACATCGCAAAATTAGAAAAAGAACTTGAAATCCATGATAATGAAGAAGCTAGACTTGAATTGAAGCGGATGAAGGCTCTAATTCTATTAGATACGAATCACATCTCCGAGGCTAGAGAAGCTTTTGAAGAAGTAATTGAAGAATGTGGAGACCGTTACCCTAAAGTAAAAGGTAACGCGTACAGAACCTTAGGGTTTATTTATATGTATTTAGGAAGAGCAGAACAGGCACTAGAAGTTTATCATAAGTCTATTGAGGTATTGGAGCAAATAAATAATACAAGAGGTGTTCTGTTAGGTCTTAATAATATTGGTGCAGTGTATGCGGATGTCTATGAAGACTTCGATAAGGCAATGGAGTATCACCTCCAGGTTAAGAACCTTAGTGAAGAATATGGAATCTATACAAGTGAAGTATTTGGCCTAATCAATATCGCAGAGTCTTATTTAAATAAATATGACTTTGATACGGCATTCGAGCATTTTCATCATGCCTATACAAAAGCAGAACGATATCACATGGCTTCCGAGACATTTATGATAAATAACTTCCTCACGCAGGTAAGTTTGGAACGGGACCATTATACTGATGCCATTTTATACTATGACAAACTGAGAATGGAGTTTGAGGAAAACCCAATAAAAGGGTTTGATGTTGGAGAATACTACACTTCTTGTGCGAAGTTATATTACAAGCTAGGGAATTACGAGAAAGCTGATTACTTTTATAAAAAGGTTATTGAATTCCACAGTGAGCATGAGAATCTATTGAAGTATATTGCTACTGTAAAAGTGTTAATCAATGAATTGCGACAGCCAAATAGGGATATGACGTCGATGTTAACGGAACAAATATTAACTGTCACAGAGAAAATCACAAATAAGTCAGCTAATATTGAAAACTTGTGTGAGGCAATCATCATTCTGAGCTATAAGCGAGAATATGAAGATGCGACAACTCTTCTAAGAAAAGTAGAAGAATATATACATGATGAAGCACCACATCGATTAAAAGCTATTTATATGCATGCAAAAGGTGCCGTTGAGTTTGGGGTAAATCGAGATAATGCGATTTGCTATTTAGAAGAAAGCTTGGAGTTAGCGAAAAGGTCAACGAGTAAAGAACTGACATCTCGTATATCTGCTGACTTAGGTGATTGTTACTTTATTTTTGAGAAATATTATGAAGCTGCCAACTATTATTTAGAAAGCTGTGAAGGAATTAAGAATTTGATTCGTCAGTTGCCGGATGAATATAAGCTCAATTTTATTAATGGTCGTGACTTTTCCAAAGGCTTCTATCGTTTAGGTGAAATATGGAAGTGGATGGTTACAAATGGTGATGTGACAATTGACCAAGAAGTATCAACTAGTAAAGTACAAACGCTAGATGAGTTAGAAAAAATTATGCATACTGACCAAGTGAGTGCATTCATTGGACATCAGGCGTTTATGGATTATATCAGTAATCAATACATGGACAAACTATCTAATAATATATTACATCGTGGTGATATTATTAGAAATTTAGAAAGCGATGTATTAAAGAATTTAGATATGCTTGGAAAGTTCCTCGCTGGAAGACTTCTTGCAACGAAGGGGTATATTATTGCAGAAAAGAGAGGTCAGGAATTAGTGCTGCTTTCATCTACAGATGGTAGCAAAAAGCTGCCTGATAATTTACCAATCATTAACAGGGTACGTGCAACATTGAAACCAGCTCTCATTACAGCAAATATGGTCGATGATAAGGTTGATTTCCATTTGCTAGCAAATGATCAAAAGGCAATCATGTGTATTCCAATTGTGAAGAAGCTCGATTCTGAAGATAATGTTATCAACTTTGGTTACATTTATTTAGAAACGGATAGAATTGTAAATAACTTCAGTGAGGTTGGTTTAGAAATAAGCCAGGAATTGATTAATCTATTGGTACTACTATTGGAAAAACGTCAATTAAAAATATCTGCTTCTATTGATAAACTAACTGGAGCACTAACTAGGAAGTATTTGGAGGATGCGTTACAGAATACACTTGATGTATCCAGAAGAAATCGAAAAGATTTTAGTGTTATCATGTTTGACCTTGATAAATTCAAAGGTGTAAACGATCGTTATGGCCACCAAATAGGCGACCAAATTTTAAGAGATGTTTCTACTGTTATTCTGAACAATATAGATGGTATTGGTACGTTAGGACGTTATGGTGGAGAAGAGTTTATTATAATCCTTCCATCTGTGGAAATGGATGAAGCTCATGTGATTGCAGAAAAATTAAGGACCACCGTGCAAGAGCAAAAACTTTTAGGAGACAAGCAAGAAGTTACCTTAAGTATGGGGATTGCATCTTATCCGGAGCACGGCCAAACGGTTAGAGAAATCATTTTAAAGGCAGACCAAGCGTTATATATCGCTAAAGAAAAGGGGCGTAACAATTCTCAAATTTGGCAGAAGGATTTTGAGAATAAAGTAAAACCAGCCAATAGATTAACCGGTATTGTCTCTGGCGATGAAATCCGGGATTCTAGAAATGTTCTAGCATTAGTTGAACTTATTCAACTAACGAACAAAAATCTACCATTAGAAGATAAATTTTATCAGTTTATTGGTAGAATAATAGAAATTATCGAAGCGCAATATGGTTATATCTTACTTACTGATGGGATTACGGTCGTTGATGCCTTTGGTAGAAAATCTCAAGAAGAAGATTGGATTCATGAAGCTAACTATAATAAGGAGCTTGTTGAATCTGTTATCAGTGATGGACAAGGAGTCTATACAATTGACTGGGATCAAACCGATAAGATTAATATGGTGAATGGATTACCAGATTGGGATTCGGTTATTGCAGCTCCAGTAACAACAAATGGACGTGTAAAGGGTGTTATGTACCTTTCTGTTCCTGCTCGAGTGAAGGAATTTGGAGCAGACGAACTAAATGTATTGAATATTTATAGTGAATTAATGGCCAGTATTATATAATATAAATAGAGGGAATAATGAATATATTTTCTGCGCAAATAGCTATAAATATTGAAATTGATAATAAACACTAGTAAAGCCATATAGAAGAGTACATCATTGGGGCAATTGAAAGGAATATGTGGCTCTATTATGTCGTAATTGTTTTTATCGAATAGCTATTCGTTTTACGGATAGCTATTTTTTTAGTAGATAGAATAGTTTTTATTACCGGGGGACATCTAATCATGAAAACTTATGGGGGTGGGAATCGTGGAAGTCATCGATAATCGTTATCGTCTACTGGAGTTATTGGAACAAAGTGAATATGTATCCACTTACTTAGCGATTGATATGCTGGAGGGTAATAGGTATATCCAATTATATCTATTAAAATCAGAATATACTCCGGAACCGTTAGTGGATTTCTATCGACAACAGTATATACCGATTACCAATTTAGATAGTAAGTTAATAGCAAGAAACTATCATTTCGGTAAAGTATCATTTACTGACAATAAAGTTCAAACTGACAATATATTTTTTTACACTGCTGAACACAACACACGTAGAGAATCGTTTCTTTCCTTTATCGGAAAGTTGACTCCTGAAGAGGTAATTGATAAATTCATCGAGCTTTGTACCGCTGTACATTATTTACATGTAAACGGCTTTGTCTATGGTGCAATCAATCCTCATACCATTCATGTTGTAGAAGATGGAGATAATGCATTCCTACAGTTAAAAGATCTTGCCACTGTTGAATTAGAAAAGTATACCCGTAACAATATCGACTATTCTAATTTTATATTACCAAGAGCACTAGTCAATGATAACTATGATATAGAAGCTGACATGTTTGCGTTGGGGACTATTTTACTATGGATGTTAAATAAGGAAACCTCTTTTACCTCCCCGTCGGAGGTGCTTTATAAGATTGAGAATGAAGTCAAGGTGGGAGGAAAGTACTCCGTTCTCTTTAAGGAAATTCTCCCTATCATTGGGAAACTTATTTCTACTGAAGGTGTATATCCATATCATTCCGTTCATGAAATGATAGTGGAACTTGCTAATACTCTAGGGAGAGAGATTTCCATTTTGAACTTAGAAACGATGGATAGGCTTCATTTCTTTACCAAACATATTGGAAGGGATATGGAAAAAGAAATAATCTTACGAAACGTGAAGAATTTGATCGACTTTCAGACCGGGAAGCGTACTTTTTTCATCCATGGTGAAAATGGAATCGGGAAGACTCGGTTCCTTCAGGAAATGGAGTTTCTATTATCCCTTGAAAAAGTCAAGGTGTTTGCTAGCTATCAACTAAAACCATCTGGAAGTGGTAAGCAATTATGGCTTGATATTATTCAAAAGCTTATGAGCTATGCTGATCAAAATGTGATAAGAAAGTATCGGACAGAACTTTTGACGTATTTTCCAGAATTAGATCGAAGAGAAGCCATTACTTCACATGATTATTTATTAGAGGGGAACTACAAGTACCGTATACTGAATCGGATTTCATCCTTCATTCAGGAATGTATTCGTGGAAATACAGCGGTTATGATCATTGATGATCTTCACTTAGCAGATGGATTTACTCTAGAATTATTACGTTATCTAAGCACGAATATCGTTCATCATAACAATTTAATGTTCATATTATCTGGGGAAGTACGTGAAGATAGTGTAAATACTGTTTTTCTAGAGAATATAGAACTATTAAAGATGCGTACGGATGCTAGTGTGATTCGATTAAATCCTTTAACGAAAGAAGAGACGGCTCAGTTTATCAAACATATTCTTTCTTTGTCCTATAAACCTATTAAACTAACAGAAAAAATCTACTCACGTTCTTATGGAAATCCGTTGGTTATCCAAGAGTTTATAAAGGACTTGTATGTTCGTAACATATTAAAGGTTTCGCCTAATAGTGGAATGTGGAGTGTTCAACTTTCGACATTAAATTATGATTCACTCGATATTCCAGATAGTATAGAACAAGCACTACGTAATCAACTGAATGAACTATCGAAACATCAGATTGAATTAATGAAGGCTGTTGCTATCTTTCATAGACCAATTCCTATTGAAAGAATAGCTACATTTCTATCATTAGAGAAATCAATAGTCGAGCAGACGATAGAGGAACTAATTAAGAAAGGTATATTTCAGCGATTGGTATCGGATAACGGCTACTTTTATGAATTCCAAAATAAAATGTTGAAGCAGATTGCTTATGAGGGGATAGTTTCAGAAGATAGAATAAAGATGCACCACAATGCAGCGATAATTCTAGAGAATGAAAAAGAAATAAAAGTAGATGAACTAATTTATCATTATGAAGGTGCTGAGGATAAGCAAAAATGTAGGAAGCTTTATTTAGAAATCGCCAACGATTTACATGAAAGGCATGAATTAAAAACCGAGATTCAGTATTTAGAAAAGGCCGTAATGATAATCGTAGATAAAACGGAACAAATCCAGTTGTACATGAAGATTGGAGAATTGTGTTCGGAGATTAACGAAATGACCAAGGCTACCCAATCGTATGAAACAGCAAGTAAATTAGCATTAGAAATAGACGATCAAGTACATATCATGAAGGTTAATTTAGCATTAGCCGCACTGCATGCTGCATTATATCAATTTGATCATGTAAAACGATATCTACAGAAAGTAGAGAAAGCAGAAGACTTCTCTAATCCTGAGTTTAAACTAGAATATAAACGGCTTCAAGCATTCTTGCTCAATATGGAAAATCAACCTGACGAGGCTTCGGTAATACTTGAGGAAATTATTCAAGAAAGCGAATCGCCTAAAATCACAGCAAATAGCTATATGCTACTAGGATTCTCTAGTATACAACATAATAAAACAGAGGCTGCTATCAATTATTATAAGAAGGCTATTGAACTAATTGAGACAACTGGATATATGAAGGGATACCTAGGTGCACTCAATAATATAGGAGTTATATATCAAGCCTATCTTTCAGAGTTTGATACTGCAAGAGAATATTTTCTAAGGGTTCGAGACTTGAGTGAGGAATATGGAATATTTGAAACCGAAATCCGTGCCGTTTCAAGCATCGGAAATATTTATTGTGATTCCCATGACTTCAAAGAAGCATATAATCATTTTAAGTACGCTTTACAAAAGGCTGAGTTTAGTAGTTCTACATGGGTTAAGAATCATCTTTATAATTTATTAAGCTATGTGTGTGCAGAAATGAGTAATTACAAGGAAGCATTTTCATACTATGATGAAATCGTTGACCTTAAGAAAAAGGGTATTCTTAGTGAGCTGGAAACCTTTGATTTCTATAAAACTAGTATGAACCTTTTCCAACTAATTGGTGATCATGAATTAGCTAACAGCTTTAGCCAAAAGGTACTAGAATTTCATCACGGTAGGGATAATATTTACACTTATACTGCAAAGGCATTTGAGATTATTAATCGATTAAGAGTATCAAGCATAGAAAAAATTACCGAATTGAGTGCAGAATTCTTTGATCTAATTTTGAAAATACCCCGTAGGCAATTAAATGTAAAGTTGTTGACGAAGGCAGCAATTGTCTTACTGGAAGAAGGTAATTATGAAGTAGCGAATCTCTTTATTAAAAAGCTTGAAGCTTTTCTAGATGATGATATTCCTGACAATTTAAGAGCAGAATATTATTACTTACTAGGCATGAAAAAGAATAATGAGGATTCTATCCAATTATTGTTACAAAGCCTAAGTCTAGCTAAAAATGCCGCTAATCGTGAATTAACGGCAAAAACTTTATTATTACTTGGTGATTATGCTTTCCAGGTAGGGAAGTTTTATAATGCTGCAAATTATTATTTAGAAGGAACTGAATTAGTAAAGTTATTATTACAGGAATTACCAGATGATTATCATCTTACATATGTTAATAGTCATCGATTTGTAAGAGGTTTTGTCCGTTTAGAACGGATTCACGAATGGTTAATAGGGGACCAAGTTGAATTTGTTAACCTGGATAATCTTGCCCATCACGTATTTTCATGGACCGAACTCTCTAATGCACTTCAGAACAAATATGTAAATGCTTTTATGGAGCATGAGAAATTTATAGAGCATATTAGTGATCAACATATGAAGAGGTATTCTGACAATATCCGTAACTCTAGTGACGTCTTATTGCATGTTACTTCAAATACGATGAAGAACATTGAAATAGTACTTCGTTACTTTACAGGTATTACACTTGCCACTAAGGGACTCATATTAATGGAAAATCAGCTATCCGAATTAGAGGTATTACTATCTACGGATGGGAGGCGAGAAATTCCTACCAATCACAATCTGATTAATCGTGTTCGACAAACAAGGGAAGTACTTTTAATAGACAAAAAGGTTAACAACGATAGAAGTAACCTCATTTCAAAAGAATTACAGGCTGTCTTGTATATTCCAATTATTCAAATGCAAGGTACAACTCATAAGCATAGAGCTGTCCTTGGATATATTTATTTGGAAACGGATCAACTTATCCATAATTTTAATACGCTTGGAATAGCGAAGTGTGACGAACTAATGGGATTCCTTGCCGCAATGCTCGAGAAGCATCAATTGAAGCTATCTGCAACCATTGATAAACTAACAGGAACATTGACCAGAAAGTATTTGGATGATGCTCTTCAGGAAATCTTTGAATTCTCAAGAGAATCAAGTGAACCATTTTCAATTATCATGTATGACCTGGACCGATTTAAACAGGTAAACGACCGATTTGGTCACCAAATTGGAGATAATATGCTAAGCAAGGTATCCTCTCTCGTTACGAACAGCTTAGATGAAGCACAAATAATTGGTCGATATGGTGGAGAGGAATTTATCATCATTTTACCTTCTTTGGAGGCGGAAGAAACAAAAAGGTTTGCAGAGGAGTTACGGGTGAAAATAGCTTCAAAGAAATTACTAGGCGATAAATTCGAGATAACCGTAAGTATGGGGATAGCTTCTTACCCAAAACAAGGTCAGACTGTGAAAGAACTCATTGAAAAGGCAGACCAGGCATTATATGTAGCAAAAGAAAGAGGGCGAAATAATTCGCTAATTTGGCAAGAGGATTTCCAAGTAAAGGCCAAGCCCCAAAATAAACTGTCTGGTATATTAACTGGTGATGATATTAAGGATTCTCGTAATGTACTGGCAATGGTTGAATTACTACAGCTACATCGTAAGAATTTATCACTAGAGGAGAAAATATACCATTTCCTTGGTCGGATTATCGAAATTAGTGAGGCCCAAATAGGGTATTTATTGATTCAGCAAGGTAATGATCAAAAAATCTATGGTAGAAGAGCACAAGGTGAAGATTGGCTAGCGGAAATAAAAGTAGATATGGAAATAGTAAATTCCATCTTATTAGAAGAGCGGGGTCTCTATATGATTACCTTGGATAGAGAAGACCAAAATTCTAATAGGAATGGCTTACCAGAATGGATCTCCATTCTAGCAGTTCCAATTATGACTGATGGAATTGTCCGAGGAGCAATCTACCTGACAACTCCAACGAGAATCAAAGAGTTTGGTGCCGATGACCTAAATATGTTAAACATATATAGTAATATTTTCGGTAGTATGTAAAAAGACGCCTATCACTTTCAGACTTTGTCGTTAGTGATAGGTGTCTTTCCACTCGGTTTACAAGACCTGTTCGATTACATACCCTTCTTCCTCTAATATGGAACGGATATGTGGTTCCATGATTAAATGTAGTGCTCCTACAATAACAAAATAAGTTTCTCCACTATCCTCTTCTAAAAAGCTAGCGATTTTTTCTGCCATTTTATAGTTTCTATTATCATTTAATGCTTCCATGTAAGCCTGTTCCTCAGGTGTAGGATCTACGTCTTCTGCTGTTAAATAGGTTAGCAATTCATCCGCATCTCCTGCCTTATATAATTCAAACATTTCCGTCATTTGTTGTTCATATTCTTCAAGCTCTATTAACGATTCTTTTAGCATTTCAATTTGGAATTCATCTGATGTGTCTGCGAAGACTGATAACTGCTCTTCTACTGTTTCCAGTCCTATTACTTCTTTTTGATCCTGTTCAGCACGGTCAAGGAAGTAAAAATCAACGCCATCGATGTAGCCTAACTCTTCCGTCATTAATTGTTGGATTAATGTAGAATGGAACCAAGGTTGATACGTAGCAAACATATCCATGGACATTCCTAGCTCTTCATATACTGTAGCAACCTCTTGGTAAAGTTCCTCCGAGATATGCTCATCAATAGTTGAACCATCCGGATACATAGCAAAGTCCATATAGGTTGCTTGCATATCAAACATATTAATATTATTGAAATCAATCTCGGGAACAATAATATCTGCGTTCGCATAAGCCTCTTCAATCTTTTGGTTTAACGGGAAGAAATCCTCTGTTGCAAGATGAATGGTCCCTTGTAAGTAAACAGTGGTATCACCATTCTCTACTTTCCATAGATACCCACCTGGTCCATCTGGATCGCCTTTAACCTCTACCTCAACCTTCGTATGGATAGTTATTTCTTTTTCTTCAAGTGCTGCAAGGTCATCTGCATCATAAGGGTTTCCAGCGATGTTTACTTCTTTGAGGCTATCCATCCCCTCTAATGGTGATAAATCCTCAATCTTATTTTGTTGGATGTGAAGCTTTGTGACACCGTCTAAATATTCCAGACCTTCAATTGATTTTATCCGTTTATTTGCTAAATCTAATTCCGTAATTTCTCGTAAGTCTTCCTGAAGTATATCTCCATCTGGCTGTGATATTGCATCGCGAATGGCTTTTTCTAGCTGATAATCTGAAAAGATTACGGCATCTTCATTTTGACATGCTACTAGAAGTATCAGAAATAAAAATAAAGCGATACCCTGAATAATACGTTTCATCTTAACTCCCCCATTGCTGCCTTTAACTAACAGTATTTTCCACCACTATATCAAAATGTAACAGGAAAGGGCAACAATCATCTTGTAAAAATTCTGTAATTTCTCTTTGGTAAAAATTGTCCTGAGCTAGTTCATTGTTTAGGAGATTGATATACGATAGAATCTTACATTGGGCATTATTCTATATTTTTAGGAGATGAAAGATTTGAAAGGTATTTTTCAACATAAAGCCTCTGTAATCGGTATCGCAGTGTTCTGTTCGATACTATGGGGCAGTGCATTTCCTGTTCTAAAGGTTAGCTATGAAGAGCTACAGATGGCACAAACTGATATCATCGCAAAAATAGTATTTGCTGGTGGTCGCTTTTTATTGGCAGGAATATTAGTATTACTGTTCTTATTAGTGAGTAATCGAAGACAGATTCGCGTAACAGGAAAGCAGTTTTTCGTTCTATTCATACTAGGGATAGTACAAACATCGTTACAATATTTCTTTTTCTATAATGGGTTAGCAAATGTTTCCGGTATGCAGGGAGCAATTCTTAACTCTGCAGGTACATTTTTCACTGTAATCCTAGCTCACTTTTATTACCGAAGTGATCGCATGAATTGGAAGAAAATCGTTGGCCTAGTTGCAGGATTTACGGGGATAATTGTCGCCAACTGGGGTCAGGAATTACAAATTAGTTTTCAATGGGACGGAGAAGGATATATGATTCTCTCGGGACTTACTGCAGCTGTTGCAACAATTATGGCAAAAGAACTGGCAACTGGAATCCATCCGTTTGCCATTACAGGTTGGCAATTGTCCTTAGGTGGAACAATTATGTTAGTAATTGGGTTACCTTTCCTACAAGAGGGAGCGATAACCTTCACACCGTTTGGTTGGGGATTATTTATCTATTCGGCATTGCTATCCTCTGTGGCATTTGCGCTTTGGTATTCATTATTGAAATATAATAACGCTGGGGAACTAAGCATGTACAAGTTTATTGTACCAGTGTCTGGTGCTGTTATGTCAGCGATGTTTATACCTGGAGAAGTTCTGAATGGATTTATATATGCTGCAATTTTATTAGTTGCTTTAGGGATAATTATTGTAAATTATCATGGAAAAGTACGTAGTCGTGAAGGTTAAGTTTTAATACTTGATAAATAGCATATCATCTTGTTGATATGCTATTTTCTATTTAAAGAGGCAACAGCAACACTATTTCAACCGTTTTAGTCCGACTAGTAATTCAGGGGAACAATAGCAGTTGACAAGCATTGAAATAAAATATAGAATATTTTAAAAATATATAAAACAAAACACTATGAGTAGGAGTATTAAGGAAGAGTTATTGTTCAGAGAGCTGTCGGTAGGTGCAAGACAGTCAGGTAACCTCCCCAACTCGCCTATGAGTGGATAGATTGATATGTAAATCTATACGGGTAACTTCCGTAAACAAGTCCAAGATGTTTCATTTTTATGAAGTGAAACAAGAAGAGTGGTACCACGATAAATAGCCCTATCGTCTCTTTATGAGATGCTAGGGCTATTTATAATAGCTAGGAAAAATACTGAAATCTTTCTTGTCTACTTAAGAAATTTTATTTAAGGGGGATGTCACTAATGAGTGAAGCCATCTTTTACGAAAGCATGGGAGGATAGTATCCTGTCCACTAGTACATATAAACAATGGAGAGAGCCGATACATAAGGCAGAGAAAGAAATAGCAAAGAGAACAGCGTATTTTAAAATGCTCGACCCATTTGAACAGATGCGTAGTTTTGCTCCTAAACCATTATTAATGATTAACGGTGATCAAGATACTGACTCACTATTCCTATATTCTTTAGAACTCTATAAAATGTTGTTACCATTATATAGTAGACATCCCGAGAAACTAAGTCTAAGCATGCCCTTCGTTGATCACCAATTTAATTATCATATGAAGCTAGAAGCCTGTATGTGGTTTGAAAAACACCTAAGTTTAGACTAAGGGTCTATTCATTATTAGTAGGAGGGAGAGAGTTTTGAATCATAAAATTGTATCAAAAGGCGCTAATCTATTTAATGCGAGAGTAAATAGATTAATTGGTGGATTCTCGAACAATGTTTTTGAGTGTCATCAGAATGACGACGTTATTATTCTAAAATACTATCATGGTGCGACAAATCATAAAGAATCAATTCTAGCGGAGTTAGACTGGATAAAGTATCTACATCAATCAGGAGTAAATGTAACGGCTCCCCTCCCGTCTGTTAATGGAAATTTTATCGAGATAATTAATGACATTCATAACGAAGAATTTTACGTAACGGCATTTGAAAAGGCAAAAGGTTCTCTTGTGGAGACATCCAATAGCGATGTTTGGAACACGGAATTATTTTATTGTTGGGGAAAAACACTTGGAAGAATACATTCTTTATCTAAAACTTATAGGCCTTCTGATGAGGGGATCAAGAAAGAGTGGAATAATGGCATATTATATTCTGCAAATATCGGCGGTGTTAGTAAGAAGATTATTAAAGCTTTGAGTAGCTATATTAATGAAATGAATAAGTTTCCAACGGACACAGATAGTTATGGAATGATCCATCATGATCTCCATCATCAAAATTTCTATATAAATGGTAAAGACATAGTTTTATTTGACTTTGGCGATTGTGAATACCATTGGTTTGCATATGATATAGCAATTGTTATCTATCATGCGGTACAAACCATCAATCAGAAAAACACACAAGGAAGAAAGGAATTCGCTATCCGCTTTAGTAAATCATTTTTACAAGGTTATGCTACAGAAAATCGTTTAGATGAATACTGGATATCAAAGATTCCATTTTTCTTAAATTATAGGCAGGTATACTCTTATATTTATCTTGTTAATTTCCTGGGTAAAGAGCAAAAAAGTAATAACAGAGTTAAAGATGTTCTTGAGGGCATGAAGACTAGGATATAGAATGATATTCCCTATTTAGAAATAGAGTTTATGACTATTTTCGGTAATAAATGAAGGTGAATGGAGTGAGTAGATATGGAAAACACATTGGAAATGAGAACGGATGCAACTTATTCATTAAATTTTTTGATCTATATCCAAAATATTTTCCTCAATCAAGTTCAAAGCGGAGATGAACGAAAATTCCCTTATATGCCAACCATTTATGGATTTCGAGATGACTTTGAAGTCCGTTTTAGAGAATTGTGGGATGAAGCATCAAGAAGAATCTCCGAAAACTCAAGGAATGACCTAACCATCTTCTACGATGAGAATGAGTTATTTTATCAGATGTTTTTCGTAGAAAGTGAGGATACACGAAATGAATTTAATCAAATTCATCAATCCTATCTAGTTTGGTGGGATAGTTTTGCGGGGCGTTTTTCCATTGAGAGGTCATTCGATGAACAAGGTCAAAAAATCTACTATGATATAGCTGAAATTCTTCTCCAAAAGGGAATAATACCACAAAAACGACTAGAAATTAGTCTGATTTATGATGATTGTATGTTAAGTGATACAAAGGCATCTTCTTATTTTGCTGTGATTTCTATCCGTGATAGTTATCTGAAATACGAGGGGTTAATTCAAGCGTTAGTCCTATGTATGGATTAGGTTTAAAGCTCCACCTAATCCCAAAATAATTAGTTGTATATCAATACTCCTATATAAGAATTGATAATGGAAACGAAACTTTATTCATTCAAGATCGTACTGCAGGTATTATAAAATTTTGGTGGAGGTGAAAAGATGGACTACGGATTAATGGTTATTGGAATAGCATTATTACTTATTTCCTATTTAGTGGCAATTGGAAAACAGACTTGGCTTTTAGCAGGCTTCAATGAAAAAAATATTACGAATAAGTCATTATTAGGTAAAATTGTAGGTGGAGTGTTTTTCCTACCGCTAGGATTATTAGTAGTTATCCATAGTTTTATGGACTACCAAAATGAAACAACTGTTCTTGTGATTGCTATGTTAGTGTTATTGGCAATAACATATATAATTATTAACAAAAGGGTGTATGATTAGTGTTTTTACAATACTAAGGTGTAAAATCAGACTGCCTATTTGAAATAGATAGTCACAGAATGACCTCCGTATCTCCCCGTTCATGACTACTTTAACGTATTGTTTATCCATCCTGTTGATAATCTTCTTGCGGTCAGTAATTACAAACTAAATACTTTCCTTGATAGATGTGATTGGCTATTTCTACCTTCATTATTTTTGGAATATTTATGTTATTATTTAGTAGAAGTTGATGTATGAAAGTATATAAATCGGGTTACATAAGGGAGTCATTACTAATATTTGAGGTGGATTAAATGAAGAAGTGGTTAATCATTATTGGAGTAATAATAGTAGTTGTAGTAATCACATTTGTAAACAAATACTATTATCCTGACTTGCCAATCGATACAGTGAGTAAAAAAGAAGTATTGGATACTTTATATGATTCATCAGAAGATATTGTGAAGATAGCGGAAGAACAGGATTATGATTGGTATATTACTCGAATGGAGCAAGGGAAAGCATATGAGAACTTAAAGAATCTTATTACCAAAAGTGGTTGGGAATTTCAACAACATGATGGTAGCGGCTACTTTTTTGAAAAAGATGACAAGACCCTAATTGCAACAACCCAAATGTGGACAGAAAACTATGTAATGGTAAAGATTCCTTCTGATTGGCGAAAGTAATTATTAGAATCTATAAATATCCTATTTGTTTACGTTGTAGACAAGTAAATTGGTAAGAGGTGTTGAACATGAAAATCTCGATCATTAAACCAAATGCTAAACACACAAACGATATTAGTAGAATTTGTGCGACAGGATGGAGGCAGACCGTCCAAGGTGTACATAGTGAAGCGTATCAATTAAAAAATGTAGAATACTGGTATAACCACAAACGAGTGCTGGAGGATATTGAAAAAGGTACCTATACACACGTAGCATTAGTTGATGATAAGGTTGCTGGAACAATTGGTGGAATCATGACAGCCCCAAATATAAGTGAAATTTATGTGTTTTATGTGGACGAAGTGTTTCGATACAAAGGTATAGGTACTAAACTTCTTCATGAATTTACAAACATACATATTAATTGTGGCGCAACAGAACAAGTTGTATCTGTGGAAGAAGGAAATACACTTGGAATACCTTTTTATCTATCACATGGTTTTCGACAAAGGGAGCAGGATAAACGGTATTGGAGGAAGATTGGGAACAAGTAGTATTCCCCAAAGAGGTAAGAGTTACATGCTCCCCTGAAGTATAAGTAAGATAACTTCAGGGGAGTTTTTTATATTGACATAGATTATAAACGAATAGGATACTTAATATGAAAAGTGGAACACACGATAACGGTAGAAGACATACAAACCACTGCAACGGTATGTATAGTAAAGATAATCATCATCACACCATGGTGCCAACATATTTCGTATAAGAAGAGCCACTACCTTTTTAGAGTGAATGAAACCAGAACTACAATCAACCCATCCGATATTAGTTGGAGAATTAAAGTATTGATTTGGTTATGGATGAATTCATTCAGATATTTGAGCTTGATGAATTTTTAGAGGAAAGTACAGAAAATGAGTAGGAAGGAAACTAATAAACTTGGAGGAGAAAATTACGTTATGAAACAAATTAACCGCTATATAGATTCAGTTTTTTACAGCGATGATAAGATATTAGAAGAAGTCTTGGCTTCTATCAAAGAAAATGGGATGCGTTCGATTTCCGTATCACCTTCAACCGGTAAACTACTTACAATGCTAGTATCGATTTCAGGAGCAAAAAACGTTTTAGAAATCGGTGCGCTTGGTGGATATAGTGGAATTTGCTTGTCTAGAGGTTTTGGTAGAGACGGAAAATTAACTTCATTGGAATTGGTGGATGATTATGCACAATTGGCCAATCAAAATTTATCAAAAGCAGGATTTGAAAACCAAGTATCTTATATGGTCGGGCCAGCATTACACAGTCTTGAGAAGCTGGTTAGCGAAAATAAACGATTTGACTTTTTCTTCATTGATGGAGATAAAGAAAACTATGAGAACTACTTGAATTATTGTATCCAGTTAGCGGAGAATGGAGCTATTATTATTTGTGATAATGTACTTGCAAGGGGAACTGTAGCAGATGAACAAGCTGAACCAGCGCGTCATACAGAATTTATGAAAAAATTTAATCAAACGGTTGCGAATCATGAACAATTAGAATCTATCCTGATACCTATTGGAGATGGACTGACGGTTTCAAAGGTTAGAAAGTAAATATATATGATATGTGGAGACTAACACAATGGAGTTGGTCTTTTTTTTACTACTTATAGTACGGAAGAAGTCCAATAAGGAATTATCTTATCATACGAATTGGATACTACATTCTGAAAATTATGTACTGTAATTGGGATATTATGTTAGGATAGAATTGTTAAGGTTATTTAAAATATAGTTTTTAAAAAAGAAGACAGTGTAGAGTACACTAAACTATAATTCGTCAACTTACATCATACACCCATTTGTAAGGTAATAAACAAAAAAGCTAATTCATTAAGGGATTGATTTGATAATGGGTTTAGAAATGAAGATTAACTTTCGAAATCGTTTCGTATTGCTGACCATTTTATATATGATTTTTATTTTAATAATGACTTGGTTTTATCCATATTCTTTCTTCAGTATTTATAAGCGTTATTCCTGGGAAACATATGAAGTCTACTCAAACGGTAAGTCCTATAAAGAATTACTTGATGAATTTAAAGCTATCCATGAAGCGGATTTAATGGCAGAAAAGGATAACGACTCATTACCGAATATGATTATTGATCATACCGTGGGGCTACTAGATTTTTTTCAACAGGAATGGTTATTGAATGATGACCCGACTCAGATGGATGATAAAGAGTTAAGTGATATGGAATTTAATTTGCAAATTGCAAAGCGTAACATATTAGACCTCCTCGTGCAAGTGGACTTTTCTATTGATGGGAAGTATTACTTAGTTGAAATGCTTCATCATATAGATGAGATGGAAAAGACAATTAGCGAATTAAAACAGGCAGCTTATTTTACTAGAAATGATCTGAGACGCAATTTTAATAATTTATATGGTGAAATGTTATTCTTATTAGATTTTTACAGGACTTTTTATGAGAATGTGAAGAATGGGGAATTTAATATAGAAGTTAGTTGATTGTAGGGGGGAGGTCAATGGATGGTCTAAACGTTAAAGATATTATAGATTCTTATAACCAAAAGGCGAATGAAAGAAATATTTCTCATGTGCAAGATTGGAAAAAAATTGAAAGAGATTTGTTTTTGAACTTTCTAAAAGAAAATAATTGTATTAATTTATTGGAGCTTGGGGCAGGACCAGGAAGGGATAGTTTCTTTTTTAAGGAACAAGGATTAAATACCCTCAGTACCGATATATCGCCTGAGATGGTCAAGTTATGTCGAGAAAAGGGATTAGCTGCGGAGGTTATGAGTTTTGCTAAACTAAATATACCCGATGTAAGCTATGATTCTATTTGGGCACTTAATTGCCTACTTCATGTGCCGAAAAAGGAACTAAAAAATGTCCTAAAAGAGATTAAACGAGTCTTAAAGCCTTCAGGTTTATTTTATTTTGGTGTGTATGGTGGAGAAGATTTTGAGGGGATATGGGAAGATGATCCATATGAACCGAAGCGATTTTTCTCCTTTTATGAGGACGAAGCCATCAAAAAAATACTATCAGAATTCTTCTCAATTGAATATTTTAAAGTGATACCGAGGAAAGTTGTTGGAGGAAACTATCATTTTCAATCTATTATATTAAGAAGTAAGTTGGGAGACTAGGAGGTTATTATTCATGATAGTAGGAATAATACTGTTAATTTTATTTATCCTTTATGTCGTCTATAGGCTAGAATCGATTCAAAATCAATTAAATAAAATTATACCGCATGAAGAAGATACTGAACCTGTTTCCGATGAAGAGATAGAGAAGGAATTAGAGAACTCATGGAACAAGAAAGGATGATATCATGGGTTGGATGTTTATTGTCATGATAGCTTATACACCTATTATTTATCGATTACAACGTAGAATAAGAAATTTAGAAGAGGAAGTCGAAAAATTAAAGAGGTAGATATTAGTCTAAAACGGATTCTACAAAATAATAAAGAAGGTTCAATCTATGGGAGTAATAACGGAACAATTAATCTATATTGTTTATAGCATAGAGAAGATAGAAGTGATAGAAAAGTATATCACCAAGGGGGAACATTTATGGATTTTTCAGTAGAAAGCCCAGTTAGTGTAGGATTAACTGAGCGTTTTATTGCGTATGTAATAGACTCCGTTATGATAGCGATCTTAAGTACGGTTTTGTTTTGGCCACTAAGTTCAAACATCACGTATGAAGGGTTTTATGTGGTGTTATTTGATTATCTGTTCTTTTTATTATTTTCTTTTATTTATTACCTTTTATTGCCATTGATTTGGAAAGGGCATACGGTTGGCAAGCGGATAATGGGCATTCGAATTGCAGATGTATCTGAAGAGGAATTAATCATGAATCAGATTGTAATTCGAGCAGCATTCCATGGTGCGCTTTATCTCGTAATACTTCCTTTGGTCATTTGGAGTATTTCATCAATCGTGAATAGAGAGGATAAGCGGGCATTGCATGACCTGGCTTCCGCAACGTACGTGGAATATTCTCATAAAAAATAGTCTTGTAATTCTCCAACAGTATCGTATGATAGTAATAGAGATGTATTGGAAGGGGAATGTAACGCTATATGTGGCTAACACTGTAATATTTATTCCATTAAGCAAATAGATGATATGAAGTTCTAAGGGACGAGTATCTCTATTTGAGGATATGAAACATTACGGAGTTGCATCGTATGGAGTTTTAGATAGACGAAGCAGATTCCATTTGGATCTGCTTTTTTTATCTCTTCGCTAGGTAAGTAGAATATGTTATCTAGCATACAACGAAAAACTACATCTCTACATACTCCTTCTTTGCACGGAAATAGGAGGTATTATGATGGGTCACCGAAACAGTAAAATAGCAATTGTAACAGGGGTCAGTACACCTAAAGATATCGGAACAGCAATATGCAGAAGATTAGCCTCACAAGGGATAGATATATTCTTTACGCATTGGAATTCAGATGAGAAATGGTTAGAAAGTTTTCAACAAGAACTGGAAAGTATGGGCGTTCGCTGTGCTGGAGTGGATGTTGATTTAGCGCAAAAGGATGCAGCATTTAACATATTAGATATGGTAAAAGAAAAATTAGGAAATCCAACTATATTAGTAAACAATGCAGCACATTCTACAAGGGATGGTTATCGCTTTCTAGATGCGCAGATACTCGATGATCATTATGCAGTCAATATGCGATCAACATTCCTACTAAGTGTTGAGTTTGCTCGTCGCTTTGAAAAATACAAATTTGATTCAGGAAGAATTATTAATATGACTTCTGGTCAGGATATTGGACCGATGTCAGATGAGTTAGCATATGTTGCGACAAAAGGTGCCATATCAGCCTTTACGAGGTCTTTATCACAAGAACTTGCTCCGCTTGGTATAACCGTAAACGCTGTAAACCCTGGACCAACAGATTCTACATGGATGGATGACGGAATTAGGAAACATTTATTACCAAAATTTCCTATGGGTAGAATAGGAACCCCTGATGATGCTGCTAGGCTAATTGGATTTCTTGCTAGTGATGAAGCGGCATGGATAACAGGTCAGGTTATACACTCCGAGGGTGGATTTATACGTAGCTAGGTAATGCCTCAAATAGATCGTAAAATAATGGAGGGCATAACATAGTGTTCATATGTTATGTCCCCTATTATTTAACTCCAATAATTTTTAATAATCCAATTGGCGCAAATACAATAGAATTTCATTTTCATTCCATTTTTAATCGAATATTTACGGATAAGACTATCTATTTTCTTTTGTTCTAAACTTCCCTTACCGAATCTATTGATAATCTGAAAAAAGACTTCTCCCCAAATACTTGCAGTTCCATTGGAACCTAAATGAAATCCCATCTGTTCATTTTCTGAAAGAGGTAATTGCGTGTTTTCCATAAATTCTTCCTTAAAATCTTCCTGAATGATAATGTGAGATTCTTTATGTTTTAATGCGTAAAGCAATTCCTCCGTATTAGTTGCTTTATAATAATTAACCTTTTCTTTTTTCTCCACTTCAGCCACCCCTTATTATTCTTAAAATAAGTAGAATGTTAAACTTCAATATTCAACTGCTTTTGCAGTCTTTCTTTTATACGAACACTTTTATTTAAATGTAAGAAATTATGCCTTGTAGCAGGCATTAATAGTAAACCAGCCACGTTTTTCTTATTCCAATAGTTCGCAAGCCATTCTGATTTAGGAGCTACCGCTTGCTCATCAAATAACCGTTCCATTCTTTTTGATTCAATGGCTAATTGAAAATCTCCGGTTTTTAAAGAATTAACAACAATTCGTGTTTGTTTGCCTACTTCTAGTCTATATGCTAAGAGTGCTTCCAAATCAATGGATTTACTTAAGCATGCAATTTCTTCTTCAGTCATATCATTACCTGAATGAGCAAATGGGATATTTAGTTTGGCAAGCCAATTCTCAGATTGTAGTACTTGAGGAGCATCCGCAATCAAGATGTTCATGGTCATATCTTCTATACGGCTGATATGCCATAAATGCCAAGCAATAGAGTTTTTCGTATCCGGATTGGAAACGGGATACTGTCGAAAAGTTGTCTCATCTAAGTTTTTTAATAAATGTTCTACAAGGGTGACTTGTTCCGAATGTCCGACTTGGTTATTGTGTAATAAAGCATGCTGGCTTAAGAAGATGGTGACTGCCTCTGAGTGTGTTTCGGGTCTTACTAAAGCTTTCCTTAAAAGTTTATGATTATCATTCCAAATTTTGCGTTGTAATTTACCCATTATTTCGCACTCCTATTAAATAATAATCTTATGGAGAACTGATTCTAGTTGGTGTTTAAAAGTGGTAATCTCTTATTAGGAACCCTTGCTTCTTGGCATAGTCATTAATGAGCCGTAGTAGTTTATTTTTCTGGATGGAAAAAGACTGGTGTATCTCCTTTTTGCCATCTATGGTGTATTCACAATAAATAATGAAATTATTAAGATTGAATTTGTGAATAATATATAGATTTCCTTCATATTCTCCACATCTTATATTCCCTGAATAGATAAAACGAATAATTCCATCATAATATTCCTGATCCGATATTTCACTATTTAGAAAATCTTGCATGGTTTTATGCATTTTAATCCTCCTCATGTTTCGTAACTGGGTGAGTATATTCTGTTGGTGTCCATATCAATGATATACATTACTTTAGTATCCACATTGAATGGTAATGGCCTAAAACCGTGGAGCTTGCAAAACACAATAGGAAGCTCTTGCATATCTTCGGTAATACTGGTTGCTTGTAGATACATTTCTGCTAATTGTTGTTTGGTGCACATTTTTCCTATAAGAAGGGCTTGGTGGTAATAACCATCTAATTCTATAATCAAAATTCAATCACGACCGGTGCTAATCAGTCATTCAGCTTATTTTTTTAGTCAGTTTGTTATACAGTTTCACTTCTATATATTAAGTATAGCAAATTCATTTGGTTAAGCTTGCTTTTTTGTATATAAATTATCAATTTATTCTGTTAGTATGTGTCTAGGTATAGTATTTCCAATAAAAGGTTATGGGGAGAACGATATGAAGATAGTCTTTTTCTTTGGATTAATGGTAATGGCTTTTTTCATTTCCATATATTTAGCTCGTTTCTTGGTTAGAAAAACGTATAAAATTCAAATTGCCCTTATTATCATTTTAATCGTAAATATAATTATCTTAGGTTTAGGAAGTTTATGGTGGCTTGTCACAGAAACAGATGGGATAAGTCAGGGGATTGGAATAATCATGTATGGTTTTGCATTTGTAGTAATTAATCTAATAAGCCTATTTTTTCTCTCTGTCTGGAATGGGAAAATTAATGAATGAATGGAGGTTTTAGTTTGTATCTATTTGTATCGATACTAATTTGTTCCGTGCTTGCTATAATATTGTTCTTATTAGGGCCAGTGGTTGGAGGAATCATTGGTTTTGGAATTGTACTAGGGGTACTGTTTAGAGTTCTTTATTTACTAAACGATATACATAAAAGAATCTCCAATCTTCTTCCAAAGCGCGATAAAGTGGAAGAAGCCTTCCGAGCGTATTTGGAGAAAACGAACTAAGAAGGGAGAAGGTCTCTTTGTTAACTATCATAAGGATAATCCTGGCACTAACAGTTATCATCCTTGCTACTTATGGGCTAATTACACAGGATTTCAAGTATCAGTCGCTGATGATGTTTGTCTTAAGTATGATGATGTTAGTGATAGCGATATCTGAATTCAAAAAAAGTCGCACAGGATATGGCTGGGTTAGTTTAATCGCATTTGTATTCTTGCTGCTAGTTTCATTGCAAGGTTTGTTTTAAGCTTTCATAAAAATATCTAAAAATAAATCTTTCGAACTATTAGAATGTAATATTTTGTAAGATAAATAGATCAATATACCCCTAGAAATGAAGATGGATTTAGTGACGAAAAGTTACTACTGTATATCTAAATTAAGACTATTGTACTATAAATTAACAAGCAAAAATTTTAACCCAATTGACAGTTTTGTGAAAAGCTTTAAAATGACATAGGAGTACATAAATAAAAGGGGATATTTATATGAAAAAATTAGCATTACTTGCTGGGTTAGTACTAATGATGGTTCTTGCGGCATGTTCACCAGAAGCAGACGAGGTATTGGATTTTCACAATGGAGTAGTAGATAATGTTAAACCTAAAATAGAAGAAATTCCAGAGATTTATAATAATGTTTTTGCTGCTGCGACAGAAGAAGAAGCAATCGAAGTATTTGATAATGAGTTAATGCCACTTATGAAAGAAATTGAAGATTACTTTAACAAGCAAGAATTAGAACATGATGTTGCAAAAGAATATCATGGTTTATATGTTGATTTGGTTAAGTCGATGAGCGATGTTCTTGCAAAGGAAAAAGAGTATCTTACTGCTTTAACTGATCCGAATTCTTCAGAAGATGATGTATTAGCTCTTGAGGAAGAGTTAAATGAGTTAAATAAAGTAGCGGAAGATAAAGATAAAGCTGTAACCGATCATTGGGAATCTTTACAAGAAGAATATGACTTTGTAGACGAAGAAGAAGAGTAATATTATCAAAAAAGGGACTATTGGTTTTGTTTATCAAAACTGATAGTCTTTTTTTAGTAAGTAGTGTTTATAAACTAACTCGTTCACCAAAACAAAAGAAAATGATATTCCTATAATATAAGATTATTTAGAAAAAAAGCTATCTTGATATTTTTCAGAAAATATAGGAAAATAATGGTGTGGGAACATAAATGGTATGTAGTCCCTAATTTGTCTTAGGAGGGATAGGTATGCTCGTCAAAAATGATTATGTTAATAAGAAGGATGTTGTGTTTGTAAGAGAAAATGATAGTTTAGAAGCGGTAATGAAGACATTAGATGATTCTGGATATCGTTGTATTCCAGTCCTAGATGAAGCGGAAGAAAAGTATGTCGGCAATATTTATAAGGTTGATTTACTAGAGTATGAGCTTGATCACTCTTTAGTTGGTGAATTATCCAAGCTAATAACAGATCGAGAAGGATATATAAAGGAAGATGCCCCTTTCTTCAAAGTGTTCTCATCCATTAAGCAATTACCTTACTTAGCTGTTGTAAATGATGACTTAGAATTTTTAGGGATACTAACCAACGGTAATGTTATTCAAGTATTAGAAAATGCTTGGGGGGTACATAATGGTAGCTATTCCTTCACTATTGGTACAATTGAATATGCAGGTGCATTACAGAAAATGCTTAAAGTAGTAAATAAGCATTGTAACGTTCAAAGTGTTATTTCCTTAAATAATAACTCTCATTATGTTCGTAGGGTTTGTATCGTGCTACCAAAGGAAGTGGATGAATCACTAGCAAAAAAGATAAGTGCTGATTTAGAAAAGAATAACTTTACCGTTACGGATATTGAGAAGTTAAATTAATTTGCAGAATAGCTACTGGATCAAGTCTGATTCAGTAGCCTTTTGTTTTTACAAGTGACTTTTATGTCCGAACGATAGCCTTTCTCGCCAGTCGGTCAGCATTACCGTTTTCTTTTTCAGGTATCCATTTAATAAAGAAATATGGAAATTGATTTGCTTTTTCTTGTATACGTTCAACAAGTGGGAGAAAGGTTTTATTTTTCGTGAAATTATTATCAACCGCGTGTACCACTGCCTGTGAGTCAGAGCGGAAGGATAATATTTCGTTTGGAAAATCCTTTTCACAAATGTCAAGTGCTGCAATTACCGCATGAAACTCAGCTTCATGATTGGTCATTTCTCCCAATGGAATACTGTATTCAAAACGATTCCCACTTGCCTTAATATATACACCAGCACCACTGACACCTGGATTGCCACTTGATGCCCCGTCCGTATATACTTCAATCAAATATCCCCACTCCTCCCCTTATCGGTATTGTATTTTCAATATAGTAGAAGCTAGTAAGAAATGCAATATCTAAACAACTGCAATTATGTAACATGGTATAGGGGTGTACGTAAGTATGGAAGCATTAGACTGACTCGAAAATTCATTTAACATAAGATTGGGAAAACAAAATGGATTAAATAGCCGATATAAGGGTATAGAGAAAAAGAGGAAACTGCATAGGATAATAAGGAAAGGGGTTTAGGGGAAATCATGAATTCAGCGTCTACAATTGCTAAATTAAAGCCATTGCTTAAAGATATATTTAATCATTTACATGCTAACCCAGAAGTAGGATGGAAGGAATATAAAACGACTGAGTATATAAAAGGATTGCTAGAGGATAAACCATGTAAAGTGAGAACATTTCATGATTGTACTGGATTAGTAGCGGAAATTGGGAATGGAAAGCCGGTCATTGCCATTAGGGCAGATATTGATGGATTATGGCAGGAGGTAAATGGCGAATTTCAGGCAAATCATTCTTGTGGTCATGATGCACATATGACGATTGTTCTTGGCATTCTATTTACATTGATAGAGGACGGATTCCCTAACCAAGGGACATTTCGCTTCATTTTTCAACCTGCTGAAGAAAAAGGAAATGGTGCTATTTCCTTAGTTGAAAAAGGTGTCGTGGATGATGTGGATTACCTATATGGCATGCATTTGAGACCTATTCAAGAATTAGAATATGGCCAGTTCGCTCCTGCTATTCGTCATGGGGCATCATGGTCATTACAAGGTGTTATTACAGGGGAGGATGCCCACGGTGCTAGGCCACATCTAAATGCCAATGCAATACAAGTCGGTAGCGAATTTTTTCAACATCTATCTAATATCTATCTGGATCCGATGATTCCGCATTCGGTCAAGATGACTAGCTTCCATGCAGGGGGAGAGAGTACCAACATTATTCCAGGGAATGCAACGTTTTCAGTGGATATGCGTGCTCAAACAAATGAAGCAATGGAAGCCTTGTTTGAAAAGGTAAAGCGAATTGCGACTATGTTGTCGGATTATCACGAAGTTAACATTAAGCTGACGGTGGAGACATGTATTGCAGCTGCAGTAATCAATAAAGAAGCAAGTTCCTTGATGGAGAGTGCTATTATCGATACAGTAGGAAAAGGACAAC
Source organism: Ornithinibacillus scapharcae TW25 (assembly GCF_000190475.1). Classification (GTDB taxonomy): domain Bacteria; phylum Bacillota; class Bacilli; order Bacillales; family Amphibacillaceae; genus Ornithinibacillus; species Ornithinibacillus scapharcae. The sequence continues at coordinate 159,618 of NZ_AEWH01000024.1, forward strand.
TTGTTCCAATGATCACCACAACTGGTGGTGATGATTTTCATTTCTACTCGATTAAAAGACCTACCATTAAAGCAACGATGCTCGCTATCGGTTGTGACCTAGAGCCTGGATTACATCATCCATCGATGACGTTCAATTATGATGCAATTGAACCAAGTGTCGAGATTTTGGTAAATGCGTTATGGAGAACAGTGGATAAATACTTTAAAGAGTAGGCAGGAACTAGTGTGTTAGACTTATAGAAAAGTTTTTCTAGTGGTGCAACCTGAATATATCTGAGGAAGAAGTGTATAACATGGCAATACCATTGACGAAGTTTATTTTGCATCGATTAAGAATGCGGATGATTGACCCTTTTGCAACTAGCTTTGGTACGATGCAGGACAAAGAATTCTTTGTTATCGAGGCTGTGGATGAAGACGGTTTTAGGGGATATGGTGAGAGTGTTGCTTTCTCCATCCCTTGGTATACAGAGGAAACAGTAAAGACTACTAAGCATATCATAGAGGACTTTTTAATTCCTTTAATAAGAGAGCAAAAGATTGAGCACCCGGATGAAGTTTTTTTAGCTTTTGAACGATTAAGAGGAAATAATATGGCAAAGGCTGCTATCGAAGGGGCTATGTGGGATCTCTATGCAAAACGACAAGGGATACCATTAGCAAAGGCACTGGGGGGAGAGAAGGAAACAATCGATGTCGGTATAAGTATCGGATTACAACCTACAGTGAGTGACTTGTTGAAGAAAATAGAAGGGTTTCTTGATGAAGGTTACAAGCGGATAAAACTAAAAATTAAACCTGGTCATGATGTGGGATTGCTACGTGAGGTAAGGAAGGCTTTTCCAGATACACCGATTATGGCTGATGCGAATTCTGCCTATACATTGGAGGATATAAGCTTATTCAAACAATTAGACGAATTGGATTTAATTATGATTGAACAACCACTACAGCACAACGATATTATTGACCATGCAAAGCTTCAAAGGGAAATTAATACACCAATTTGTTTGGATGAAAGTATATACTCCCTTTATGATGTACAAAAAGCTATTGAGCTAGGCAGTTGTAAGGTTATGAACGTCAAAGTTGGTCGGGTCGGTGGCTTATCTGAATCTGTAAGGATACATGATTATTGTAAGGAGCATGGAATTCCTGTTTGGTGCGGTGGTATGCTGGAAGCTGGTGTAGGACGAGCCCATAATATTGCCATTAGTTCGTTATCGAACTTTGTCTTACCAGGGGACACAGCAGGATCTTCTCGTTATTGGGAAAAAGATATCATCAAACCGGAAGTCACAGTAGAGAATGGAGTAATCCATGTACCTTCTGCTCCAGGTATTGGTTATGAGATAGATGAATCTGCTCTGGAAGAGTTCCGTATCGAAAAAATAATCATTCCTATATAGGAAAGAGGAGAGTCTTCCGTTGTAAGATGAAGGACTCTCCTTTTCCAATATAAAGGGAGGGTAAACTAGATCATACCAAGCATGTTAAGCCAGGATTATTCCATTGAAGCATTACTTCTTCTCTTCAAAATAATCCACTAGACCATCCGTAATTGCTTTAGCGACATCTTCTCGGTAGGCATCTGTTTTCATTTTTTCAAGATCACCGGGATTAGTCATAAAGCCTAATTCTAATAGAATTGCAGGCTTTCGATTATTGTGTAATACATAATAACCTTCTTGTCGAATTCCTCGATCATTCATATTGAGATGATCGGTTAGAGCACTATGAACTTTTTCTGCCAGCTTAGCACTTGATTGTTGATGGTAGAAATAGGTATTGATTCCATTTACTCCAGGGTCACTAAAATAATCGTAGTGAAGGCTGATAAATACATCGGTGTCATTTGAATTACTTTGGTTTACTCGATCTTGTAACGATTGAAATGAATCATCTTCTCTAGTGAAGAGCACGTTCGCACCTTCTTGCTCTAGATATTGCTTGATTACTTTAGCAGTCGCTAGTGTAATGTCTTTTTCTAGTAATCCGTTACTTACTGCACCTGGGTCCATTCCACCATGCCCTGCATCGATCATAATGTTATATCCATCTAATTGGTATTTTGTTACTTGAATGGTATCCTCGGAAATTTGAACTTCTTTTGGCTCGATATAACCAACTGGTATTTCCATCCTTCCAGTGATAGCATGTTCTGGTTTGAATCTTTCTAGTAGGAAATCCTCTTGACTGTCTATTTGATTATAGTCTGCTTCCACTTCTTTATCAGGTGTTTCTATTTCCTCAACTTCTTTATTACCGCTATCCTCACTAGGTTGCTCTTGAGCTTCACTTGTCTTATCCGTATTTTTTTCCACTTCTATTTCTTTGTTCGTATTCTCTACTTGTCTTTCTTCTAAAATCTTTAAATCTTTTGCATAAACCCATACAGGTTGTCCATCATAGAATGTTTTGACCCAACCTTCTTGTTCGGCAAAAGTTCTAAGTCTATCCCCGACGTTTAATTCACCAACGATATCTGCATTTTCAGAAGGAGATACATACATGGTAACATCATCGGTTACTACTTCTAATAGTTTCTCATGGTCTTGTGTTAACTCCTCTGCATGTATGGTTAAAGTAGGCATTAGGGATATTAGGAATATCAAAATTCCGAAAGCGAAAATTAAGTTTGCCTTTCTCATATTCTATCAATCCTTTCTCGTAGATTATGAATCTATCAAAAAGGATGGACAAAAAATAATAGATTTAAACAGGAAAAATAAAAAATCTATATCATTACTAATTATAATGAAATTTATGTTGAAACAACGGATATTGGAAATCTCTTAAGTAATTAGGGATTGCCAAAAATCTAATTAGGATTAGATACATATTATGTATTTAACTTTATTAAAAAACGATTTACCTAGTGATATTGACAATTTCTTGAATTGTCTTTAAGATGAATCTAAGTTTTTATAGTAAACTAAGTTTAGAATAATGAATATTTTTGGAGGTAGCGTTTGTGGATAAGAAGAAATACTGGGTACCCGCAATAGAAAGAGCAAATTTGATCATAGAACAAATTGCGAAACATCCAAATGAATTGAGATTAATCGATTTATCTAATCGATTAGAAATAAATAAGAGCTCTATGTTTTCGCTATTACATACACTTGAAACTCTAGGATGGGTAACAAAGGAAAAAAGTGAAACGTATACGCTAGGTTCGGTCCTAGGTTTTATTGGCTCAACCTATTTGAATCAATTTAATATCCTAGAAGTCTTCTCTCGTGAAGCTAAGGAAGCCATTACAAGAGTGGATGAGCATGTCCAACTTGGCAAACTAATAGGAAGTGATGTTTTTTATATTGCAAGAGAAGAAGGAAGTTCGCCGGTGAGACTGGTAACAGATCCTGGAACACGTTACCCAGCTTATGCATCTGCAATTGGAAAAATTCAATTATCAAAGTTTAATTACGAGGAATTAAAAGCGTTATATTCAAATGAGCAGTTTCAAAAGAAAACCTTATATACAGTTGATAGCCTGGATGCGCTATGGGAGCAACTGAAAATAGCGAAAGAGCAAGGATTTGTAATAGAGGAACAAGAGGGGGCAGAGGGCTTTTATTGTGTTGCTGCTCCAATCTATGATCATAGTAATCGGATTGTATATGGTGTTAGCTTTACGATGACCGAAAATAGTTGGATGAAAAAGAAAGAAGTGGCGAAAAAAGAAATTATCAATTTAGCAAATAAACTTTCGGTAATTGGTGGATTTGTAGGCAGTTAAATTGATTGTCTGTGAAGCCCTATTATTGATGCTAGTTGGGTACATTCATATTTGATGAATATAAGTGATGAAATTATAAAGAGGAACAATTCAATGAATGCGACATTATAATGAGTCGCATTTTTTTTATTGGTGCCATTAATTTATATATCCTAGTAGAGAGGATAGTAAAAGAATGATATTTTTACATCTTTATAGAATTCATAAAATTATTTGACAATGACAAATAGATTAATTATAATCAGTTTAGTTATAAAAACTTGGTTTTATATAAAAAACCATATATAGCTACAAGCTATATATTTTTATAACTATCTGAAAGCGTTAACAAACTTATATGTTTTCTAAACAATAAATATTGAGTCATAGAAAGGAGTTATAAAGAAATGAGATTACTAACATTTCAGCATTATGGACAAGAAAAGGTAGGTATTCAAGAAAAAGAAAGCGTTTACGATTTGGTGGGTTTAGTATCTCTCTATAATAATGTTAACGGGGAGAATTACATGATAGAAAATGACTTAGATCATATCATAACCCATAATGTAGAAACAATGGAGATTATAGAAAAGGTGTGGAAATGGGCTCAATTACATACAGAAGAAACTATAGAAATTACCTATAAACTAGATGAGGTTAAGGTTCTCGCACCATTACGCCGTCCGGGCAAATTAGTATGTGTTGGAAATAATTATATGGACCATTGTATCGAACAAAATGTAACACCACCGAAAAAGCCAATGATCTTTTCTAAATGGGCTTCATGTATCGTAGGACCAGGTGAGGCTATAGAATTGCCTGAGGATTCTGAGCAAGTTGATTATGAAGCAGAACTTGCTGTTGTTATCGGTAAGAAAGGTAAGGATATTTCGGAGGAAGAAGCTTTTGATTATGTTTTCGGATATACCATCATAAACGACGTAAGTGCTAGAGATGTACAGTTTGAGGATGTACAGTGGGTACGTGGTAAGTCCTATGACACATTTGCACCAATTGGACCTTCAATCGTTACAAAAGACGAAATTGAAGATCCGCATAAACTTGATATTAGTTTAGAGCTTAATGGTGAAAGGCTACAGGATTCCAATACGAAGCATTTAATCTTTAATATTCCGTATATCATCTCTTATTTATCAAAAGGTTTTACGTTTGAGCCAGGTGATATTATCGCAACTGGCACACCACATGGAGTAGGAGTTTTCCGTGATCCACAGGTGTTTTTGAAGAAAGGTGACACTTGTAAAGTTGAAATTGAAAACATTGGGGTTTTAGAGAATACAGTTCGTTAATAACAACTAGGGGGATATAAAATGAAAGTACTGTCGTGGAATGGGCCGAAACAAATGGATATAGAAGAAAGACCAGTCCCAATACTAGAACGAGATGAAGTGTTAATTAAAGTAGATGTAGTAGGTATTTGTGGTTCGGAAATAGAAGGATTTTTAGGGCATAATAGTCTCCGAATTCCTCCTTTAGTGATGGGACATGAATTTAGTGGACATGTCGCAGAAGTTGGAGAGGCAGTGACTGGTGTGACGATTGGTTCTAAGGTAGTTGTTAATCCTTTATTAACTTGTGGAAACTGCAAGCAATGTGTTCGGGGAAATGAAACACAATGTGAAAATAGACAGATTATCGGAGTTCATCGTTCTGGAGCTTTTGCAGAATATGTAGCTGTGCCAGCTAGTAGCATTGTAGAAGTGCCGGAAAACTTGGATTCCTATACAGCAGCATTGGCAGAACCATTAGCATGTACATTTAGAGCCGTTAAAAAAGCAATGGCGATGCATTCTATTCCAAATGTTCTTATCTATGGGGCAGGTGCTATTGGATTATTAAGTGCATTTGTTGCAAAGGAATTTGGGGCAAACAAAATTATCATGGCTGACATAAATGACGAAAGGCTTCAAACAGTAAGAGAAGTTGGTATCGAGTATACCTTAAATAATGGTATTGAAAAATTTGAAGCAAAACTGGAAGAGATAGTAGGCTATAAAGGAATTGATGTGGTAATTGATGCTGTTGGATTCCAACCAACTCGTACACAATCCGCTAAGGTCGTTAATCCTGGTGGAGTTATTATGAACGTTGGGCTAGGAATTGATGACACGGTTGTCCCAATTAACCATTACATTCGTAGTGAAATTACAGTAATGGGTTCATTCTGTTACTCCAGGCAAGATTTTCAAGACGCAGTACAGCTACTAATAGAAGGGAAAATTTCACCTGGGGGATGGACAGAAGTAAAAACGTTGGACAAAGGTGAACAGTCGTTCATGGAGCTAATAGAAGGAAAGGTCAAAAAAAGTAAGATCTTTTTAGCATTAGACAAATAGAAATAATTTAGTTAAGGGAGGAAGTAATCATGAGTGTTACAGGATGTAAAATTGTTGATATCCGAGCTTATGTAGTTGGTGGTGGTGGTGCGGACTACCATGATCAGGGGCAAGAACACTGGATAGTTAACCAAATTGCAACGCCTATGAGTATTTATCCGGAATACAAAATGACCCGAACAAGTTTTGGCATTAATGCTCTAAAAACATTAGTAGTGGAAGTAGAGTCTGATAATGGTGAAGTAGGGGTTGGAATCTCCACTGGAGGATATCCTGCAGCCTGGATTGTTATGAATCACTTAGATCGTTTTATAGTTGGTCAACAGGTCGAAGCGGTTGAAAAAATGTGGGACCAAATGTACCGTTCTACCATGTACTATGGCCGTAAAGGTGTCGTGATGAACGCGATTTCTGCTATCGACTTAGCATTATGGGACTTGCTAGGGAAAGTGAGACAAGAACCGGTCTATGCCATGATTGGTGGTAAGGTACGGGATGAAATATCTTGTTATGCGACTGGACCTCGTCCAGATTTAGCGAAAGAGATGGGCTTTATTGGTGGAAAAATGCCTCTAGTATTTGGCCCTGCAGATGGAGAAGAGGGATTACGAAAGAACATCGAACAATTGGCAGCCATGCGTGAAAAAGTAGGAGACGAATTTTGGTTAATGTGGGATTGTTGGATGGCTCTTGATTTACCGTATGCACAAAAACTGATGGAAAAATCAAATGATTTCGGTCTTCGTTGGATTGAAGAATGCTTTAATCCAGATGATTACTGGGCATATCGTGATCTGAAAAAACGTGCACCAAACAGTATGATGGTCACTGGAGGGGAACATGAAGCTACTCGTTATGGCTTCAAAATGTTACTAGAGTTCTCTGATCTAGATATCATTCAACCAGATGTAGGTTGGTGTGGTGGATTAACAGAGTTAATTAAAATTGGTAATCTAGCAGAAAGCTATGGTAAATACGTCATTCCACATGGTAGTGGTGTTTATAGCTATCATTATGTCATTACGAAGACGAACAGCCCATTTGCTGAGTATCTTGTGATGAGTCCAAACGCTGATAAGGTTGTCCCACAATATTACCCATTATTAGAAGGTGAAATCATTCCAGTAAACGGTAAAGTTAAGCTTGATGAACGTCCTGGTTTTGGTGTAACGCTATCAGAGAATGCTGATTTACAACAGATACATAAGAATGCTTAGGGGTTACAGTTAAATAGAAATACCTAGCACTATTAATTTAAAGGGGAAATGTAGTGCTAGGTATTACTTGAAATAGGGGGAGTAAAAACATGGGTGGAGACATGATGTTACTAGTATATCTAGTTGTAGCATTGGTAATTATGTTAGGTTTAGTAGTATTTGTTAAATTAAATGTAGCTATTTCATTAGTTATTGCAAGTTTATTTATGGGGATTGCTTCAGGGCTCGGGCTCTTGGGCACAATTAACGGTATCTCAGATGGTTTCGGGAGTATGATGCGTGACTTAGGTATTCCTATAGGTTTAGGAGTTATATTAGGTAAACTAATTTCGGATTCTGGCGGAGCATACTCAATAGCCCATGCTATTGTAAAAAGAACATCAGAGAAGCTAGCGCTTTATTCTATTGGTCTAGCAGCATTTGTTTTAGCAATTCCAGTATTTTTTGATGTTGCATTTCTTATTTTAGTTCCATTAGCTGTTCAAATTGGAAAGCAGCTTAATAAACCAATTCCATACTCAGTTGGGGCTATTATTATCGGTGCAGCTTTATCTCATACTCTAGTACCACCTACGCCAAATCCATTGGCAGCAGCTAGTATTCTAGATTTTGACCTAGGTCTGATGATTTTAGTAGGGGCAGTCGTTGGTGGAATTGCAACCCTTATTACAACGAAAATCTATTTTTTTATTCTAGATAAAGGGTTTTGGAAGAAGGAAACAGATGAGGATCCAACAATGGAAAATCCTTATGGTAATATGGAAATTCCAGAAAACCCACCTTCTGCATTAGTAGCAATCATTCCTATTATTTTACCTAGTTTAATGATTTTGTTGGGGTCAGTTGGTAGCGTTTTCTATGATGAAAATCCGGAGATTATTACATTCTTAAGTGACCGAATAATCGCATTATTAATTGGTACAATAGCAGCGTATTTTGTTGCAGCTAAAACATTGAATAAGCAACAACGTGATAATACGGCATCGGAAGCTATGCAAGCTACAGGTATTGTATTGTTAATTACTGGTGCTGGTGGTGCCTTTGGTGCCATCATTAGAAGTACAGGGATTGACCAGGCTATTTTGGATATTTTTGCAGGGGATGCACAATCGACCTTAAGTATTATCCTAATTGCCTTTTTCATGGGAGTATTATTCCGTACGATAACTGGTTCTGGAACCGTAGCAGGGATAACTACTATGACAATAATGGCTGGGGTTGTTTCAGGTGTAGACATTCATCCTGTTTGGGTAGCGATGGCATCTCTATCGGGTGGTTTAATGCTAGGACATGTTAATGATAGTGGTTTTTGGATTTCCACAAAAATTGCTGGCTTGTCTGTTAAAGGTGGTATAAAAACCTATACCGTGAGTGAAGCAATTGCTGGGCTTGTTGTATTAGTTATAACAATTATTGGTGCACATATATTCTAATAACATACTTACATATCCCTTGAAGAAGATTACTTTTACAAGTCTCTATCTTCAAGGGTTATCCTTATTTGTATCGATAAATAATCGAAGAAGGTGTACAGAATGAAAGTTTCATTATTCATTACATGTTTATGCGATATCTTTTCGACCAATGTTGGAAAGAATACTGTAGAAATATTGGAACGGGTTGGATGTGAAGTTGATTTTCCAGAAACACAGACTTGCTGCGGTCAACCGGCATTTAATAGTGGATATGTAAAAGAATCCAAGGAAGCAATGAAGCAAATGATGCGTGCCTTCAAGGATTCTGAATACGTTGTTGGTCCTTCTGGTTCATGTGTTGGGATGTTACGGGAGTATCCTGAAGTCTTTAAAGGAGATTTAGAGTGGGAGGAAGAGGCACAATCTCTAGCAGCTAAGTCCTATGAGATTACACAGTTTTTAGTCGATGTTCTTGGTATTACCGAAGTAGGATCTACTTTTAAAGGTCGTGTTACATACCATCCATCCTGTCACATGACTCGTATTTTAGGGGTAAAGGATGCTCCAAGGAAATTACTAGAAAGTATTAAGGGTGTTGAGCTAATTCCACTTCCAGTTAGTGAGGATTGCTGTGGTTTTGGTGGGACGTTCGCTGTGAAAAATGCAGCTATCTCGGAACAAATGGTTTTGGAGAAATCAGAGCATGTTACAGAAACTGGAGCAGATTATTTAATTGGTGGAGATATGGGTTGCTTGTTGAATATAGGTGGTCGAATGGCTAGAGAGGGTAAGAATGTGCAAGTCATGCATATAACGGAAATTTTAAACTATCAGAAATAAATGGAGGGAATCGTATGAATGTAAAAATTGGAACCGCTCCATTTGACCAACGTGTCCATGAAGGAATCCAGAATGACTTTATGCGAAAGGCGGTATCCTCTGCACAAAGTAGGTTCAGAAGCCGTAAGCATCATGTCGCTGAGGAATTGGGTAATTGGGAAGACTGGAGAACATTAGGTGAAGAAATCCGGAAACATACATTAGAAAATTTAGATTACTATCTGCAACGGCTAAGTGAGGAGGTATCAAGACGTGGAGGGCATGTGTTTTTTGCTCAAACTGCTCATGAAGCCAATGAATATATCCAAAAAATAGTAAAAGAGAAAAATGCGAAAAAAATAGTAAAGTCAAAATCTATGGTTACAGAAGAAATTGGTTTAAATCATGTTCTTGCCGAAACTGGCGCAGAAGTCATAGAAACTGATCTCGGTGAATGGATTTTGCAGCTCGATGAAGATCCTCCCTCCCATATTGTCGTGCCAGCACTTCATAAAGATAGAGTACAGATTAAGAAAACGTTTATGAAAAAAGAGGTTATGAAGGAACAGATAATCCTGAAGAGCTAGGGTTATTTGCCCGAGAGCAACTTCGAAAGGACTTTTTATCAGCTGATATCGGAATAACTGGTTGTAATTTTGCTGTGGCAGAATCCGGAGCCATTACACTGGTTACTAATGAAGGAAATGCAAGACTTGTCACTACTTTACCAGATACGCAAATAACAGTAATGGGGATGGAAAGAATTGTACCAACCTGGGAGGAATTAGAAGTAATGGTAAGCTTATTAACTCGCTCTGCGGTCGGGCAAAAGTTAACGAGTTATATTACCTCCTTAACTGGAACGAGATTAGATGGCGAGATAGATGGTCCTGAAGAATTTCATTTGGTGATTCTAGACAATGGGCGATCGAAGATATTGGGGACAGAATTCCAAGCAGCATTACATTGCATTCGCTGTGCCTCTTGTATTAATGTATGCCCTGTTTATCGTCACATCGGTGGTCATGCATATGGGTCAATTTATCCGGGTCCAATTGGAGCGGTATTGACCCCATTACTAGATGGATACGATGATCATAAAGAACTACCATATGCGTCTTCCCTTTGTGGGGCATGTACGGAAGCGTGTCCAGTAAAGATTCCGTTACATGAAATGTTGATTCGACACCGTCAAATCATTGTTGAAGAGAAGAAAAAGTCACCAATTCCGGAAAAGGCAATGATGAAGGGGTATGCGAAGTGGGCATCTAGCCCGGCAGCCTATAAATTGAGCACGAAAATGGCACGACCAGCTTTGAAGTTATGGACAAAGGATGAGAAGATTACAAACGGACCAGGTCTATTAAAAGGGTGGACCGATTCCCGTGATTTTCCTGCTCCAAGTAAACAATCCTTCCGTTCTTGGTATAAAGAAAGGGAGAAGGAGGTTAAAACGAGTGACAATCCTTAATCGAGATAGTTTCTTAGATAATGTAGCAGAAAATTTAGGTCGGCCAAGGCGAGAAGAAATGGTGATTCGGCCTAATTGGAGTGTTCGCCCACAATGGGAAGTCTTACGTGACCTTTCACAGGACGAGTTAGTTGATGTATTGGAGAAGCAATGCCAAGAAATTCATACTACCTTTATACGAACTAATCGAGCAGGACTTGGTAAAGTGCTTCGTGACATTATTGATAGTTATGAAGGGAAAGCTATTGTCACTGCAAATGATAGTCGCAATGAAGAGTATGGCTTGGTAGAGTTGTATGAGAAGTTTGTAACAGAAGGAAAAGAAATACATGTATGGAAGCCAGAGTTAGGGGAGGAAAATCAATTGTTTGCTGAAAGAGCAGATGTTGGGATTACCTTTAGTGATGTTACGCTAGCGGAATCTGGTACCGTTACATTATTTAATCATAAATACAATGGGAGATCTATCAGTTTATTACCAAGAACTTATATCGCTATTATACCTAAAAGTACACTAGTACCGAGGATGACACAAGCTGCTAAGTTAATCCATGATGCAACTGTTGGTGGAAAGGATGTCCCATCATGTATTAGCTTTATCACAGGTCCCTCCAATAGTGCCGATATTGAAATGAACTTAATTGTAGGTGTTCATGGGCCTGTGAAAGTAACCTATATTGTAATCGACTAATCTATTGTTGAAGAAATTAACCTAAGCTATTTTACGCTTAGGTTTTTTTAGTTCTATCAAAGCTTTACAATTCATGTAAACCTATGCCTTTCAATTTCTCATTGATAATGAAAACTTGTTCGTTTATAATTATGGTAATCATCTAAATTATTAGATTATTTAAATAAATAGATGATGTATAAATTTGAGAGGGGATAAAGTTCAATGAGAATGTTAAGAAAATCTGGTGTTATTTTACTGATAGTCATAAGTATTAGTCTACTCTTATCTGGTTGTGGCTCGACAAGCTCAGGGATTGAAGATGGCAAACTAGTGGTTGCGACAGATGCTGCATATGCACCAATGGAATATTTAGATGATGAAGGTAATATTGTCGGACTGGATATTGATATTGTAAAAGCTATCGCGGAGGCTGTAGACATCGAGGTAGAATTCAAAAACTATGGTTGGGAGCCACTGTTCTCAGCAGTGGAAAATGAGGAAGTAGATTTTGCAGTATCCTCTATTACCATTACAGATGAGCGGAAAGAATCATTCGATTTCAGTGAACCATATTTTGTTGCAAATCAGCTTATCCTAGTACCTGCTGATTCTCAAATTGAAACATTTGAAGATCTTAAAGGGAAAAAGGTTGCTGTTCAAATCAATACCACTGGTCACGAAGTCGTGAAAGGGCTACTTGGAAAAACAAGTTCTGACATAGTAGCACCGGAATCTATGCCATTAGCTATAACGGAAATGCTTAATGGTAATGCGGATGCAGCAGTTGGCGACAACACAGTCGTATTAGAATATGTCAAAAACAATCCCAATGTAGAAGTAAAAACAATTGAAGATGATAGTTTTGAAAAAGAAAATTATGGTCTAATGGTGAAAAAAGGGAACGAAGAAGTGGTTGAATTATTAAATGAGGGTATCCAGGAAATAAAAGACAGTGGAAAATTACAGGAGATCATTGATTCGTATTTAAAATAAAGTAGTAAATGATGCAATAATCTTGGGGGTGTTGATGATTGATTTTATAGAGGGCATTCGCTTTGATATGATATGGAGTTATAAGGAATATTTTATCCGAGGACTATGGATTACACTGAGTCTAACTATCATAGGTTATCTTGGTGGGGTCATATTAGGACTTTTCCTCGGAATGGGTAAACTTTCCAAGGTTAAGTGGATTTATTATCCAAGTAAGCTTTATGTAGATTTCTTCCGGGGGACACCTTTATTAGTACAACTTCTCCTTATTCACTTAGCTGTAATACCAACAATATTCGGAAGTTCTTTAGGCCCCTTTACATCAGGTGCAATAGCACTTGTGTTAAACTGTGCTGCATATAATGCAGAAATTATTAGGGCTGGTATACAGTCTATTGAAAAGGGACAAATGGAAGCGGCTCGTTCTCTAGGAATGCCACATAAGGAAGCAATGCGACATATTATTTTACCACAGGCATTTCGTCGAATGATTCCCCCATTAGGGAATGAATGGATTGCCTTGTTAAAGGACTCCTCCCTTGTTACCGTTATTTCAGCAACGGACCTATTATTTGCTGGAAAAGTTGTGGCAGGAGCATACAGCCGTTTTTGGGAGCCATATATTACAATAGCAATACTTTATTTACTCTTAACCTGGGTCTTTACTAGAATAATTGCTTATGTAGAGAAGCGCTATAGTAATAGCTATATTCCTTCACAAAGACGAGGAATATTTTCGCGTCCATCAGTAGGAAGGTGATTATATGATTAAGATACAAGGATTACATAAATCATTTGGTGATTTACAAGTGTTAAAAGGGATAGATTGTGAGATTAAGGAAAAAGAGGTAGTTTGTGTGATAGGTCCTAGTGGCTCAGGTAAGAGTACCTTTTTACGGTGCATTAATTTGTTAGAAGACATTACAGAAGGCTCTGTCTTTATTGACGGTGTGAGAGTTAATGATCCTCATACAGATATTAATGAAATTCGAAAAGAAGTAGGAATGGTATTCCAGCGGTTTAATCTATTCCCACATATGAGTGTGCTAGATAACATCACGATTGCACCGAAGAAGATTCGGAAAATGCATGAGGTGGAAGCAAAGGACCTGGCTTATCAGCTTTTAGAAAAAGTGGGTCTTCGAGACAAAGCGGATGCCTATCCTGAGCAATTGTCAGGAGGACAAATGCAACGGGTCGCTATCGCAAGAGCACTAGCGATGAGACCTAAAATCATGCTTTTTGATGAGCCAACATCTGCCCTCGATCCAGAAATGGTTAAAGAGGTGCTAGATGTGATGAAACAGCTCGCTAAAGAAGGGATGACAATGGTGGTGGTTACACATGAGATGGGCTTTGCTAGAGAAATGGGTGACCGCGTCTTGTTTATGGATGAAGGCATTATTATGGAAGAAGGAACGCCTACAGAAGTATTCGGTCAACCAAAAAATGAGCGAACACAGGACTTTTTGAGTAAGGTATTATAGAAGTATTTGAAGAGCTTTTCATTGTAAAATGTGAGCTCTTTTTTTGATAGACAAAATCCTCCAGCTCTATTGAACTGGAGGGATGCAATACATTATTTTTTCTTTTTTTAGTTAATCGACCAAGCAGGAATGCACCTGCTGCAACACCAATGACTGTATTGGTTTTCTTATTGAAAACTTGTTTTACTGCTAGGTTAATGTTTTGCGGGCGTTCCGCTAAACGGCGCATATAGTAACCATACCAATCATCCCCAAAAGGAACATACGTACAGAAATTATACCCCTCTTTAGCAAGTTCTAACTGAAGATCCTTACGGAAACCATATAACATTTGGAATTCAAACTTGTCCAACGGAATATCGTTTTCTTTTACAAATTCTTTTACATAATTGATAATATGGTGATCATGTGTCGCAATCGACGTGAATTTACCGCTTAGTAAATGATATTCTATTAATTTCAAGAAGTTTTGATCGATATCTTTCTTATCTTGAAATGCAACAGATTCAGGCTCTTTATAAGCACCTTTTACGATACGAAGACGATAGTCTTTATATTTCTCAATATTTTTAACAGATTCATAGAAGTATGCTTGGATTACGGTTCCAATATTATCATATTCAGTTGAAAGCTCATCAATTAATTGGAATGATGGTTTCAAATGACCGTAATCCTCCATATCAAAGTTGATGAAAATATCATATTCTTTCGCCTTGGAAACGATTTCAATTAAGTTCTGTTTACAAAAGTCATAATCAATATCAAGTCCAAGTTGTGTCGGCTTTAACGAAATATGTGCATCAGCTTCATTAGCTTTAATTGCTTCTATAACTTCAAGGATTTGTTCTTTTGCTTTCAGTGCTTCTTCTTTTTCCGTAACAAACTCCCCGAGATTATCGATAGTCGCTGAGATTCCATGACTATTTAGTTCCTTCACACTTTTTATCATTTCTTCGATATTGGTACCAGCAACAACAGTTTGTGCACCTAATTTTAAGCCGTATTTTTTTGCGGCACTATTTAGAAATTGATTTTGTGACATCCCCATGAAGAAATCTTTTAAGACCATTGTTCATACCTCATTTACAGTGTTTTCTTTCTATTATATCGGATGAAAGGGGATTCTGTCACTTGGAATATTGTCGGCAATATATTACTAGCTAGTTGCATGCTGTAAGGATGGTTTTATCCTTGGACGTGTGGCACGATACCATTCTTTACAAAGAAGGATAATTAATACTATATCTACTGCATCCCCTCCGTAATACATAAGCATTCCACCAACCTCTGCTTCAAGTTTTGGGACTCCAATTGGTGGAAATGCATAAATGTATTTTGCAAGAATAGCATGTGCCCCAAGTGCAAAGATTAATACGATTGAACGGTAGAAATGACTAAAGCGTTTCTTAACAGGATCATTATAGAGAAAAGAAGCGGTAAATAAATATCCAGCAACAAAAACATGAATATGTATAATCAAGTATAATAGTTTATTTTCATGCATCAATGAAAACAGATTGGTGGTGTATAGTAGCCAAAGTCCCCCAATATTAAGTAGAGATGTGACAATTGGATGGTGGATGATTTGAAATAGTCTTAACCTCAGTAGATAGGATACCTTTCTAGAAATGTTAGTCGGTAACGAACGTAGTAAGAGACTTATAGGGGATCCTAATACGATGAGTAATGGTGATAGCATTCCTAAAAGTAGATGTACTAGCATATGTGCTGCAAAAGATTCATGAGCAGCATTTGCAAGGGGACCAATGGAAGCAATTGATGCACATAAAATCCCGGATGTAAATAGTAGTGTTCGGCTTATTGGCCATTTGTTAAATCGTCTATTAGCATAGACCACAGCTATATAGTATCCGGTAAGTGCTAATAAAAATGGTACGACTAATACGATTTCTACCTGAATAGTTGTATCATGCATATGCTGATTATTCATCGTGTTTCTTCGCCAACCTTCTGTACTTCATTATAATTGTGAATCCTATTATGATAAGACTTGCTGCTAGAGCATTCCAAATGACATCATAAATGAGCAAATTATCCACGTAGCGTATTTGGTGAATGCGCATTACCTTATGTTGGATGATACCATCGTATAGATTGAATGTACCTGCACCCAATAAGACACTTCCTTGCCATAATGGATACATGAATGCATCTCTCCGTCTTAAATCTGCTACCAAAAATAACGCCCCTACCGTTGCAAACCAACTAAATACATGAAAAATCCCATCAGAAATGAGCCCAACACTAGTGGTTGATTGATCATAAAAATGGTGCCAATGTAATATTTGGTGAAAAATAGCTTCATCTAGAAAAGCAACAAGACCTAAACCGAATAAAAAACCTGAGAATATATTGCGATTTAAGTATGCTACTTGATTTTGATTTATCATGCCATTCGTCCTTTTCTATCTTTGTTATTAACATTATGGACTTAGAAGGGAGAAAATATGACGTCTGATAGATTCCTTTTCTTTATAGACTAAAAAAATCGGCAAGTGACAGTATTGAATGTTGAGTGATATATTGGATAAATAGAATTGTTAACATCTTGACAACTGTCGGTCTATGTTTTTTATCTCTTTCCTAATAGAAGCTGATTGACGTTGTTTTCTTAAAGGAGTAGTAGAGTTGTCTTTAAAAGTAATATTACCTCTCTTAGAGGCTACAGTAATTGCTATGATTGGTGGATATATATTTTACGTGCTGCGTACACCACTCCCTTGGGTGTTAGGTCCTTTAGCAATGGTCATGCTATGGCAGGGTATGACAAAACGGAAAATAGAGGTCCCCAACTACATACGTGATATAGGCTTTATCATACTAGGAATATACTTCGGTTTATATTTTACTAAAGAGACCTTTCAAACCGTACTTCCATATTTAATTCCATATGTACTCGTGACTTGTCTATTAATTGTGGCGTGTATTGTACTAGGATCGGTCGTTACAAGATGGATCAAAGTGGATAAAGTAACGAGTGTATTCTCCTGTATTCCTGGAGGGTTATCGGAAATGGCAATAGCAAGTGAGGGTTTAAACGGAAAATCTTCTTTAGTAGTTATCTTTCAAACCATTCGCTTAGTAACCGTGCTCTTTACAATACCACCTTTTATGGTTTATGTTTTAGGAGGTTTAGACGGGGTAGAATCTGCTCAACTTGTAGGGGAAGTAGCCGCGAGTAACGGTTGGGCATATTTATGGTTTGTTATTCCAATTGTTGCATCTGTTTTTTTACGAAATAAAATTCCTGCTGGTATTATCATAGGAGCGCTTGGCGTTACAGCTGTCTTGAACGTAAGTCCAGTTGAACTAGCTTCTGTTCCTTCTGTTGTGATGAATATGGCTCAAATAGCGGTTGGGGCAAGTCTTGGAAAGAATATTCTATTCCAGGATTTAAAGATAGGTGGAAAATATACGTTTGTTTATTTTGGATTATCGGTTACCATCATTGCAATTTCATTTGGATTGGGTAGTTTACTAGCGATGTTTACGTCATTAGATTATGCAACAGCCTTACTAGGAATAGCACCAGGAGGATTCTTTGAAATGGTTCTAACAGCCTATAATGTTGGTGGTGATCCAGCTATCGTTAGTGCCTTTCAATTAGTGCGCATATTAATCATTGTATTATTTGTTCCTATGACATTAAAATGGTGGTTTAATAGAGATAAAAGGCAAGGCATTACCCGAGAAAGCTAATCCCGGGTAATGCCTCCATTTATAATGCTTTTACTAATCCCCCATCAACAAGAATGGTTTGACCTGTTACATATGTATTAGCTGCAGAGCACAGGAAGACCGCTTGTTTCGCAAATTCTTCTGGTTCACCGTAACGTCCTATGGGGATACTACTTTCACTAGCTGCTTTTACATCTTCATAGGGGATACCGACTTTTTTAGCTTGGATATGGTCTAAATGGCTTAAACGGTCTGTCGCAATTCTACCGGGACCAATTGTATTAATTAGAATATTGTCAGGTGCTAGTTCTTGCGAAAGACTTTTTGCCAAGCCGACAACTCCTGCCCGAAATGTATTCGATAATATTAAATTATCCAATGACTGCTTCATAGAAGAAGATGTGAAGTTTAGGATATGTCCGCGTTTTTGTTTTTGCATATAAGGAAGCACTAGACGGATTGCTCTAACATAGCTTAATAATGTTAGTTCGAATGCGCTTTGCCAACTATCATCTCGAAAGTCTTGGAACCCCCCAGCTGGAGGGCCACCAGCATTATTAATCAGAACATCTACAGTTCCATTTTGCTTTACAGTAAAATTAACGAGTTCCTCCATATCTTCGGCACTTGTTACATCACAAGTCCTAAAGAAAACATTCGGATTACCAGTTTGACTTTGGATATCCGATACAGCATTCTCCAATTCTTCTTCATTTCTACTTGCAATAACAACCCTAGCCCCTTCAGCAGCAAATTCAAGCGCAGTAGCTTTCCCTAAGCCTTTACTAGCAGCTAACACGATAACGGATTTGCCTGTTAAACCCAAGTCCATGTTGATTCCCTCCCTAAATATTGTTGTATTTATTATACACGGAATGTGAATGGAATTATGAATAAATGGCTCGAGATATAGCCTTGTCAAGGGATCGATGAATGGAGGGACAATGTTTTCTGACGTAGGGACGATGTTCAGCCCTCGAGGGCGCATATCCCAATTCAAAAAGAACGGGCTCGACGCTAATCTATTGTGATTAGCGTGGAGCCCATATTAGTAGTTAATCTTTCTTGAATTTACTTCCATTACTTCTAGCGCGAAGTTTTGCCATCAAATCTTGTGTTGTTTCCTTTGCTTCCTTCTCTGTGGAATGGTCGATTTCTGTAATTGTATAGCTTTCTAGCGATTTTTCCATCTTAAATACAGTGTTAATCTTACTTCCTGCAGGGAGTTGTTCTTTTGGAATGATTACTTCTGCCTTTTCTTCCTCAATTAGTACGACGGCTAGATTTCCTTCGAAACGGTCCAATACACCTTTCATAACAGTCCCTCCGTATCATTTAATTTACACATGCAACACCTTCAGCTACAATGTCGTTTATTCTAGCTGGGCCAATTCCTTTGATACGATCAAGCTCCTGAACGGAGCTAAAAGGTCTTAAGTCTATAAGATCCTGTGCTCTTTCTGGACCAATGTGCTTAATCTTTTGTACTTCTGCAATGGTAGCGGTATTGATGTTAACACAGCTTCCACTCGGTGCTGGTTTTTCATTCGTATTAGTTCCAGACCGCGAATTATTCGCTTTAGTAGATGAATTAGAATTAGATGTGGTATTCTTCGGAGTTACGGTGCCATCCTTTTTTGTCTTTACTGTATATTCTTTCCCATTTGTAGAGACAACAATCGTACCATGAACATCCGTACCATATAGTTTGATTCCAGAATTCTTTATTAGTGAGACTATCTCTTGATGCGGATGTCCATAACTATTGTCTGCACCTGCACTATAAATAGCTATTTCTGGACTAACTGCCTTAATGAAAGCAGGGTCACTAGATGTAGTAGAGCCATGATGGCCTAATTGTAAAATATCTGCGTCCACTCCACTCCTGATCATTCGTTTTTCTGCTTCTCTGCCAGCGTCACCAGTGAATAGGAATGTCACTTCCCCATAAGTGAACAATACTGAAATAGATTCTTCGTTAGATGCACCAGTGATAGATTGTGGATAGAGCACCTTTAAGCCCATAGGCCCTATTTCAAATTCTTCCCCAGTTCTTGGTTCATGATAGTTCGCACCACTATCCAGAACAGCCTCTAGCCCACGCTGGAAGGTTTGAGATGTACTAGCATTACCAGAAAGCCAAACTTCTTCTACCTTAAAAGTGTTCATCACATCGGCAAGCTGCCCGATATGGTCGGCGTCTGGATGACTTCCGATAACAAGGTCAAGCTTCGAGATTCCTACTGATTTTAAATAATTGACGACCTCATTCCCACGCCAATCACCAGCATCAAAGAGAATACTATTTTCTCCATATTCCAGCAATGTTGCGTCTGCTTGACCTACATCGATATAATGGACAGTTAATTCTGGAAGATTTCCAGTCGAACTAGAATCTGAATTCTCTTCTTCTGACGGATTTTCTGTTGACTTCTCTGTATTAGAAGTTGTATCGTCAACATTTTCTTCTTCTAGCTCTACTGGCTTTTCTATTTGATTTTCAATACTTTCCTGCTCTAAACCTTGGCCACAAGCTACTAGGAATACAGCCATAAACATGGAAAGCATGAGTTTTCTATACATCAAAATTCCCCCATTAAAATACATAAATAAATACTCATTCATCGTAACAAAGTTAGCTATCTAAATCTAGGTGAAATCAAGTTTTGGCAATTAGTAGGCTTATGAAAAATTAATATAGACCTTTGGAAGCATGATTTTCAGAGATTTGACAAAGTAAAAATACATTTTTATCGATATGAATTTCTTCAAAACTAGTGTCATACTGGAAAATAAAGGAGAGCGATATGAGTAGAATCATCCAATATCTTAAGGCTGTGTTAATTTTATTGTTATTCCAATACTTAGATTCTGAGTCCGCTTTAGTTGTTCCACAGTTGGAAACAAGCAATCCGTCTACGCCAAGTTATGTACATGGAGTTGTTGATCGTATAGAGGACAATGGAAGAGTAGTAATATTAGTAGAGAAACTAAAAAGAGAAATAGTTATTTTGAGGGAAGATTATCAAGATACTGCCTTACTTAAACCCAATACGTGGGTAACAGTGCATTTAGAGGGGGATATGATTACGAAACTGAAGATTGATAAAAGGAGAACACAAAAAGAGAGTGAGCAGGTGAAAGCTATCTTTGAAAGAGTTCGCGAAAGGCTAAATAACAACATTCTTTTGCACTTATACTAATCAGAATTTTTTGTTTAAAGGAGTGTGAATTAAGGTATAATTTAAATTAATGGAGCTAGTAGATGTAATACTTTAGGAATAAGGGGAGAGGATAAAATGGGTTCCGTTCTTAAATTGCCTCTAACAGCCATAGAAAAATCAAAACTTAGACGAGCAAAGGTAAAACTTAGCGAAATACATACATTTAATAATATAGAAATAGCACAATTGCTAGAAGTTCCGGTCGATAAAGCAAAAGTTATAAAAGGGTTAGCAGATTTCCAACAAGTTCCTTCTATTGGGTATCACCTAGCTGAAAAGCTAGTCTATAAATTAGAACTCTATTCATTAACGGATATTAGGGATAAGAATGCGGTAGAATTATTTGATACATTGGAACAAAAACTGGGTGTATGGACTGATAGCTGTGTTGAGGATCAAATCCGATGTGTCATCCATTTTGCGAACAATCCTGGGAGTGATAAACATTGGTATGATTTTACATCAGAGAGGAAAAATTATCGAAAGAGTCATGGCTTTCCAAGGAACAGGCCGACGATAGCGTGGTATGATAGCTTGAAATGATGTTAACGCTTTAAGGAGTGAAGAAATGAGTAATATAATCATAACTCATCTTTGGTTCAACAATCAGGCAGAAGAAGCTGCTAGATTTTATATTTCTGTTTTTCCGAATTCAAAGATTAACAGAATTACTCGATACGGAAACAAGATGGTTGGGAATTTGGAAGGTGAGGTGATGACCGTTGAATTTGAACTGGATGGTCGAAAATTTGTAGCCTTTAATGGGGGACCGAAGTACAAATTTACAGAAGCGATATCATTAATCGTAAATTGTGAGACCCAAGAAGAAATAGATTATTACTGGGAAAAGCTTTCAGAAGGTGGGGATGAAAGTGCCCAGGCCATTGGGTGGTTAAAGGATAAGTTTGGTGTTTCATGGCAAGTTATTCCTACAACATTAACTGATATGATGAGTGACAAAGATTCTAGCAAAGTAGAAAGGGTCCTGAAAGAATTGCGCCTAATGAAGACTAAATTGGATTTGAATAAGTTACAAAAAGCTTATGATGGGTAACCCGAGCCCACAATATAGTAATAACGGATGAATTGGCAAGATACCAAATCATCCGTTATTATGTATGGAAGAATTAGCTCCCACTATTTATTCCTTGTTAAACCAAAGTGGATCATTGTCATCAACATCACCATTATAATTAATTAAGATTTCATCGCCAGCTTTTATATCTTTATAAGCATAGAAGTCAAACGTGTGGTTATCAAAATTAATCTCATACGTCGCATTAGGCTCATATGAATGATTGAACAACATTCCATAGCCTAGCAAAATAGCAGTATGATTTATACCATACTCAAATGCATAATCAGCAAGTAAGGTTTTTTCAATGTGTTCATGTTGGTCATTGGGATAAGCTATAACAGGTGCTTCATGTAGTAGCTCACCTTTTTTGATATCGCGTGTCGCAAATACTCCTCTATTAAATTCTCCATCACTGATAGAAGAAGTTTTTACCTCGATCATGTTTTCACCTACTTACTTAGTTTAGAAATTCTTACTAACTATAACATTAATTTCTGATGGGCTCATATTATTATGTATTTTAAGTAATAAATTGTGATCTTAGTCTTAATTTTAATCTTATATTTATCAGAATATTAATTCAACTATTGATGGTATTCTGTTAAAGTGTGAAATAGAACTTTATAGGGGGATAGGAAATGATAAGGAAATTATTTGTTTTATTATTATTATTATTCATATATATACTCCCTTTGCTAAATCCCAATCACGTACAAGCATGTGATTGTGCAGTCCCAGAAACTGCCAACGAAGCTTTAGAAAAAGCATCAGCTGTCTTCATGGGCGAAGTAATGAGAATTCGTGAAGAAAAGATAATCGGAGAACCCCATGATGTCGCATTAATTTCTGTATCAGAAATTTGGAAAGGACTTGAGAATTCCCAAGTTGAAGTTTATACAGATTGGTCTAGTTGTCAGTTTTCTTTTGAAGTCGGAAGGGAATATCTACTCTATCCATACGAAAACAATGGTAGGCTACATGTAATCGATTGTGGAAGAAGTGCAAAAGTAAATGAGGCCCAAGATGACTTATTAGAACTGGGACAAGGAGAAGAGCCTAGGATTATTGTCCACTTAGAAAAGGAGCTAGAGGATAATCAAGTTTATCTTATGATGATATTGGTTGTGTTAATCTTCGCTATTCTTGTGATAATAATAAGTATTTTGAGATATAACAGAAAGAGAAATTAGAGGCTGGAAATAACGAAATTGATTATCGTTAGCATCGAACAATAGACTATTTCCGGAGCGGGTCTTTGCACTAGCCTTCGTATTGTTCGATTTTTACTGTGGTCAAGATACTTTTGTTCCAGCCTCTTTATCAATCTACCAAGCCCATCCGAAAAGCCATCGAAACGATTTGTGTCCGGTTTTTTGCTCGAAGCTTTATCATTAGCTTCTGGATGTAATCCCTTATCGTGAATTCGCTCAAAAATAAAAGCTCTGCCATTTCTTTGTTGCTACTCCCCTCCGTTAGAAGGTGAAGAATCGCTAATTCTTTATCGCTAAGCTCCAAAGAATATCGATATGCTTTCCCCATTTGTCTACGTGACAAGTACATCCCCAGTCGGTTACCTACCTTTTCTAACAAATCAAGTTGGAGCTTCGTACAATCAAACGCTTCCCCTCGTTGATCGAATGTGAGCCAGCCATATAACTGATGGTCATGAACAATCGGTATAAATATGATGGAGGAGAGCTCGAACATTTCAATCGCTACTTGCTGCACATAGGGCTCAGGTTTTTTCAGGAATAATGGCCTTTTTAAAGCAAAAACCGGTTCTGATTCAATCTTCCCCCTTAGTAGCTGTACCTTTGATAACTCTTCGCCAATAACACCAGAAAATTCCTTTAACCATGGGTTATAGCTTACAAATACACATCGTTTAAATTCAAATATTTCTTCCACCCGTGCCAATATATATGGCAGATCTTCTGTTCCATTATTTTCAATAAGAATTTTACTGAAGTCATCCAATTGTTGCATATACTTTTGCTTGATTTCTAATATTTCTGGTGGATGCTCCATCCATTTTAAGTAGTAGGAAATGACTCTATGTAAGACATTCTTATGAAGCACTAATATATCTTCTTGATATGGTTGGTTTTCTCGATTTAAAACATTCATAAACGATTCATTCATTACTTCTATAAAAATATGAGACTTTGAAAATGGCATATCATTACTATGCATTTGTACCCAATGATTTAGAGATTGTTCTTCTATCTCCTTACGTGTAACCTGTTTAGCAACAAAATTTACGAAAGCTACTACAAGTTGACGTAGATCCTGTTTATGAGATAAGTCGACATCCTCAATGTTTTCTAGTAGAATCATAGATTCATTTAGGATGTTATCACGGTGAATTTTATAAAGTAATACATATTGAAATTCTATCTTCTTCATTTTGCACCTACATTTATATGGTGATAAATTAAATTAAATACCTATAATTATATGTTTATTATGGCATAAAAGTCCTATAAAATGAAATAGTAAGATAGTATCAGTAGATAATAATCAAAGGGGATAGATAACATGGACTTCAAAAAAGTTATGGTAGCTGGTAGCGGTGTTTTAGGTAGTCAAATCGCATTCCAAACAGCATTTTTTGGATATGATGTAAATGTATATGATATTAATAATGATGCAATAAATGCAGCAAAAGAACGCTTTGCAAAGTTAAAAGAGGTTTATGCGGAATACTTTAACGATGCTGATAAGGCTAAAGCAGCATATGGTCGTTTATCTTTTAGCACTGATATAGCGGAAGCAGTAGCAGACGCAGATCTTATGATTGAAGCTGTTCCTGAAGTAGTAAACATCAAGCAAGATTTTTATCAAAAACTTGCACCTGTTGCACCAGATAAAACAATTTTCGCGTCTAACTCTTCCACTATGTTACCTAGTCAATTTGCAGAGTTTACTGGTCGTCCAGAAAAGTTCTTAGCACTTCACTTTGCTAACTCAATCTGGAAGAACAATACTGCCGAAGTTATGGGGCATGCAGGTACAGATGCTCAATATACAGAACAAGTTATTGAATTTGCGCGTTCAATCGGAATGATTCCATTCCTAGTGAAAAAAGAGCAACCAGGTTACATCCTTAACTCTTTACTAGTGCCATTCTTAAATGCAGGTTTGTCTTTATGGGCAAAAGATATCGCAGACCCACATACAATCGATAAAAACTGGATGATTTCAACTGGAGCTCCACATGGTCCATTCGCTATTCTAGATATCGTTGGTATGGAAACTCCGTACAACCTAAACGTAGCTAAATCTGATTTAGATCCAACTTACAAAGCAATTGCAGAAAAATTGAAAACAGAAATGATTGACCAAGGTAAAATGGGACAATCTACTGGTGAAGGATTCTACAAATATCCAAACCCAGCGTTCTTAGAACCAGATTTCTTAAAACAAAACTAATTTTATGATCATTCTTAATGTGCGAGAACAAACTTCAGTTTGTCCTCGCACTTTTTTTATATCCATATATATACTAAATGCTATTGGATGCAAGTAAATCTTTTCTTTCAAAGTGATCCAATACTTATGGAGTATGATCTGCCTAATTTAATTCTAATTCTTGACAACACTCACTATTTTGTAATACTATATACCTGTAATAAGTAATACCGAGTACTGGTGGCACAAAATAGTGTAATACCAAGTAAAGAGATATAATACATTGAATAAAAGGAGGATAAAATTGGAAAACATCACAGAAATGCTGAAAGGTGTACTCGAGGGGTGTGTGCTTGAAATCATTAGTCGTGGCGAAACTTATGGATATGAAATCACACAACAACTGCGAGAACTTGGCTTCACTGATGTGGTTGAAGGCACAGTATATACCATTACGATGCGCCTTGAGAAAAACAATCTTGTAAACGTTGAGAAAAAGCGTTCCAATATGGGACCACCAAGAAAATTCTACACACTTAACGCAGCAGGTCAAGATTACCTTCAAAAATTTTGGATAAAATGGGAATTTGTCTCAGGGAAAATTAACGAACTAAAACGAAATTAAAGTGAAAAGGAGAAATGAAATGAGTATCTTTGAAAAAATCATTGGAAATCTAAATGACAAGAGAGAATGGAAGGCGTTAGAGGCGCGAGCGAAGTTACTTCCTAGTGAGTATCTTAACGCTTATAACGCAATCAAAAAATATTTGTGGACGTCTGGTGATCTATCTGAATGGGAAGACATCCACCGTGTATTCTCTGGTCTTCTTGACTTATTCGAGGAAGGAGCAGCTGAAGGTAAGGGAGTTATGGATCTCACAGGAGAGGATGTGGCAGATTTCTGCGATGAACTAGTGAAGGATGCAAAAAACTGGAAGGATAAATATCGCAAGAAACTGAACGACTCGATTGATCGTGGCTAAGGCAAAATGATAAGGGGCATTGCTTCTCACCGAAAAAATGACGTAGACCCTTATTTGAATCCAGTCTCATGAAAGAACGCGAAACAGATAATCCAATAGTTAAAACCGACTGAATAGCTGGTTACAGAAAATTAAAATGCTTCCTTCACTATTCAGTTTTATTTTTAATCTGGTACTAAGTGATACAGATTATCAGTCTTACTAAGTAGGGGGTTAATTTATCTTCGCATTAAGTTCGAACAATTGATTGCTTTGCTTTGTCAGTTTGGTAGCAATAGCTTCTATATCTGACAAAGCTACCTAATTATTGGATATCACAAGTAGTATTGCACTGTTAAAAAAGGAGGAAAAAAGTATGAGTAATGCAGTGATTTCAGTAAAAGGATTAAAGAAATCGTTTAAAGACAAGGAAGTCTTAAAGGGGGTAGATTTTGAAGTGCAGCGTGGTGAAGTTTTCGCGCTGCTGGGCTCAAATGGAGCAGGCAAGACAACGACGGTAAACATCCTTTCGACACTGATAAAGCTCGATGATGGTGAAGTTGGTATTTGTGGCTATGACGTTAAGCAAAATCCGCAACGTGTACGTCAGAGCATCAGCTTAACAGGACAGTTTGCGGCTCTTGACGGCATGCATACAGGTCGGGAAAACCTAATCCTGATTGCCAAATTGAGGGGAGTTTCCAATCCCACTCAAGTCGCCGACAATCTGCTTGCAAAGTTCAGCTTGACCGAGGTAGCTAACCGCAGAGCCGACCAGTATTCCGGCGGGATGAAGCGTCGGCTCGACATTGCTATGAGTCTAATCGGGATGCCAGAGGTTATCTTTCTTGACGAACCAACTACTGGGCTTGACCCCGAAGCGAGGATTGAGGTCTGGAATACCATCAAGGAGCTTGCCAGTGGAGGCACGACCATATTGCTGACAACCCAATACCTTGAGGAAGCCGAACAATTGGCGGACCGAATCGCTATTCTGCATGGCGGAAAAATCATTACGACCGGTACTCTTTCCGAACTCAAAAAGATGTTCCCGCCGGC
This sequence comes from Ornithinibacillus scapharcae TW25, assembly GCF_000190475.1. Lineage (GTDB taxonomy): Bacteria > Bacillota > Bacilli > Bacillales > Amphibacillaceae > Ornithinibacillus > Ornithinibacillus scapharcae. Next base: position 187,206 of record NZ_AEWH01000024.1, read on the forward strand.
AAAAGTGGAGTACGTCGAGAAGCAACCGACATTAGAGGAAATTTTCCTTGCAATCATTGATAAAAAGGAGGAAGTGTATCATGAGGAATAATACAGGTGTATTACTAGGGAGGTTAATGCGCAACATCATGCGCAGCCCGGATACTATTATCACGGTGGCAATTATGCCGATTCTAATGATGCTTTTATTTGTCTATGTATTTGGGGGTGCCATGGAAACCGGTACGGACAATTATGTGAATTATTTATTACCCGGGATCTTGCTGATGGCTATTGCATCCGGCATCGGTTACACTTCTTTCCGGTTATTTGGGGATGTACAGAGTGGAGTGATGGCACGTCTTGTTACCATGCCCATTAAGCGGTCTTCACTATTGTGGTCTCATGTGTTGACTTCACTTGTTTCCAATGCGCTTACTGTAATAATCGTTATCCTTGTCGCGCTCATGATAGGGTTCCGTACCAGTGCTAATATCCTAGAATGGCTCGCTGTAGCCGGGATCCTCGCAATGTTTACAATGGCACTGACATGGCTGGCGGTCATCCCAGGATTGGTGGCAAAGTCTATGGAAGGGGCAACAGCCTTCTCATACCCGTTAATTTTCCTGCCCTTTATCAGTTCGGCCTTTGTCCCTACTGAAACCATGCCTACCATTTTGCGAGTGTTTGCAGAGAACCAGCCGGTGTCTTCGATAGTGAATGCGATTCGTGCTCTCTGGTATGAAGGGTCTATTGGCAACGATATCTGGACAGCGCTTGCCTGGTGCGTTGGGATTATGGTCATCGCTTACTTCTTTGCTAGTAAACAATTTAAACGTCAATTAGGATAAGAATATTATGATGATTTATCTAGTTAGTTGCTGGTTTGAAAGTTAATAGTATAAAAAGTCTTTTTAAGAACGCTCTGAGTTGAAGAATATTTTCGAACTCGAGCGTTTTTAACAATTTTTTAGGGCTTAGTGTTAGTAGTATTAATAAAAGTATTCTTGACTATTTTCAGTTTGTTACCAGGAAAAACATATAGGTTAAACAATAATGTTTTTATAATATACAATATTTATTTATTGTAAAACGATAAAAAATATGATAAAGTCATTATTGAAAATTAATAAGTGAGGTGCTTTTTTATGAAGCGAGGTTCAACACTCTTTTTAAAAACTACCGTTATTCTTATGGGGCTCCCAGTTCTTGCAATTTGTATATATGGCATAGTCTATTTAGCGAATAATCCAGCAAATCCAGATTATGCTCATATTCTTTATCCGATTATTGCAGGTGTTTATGTATCTGTAATACCTTTTTCGTCGCATTATATCAATCATTTAAGTTATTAAGTTATATTGATCGGAATCAAGCATTTTCAATGTTGTCTGTAAAAGCGTTAAAGAACATCAAAATATGTGCCTTAATCATTACTGGCTTGTATGTGGTGATATTGCCATTTGTTTATTTTGTAGCGGAGTTAGATGACGCGCCAGGGCTGATTATCATAGGAATGATTCCTGCATTTGCTTCAATAGTTATTGCAGTATTTGCTGCAGTTCTTCAAAGGCTTCTCCAAGAAGCAATTTTGATAAAATCTGAAAATGATTTAACGGTCTGAGGTGATAACATGGCAATTATTATAAATATCGATGTAATGTTAGCAAAACGGAAAATGAGTGTTACTGAACTCTCAGAAAAAGTCGGCATTACGATGGCAAATCTGTCTATATTAAAAAATGGAAAAGCAAAAGCGATTCGTTTATCAACTTTGGAAGCGATCTGTAAGGCTTTAGATTGTCAACCAGGTGACATTTTAGAATATCGACGTGATGAAGATGATTCCTGAGGCTAAAAGTGGTCTGTTGACTATTGGGAGGAAAAATGTTGTAAGACCATTTAGACAGCTCGTCATTTTTGGTTGGGAGCAAGCCTTATCATGCCTGTTCCCGGTAGTTATATTTGCTTCACTGGCTCTGACACAAATTATTCCCCTACCTTTCTTGGCACGGTATGATTGGCTTCTAATAATTTGCTTACTTATGCAGGTTTGGATGGTGCGATCTGGTTTGGAAACAAGGGATGGACTGAAGGTTATTACCTTGTTCCATATTATTGGACTTGCACTTGAGATCTTTAAGGTGAATATGGGTTCTTGGTCTTATCCGGAAGAAGGTTATTTCAAAGTTTTTGGCGTTCCATTATATAGTGGATTCATGTATGCCAGTGTGGCAAGTTATTTATGCCAAGCATGGAGACGATTAAATGTTGAATTAATTAGGTGGCCATCTCTCTGGCTCGTTGTTCCACTGGCAGCAGCAATCTATTTGAATTTCTTTACTCACCATTATTGGTTGGATATACGTTGGTGGTTAAGCGGTCTTGTGGTTATTGTTTTCTGGCGTGCATGGGTTCATTTTGAAGTGAACGGAACAAGTTATCGAATGCCAATTGTATTTTCATTCGTTCTGATTGGATTCTTTATATGGATTGCAGAAAATATCGCTACGTTCTTTGGAGCGTGGGAATATCCAAACCAAACGAATGCTTGGAGCCTTGTTCATATAGGAAAGCTTAGTTCATGGCTATTACTTGTCATTGTTAGCTTTCTCATTGTCGCATCATTGAAACAGGCGAAGGGGAGAATTTCAAGAGGTTGATTTGAAATAAGCACAAAAAAGTGAAGCAGCTATACTGTTGCTTTACTTTTCGTTTTTTTGGAAAGGGTATAAATTACCTCGTGGCAGAATAATAATCCTTCTATCAAGGACATACATTCCTATTAGATAGGGAGGATTTTCATGAAGATGGTAACCATAGATGTAAAACGTATTGCAGTTGTATTCTTTATGTTCTATATTTTTACTGTTTTAGTCGTGAGTTTAATATTTGAAATCAAAATATTCTTTCCTGACGGATGGATACTCCTTCAAAAGGAACCTTTAATGGATGTGCATCACAATATAATCCCTTTGATTCTATCCAAACATATATATCAAATTTTCATAGCTATAATCTAGATGTTTGGCTGAAGAATACAATAGGCAATATACTATTATTTATTCCATTTGGAGTGATGTATCCCATTATCACATTCAAATTTAGAAAGTTGATTCCAACCCTGACTTTAATGATGATATTTAGTTTTAAAATTGAAGTACTTCAATACATGACTCGATTAGGCGTGTTCGATATTGATGATGTGATATTACAGACTTTTGGTGGTTTACTGGGGTTTGGTTTATTTAGATTGTTACCTAAAACTAATTAAAAAA
>NZ_AEWH01000023.1 GCF_000190475.1 Ornithinibacillus scapharcae TW25
TTCTCTTGAAAAAACAGTCAAATATAATGCACGCTTACCACTTTATCAGTGAGTCAATTATCTTTTATTTATTATTGCTACCGATAGTCTATTATCATTACAGTAAGGTTCCTTACGGGGTATATATCGTAATCGTCATCGTACTTTGTTTATTGTTTACGATTATAGCTAAGTTTACGAAAGGACACTTTTTCTATATATTATCAATTCCGCTCATTTATTGTTTATTTCTAATAATAGGCTATCCATTTGAATTAAGTATTGTCTTTTCAGTGGTGTTAACTTGGAGATATATTGCTATCCGTAGTGAAATGGAGGTGAGAAGAGAGAATACATATTTAAAAACTACGTTAATATTGGGAACTATTGGGCTTTTCATTATAAAAGACGTAATGATTCTTGGATTCGTTTTTATACAATTGATAAATCTAATATTTGGCTACAATCTTAGTAACATTTTAAATACCAATAAGTTGCAACAAAATAAATTACACTATGGTTTGTGGTCAATTTTTTTATACTTTTTCTTCTCCATAACTGCATTTATTTTGGTTATTTCCAATACCTTACAGTACATTGGTGTCAAGTTTTGGGAGGCTTTTCAGTTTGCTTTATCCGTTCCAATTAATGTGTTATCTAGATTAATTCCAACAATAGATTCTAATAACCTTGTTGAGAAACAACAGGAAACAGCAATTGAAGTAGCCATGGAAGATGGTGAGTTAGGTCCATCAATATGGGACTATATTATATCATTTGTAGCATCGTATATTGGTATTGCTATACTAATCATTTTGTGTGGGTTATTCATGTTAATTAAACTTTTTCGTACAAGGGTTTCTTTTAATGAGGAGGATAATAATCCTTTTGTTATAGGGAAATTTATAGAAAATAAAAATCTAGTTGATAAAAACTATAAAACTAGTATTTGGAAGCGATTCTTTTTAAAAGATTCATTACATCCTGCAAGGAAATTAGTATATCAATTTGAGAAAAGTGCAGTTAAATACAACAAAGGTAGAAGGAAGTTTGAAACTGTTGAAGAGTGGCTTAAAAGATTGGGCTTAACTACTAATATAAGCACTTACCAAAAAGTTCGATATGGTAATTTTGATATCAATGAAAAGGAAATCCTTAGTTTGCAAGGTGAAATAGAAGAATTAAGAAAACTAATTAAAGAAAGCAGCTAAAATAGTTTTACTCTTTTAAAAATAAAATCATAATAGATTTTTCTGAAAAGATATTACTATTGTACCTGTTTGTCGTTTCCAACATATAGTAAACCTGCTATATATTAGAATAAGAGAGGAGTGTTAGGGATGAAGAAGAAGATGGTTAGAGCCTTAATTGTTGCGGGGTTAATCTTTTCGTTTTCGGGTACAAGCACCTTTGCTTATACTGATGTTCCAGTGAAACCAATGACTTGTCCTGGTGGATACGTTGGTCCTTGCTTACCAAGTATAATAGATCCAAATATGTAAGATAGAGTTTATACATAAAAGGCAGTATTCCTTATTGGACTACTGCCTTTTTCTCTCGTTGTAAATGTAATATTTTAATAGTCTAGTTTTAACGAACATTTTTGCAATATTTGAATTATAAATTTTTTAAATGCAGAAATGATATGTTATAATAATTTTAATTATTAGACTCTTAAAACAAATGGGGGAATAATTGATGAAAAATATTAAATTAGCAAAAGAAGCATTAAACAAAGTAATTTATGGTAAGGAAGATGTTATCGACTTATTATTTATCGCGCTATTTTCCGGAGGGCATGTATTACTGGAAAGTGTGCCAGGAACAGGTAAGACAAAATTAGCTAAAAGCTTTGCCAAAGTTATGGATGGTAAGTTTAACCGTGTGCAATTTACACCTGATGTTTTACCTAGTGATGTTACCGGAATTCGTTTCTTCAATCCAAAAACACAAGAGTTTGAACTGCGTGTTGGACCGGTTATATCAAATGTATTATTAGC
>NZ_AEWH01000022.1 GCF_000190475.1 Ornithinibacillus scapharcae TW25
TGTGACCGTCAAGTAAAAAGACACAATTTATGCTCATTAACTTGAAACACTTTCTTGTCCAAATATGGTCGATCTATGTTTCATTCGATAACTATCTTCATTTAAATGAATGATTTCAACTCGATGTAGAATTCTATCTAAAATAGCTGTTGTAATTGCTTTATCACCTAATAGCTCTCCCCACTCTTTAGGTGCTTTATTTGAAGTTAAAATGATGGATGATTGATTATATAAATCATTAATCAAGTGGAAGAACATATTAGCTTCCTGTGAATCCATCGCCATAAACATCAAATCATCAATAATAACTAAATCTGCACCTCTTATTCTTTTCATTCTCGTCTGTGATTTTCGAGTAATTTCCTCCGTTTTTAATACATGAATAAGGTCGCCCATTGTAGTAAAGATAACCTTGTAACCTTGGTTTAACGCTTCGATTCCTAACCCAATTGAAATGTGAGTTTTCCCACTACCTGGTGGTCCTAATAGAATGATATTGTGTAACTGTTCTATCCACGTTAAATCCTTCAATCTATTCAAATGTTTATTGCTTAATGATTTCTGTTCTTTTATATTGAATTCCTCTAATGTCTTTTGGAACGGAAATGTAGCCCATTTAAATCGTTTTTCTAATTGCTTTTCTTCTCTTCGAGTTTGTTCATATTTTGCTACATCTAAGAGGAACTGAGTAAAGGATGAATCCTTTTGCTCAGCCTCTCTAATTAATGCCGGAAGGTGATTTGCTGTTTCCGTTAAACGTAGAGTTCTCATCAATTCTTGTAATCGATTTAACTGGCTCATACTGGATCACCTTCTAATATGGCAGTATAGGCATCCACTTCTCGTTTTTGAGCCTCTGTTTCCATAACCCAAGCTGAAACTCCTTTTACTTGTGCTACATTCTTAGCGGTATCATTCGGTGTATCTTCCATTTGTCGATGTTGTTTTAAATAGGCAACGACATCGCTAAAATCTGTGGCACCATAAAGGTTCCTTTTTATACACTCTTTCAATGCTGTCGATAGAATTTCTTTGTTATTTATCTTTGTCTCTTTTACTATCATTTGGAGTTGATCCCTAATATATCGAGGGTACTTCCCTTTTACTGCTTGTAGATAATCATAAGCCATCTCACTGTCATTAAAATGCTCGGCAACGGTATTCATAAATGCATCAATACCTTTTGTTCTATCACGGCTATGTTTTCTATCTTTAATCAATAACCCTTTCCCGTCAGGGATATTATGCTTTGCTATGATTTCACCTGTTTCAGGGCTATAAATGATTAATTCTCTTTCCTCCGTTTCCTTAATGCAGACCGTTTCGTAATTGCCAAACGTCCCCAATGGTAGAGAATAACGGTTAGATAAATAACGAATGGTATTGTCCTTATGGACACATCTTGATATACTATTTTCATAGTTATATTTTATATCTATATTTTTGGTGACTGGTCTTAAGTGTTGTCTTTCCAGGGAAAACACTTCGACCGGTCTCTTTTTTGTTGTGTGGTGAATTTTATAGTTTCCTGTTCTATGAAGCCATTCCCACCCTTGTTCATTCCAAGAATCAATGTTATGAAAAATTCGATGTTTAGCGAAATTATGTTTAATAAATCCAACGACATTTTCAATTTTTCCTTTGCTCTCTGGATCCGCCTTGCGGCAAACACGAAGGTTTAGATTCCTAGATTCTTTATATTGTTGGAACTCTTGCGTTAAAATTAAATCCCCACCATTCTCACTGACAACAATTAAACTATCTTGGTCATATACCAATTCACCTGGAATTCCTCCATACCACTTGAATGCATTTTCATGTGCTTTAATGACATCTTGGGTAGTAAATGGCCTATCCAACCATTCCATATATTTATATCTAGAATTAGATAGTACAAAGGCTATAAAGTTTAATTTCACTTCCTTCCTGTCTGCTGCCTTCTGTTTTGTATGACCAAAATCAACTTGTATTTGCTCACCCATGGGTGAAGCAGGAATAGCCTCATAAATTCGTGGTGAAGTTTCCTTTCTTATTTTATACTCCTCTCGAAGTTCTCTAACATAGGAGCGAACCGTACTTTCACCTACTTCTAAATCTTCGTATCTTTCTTTCAGCCAATCTTCTACTTGTGCCGCAGACATATCTGGATGCTCTCTTAGCCAGGATAAAATTAGCTCTTTATAAGGATCTAATTTCTTACTTCTGGTTTGAATGGAATCGACCCACTTAGACATATCCGAAGGATTCTTTTTTAGATAACGATGAACGGTTGATCTTGAGATTCCTAGTTTTTCAGCTACCTTTGTCTTACTAAAACCCTTTTTAATTAATTGATGTATTTCCATATACATTTCCCACTTATCCACCTTTACATCCTCCACTGTTCTGTATGTTTTAATATAAACATTGTACAATGGAAGGTTCTTATTATTAATATTTTTGTGTAAATAAGTGTGTCTTTTTATCTAGCAAAAACTGTCTACTCTAGTTTAGCAGTCACAA
>NZ_AEWH01000021.1 GCF_000190475.1 Ornithinibacillus scapharcae TW25
GTCTTTTTTGTTTGGTTATACAAATTTGGCTTGTTGCTGTTCTATCCAGCGACGCATCTTGATAAATACAGGTACAAATAGTACACCAACAATAATGCCTTTAATAATATTAAAAGGGAGAATACCTACAAAAATAGTACCTATCATAAATGAGTGTGTCACATCCCACCCCATCATGAGACCATAAGCAGGTAAAAGGATAAAGTAATTAAATACTCCCATGCCGACAGCCATTATAATCGTTCCAGTAATCAGACCGGACACAATACTTTTCACACTCTTAAATTTGTGGTAAAGGATTCCGATTGGAAGAACTAGTAAAGCACCTGCTAGGAAGTTTGCCGCTACACCAACTATCTCTCCACCACCAACTGCTAAATAAAGCACATTCTTAATCGCTACCACGATTACACCTGCTAACGGGGAGAATATTAGTGTTGCCATAATAGCTGGTACATCACTAAAATCAACCTTCAAATAGCTAGGTAGTAATGGGAGTGGAAAATTAATAAAGAATAATAATAACGAAACGGCTCCCAGTAAAGATAAAATAATGAGTCTTGCTAAGTTGGATGATTGCTTGTTAGTTTGTTGCATCATCATACTCCTCCTTCATCTAGTTATCGATTCCAATCTCGTGATGAAGGATAGCCTATTCCTAAACATCGAAAGAACCCTAAAGCCTGACCTAACCGGGGCTTTAGGGTTCATCATTAATCAATAGGAAATAAAGGTACCTTATTGTACCAAAGTTCAGCTCGACATCTTCTCCCATCCAGACTTTAACTGTCGGTCCTGGATTTGCACCAGGTCAACCATTTGATGAAGTTCAAATGGCTCACGGACTTAGAACCTTTGTTCATTACCGTCGGTCGGGAATTTCACCCTGCCCCGAAGATGGAATCGATATTTTATTGTCAACTAACATTATACATCCCTTCTCATCATTTGAAAAGGGGATTGCTCAATATTCATTAATCTAATGGATTAAGGCTTTCTTCTCCTGTTAAATTACTTATCATCTCTACTAAAAGATTAATCTCTTGATCGATATCATCAAGACTTGCAGTTTCCACCGGGGAATGCATATATCGTAATGGTAAAGAAACTAGTGAAACAGGAACTCCTCGTCCGGTATAGCGCATTTTATCGGCATCAGTTCCAGTATGTCGTGGTGTTAATTCATATTGTACATCCATTTGTAATTTCTTTGCCGTATTTTCCAATAAATCATTAATTTTCCGATTTATTGGAGCTCCTTTGGCAAGTACAGGTCCTTTTTCCAGACGGACATCTCCATACTTATTTTTATTCACACCAGGATAATCAGTTGCAAATGTAACATCACAAGCAATTGCCATGGTTGGCTCTACTCCAGCAGCAGCAAAGTATGCACCACCCATATTTGTCTCTTCATTTACTGTGCTAGCAGCATACACGCCAACCTTGCACCCTTTTTTCTTCAACTGTCTTAGCACCTCAGCCACAATAAAGGCACCTGTACGGTTATCAAGACCTCTTCCAGATACATAGCGGTCCAGTAAAATTTCAGGCTCTGTTTTATAAACTACTAAATCACCGATTTGAACATATTGTTCCGCTTCTCCTTTTGTTCTGAAGCCACAATCGATGAACAAATCATCTAAATCAAAATCATTTTTCAAACCGCCGTGATGCTGGGCATTTACACCAATTACACCTGTTACAGTTTTCCCGTATCCTAATACCGTTGCCTTCATGCCAACCGCTGCTTTCGGATTGATTCCGCCCATTTTATCAAAATGTAGAAAGCCATTCTCATCAATGCGATTAATAACTAAAGCTATTTCATCACAATGCCCAGCAAGCAACACTTTAAATGATGCTTCCGGATTCAATACACCAATTACATTCCCTGCATTATCTGTTAAGACATCATCAGCAAATTCCTTATAATAAGCTAGCATCTTTCTTTGGATTTGCACCTCATCACTCGAGGGAGATGGTGTACGTAATAGTTCTAATAAAAAATCTCGATTAGTATTGTCCAAACTAGGCAACTCCTTTGTATGTATATCTTAGGTTTATCATAACAAAATAATCCTACCCAAGCACAATTATTTACGCAAAAATCTAATATGTTACAATTTATAGGAAAAGCGTAAGTGACTAAAACGAGACATCTAAGTAAATACTTAACTTTTTTTAAAAAATGAAATGAACTAAGGAGGATATCCCATGACATTAAACGATTGGTTCAACAAGGCAATGACACACCAGGAATACATCGATGCGATGGAAACACATAAAGAAAATCTACTACATATTTATCATTCCTATACACTACCAGAGGATACGGACTTCTTCTCCACACTACGTGATAAAAAATTACGGGTTATCGTTATAACGGAAGATTGGTGTGGTGATGCAATGTTAAATACACCTATTCTACTTCACCTGGCTGAGAAGACGAATATGGAGGTTCGTATGTTACTTCGTGACCAAAATCTCGAGCTAATGGATCAATATTTAACCAATGGAAAATCACGTTCTATCCCCATCTTTATTTTTATCGATGATGCGGGAAATGAAGTTGCTAAATGGGGGCCACGTGCTGATTACATTCAAAACTTTGTTGATGAAATAAGAAAAGACTTACCTTCACAAGATTCAGAGGAGTACAAAGAGAAGTTTAACCAAATGATTAAAACGATGACACAAACATTTGTTTCCGAAAAATCTTTTTGGAATGAAGTATACACTAGCTTAAAACAAACGCTGTCCAAAATTTGATTAAGATACCTTAACCTACACCCACGTGTAGGTTTTTTTTATTCATGAATGAATCAAGAATACTAATAGTTTTGCATCAATCGTACATACTAACTAAACACATACATGGTAAGGTGAGAAAATGAATATAGAGCTCTTTAAACATATTTACTTTCGACTTCCCATCCTTATTCGATTGTTCCTAACGATATTATTTGTGATGATTCTCTTCGGAACGGTAATACACTTTATCGAACCGAAACAATTCCCAACTATTTTTGATGGAATATGGTGGGCTGTCGTTACAGGAGCAACAGTTGGTTATGGAGACTTTGTCCCCTTGACTACTCTTGGACGATTTATAGGTATTGTCTTAATTCTTACTGGAGGAGGCTTACTAACCTTTTATATTACCCAATTTGCAGCGGCAACTGTTCAACATGAAAACGATCTTTCGCAAGGGAAAGTAACGTATAAAGGTAAGAACCACATCATTCTGGTAGGCTGGAATGAACGAACTCGTATTCTTATGGATCATATCTTAAAACAGGATTCCAAAGCAGAAATCGTGCTAATTGATCAAACACTCTCTGAGATGTCTTATCAAGCCTTCCCGATTCATTTTATTCACGGGGATCCTACAGATGATTATTATTTACAGAAAGCAAATATTGCCGAAGCGGCAAAAGTCGTTATCAGCGCTGACAACCATAAAGCTGAGAAACAAGCAGACAATCAATCGATTCTAACTGTAGTTGCTGTAAGAGGGAATCATGCATCCATTCCAATTATTGTTGAAATTATGACGATGAGTCAAATTGATAATGCCCTCCGTGCAGGTGCAAATACGATACTGCGCCCTAATGACTTTATGAGTGCATTACTCTTTCAAGAGGTATTCAAAAGCAAGTCAAAGCCCTTCGAAACAGTTTTACATTTACTAAAAACGCAACAGTTTCATCATTTTCTCGTTCCCGAGGAACTTATCCATAAGCCATATATTGAGGCGATGTATTCACTTAAAACAACCGATTCTCTACTAATCGGAGTTATAAGAAATGAGGAATGGATCCTCAACCCAGCAAAAGATTTTGTCATAGAAAAAGAGGACATCCTAATCACATCTATTCAATGGTAATCTTAAAATTTTGCCCTAATCCAAAATCTATGATAAAATTATTTATTGTGTGAAAAAGAAACAGAAACATAGGTATAGGAGATGTTCAGCATGGCAGAGAAGTTAGAAGTAGGACAGATATTAAAAGGGAAAGTAACAGGAATTCAACCATACGGTGCGTTCGTTGCACTAAATGAAGAAGTACAAGGTTTAGTTCATATTTCAGAAGTAACACATGGTTTTGTTAAAGATATTAATGACCATCTAACAGTTGGTGATGAGGTATCAGTAAAAGTACTAAGTATTGATGAAGAAAAAATAAAGTATCTTTATCTATTCGTGCTACAGAAGAGCCTCCAAAAAAACAACAACAAACTAAACCACAGGCTAAAAAAGCTGTAAAACTGGAAGAAAATACTTCTGGATTCAACACTCTAAAAGAAAAATTAGAAGAGTGGATTGAACAATCTGAATTTAAGAACTAATAAATATTGACTGCTAGAGGCTTCCCCCATCAACGTTACGGTTACGTAATATTGATGGGAGAAGCCTCTTCATCTATAAATATATTTATTTAACAGTATTTTGTTTTCATAAAAGCGAAAACTATTTTATAATGACTTTTTAGAAGGAGGATATTATGACACACATACAATTTTCATATCAACATGCATTAGATTTCATGAACAAAGATGAATTAGATCATTTATCTGAGTTCGTAACGGTTGCCCATCACGCAATACATAATAAAACAGGTCCAGGTAATGACTTTTTAGGTTGGGTAGATCTTCCGAAGAATTACGACAAAGAAGAGTATTCACGTATTAAAGCAGCATCAGAGAAAATTCAGAAAGACTCCGATATTCTACTAGTTATCGGGATTGGTGGTTCTTACTTAGGTGCTAAAGCTGCTTTAGAAATGCTTAACCACTCATTCCAAAGTATGCTGACAAAAGAGCAACGTAAGGTTCCTCAAATTATTTTTGTTGGACACCATATGAGTTCGACTTATATGCAGGAATTATTCGATGTATTAGAAGGTAAAGATTTCTCTATCAATATTATTTCTAAGAGTGGTACAACAACAGAGCCAGCTATCGCGTTCCGTGTATTCAAGAAACACTTAGAAGAAAAATACGGAAAAGAAGAAGCGAAATCTCGTATCTATGCAACCACCGATAAGGCGAGAGGTGCCTTAAAAGGAGTTGCTGATGAAGCAGGTTATGAAACCTTCGTTATTCCTGATGATGTTGGTGGACGTTTCTCGGTACTAACTGCAGTTGGTCTTCTTCCTATTGCTGTTAGTGGAATTAACATTGATGATATCATGCAAGGTGCTACTGATGCATCAACTGATTTTAACGAACCTTCTCTAGAAAAAATATTGCCTATCAGTACGCTGCAGTACGTAATATTCTGTACAATAAAGGTAAAACAATTGAGATGCTTGTAAATTACGAGCCAAGCCTTCAATATTTCTCTGAATGGTGGAAGCAGCTCTATGGAGAAAGTGAAGGAAAAGACCAAAAAGGGATATTCCCAACTTCTGCTAATTTCTCAACTGACCTCCATTCATTAGGTCAATATATTCAAGATGGTCGCCGTGATTTATTTGAAACTGTAATCCATGTAAATCAATCTAAAATAGATTTAACATTAGAAGTAGAAGAAAACGACTCTGATGGCTTGAATTATTTAGCAGGTAAGACCGTTCATGAGATAAATGATAAGGCATACCAAGGTACATTACTTGCACATACCGATGGTGGGGTTCCAAACCTTATTATTGATGTACCTGCACTGGATGCGTATACGTTTGGTTATTTAGTGTATTTCTTCGAAAAGGCTTGTGCATTAAGTGGCTACCTATTAGGAGTAAATCCATTTGATCAGCCTGGTGTGGAAGCATACAAGAAGAATATGTTTGCTTTATTAGGAAAACCTGGCTTTGAAGCGGAAAAAGCGGAATTAGAAAAACGCTTGAAGTAAATAGAAAGACAGCTCCAATTAATTGGGGCTGTCTTTTTGTATATGTTTTATTTTCCATATATCATTATCTTTTATCATTTCTATTGTTAATAATTTCGTTTTCCCTACATCCATTTTTTCCCAATCCGTAAAAATAACCGACGCAGAATCATCATCATGATATTCTGTTAGTGCATAACCAGCTAAATTTCTTAGATCTTCCCATTTTGTAACGGCTGGTTGATAAGTTTTTTGCGATAATAAAGTGGAATAGGTTTCCTTATCTTCCTTCTCATAAGAATAACCAAATAATGCTACTATCTCGAAGGGACTTAAATTTAATAAGTAGGTTGTATCCAAATTGCTACTATATTCTTTATAAACCGCACCAATACCACCCACAAATGGCCATCTACCCATTACAACAATATCTTCATAGTTAACATTATCATATTCAAAGAGTAAGTCTATTGGCTCTGGGGTATACGAATGTCCTTGCGTTCTCTTCCAATCATTTGCTTCCCATTCAGATAAGTAGCTCTGCACAACTTGTGCCACTTTGGTATCGGGATAATTGTTAATAAATGAATAATATTCGTTCTTTTCTTCCTCCGAAACTTCGTAAACGTCTCCCCAGTATCGTAAATAGCTATACAAATGCTGTTCTATACTATTATATAGTTCTCTTCGCATCTCTCTATTATAGGAATCACCATATGTTACTAATAGGGATTCAGCCTCTATTAAAATATTAGCTAACTCCTTCCAATTGTTCCAATCGAAATCATGGGCAACCACATAATAATCTAAATAGGCTAAATAGGCATCTCCATACCCTTTTTCGGCTAACTGATTCTTCAACCTTCCCACATCAATATCAACCACTAAATAATTATCAAATGGATCCTTTTTAACTAGATAGCCTTGTTCATTAAAAATCTGTAATAGTGTTTTAATATCCTCAGGTCCGTTGTAATTCTCAGGATTATCCTGCAGTTCATAGATAACATCATATTCTTCAATTGGCAATTCAGAAAGTAGTGTAGCTAAATAATTCTGAAAGTGATATTCATAATTATAATAAACACCAAATGTTTCCATTAATGAATACGCCTCTGTATCTTGAGGAGCTTTCATCTTCTCTAACTGTGCTGCTGGAGGAGTTAACATCATATCAATATAATTTTTCGTTTCCGACACATCCGTACCTATCACATGATCAGGACTCTGATACAAATCATAGATAATAGTCTGGACCTCCACAACAATAGGAAAGTCACTTACATCTTCAAGCCCTAATTCTAATGCAAAATTATCAATTGCTTTTTCAAGATATTCAGTAATTTCTGGATTAAGCTCCCGCTCCTCTTTAACTTGATCTGTGTCTATTGGATTTGGCATCTGATTCGACTTTTCCATCTCCTTAGCAGCCTCTATCGCAACCTTTTGTTCTTGCATATAATTCAACCCAAAAACAGCAAAAACACAAAGGCCTACGACCGCTCCAACAGGAGCAATATATTTTTTCCAATGATTCTTTTTCTAGACTGCTCTACCCTTGTCATGATATCTACCGTACTCGTAAATTCAGGTAAAAGTTGATAACGATAATTCAGATCACGGAATACAGCTTCAAACTTATCAACTAGGTAAGGATTTTTTGTGGCTGCCTCCTTGTATGAATCTGATAGTAGGTTTTCCCCTTGCTGGATTCTCTTTGTTATCGTTTCTTGATTCATTTTAAGAATAGTTGAAATATCTTCCAACTTTATATCGTGATAGTGATTTAAAATAAGTGGGAGTTTATATTTATTATCCAGCTTAGCTAAAGCATCTTGTATCGATATATGTCCGTGATTCTCTAAGTAATAACCATAACTAATAGGCTCGTCTAAAGCACGCCCTATCTTTTTGGCTTTTTTTTGTTTACTTTCATATTCTCTAAGTGTTCGAATGACCACATGATAAAACCAGCTAGATAAACTTCCAGGTTCTTGTCTTTTAATCTTCTGGTCAACCTTAATAAAAACATCTTGTACTACCGTGGATATTTCCTTTGGTTTCACCCCATATTGAAAGCATAATCGTTCCGCTATTACTCTATACCGTTCAACGATATGCTCCAAGGCTTTCGGGTCATTGGAATCGAAATGAATTGCACCTTCTCCTTGCATTGGTATCCCCCTTGTCTGGATCATCTGTATGTAAACATATCCCATTATGGGAAAGTTTCAAGATTACGAAAAAAAATTAAAAACATAGGTTTAATTTTATTCTAACAGGGTATAACTATTAACGTAAGACTTTCTCGTATTCCCCCTGTAGGCAAGGCGTTATGAACGCTTTGCTCTTTTTTTTGGCTTTTTTAGGATATAATGACATTAATGATATTCTGGGAGGCTATTACTATGGAAAATTTTGAAACGGTACATAACCGAAAAAATACTCGTTCCGTAAAATGGGATATGGTGAGAGAACTATTTCACTCTGAAGATGTACTGCCTATGTGGGTTGCTGATATGGATTTTAAAGCTCCAGATGCAGTTAACCAAGCCATCATCGAACGGGCCAAGCATGGTATATATGGTTATACTATAGCAGATAATTCTGTGAAAAACTCGATTGTAAGTTGGATTTCTAGAAGGCATCAATGGACGATTCAATCGGAATGGATCTCGTTTAGTCCTGGTGTCGTTACAACGCTACATATGGCTATCCAATCGTTAACTGAACCAAATGACTCCATACTAATCCAGACACCAGTCTATACACCCTTTTATCACGTAATTAAAGCACATAATCGAAAAATAGTTAAGAGTCCATTAATTCGAGAAAACAACTATTACCAAATAGACTTCCAAGACTTTGAGGAGAAGTTAAAGAATGGTGTTAAAGCTTTTATTCTTTGTAATCCTCATAACCCAATTGGTAGAGTATGGACAAAGGAAGAATTAACTAAGATTGCAGAGCTTTGTAAACAGTATAATGTACTTATTATATCGGATGAAATCCACTGTGATTTAACATATCCAGATCACAATCATATTTCAATCGCATCTTTATCAGAAGAAATCGCTGATCGAACAATAACTTGTATGGCCCCATCCAAAACTTTTAATTTGGCAGGTTTGCAAGCTTCCTATGCGATTACTTCTAATACAATAATGCGTAAAAAGCTAGAACGACAATTTTTAAATCAAGGATTTCATGGATTAAACACCATGGGAACGACCGCATTAGAAGCTGCATACCATCATGGGGAAGCATGGTTGGACGGATTACGAGAGATTCTTAAAGGTCACTATGATTATGTAAAAGAAGAAATTGAGAAACATACGCCTTTTCAAGTAACTATCACGGAAGGTACTTATTTAGTATGGATAGACTGTAGTGCTTTAGGTTTAGACTCCAAAGCTTTACGTAAATTCTTTAATGTGGAAGCGAAAGTAGGCTTAAACGCTGGGGTAGAGTATGGGGAAGAAGGCGATCAATTTATGAGGATGAATATCGCTTGTCCTCGAGCTATTCTTGAAGAAGGCGTTAACAGGATAATTGATGCTCTACAAAATAGATAACAAGTATCCCCTAGGGAAATGAGTGGTGTAGGTATTAGAATTATTTCCAACTAGTTTGACCGAGCTATAAAGGTTTACCATAATTAATATTAAGGTTTATTAAAAATAGGAGTAAGCATCTATTTCGATGATACTCCTATTTTCGTTGGTTTATTCTTGCTGCTCCTCATTAAATTCTGTCGGATCTGTCGGTGACTCTGTTGCCTCCGCTTTTTTGCCTGATTTAATTTCGCCACAGATAATTCTTGCTCCAGCATTACCGCTCGGTTGTGACACCCCATCATCTTGCCCTTCACTTACAATCAAAGAGGTTCCTTCTCCTCTTAAAATAGACATCTTTCCTTCTTTTAAGGTTGCTCTTGGTAACATTAAGTCAGCATCAACTAATCCACCAGCATCCGCTTCAATATTTGGCATATCACCTAGATGGGCCCCTTTAGGATGTATTAGTCCATGCTCTTTCCCCTCTGGATCTAAATGATTTCCTGCCGTCTTAAAGTCAGGCCCCTCACATTTAGCGTACTCATGGACTGCAATTCCATGTAAACCTGGCGTTAATCCTTCGAGTTTTAATTTCACCTGGATCCCATCAGGAGACTCAAGTAATTCGGCAGTACCAACCATATCACCAGATGTATTATACATCTCCACTGATTTCGATGTTTCTTCCTTACTTTGACAGGCTGTTAAAACACTAATGGATAAAAGGAATAAAAGTATGATACGCATCTCCACTACTCCTTTTTTGCATGATAAAGATAGTATTCGCAAAAAAGGTAAGGATAAACACATAAAAAAAGACAAGGTAGCCCTTGTCTTTTAATTAGACTTATTTTGTTCCTCTAATTTTTGTTGGTACTCCCTATTAAACTTTTCTTCTTGTTTCTTTGAGTGTTTCAGGAAAAAGTATAGTGCTACTACTGCTGCTATAATAAAAATCGCTAAAGTTATAACCGCAGGAATATATTCTGATTTATCCTCAGGAAAATACAAAAATGGCATCATGCTCTCATCACGTCCTTCTTTGAATCAGTATATCAAATTTGTTGCATATGTTTAAAGCATGAATATATATGTTCGCTAATTTGTTGAAAATTTGGCAAAATAGATATAACGAAAGGAGTTGTTTTTGATGAGTGATTTATCAATTGGAGATTTAGTCCAAGCTCCATATAAATCGGGGATTTATGTAGGTGAGATTATCGAAGAAAAACAAGATAAATATTTACTTAAGATTAATGCTGTGTTAAAACATCCCATGCAAGGTGATTTACACCACCCAAAACAAGTGGAAAATGTAGTATTCCATGAAAGAAAAGCTTTGTCTCAATTTGAAAAGGTCTATGTTCTAAAGGGAGTCATCACCCCTTTTAAAGAAAGTAATATAGATTATGGCATATCACTCAAAGAAGCTGTAGAAACGTATCGTGCGCAACTAGCAAGTAAGGATACTACATTTAATAATCAGGCACTCAAAGCACTAGAAATTGTTGAGTCCAGTTATTATACCGGTCGTTATTATGAATAATACAAACCTAAAAAGGCTGTTACAGGAATATTTCCTAAAACAGCCTTTTTATTACTCACCTAAGTTTTCTTTAATTACTTCAGCAAGACCTTGGATTGCTTCCTCTTCATCATTACCAGTAGCAGAAATTTTAATTTCAGCACCTTTTGGAATTCCTAGAGACATAACACCCATAATGGACTTCAAGTTTACAGTCTTATCATTATAAGTAAGTTCGACTTCTGATTGATATTGTCCTGCTTTATTTACTAATAAAGTAGCTGGGCGTGCATGTACACCAGTATCCGCTGTAATTGTAAAAGTTTGTTCTTTCATTATTTTCATCCTTCCAACTTAATATTCGCTAGTACAAATTTTATGTACTTTCTTATCAATTATACAGATAAATGCTCGTGAATAATTGAACTATCTATATTATAAACAATTTTTGTCTAGATTGAAACTAATATGTTAGGTAATTATTTGTCTTTACAGAAGGGTTATGATAACTTTATTTTGTATGAAAGGAAAGATTTCACAGTTGTAGTCATGATAGTTTTTCACATTAGCTCATATAGGCTAGTTATTACATCAAGTTATATTAGGAGGAATAAAACATGAGTGTACATATTGGAGCAAAAAAAGGCGAGATCGCTGACAAAATATTACTTCCTGGAGATCCGTTACGTGCTAAATATATTGCGGAAACTTTCTTGGAAGATGTAACTCAATATAATCAAGTTCGTGGAATGTATGGATTTACAGGAACGTACAAAGGAGAAAGAGTGTCTGTACAAGGAACAGGTATGGGTGTACCTTCTATCTCCATCTATGTAAACGAATTAATTCAAAGTTATGATGTTCAAAAGTTAATTCGAGTTGGAACTTGTGGCGCCATTCAAAAGGATGTTAAGGTTCGTGATGTCATTCTTGCACAAGGATCTACTACAGACTCAAGAATGAACCAATTAATCTTTAATGGTATTGACTTTGCTCCATTAGCGGACTTTGACCTATTGCTTAAAGCATATGAGGCAGGAACTGCAAAAGGCTTAAATCTTCGAGTAGGTAATGTATTCACTAGTGACACATTCTATCGTGATAATGCGAAAGAAGTGAACGAATTGCTAGCTAAATATAAGGTTCTAGCAATTGAAATGGAAACAACAGCTCTATATACACTTGCAGCTAAATTTGACCGTCAAGCACTTTCTATCCTTACAGTATCTGACCATATTATCACTGGTGAAGAAACTACTGCTGAGGAACGCCAAACTACGTTCAATGAAATGATGGAAATTGCGCTTGAAGCAGCAGTTAAGTAAGTAGTTTAAAAAGTAAATAATGAAAAAATAAGAAACGCTCGGTAAGTATTCCGAGCGTTTCCTATTTTTTCATTTACTTTCATTTTTATTACTGCTTCAAGCCCCTTAGTATAAGGGAATTTATGCACAGAACGAATATTGTTATAATATTCAACTCGTAAACACTTGTGTAATTCTTATATCCTTTTCTATTCGTTCAGTAAAGTCTCCTCTAGTAAACTCCTTGATGACATTTCTCCAAAATACCTGTGCCGGTTTATTTTTTTCAATTTCGAATACTTCCCAATTCCCTTTATGTAAACGAAATATATCACTAGCGACTGATTTTCCTAAACCTAGTCTTCGATACTTTTTCATAATAAAGAATTCAGAAATCGAAAAATAGGATTGTTTTTCTGTAACCTCCAGTTTCACTAAAACAAATCCTGCGTAATTTCCGTCCAACCTAATTTAATACGCAAAGTGATTATTTTCCGTCCAATAATCTTGTAAAGGGTATTCACCAAATCTTCCATCCTCTTCAACATGTGCATCAATAAACTCTGTAAAATCATAAATGTAAAATTGTATTAAGTTCCTAAGTGTTTCTTGATTTTCTTGACTTACTTTAACAATCTCGTAGTTCATTCGTAACGTATTCTCCTTCCATATCTAGCTCTTTAATTCAGGACGACATCGTTTGAATTAAAGAGCAAGAAGGAATGATTATGTTCAATCCTCATTCGAAAATGATTCATTATTCTTATCTGTTCTTCTGATAATTTGTCTTTATTCCAATACATGTGCATGAGGCTGTATTCAAATATTTCTTTTAGTTTTATAAATAAGGGAAGACTTTCTAACATTTCCTTCGAAAATTCGTTTTCCTTTTGATATCCTTCGATAATTGCTCTTGTTATGCCTCTTCCGTACTCAACAATGTTACCTCCACCGACAAACGAATACTCTATTGCACTATATATCGGAACAGCTAAATCGAAAATATAAAAATTTTTCTCGCAATCTTGAAAGTCAACGATTGTTAATTGTAAATCCTGATCAACTAAAATATTCTCTAACCATAAATCACCATGTAACAAGCCATAATTCGAGACGCTTTTTGGCATATCTTTTACTTGTGACAGAACCTCTTCCGCAACAGTTCTAATGACTGTTTCTTCCTCAGGAATATATTTAAGAAATGCGTATTCCTCATTCTCATGCCAATCGTTGATGAATTTAGTTGGATGTAACTTTTCATATTCTTTTGAAAAACGATGCAATCTACCTATTTGTCGACCTAATTCTTTTAAGACATTAGCATTCCATTGTTTTCTTGGTAAGTGTATACCTGGTGCCGCCTTATAAAGAACCGTTAAAACTTCATGGTGGTTAAGTGTAATCTTCTCTACAATATTGCCATTTAATGAAGATATTGTTGGTGAAACACCTAATCCTTCTTGATATAGGAAGTTTGTATAATTAACTTCCTCTAATTGTTCATCATAACTTTTATAGTTTGTGATTCTTGCGAAATATTCACCTTGTTTTGCAGTACAACGATACATCTCATCTGTTACGGACTCGACTTTAATTAACTCAACTGGATATATTTCATTAAGTAATTCAAGAATTGTTTGTTCCATTTTTCTTCCCCCAATAAATAAAGATATCTTAGGATTAAGTAGCTACTCTATTCTGATATCATCCTCTATCTTAACTGTTGTTTATATTTTTCTTACGATAACGATCCTTGCTAATATTAATAAGGTTCTTCTAACTTTTCCATAAGTGATTTTCATGCTGGGAGCGAATAACAAAGATGCAGGATCCATTATGTTGCCCACATAAATTTCTCCTGGAACTATTTTTTGTTATTACTGCATCACAATAAATAACTCTTGATTCGTACTTCTATCAACCTAGATACTTTACTGTAATCACTCTCTTCCAATCGATAAATCAAACAAACAAACCCTTTTTACAGTTTTTAAGATATATCCCATTTTCCCTCGGTATATCACTCAATTTTTAATTTCGTAGAGAAGAATAATATCATCATTGGGCAATTTCATCTTAACCAGCAACCCTTTAACTTATCTGTTAAAAATAAAATAAGCCACAGAATTATATACATAACCCTGTGGCTAGTTGTTTGTTATCACGATACAAAAGCCATGCTTACATTTGCCAATACTAAAATCTTCAGGATTAAACTAATATCCCTTACAAGATCTAAAAGAATGAGAGGCATTATGTTTACATACCAAGGTTATCTTCTCTAGAATTCTCATTTTACCTCTCACTCCCTTCTTTAATATTATGAAAATTATAGCAATTTATTTAAATGAAATCAACCACAGCTTGTGAAACCCTGGATTTTTACTGTTTATAGACCAATTTAGTTGTGAACTTGAAGTTTATTTCCACTTGGATCGTAAAAACAGAAAAAGTTATGCCCCTGATCCTCTTGTATGGGTTCTACTCGAACATCTCTTTCTGCTAGGTAAGAGTGAAGTTCTCTAATTCTAGTTGTGGTAAATCCAACTGAAAATTCAGGATGTCCGTTAACTGTAAAATGCCCTTGTGAATCATGATCTGCTTCGACTAATACATAAAGAGCACCTGATTTAAGTGCTAATACTGCCAAATTATCCTGAGTAAACCTCAGTTGAAGTCCTAAAACTTCTGTATACCATTTTAAAGATTGTTCTAGGTTATTTACTGGAACTCGAAAATAGTGTATTTCTTCTAAATAATTATTACTCATGATTCGTTTTCTCCTTCTGTTAGTGGTCTTATTATTCTTGCTTTGTACTAATTCAGCACGTTACACGAAATTAATTATATATAATTTTTGCGAAAAAGTAACTATATGTTCTAAATTTTTAAAAACAAAGCAAAATTACAGTGCTATATTAAAACCATTATAGCTCCTATTGTTAACCATTTAAATAATAGGTTGACAATAGGGGTATTTCTTATTATTCTATTGTTAATAAGAGAGGAGAAAAATAGATGAAAAGGCTTAAACCAATCGAAATAACAGTTGGTGCATTATTTGTTTGTTTAATGGCTATTGGTGCGAATATCACCGTTTGGTTCCCGTTTCTTGCTATCCCTATTGGAGGAGCAACGGTACCTTTATCTTTACAGACTTTCTTCGCAATTTTAGCAGGACTTATGCTTGGTAAGAGACTTGGGAGCTTTGCAATGATTACATACATATTAGTTGGTATTGTCGGTGTCCCAGTTTTTGCAGGTATGAAGGCTGGTCCAATGCAATTAGCAACACCAACGGGAGGATTTATTATTTCATTTGTCTTTATTGCACTTCTTTCTGGTTGGCTAGTAGAACGTCATCGAAATCCTACTGTTCCAACCTATGTATTGGCCTCATGTTTAGGACTAGCGGCTAACTACGTTATTGGGGTATCACTCATGTATTTGGCCATGAACACGTGGTTAGAACTAGAGATTAGTTATGTAACAGCATGGGCTGGAATGATACCATTTCTAATAAAGGATATCGCATTATCATTTCTAGCTGGAATCTTTGCGGTAAGGATAGCAAATCGCATACCGATGAATTGGAAAACTGCAAAGGCTTCTTAATGAAATGGGAGAGGAGGTGTTCAACCTCCTCTCTTTTAATGTTAGGTTTTGATCAAATTTAATGCCAAAATGGAAAAGTTTTTGCTTGACATGATATTCATTCCCACTGGCTTTGGAGTATGATAAAATGACAACAAATATATAACCGAAGGGAATAACATCATGGAATTTTTATCTAACTATCCAATCGTGTCCTCCTTATCCGCTATTGTTTTCGCTCAAATCATAAAGATCCCCATTCATTTCATTGCTACCAAAGAATTCCTACCTGGTCTAGCCTTTAGTACTGGTGGTATGCCAAGCAGTCACTCTGCTGCAGTAACCTCTCTAACTGCTGCAGTTGGATTAATTGAAGGTTTCGATTCTACTCTGTTCGCCGTAGCAGCAGTATTTAGTATAATCACCATGTATGATGCTTCAGGGGTTCGGAGACACGCAGGAACACATGCCACTCTATTAAATCAATTAGTCAAGGATTTCCAAATACTAATTGACGGAGCTAAAAACTGGGAGAATAAAGAAAAGTATCAAAAACGAGAAGATTTAAAAGAACTACTTGGACATCAACCTATAGAAGTATTCTTTGGAGCGATAACGGGTATTATCGTTGCTATTTCACTTTATCAACTATATTAAAAAAAAGGGCTAATGTATTATACATGTAGCCCCTTTTCCTTATTCTTTGCTTTTATTAATTTGTTCTCGAAATACTTGTAATGCTTTATTTTCATTTAGTGTATTTAATACTTCTTCTGATAAATCACCGGAACCTTGTTCAATAATATAGACTTCTACTTCACGTTTCCCCCACTTCGAATAAACCTCTTCAACGGTTGGAAAATATAAGTCTATCTTATTACCATTGATTGCCCCACCCTTATCGGCAACCACACCAAATCCGTAATCTGGTATCCATAAGATCGTACCAATTGGATAAACATTTAAATCAGCTGCAATTGTAGAATATAAGTCCCGCTTTACTTTAACACCTGAATACGTAATACCATATTGTGGATGATCTGGTGTTTTGCCAGTAGATTCAACCCCAGCTGTATAACCAGTGGCAATTACGGTGGCTTTTGGATAATCCTGAATATTGATAGCCTCTTCCACTGATTTCGGCCCGTCAATTTGTTCACTGGATATATATTGCTCCTGAGCCTGTAGCACCAAGAAATCCTTCTCCTCTAAAGCTACTTTTCTATGTTCCGCAGGTTGAGATTCCATATACGTTGCAGAAACAGGGTAGCTTTCTCTCAGCATGACTGCAATATCTGCATAGGTGACATTGGATAGACTGGATAGAGTTGTACCAAATGCAAGCAAAAATAATATTGCCATGCCAATTCTTCTAAGAATTTTTTTGATTTTCAATAACAACACCTCTCTGGATGTCATCATTTCCAATCTAGTAAGATTTTATTCATGGTAAGTAGTTAACTTGTATTTTGGAAGCCTTCAGTTGGACATTCTATAAAGTGATAGACTTTAAAAAATATATGCTTAGAAAAATGATTATCGGGGATAATAAAAAAACCAGCACGTATCTATGCTGATTTTTTAGACCCTTTTTAAAACATCTGATAACCGCTTTTTCGTAAGAACTTGATGACAAAACCTGAAACAATTGTACCTAGAAAACCTGCAGACAAGATTACAACATCCCAAGTATTAATGGTTATTAATTTAGAAAAAGCTTGTGAAAATGCATCACCTGGTGATGAGAAATACTTGCCAATTGAAATATCATCTACAATAAATAACACAATAATAGGATAGATAAATGCCATCAACCAAGTTCTTCTCAGTAACATGTTTAAGATAAATGCAATTCCAAAAAAGATAACAAAAAATAAAATAACAGAAACAATTAGTTGTATCAATTTATGTATTCTCCTTTTACATGAAGGTCTAAAGTCAATCTTTGGTCTTATATATAGTAAAGTAATACAAATATACATATCAATTCTATAAGCAAATCATAAAAAAAGCAAAGACGAGATATCGCCTTTGCTTATAAACACTATTTTTAATAAAAGAAATTAAATTTACCTTTTTTAAGTAGTAATCCAATACCACCTAATTTTAATAGGTAACGGTTGTCACTCATTTTCTTCATGAATGTAGCTTTCCAACCGAATAATTTCTTATTACCAAATACAACACCCATTGCATCATTATGACCTAAAGATGCTAATGTACCTAGTGGCTTATACTCAAACCCTTCAAGCTCTCCATGCCCTTTAACCAGTGATACTACGTTATGAGCAACTGTAGCAGATTGCTGAATAGCAATTTGAGCAGTTGGTGGGAATGGTCTACCACTTTCTTCATTCATGATTAATGCACAGTCTCCAATTACAAACACATTATCATACTCAGGAGAACGCATATCTGGACGAACTTCAATTTTACCACGGTTTGTTTGGAATCCTGATTGTTCAACGATAGAGTTCGCTTTAACACCAGCAGCCCATACAGTAGTTAGAGTTGAAATTTCATTCAGTTTACCATCTTTTTCGTATACAACACTGTCAGGCTTACTTTCCTTTAATAAAGCACCTGTAACAAATTCTACTCCACGAGCTTCCAGTGAATTCATTGCGTATTCTACTAGTTCGGGATCGAATCCTGGTAGTACAGTAGGCGCACCTTCCACATTAATGATACGAACTTGTGATTTATCAATATCATATTCCTTACATAGTTCAGGAACTTTATTCGCTAATTCACCAACAAATTCGATACCAGTGAAGCCACCGCCACCTACAACGATATTTAAACGAGCAGGGTTTTTATCTTTGTGGTACTCAGCAAAGTTAAATTCTAAATGCTCTCTGATTAAACGTGAAGAATTAATATCGTTAATCATAAGTGCATTTTCTTCTAGTCCAGGAATACCAAATGTTGCAGATTCGAAGCCTAGACCGATTACTAGATAATCATATTCTAGTTCACTGTTCTCTAACTTCACTTTATTTTCTTGTGGTTTAATTTCTACAACAGTATCTTGTACAAAGTTTACTTTATGTGGATTAATAACATCTTTAATTTGAACTCTTGCTTGATCTTGATGAACTGTACCTGCTGATACTTCATGTAACCAAGTTGTTTGATAATGATAGTCATTTTTGTTTACTAATGTAATGTTTGCTTCGTTTGCTCCTAATGACTTCTGTAATTTAACAGTCGTCATGATACCACCGTACCCAGCACCTAAAACAACGATGTTAGGCTTCTTCATTCATCATCACATCCATTTTTTATTATTCTATTACTTTTGTATGTGACATTTTTCACGAATTAAAATAAAAAAAGAGATAAAAGCTAATTTTAAAGTGGATGTCACATATTCGTAATATATTGTCCACTCTATATGATAGACCTTTTACATCTAATTTTCAAGCCTTAATATTTATTTAAATAGATTACCAATATAAAGAGGATTTAAGAATAACTTCTGTCTGTAAGGGTTTTCCCCTCACCAAGTGTAACTTATCTACTTTATATGCTGGAAAAATTACAAGATTAACTATTTGTGGTACGATGTTAGTGGAATTTTGTCCATGGAGGTATTGATGATGACGGAAAAAATATTCGACGTTACAATAATTGGCGCTGGACCTGTTGGCCTTTTTACCGCATTTTATGGTGGAATGCGTCAGGCAAGCGTAAAAATCATTGAAAGTTTACCACATACAGGTGGGCAACTTACTGCTCTTTACCCAGAGAAATACATTTATGATATAGCAGGTTTTCCAAAGGTTCGTGCACAAGACCTTGTTGATAATTTAGAAGAACAGGCAAAAATGTTCGACCCAACTATTGTTCTTGGACAATCCATTAAAACAGTAGAGCGCGTAGAGGACAACATTCTAAAGCTAACCTCAAATACTGGAGAAGTTCACTATACGAAAACGATGATTATTACCGCAGGAAATGGTGCGTTCCAGCCCCGTAGATTGAACCTTAATCATTCGGAAGAGTTTGAAGGTGTAAATCTTCATTACTATATTAAAGACATGAATCAATTTAAAGGAAAGAAAGTGGCTATCCTAGGTGGTGGGGATTCTGCAGTTGACTGGGCACTAATGCTAGAACCGATAGCAGAGAAGGTTTCACTTATTCATCGCCGTGATGAGTTCAGAGCTCATGAACATAGTGTTGAAGTGTTAAGAAATTCTAAAGTAGAAATCTTAACACCATTTACAGCCTCTGATATTGTTGCATCTGACAAAATTGAAAAGATCCTATTAGAAGAAGTAAAAGGTGAACGTAAATTAGAGCTTGATGTAGACGATGTTATCTGTAACTATGGGTTTATTTCTACACTTGGACCGATTAAGGACTGGGGTCTAGATATTGAAAAAAATAGTATTGTCGTCAATACGAAAATGGAAACAAACATACCTGGCATTTATGCTGCAGGCGATATTTGTACGTATCCTGGAAAAATAAAATTAATTGCAACAGGCTTTGGAGAAGGCCCAACAGCAGTAAACAATGCAAAACAATATATTGATCCAAAAGCAAGAGTCCAACCAAAACACTCTACCAGCATGTTTGAATAGAGAAATGTGTGACTGGTCCCTTGTCCCACAACAACATAAAGAACCTTCGGGAATCACTACAAGAAATTAATACAAAAAGGTTCCAATCATCAAAGATTGGAACCTTTTTAGTTATCGGATGACTTGCATTAACATTTATCTGGCGCACCTACTGTTTCTTTCGTACGGAATGACGAGCCACAACCACATGACATGATGGCATTGGGGTTATCAATACTGAATCCGCCACCCATCAGGTTTTGTTTATAATCAATTGTCGTCCCATCGATTACTGGGATATCCAGTTTCGATATAATTACTGGAATATCTTTAATTACTTCTACCATATCTAGTTCTTCATTTATTTCTTCATCAAAGCCGAGGGAATAAGATAATCCGCTGCAGCCGCCACCTTTTACACCGAAACGTAGATGTGCATTCCCTGTTTCGTCCTTCATCATTTCTTTAATTTGAAGACTTGCACTATCTGTAAGCGATATTACCATCTTTATTCCTCCTAGAGTATCCTTACTATATAGTATACATAGTGTCATGAAAGGTTTTCAAATAAAAAGATTTTCCAGTCTCTTATTCATATTGATAGAGACCTTTTGCAATTAACTTAGCCTCCCCAGTCATCCATACCGTACCATTCTCGTCCCACTGAATGACTAAATCACCACCTTGAAGGTGAACGGTGATAGGTTTACCGATAGGTATATGATTATTAAGCGTTGCTGCAACTACTGCTGCACATGCACCAGTTCCACATGCTAATGTAACACCTGAACCCCGTTCCCAAACTCGAAAGTTAAGCTCACTATCGTTCACCACTTCCACGAATTCAACATTCACTTGTTCTGGAAAACGAGAATCCTTTTCAATATCTTCCCCTAATGTATACAGTGGTGCATCATGAATATCATCTATAAAAAATACTGCATGAGGATTCCCCATTGAAACAGTAGTAACGAATAATTCTTGTCCTTTTACGACAAATTTTTCACCTACTACTTGATCAATATCTGAGCCAACCATCGGTATTAGAGACCTTCTCAGAATTGGTTTCCCCATATCTATCGTAACTTCAGACACATGATGATTTTCTTCTAAGACCTCAGCTTGCACAATTCCTGACCTAGTTTCAATTGTAAACTGTTTACTGGAAACGATTCCTGCTTCATAGGCGTACTTAGCGGTACATCGTAAGCCATTCCCACAGTTCTTTCCCTCTGATCCATCCTTATTAAAGATTCTCATTCCAACTGCAGCTTTATCACTTGGATGGATTAAAATTAAACCGTCAGAACCAATTCCTGTATAAACGTTCGACACCTTTATAGCGATATCCGATAATAATTCCTCAGGTAAATCGTTTTGAAATAAATCAACATAAATATAATTATTGCCTAGTGCATGCATCTTAATAAAAGGTATGTCCATTATTCCCCTCATTTCTCAGCATCCAGTAACGCAATATCATGCTGGTCTAACGCTTTATAAATTGTCTTTAATTGAGGGATTCCTTCCGCTACCATCTGATCATTTACAAAAACAATCGGATAAAACAAATCCTCTTCAAGGATTTTCTCAACAAAATCTCGACGTTTTTCCTCTTCTTGTGGTTCATTTATATCAATATATTCATAGCGTATACTTTCCGTCACGTATTTACGGCCAATTGCTGCTTGTAACCATTCATACGTATCTTTTGACCCTGGAGCTCCTACACAGCTTGCACAAATTTGTTCTGCTCCATAAACGGTAATTAATACTTCTCTATTTTCCACCCTTTACTCCCCTCTCCCTAGACATCTAGTTTCTTTTATTTTACAAAATCTTTATATAAAGATAAAATAATATTGACTAACATTAACGTTCAAATAACAATAGATTTTTAACCTTTACAATTATATAATGATATTAGGAAAGGAGAAGATGGATAATGCGTGAACAGGTACAAGAAGTATTAAATAAATTACGCCCATTTTTACTTCGAGATGGTGGAGATGTGGAGTTAATTGATGTTGACGATGATGGCATTGTACTTCTTCGTCTCATGGGTGCATGTGGTAATTGCCCGAGCTCTACAATTACGTTAAAAGCTGGTATTGAACGTGCATTAATGGCAGAAGTACCAGGAGTAAAGGAAATCGAACAAGTATTTTAATATATACTGAAGCAGGCAACCGAATAGTTGCCTGCTTTTTTTATACATCCTTCTCCGTTATAGAGACTAGTACTCTTTTCCATTTTACTCTTTCACAACTGGAATCCAAATCTCACTTTTCACGTCGGGTGAGGTCAAATCTTTTGATTTAATCGATAGAATTTCTGGTCCTTCTGTCAATTGATAATTGGAAGAAGGAAACCACTCCGAATATATTCTTCCCCAAGTTTCTTGTAGAGTACCAGGAAAAGGTCCAAATGATTCAAATACCGCCCATGTTAATGCAGGAACTTCCAGCATGGAATACCCCTCTGGACATCCATTGGTGGTTGCCACTCCTATAAATTGATCAAGCTCTCCTTTTTCATCCATACGTCCATCGGAAAAGTTTACAGATGCTTGTATCATTCCTTTCGGTTCCACATTAGAAAGCTCTTTTAACTGGGTTATCTTTTCCATTGTAAATGATTTCCACATTTCTGCAATTTCCGGATTTTCTCCTTCGAAAATAATAGGAACTCTTTTCATCAAACCAACAATCTGAAATGCTTTTTGTTGTTCTATTCGGTAATTCATTTCATTTCCTCCTCTAATTGATAATTGGAAGGTCATGG
The DNA here is from genome assembly GCF_000190475.1 of Ornithinibacillus scapharcae TW25. GTDB lineage: Bacteria > Bacillota > Bacilli > Bacillales > Amphibacillaceae > Ornithinibacillus > Ornithinibacillus scapharcae. The sequence goes on from NZ_AEWH01000021.1 coordinate 23,172, forward strand.
GAGGGAAGGCTTTTAGTTGCTTTCCTTTGATTCTTGCCTCAGATGGTATTACACCATGTAAATGTTGAAACGCTCTAGAAAAAGAGTCTGGTGAATTATAACCGTATTTAACGGCGATATCGATAACCTTTACATTACTATTGGTAAGATCAAATGCTGCCAAGCTTAGTCGACGACGACGAATGTATTCTGATAAAGGTATACCAGCAAGGAATGAAAACATTCTTTTAAAATGATATTCAGAGCATTGAGCTATTCTCGCTACTTCATTAAAGTCTATTTGGTCAATAAGATTGTCCTCGATATATCTCATCGACTCATTCATACTTTTAAGCAAATCCATTACATGACCTCCTTTCTCGATTAGAATACCAGAAATACAAGAGTATCGACCGACATTTTGTGCACGATATTGTCGGATTAATTAAGCCTATAACAGATTTACTCAATAACTATTATTTCACAAACCACTCAATCGTCGGGATAGCCAACTCTTCAACATCTACATTCAGATCATGAAATAGGTTGCCTAATCGGTATTCATATTCGGTTTGTTTTTGTAACATATTCTTCAACTCTTCATAGTATTGTTCAAAAGAATTCCCATGAAATTTCTCTTCCATAAAATCAAATAAATGAATAGGAAAGGTTAAACGGGCATATAGGAGTCTCCAGCTAAATATAGATAGAGGTCGCTCACGTTGATAGTCATGCAAGAACGTTACTATCTCTTCCTGGCTTACTGTATCATCTAGTAAACGGTACCGAATAAACTCTGCTATATCGCGTGTCGGATGATCATAAACAAGGTCATCCATCCATATGATTGGATTAAGCATATTTCCTCTGTACCTTCTAAACGAAAATACACCTTGATCACTTTGATCGTAGCGTTTTTCTGTCTCACTTTCTTGCAAGTACTGAATCGCATTTTCACTAATACCTATAATATAAGGAAAGCTATCCACCAGCAGCCGATAATATCGGTTCATGTTTGCTGATGCTTCTTGCTTTATTTTCTGTTCAAATGCGGTTAGTTTCTGAATCCACAATTCCTTCCACAAGCCATAACTAGATATCTCTTTTGGTTCAAAACTATATGTAGCGCTGACATGATGAAATTCAGCTAATGCTTCTCCGTGCGAGCTTTTTTGGTCATTCCGCAAATCAGATACACGTAAGACCATGTAATATTGATTATCTTTTTCTACAAACCATTTATTGTGAATTGTAGGTATAGGAATTGCTGTATGATAGTATCCATTTTCGGTAAGATAATAGGCAAGTGCTGCTTGTTCTAAATGAATCATTTCCTTGTCAACAGAGGAAATGATAAAATAATAGTAATTCTTATCCCGATACCCAGTTCGTTCGTTTACACTTAGTTGTTCTATTGCATGAATATTGTAATTGACTAAAAGTAATTCTTTCATCATAATTCCCTCCCACACACCATTACTATAAATGTATGAAAAATTTAACCAATCTTAACCTATAAAAGGAGAATCAATAATAATTATGGAGAAAAAAATTAAGAATCAAGAACTAGAGCAAAAAGCTAGAGAATTATTGGAAGAAAGAGGTGTTACATTAAACGATATAGCAGAGTTAGTATATTACTTACAATCAAAATATCACGAAGACCTAAGTATGGACGACTGCCTATATAATGTAAACCGAGTGTTAGAAAAACGTGAAGTGCAGAATGCGATACTTACTGGAATACAGCTAGACAAACTTGCAGAGAAAAAGATGCTAGAAGAACCACTGCAATCTACTATCGAGATCGATGAAGGCTTATATGGGATTGATGAGATTATTGCTTTTGCCATTGTGAATGTTTATGGATCTATAGGCTTTACAAATTATGGTTATATTGATAAGCAAAAACCAGGAATATTACAACGTCTTAATGATAAATCAACTGGTGAGTGCCATACGTTTCTTGATGACATTGTTGGAGCAATTGCTGCTGCCGCTTCCAGTAGACTAGCACATGCTGCTGCAGATGATCATGTCGAGTAATTAAATAGAGACTAAATATCATTCGTAAAAAACAGTGGGATGAAGAATCCCCACTGTTTTTTGGTTTTCCTTAGTTTGTAAACCACTCACTTAAATTTTGCACAAAATAGGTTGGTTTAGTTGGTAATGATTGATACTGCTCAAAAGGAGTGACACCGGTAAATACCATTAAGGTATCTAATTCTGCCCGAATACCTGCCTGAATATCCGTATTGTAATTATCTCCCACTAAAATAGTGTCCTGTTTCTCTGTCCCTAAGACTTGAAGCGCTTGTTCAACAATAATGCTCTCCGGTTTACCGACAAATTGAGGCTTAACTCCTGTGCTAACAGAGATAACTGATGTTAACGCACCATTCCCTGGAAGAAAGCCCCTTTCAGTTGGTAAAGCATGATCACTATTTGTTGAAATGAAGTGAGCTCCATTTCTTACTGCCAGACAAGCTTTTACTAATTTTTCATATGTAATATCTCGATCAATCCCAATAACAACAACATCACATTGTTCACTGTCTGTTACTTTGATGGATTCACGTTCCAATGCACGAAATAGCCCTTCTTCCCCAATACAATAACAAGTTGATCCAGGAAAAGTATCCTTAATATATTTCGCTGTAGCCATACTGGAATTAAATACGTTATCTGGCTTAGATTCAATACCTAAGTCATTTAGTTTTTTTGACACTTGCTCCTGTGTTTTGGAGGAGTTATTCGTAAGAAATAAATAAGGAATTCCTCTCTCATTCAATTCCTGAATAAATACTGGGGCATGTTCGATTACTTCATTCCCACGATACATGGTTCCATCTAGATCAATTAAATAGCCTTTATAATTCTTCAACTCTGTTACCTCTATTCTTTCGTAAAAGCGTTCGCAACTCCGATTTCATTGTCTAGATAAACACGAATACGAGTGGAGAATTGCGTTAGTACCGAATAATTTTCATTTATTACTTCCGATAATTTATCATGGTTTATTTCTAAATAATCTTTTACCAGCATTTTACGTAGCTCAATTACCGCTTTATACGGTTTACTCTCTGCGGTAGGAATCACTTTCTCATCTTCTAGAATATCAATGATGTCCTCGTAGCTACCCGGATCTCGCATGATAAATCCATCTATCATCATATTTCCAACATCAATAATAGACTCTATCAGTAACTGGACAAGCCTTTCCAAGGCTAACTTTTCCTGGTAAGATTCTACAGTCATCTTTTCATATTCTGTTAAAAGCTGTTCAATAAATTGCAGTGTCATTTCTATTTTTTTACGTTCTACAAAATACATCCCTATTCCCTCCAACTTTCTTGTACTCCTTTATCATAGCATAAATAAATACCAATGAATAAGTATCCAGGTTTCTAAAATATAACCAACAAATGGAATAGTAATATTTTCTTGTATCGGAAAAGCTAATTATAAGAAAGGGTGGAGGTTTATGGGAAATAAAGACAAAAAACGTTATTCTGACTTCTCTAATGTTCGTGACCAAAAGAACTATTTGATACCTGAGGAATTTCCTGATGGGTCGTTTGGTTCTAGTATAAATAAAAATGATCCCGTTGAGAGTAAATCAACGCCTTGGGAAGAAGGTCAAAGGAGATTAAGTTCATTTGTTTATCCTTATAAGGAGTTACACGAGGATTTACCAAGACAAATTGATGGGGCACATCCCATCCATGACCATCCAGATGACATCAATCCTGAACAGGAAGAATAGGGGATTTACGGATAAGAAAAACTGCCTCATACAAAATGGGGCAGTTTAAGGGTTAATCTTTCTTTTGCAAAACAAAATAAGCACAACCAAAATTACAATACTCATAAAGATAGTCATCAAGTGCACTGATTTTAGCGTCCTCAGATGCTTTCGTGTTGTGATTATGATAGAAGCCTTTTAGCCTCAACTGTTCGTAACCCCAATCACCTACTATGAAGTCATATTTCTTTAGAATGTCAGAATACCGATCTTCTAATGCTTTTTGTTGAAAGCCATCTTTTACATTTTCAATTAACTCGTAATTTTTACCAAATAGTTCTATCAACAAACTCACCTCTCTTGCGTTGTCTATAGTTTACCACATTTTTCAGACTGTCAGCTATTCTGTTTTTTGTTGCATGATTTCTTATGTTTTCAACAAACTACAAATAACACTAATTGTAATTACTTAGGAGGAATATAGAAATGATTCGTTTATTAAGCTTCCTATTATTAGGAATCATGCTGGCAGCATGCACTACCAATGAAAATTCATCCGGAGAACGAGAGCAAATGTTAGACGAACTGGACCCAAATCGAGAAAATAAAATTCAAAACACATCGAACCTAGATGATAAATTAGGTTATGTAAATTACACGAGAGATCAATTAAACGGTGATGAATCACAACACGAAGGAACAATTGATCGTACAAAAATGGCTGATATGATTGCCAGAATCATTTTAAGAACAGACGGGTTTAACCGAGTAGCAACCTTAGTCACAGATGAAGAGGTATTAATTGCCTATGACCGAGATGAAGAATTAGACGAAAACATGGCTGCTGATATAGCAAGTAAGACAGCCGTTTCCGTAATGCCTGGTTTTTACCATGTATATGTCAGTGATGATGAGATGCTCATACAGGATATTCAAAGCTTGCATAACTCTTCAAGTGCAGACAAGGACTATGACAATACTTTAAACCAGATCATCACACGCATGAAAGAATCGCCACAAGGAGTTGAAAATAGAGGGGATGCAGCGGACTAACACAAACGTTAGTCCGATTCCCTTTTGGAAAAAGAGGTGAACAAATTGAAATATAAACATCTATTCTCCTGTTTTTTTGCGGTTATCCTTATCTTCTTTACTAGTCATGTCATCATAGCAGAGGAAAAAAACATATATGAAGAACGCATAGCTCTATACAAAAAAACGGAAGCTGTAAGTGAAATACCATGGTATTTCATTGCAGCAGTTGACCAGTATGAACGTCAAATCTATAAGGATATTGAGGACGACCAAATCATTTCGATAAGAATACCACAAGAGTTATGGTTTGGTGCTGGAAATCACGCCACTGATAAACATGCGATTCAACTATTTGATGGGATAGGTAAAGACGGAAATGGTGATGACCAAGCAGACCCAAATAACGGTGAAGATGTATTATATACGATGGCAATGTATATAAAACAATTTGGCCATTCAGAAGAAGATTTTAAAATTGCATTATGGAATTATTACAAAAGAGATCTCACTGTACAAACAATTAAGAACACTGCCCGTGTATTTAAAAAGTTCAATGGAATTCATCTAACCAATCGTGATTTCCCCGTTGCGATTAACTATAACTATAGTTACCGTAATACATGGGGAGACAGAAGAGGTTTTGGTGGAAATAGAATTCATGAAGGAACTGATATATTTGCTGACTATGGTACACCCGTACATTCCACAACATATGGTGTAGTGGAATTAAAAGGTTGGAACCTTTACGGAGGATGGAGAATCGGCATCCGCGATATCTTTAATATTTACCATTATTACGCGCATTTAAGCGGGTTCGCTGAAGGGATAAAAGTAGGACAAATCGTGCAACCGGGCGATGTTATCGGTAGTGTTGGTTCTACCGGTTACGGTCCACCAGGAACATCTGGGAAGTTTCCTCCTCATTTACATTATGGTATGTACAAGGATAATGGATATAGTGAATGGTCGTTTGATCCTTATCCATATTTGAGGAAGTGGGAAAGAATGGCTAAAACTAAAGATTGATTGCAAGTTAAATGGAGACTGTCCAAGAACATAGACAGTCTCCATTTTATTATCTTGCTTCTTTCGCTTTTTTAACAGCCCACCAAATACTTGCTGCTAATCCTCCCCATACAATAACAATTGATAATATCATGAAAAAGACCCACATATTATTGTGCCTCCTTCTTGTATGTTTCCTCTTCTACTACAGATGACTTTTTCCATTTCGTTAGCGCCATAAGAATACCGATTACCAACGCTCCAATTGCTACAGACCAACCGCCCCATAGGATAAATGAATCTGTGTAATTCGAGTAATTACCAGTATCCGTTTCAAACTGTCGAAGTAAGTTTTGCTTCAGTAATCCATACATCATATAACCAAGAACGATTGGTGTAATACCAACTAAACTAACTGTCCACCATGCGCCTAGTTTAATATCCGATATTTCATTCGCATGCTCTTTAAGATTTTTCACTTCTCTTAAGATCCAAGCAATTAATACAACCTCAACAAGACCTAATAAAGCAACACCAAACTGATTGATGAAATAATCAGCGGCGTCAAGGAAATTAAGTCCCCCTTGAGTTGCGAATAAAAGGGAGATTACTGCTGCTAATCCCCCACCAAAAGCAACTGCTTTCGTTCGGGATATCTTAAACTTATCCATTAATCCTGCTACATATGTTTCGGTTATTGACATTAAAGAAGTTAAGCCAGCCAATACCAAAGATGCGAAGAACAGGAATCCAAATAATGCATTTAACCCTGGGAATTGATTGATAATTTCTGGGAATACGATAAATGCTAAACCAACCCCATCAGACACTACTTGATCTACTGCAACACCGGATTGAACTGCCATGAATCCAAGCACTCCAAACACACCAATACCAGCTAGGAGTTCAAAGCTAGAGTTTCCAAAACCTGTGATAAAAGCATTGTTCGTCAAATCAGATTTTCTTGGTAAATAACTCGAATAGGTTATCATAATTGCAAAAGCAATTGATAAACTAAAGAATATCTGTCCATATGCTGCGACCCAAACATCAGGGTCTAATATCTTACTAAAATCTGGTGTAAAGAATGCCTCAAGACCTTCAATTGCTCCTGGTAGAGTTATCGCTCGTATTACTATTATAAGAAAAATAATAACCAATGCCGGAATAAAAATACGGTTTGCAATCTCAATACCTTTTTTAACTCCTTTAAACAGGATACCTAAAGTTAAAACCCATACAAGAATTAGTGGAATTAATACACCAGGTACAAAACTTCCTACTTCTCCTGCGTCAGCAACTTTTAGATAATCTTGAAATAAAAATGTTTGTGTATCGGAACCCCAGTTTAAATTAAATGAAAACACAGAATAGGACATTGCCCAGGCAATAATAACCGAGTAATAAGTCGAAATAACAAAGGCTACCAAGACAGCCCACCAACCAATAAATTCTGTCTTTTTATTCATTCTACGATATGTTAATGGTGCTGATCCACGATATTTATGCCCCATCGTAAATTCCAAAATCAAAATTGGTATACCTGCTGTTAACAAGGCAAATAAATAAGGAATTAAGAATGCACCACCACCATTTTCATAAGCTACAGTTGGAAATCGCCAAATATTCCCTAATCCGATGGCCGAACCAACTGCAGCAAGAATAAAACCTGCTCTTGTTCCCCATTGAGAACGTGTTTCCATCAAAAGACCTCCTCGTCGTAGTTTTCCTTATTACTTTATGTAATTAATTAGTAATAAGCATAATGATTTTTAATTTTTCAGAAATTACTGAACTTGTCTGTATTATAACGGTACTTTTTGCTTATGTCAAAGTATTTTTTAAATTTTCCCACAAATACAAACAAAATAAAAAGGGCCTTATCTCTTTAGCTTTATTCATACAAATTACCAAGCATTTACGAGATTTAGCCCTTTTATTTATTAGTTTGTTTTATTTTGCAATAGTTTTATGATAACAGCCGTAGCGATAATGATTGTCAATGTTGCTAATAAGCCAATAAATAAGGAGTCAGTCAATCCTATTAACATATAACCTACTATCGATGCTACTGCAACGATTATTGCATACGGCAGCTGGGTAATAACGTGGTCAATATGATTTGCACCTGCACCTGTTGATGATAAGACAGTTGTATCCGAAATCGGTGACACATGATCCCCAAATACTGCACCAGCTAAAACAGCAGATAGTGATGGGATAATAAGCGTTGGATCTGCAATCGACATAACCTCCGCAGCAATCGGTAGCATGATCCCAAAGGTTCCCCATGAAGTCCCTGTTGCTAATGCCATAAATCCGGAAACAACAAAGAAGATTACAGGTAACATACTAGAGTTTATATTCGCTGTCTCCACTAGATTCGCTAAATATTCACCAGTTTGTAAAGTAGAGATTATAGAACCTATCATCCAAGCTAAGAATAGAATATAAATAGCTGGCAACATAGCTTTAATACCTTCTATCAACACAAGCCCTGTCTTAGCATTTTTATTTCCTTGTACAAGATATAAAATAAACGATACCAAAACAGCAACCAGTCCACCTATAAATAATGAAAAGTTTACATTCGTGTTTTCAAATATGGTTAGTATCGTTACATTTTCACCGCTTGCATTGGCACCGGTAATTAGCATTGAACTTATCGTTACAATTAATAGAACAACAATTGGTATGATTAAATGGTAAACTCTGCCATTTTTACTCGGTTCAAATGCCTGCGACAAATCTCCTGGAACTGTTTTGTCACTAGGCATCACTTCTCCTGTTTCAATTGCATGGTTTTCATGTTTTTTCATCGGACCAAAGTTTATCTCAAAAATGGCAACCAAGAACACAAGTAAGATTGCACCTAGTGCATATAGATTGTACGGAATCATTTGAACGAACGCTTCTAACGGTTGAAGTCCTGTCACAGCTACTAACGGTGCAACAACAGCAATCAAATATGCACCCCAACTGGATACTGGAGAAATTACTGTAACGGGCGCTGATGATGAATCAATGTAATAAGCCAGTTTCGCTCTTGAAATTTTATATCGATCTGTAATAGGACGTGCAATCTGTCCAACTGCTAAAGCATTAAAGTAATCATCAATAAAGATGATGATACCAAAAATTGGCGCCATTAATTGTGCACCTCTTCTTGTTTTCACTTTACTAATCATCCAGTCTCCAAAAGCACGACTGCCTCCAGAAGCTTGTAGAAAAGCGGTCATGATTCCTAATAATAAAAGGAATCCGATTAACTGCATATCACCTGTATTGAAGGTACCGTCAGAAATAAAAATCCCGAAAAAAACAGAGCCTATTTCTTTTACTGTTTCAAGAACATTAAAATCCTGGATTAATAATGCACCAACAATGATCCCTACTCCAAGTGAAAGAAGAACCTTTCTAGTTAATAATACTAATACAAGCATAATAATTGCCGGAATAAGTGAAAAAATTGTTCCTTCCATAAACTTACCTCCATTGATGTTGTTAGTTTGTGCTGTCGTCGCATGGAGATACGCTTTTAGAAAAAACAATTTTTTTCTGCGCAAAAAAGCAATGATAGAAAATAACCTACCATTGCTCATGTATACGTTATCCTCCATCTCGATCTGTAGTCCTCCATGCGACGTACGCATGACAGTGTGCTCCTTATTTAAGAACACCCCAGCGAATAATAAGTTCGACACTTATTACGCTTCGGCAAACAAGCCTTTCATCAATAATCATAGTTGTCATCCTCCTATTGACTACTCATCTTGTTCGCGCCTCTACCTCACCGATCTGATAAGGTTCACTATTAAGTTATGACACTACTATACTATATTATTCCTCATCCTGCAAGTCATCTTTCGGAACCGCTACATTAGGTGTTTTTCCTTCTCCACCACCATAGAATTCAGGTACATCACCCATTACTAGATTTTTATCAATTAGTATTTTCGTTGTTACCGTAGTAACATCCGTTGTAAAGGGAACGACGATTTGAACATCTGCCTCTACTTGCACGTATATAGAAACAAAGACATTATTTATCTGCATTGGTTCTTTTTCTTCAATTAACTCGGTCCGAACACTTCCAACCAACTCTAGATTAACTGGTATCCTAGGACCCAAGTTAGCTAATATTGAATTCCCGGTTGCCTGACCGATAGGGATTTCAATAACTGTAGGATCCCTATCTACTAGCTCATCAACTGTATCACCATATACATCCGGTTCCCCAAGTGGATCACTGTATTGTGGTGGAGTACCACGATTCATATTATGAAAGAACTCCTCCACACGATCGGTTGCAGCACGATTAATTTTATTTACCACCGAGGAATTCCATCCAACAATGGAGATATTGCCTTGTTCATTCGTTTTAATATTCGCTACATCTTCAAAGGTATATTCTTCGGCAAATTTAACTGCTGAATTAATCCCTCTCGTTGCAAATTCAGTCACCTTGACCTCAGCAACTTCCAAGATGGTGGGAGTAATCCGTTCATCAACAAATTCAAGACTAAAGTATGTAATAACAATAAATAAAATAAACGATATCATTAAAATATATCTCGATGGAGGTGCTTTTCTCCTTCCGATAAATCCCACTCGTCGTCTTCGCATACGAAAACCCTCCTCAGTACAATCTATGCTTGTTCCAAGGAGGGTATACATGAATGTGCAACTTTATCTGTTATACTAGGTCACATTCTGTAATGGTTATCGTCAATTCTTTTGACAAATCAATCGTATATGGTTCAATCGCATTCGACTCTTCTTTTAAAATTCTAATTATCGGACGATCACATATATGTTTGTTTTGCTTCAGTACAACACCTAGACGATTATCATTTAATTTAACTGTTATTCCATTCGGATATACCGCTACACTATTTTTAAACGCTTCAACAATTCGGATATCAAATTGATTGATAGCACTCGTGTATAAGAGCTCCAAACCTTCATGAGGAAGCATTGCTTTTCGATACACTCGAGTACTTGTAACAGCATCAAATACATCTGCTACCCCTATTATTTGCGCATATAAGTGGATATCCTCCCCCTTTATCCCACGAGGATAGCCCGTCCCATCAATTCGTTCATGATGTTGGAAAGCACAATGAGCAATAACAGAAGAAATGGTATGATTCTTACGAAGAAATTCATATCCTAGGGTAGTATGTGTTTTGATTATTTCATATTCATCATTCGTTAATTTATCTGGCTTCTGTAAAATTTCGGGATCAATAAAAACTTTCCCAATATCATGTAAAAGAGCACCTTTACCTAATTCGGTTAACTCGCTCGCATTTAGTTTCAAATTGGCACCAATTGCTAGGGCATAAATGGTTACATTTAATGAATGCTGAAAGATATAGTTATCAGTTAAATATATGTCTGTTAGGAGATTTATCGTTTCTTCATGGTCGTTCAATTCATCCATGATTTTTGTAATGATATCGGTTATCTGTTTACCATGGTCATCTAAGGCAAATGATTTTGTTAGTAATTTTTCTTTACGAATCTTCGTAAAAATTTCCTTCATGGATGAAGTAGCTTCCTGCCTCAACCGTTCTGAAATAGCAGGTTTGATTTCTATATCCTTTGTTAATTCATCCTGTATGTATACATAAGTTATTCCTCTTTCCTCTAATCTTTCAATTAATCTTTCTGATAAGGCAACTCCACTATGAAGCAAAACTGTTCCATTATCACGAAAGATGGATTGTCCCAGTATCTCTCCGGGTTTAATAGAGGTTGTAGCAACTAATCTCATTATGTAACTCCTAATCCGCCATCATCTCGGCACTTTTCGACAAAAATACATACGTTTATCGTATCAAATCTAGCCATAAAAATCTATTGGAGATAAGCAAAAAAAACAAAAATGTCTCACTAGGAGACATTTGACTATGATATTCGTTTTAATGCTTCCTTTCCACTCATACCAACTTGCCAACCGAATTTTTCTTTGGAAGCATCTGTAATTTTTTCTAATGGAGCGTTTAATAAGTCATCTATAGTTCGAACGCCGACAGCACGTGCAGCAATAACCTCACGTTCCTTCAATTTTTCACTAAGTAGGTCCACGTCTAGAGCTCCACACATAATGTATCCAATTTCATTGGTAATCATTAAAAGATTTGTTTTTGGAAGTTCAACTTTTATCGCTGTAAACATAATTCCATCTACTTCGAGGGGATTAATTGTAATCATGAACAAAATTCCTCCTTCGTAATGTACACTATATTACTATGCAAGAAGGATGATATGTGTCACGACCCAAATTTTTCTCTTAATGTATCTGCTAAGAAATCCCGTATAAATTCAGGTAAGATATACGTCTTCTTTTCCGATTTTGCTACTTCAGGTAATAATCTACCAAAAGTAAATGCATCTGCTGTAACGACTGAATATACCTTTTCATTATCAAGTGGCTTGTCATACATCAAGATCTCTTTCACATATTCTTGACCACTCGGATGTCTTCCTGTCTCAACTTGTATACCGGAGAATATCATTCTCCCCAATACTTCCCCTCTAAAGCCAAATCCTTTTAAGTGGTACTCCATAAATTCTTTTGTTAAACTCGCTCGAACAACTTCTGTAATTTCATTTCCTGATAATTCCACAATACACGGGTTTATTGGATGAGGACATATTCGATGGATATCCCCTAATGTGATATCCCCCTTCGGAAACCCGTCCAATAATAATCCCGTATTAAACATGGCACACTCCGCACCTGTTTTTTCCCTTATAAAATCAGTTAAAGACTGCATAATATCAGAATGTATATACCAGTCCATTTCTATTGGATTATCAATTGTAACAACTGTTCGATCAAGGATATTTTCCGATTTCATTTGTAATATTTGAAGTTTGTCCACTGTTCCAGGTTCTTGTGGGAAATCTGAAATATCAGTCGTGTACGCTTCTTTCTTAACTAGTTTATTTTCATCGTGATCCCATGTGAGGATAACTTCTCCAACATCATAACAATGCTTTCCAGCAGCTGTTATGATAGCTTGATTAACTTCTTCACCTGTTCGAAGTAAATGATGTGTATGTCCTCCAATAATAACGTCTATCTCGCTAAATCGCCTTGCAATCTCTTGATCCTCACTGATGCCTAAATGGGATAGTAGCACGATAATATCTACCGTTCCTTTTAATGCTCTTATTATTTTTTCAATTGTGATATATGGGTCATCTATATGCCACCCTAATAACTCATAGTAATCATTAAAAGGAGCAGTAAGTCCAATCACAGCGATTTTTACACCTTGGATTGATTCCAATTTAACGTATGCTGAAAGCCAATCCGGTTGATTATTATCCAGACTCACTAAGTTAGCACACACTACTTGAAAATTTGCTTCATCATATAGGTGGTATAAGTCCTCATGGGAAAATGTTATTCCCTCATTATTACCAATTGTGACAAGGTCGTAACCAATATCATTTAACAGTTCAACATTACCTTTCCCCCTGAGCGCTTCAGAGATTGGATGAACACGGTCTACGTGATCACCAATATCAAATAGCCAATACGAATCCTTTTTTCGTTTGGCCTTGGCTTCTTTCATATATTGGGCAACTTTTGGCCATTGACCAAAATTACTGTGTAAATCATTAGTATAGTAAAAGTATATTTTTTCTTGCACGTTATAAAACTCCTTATACGGATAAACCATTCATTATCATACGTATTCCAATAAGTATTAACGTTACTCGTAATATCCATTCGAGGGTATTTCCTTTTAATAATTGGCTAATTTTGGCACCAACCTTTCCACCAATCCAAGCTCCCGGAATGAAGAATAATACATATTCCCAAGCAATATGTCCAAGAAAAATATGTGAACTTGCTCCCATCATACTTACAAAAAAGATCATAAACATGGAAGTTGCTGTTGCAATATGTACCGGGAATCCAAACAGTAAGATCATTGCCGGCACCATGATAGATCCCCCTCCAATTCCAAATAACCCCGACAAAGTTCCCACTACAAGCGCTAAAATAATAGCTAACGGTATGGAAATGGAATACTCATAGACGTTATCTCCCACTTGGAAACTTCTCATACTATTTCCATTCATTCTCTTCTTTTCTGGATTTCTCTTCAAAAATAGTAGCATGGAAATTAGAATAATTAAGACTCCAAAGTAAAGTAGAAATTGTTCCGTTCTCATAAATTGATTTAACCAAGAACCTAGCATACTACCGGGGATGCTTCCAATTAAAAATAACAATCCCGTCTTATAGTCCACTCTTTTTTCTTTAAAATAGGTTAGTGTTGAAGCAAGGGAGGTAAATACCATGGTGATTAATGAAATCCCCACAATAGACTGTGGAGTTACCCACTCGAACCCTGGCACAAATTGTTGTAATAATAACAAGCTTGGAATGAGAATAACCCCACCTCCAAGACCAACTAAGCTACCTAAAAATGCTGTTAGTATTCCAATTGTTAAGCAAATAATAAATATCATATTAATATCCTCTGTATCTATTTGTAACTATTATTTTAACATTGTTTTGAAGAGAAGCCTATACAGTTGGATGTAAAAATGCTGTTAAGAGGTGTAAGTGCACTTAATCAGGATACTCACTCGGTCCATACTCTTTCTTGAGAGGGGTAAATATTAACTTGCGCCTATCTTAGTTAATGTCACGCGGGATATTCTATTGCCCACGCGGCAGGATGGTACTCTCGTGAGTTTTGTGTTTCCCAGCGCTATCTATATACTATCTTGCGCGGAATTATTAGAGGGATGCGTTACATTTGTTTCTAGTCATGCGAAGGATGCAAGCTCACGTGGGTTCAATGAATGATTAGGCGCAAATAATAGTACTGTATTACGCAAGACAGTATAAATCTCGCGCTTGTATCTATTACATGCGCGCGGCATAATTTCTTTCTAACGCGGGTGCATAGTTCTCGAGCAAGTTTCAAAAAACCACGCGTAACTTTTATTCGCACCCGCGCGATACAAACTATTAGTGGCGTTACTACGAGGAATCCCCCCACGCTCCCCAAGTTTGTTTTTTGACACTATATAAAAACCCCCTAATACAACATCTGTACTAGGGGGAGAATTTATAGGTATTATCCAATAGAACCTTCCATTTCGAACTTAATTAAACGGTTCATTTCAACCGCATATTCCATTGGAAGTTCTTTTGTAAATGGTTCGATGAAGCCCATTACGATCATTTCTGTAGCTTCTTCTTCTGTTAAACCTCTACTCATAAGGTAGAATAGTTGTTCTTCTGATACTTTAGAAACTTTTGCTTCGTGCTCTAATGAGATATTGTCATTTAGAATCTCATTATATGGAATAGTATCAGAAGTAGATTCATTATCAAGGATTAATGTATCACACTCGATGTTCGCACGTGCGCCATCTGCTTTACGTCCAAAATGAACGATACCACGATATGATACTTTACCACCTTGTTTTGAGAATGATTTTGATACGATAGTAGAAGATGTATTTGGTGCTAAGTGATGCATTTTTGCACCAGCATCTTGTACTTGACCTTTACCTGCAATCGCGATAGAAATTGTATTACCACGAGCTCCTTCACCTTTTAGAAGAATTGCAGGGTATTTCATCGTTAATTTAGAACCGATGTTACCATCAATCCATTCCATTGTTGCGTTCGCATCACATACAGCACGCTTCGTAACTAGGTTATACACGTTGTTAGCCCAGTTTTGGATTGTTGTATAACGGCAGTATGCATCTTTCTTAACGATGATTTCTACAACCGCACTGTGTAGTGAGTTTGTTGTATAAACTGGTGCTGTACATCCTTCTACATAGTGAACAGATGCGCCTTCATCCACAATAATTAATGTTCTTTCAAACTGTCCCATATTCTCAGAGTTAATACGGAAGTATGCTTGAAGTGGTGTATTTGTTTTAACACCTTTTGGAACATAGATAAATGAACCACCAGACCATACTGCAGAGTTTAAAGCAGAGAATTTATTATCAGAGTATGGAATTACTGTTCCAAAATACTCTTTAAATAAATCTTCGTTTTCTTTCAATGCAGTATCTGTATCTTTGAAGATAATACCCATTTCTTCAAGATCTTCTTTAAGGCTGTGGTAAACAACCTCTGATTCATATTGAGCGGATACACCAGCAAGGTATTTCTGTTCTGCTTCAGGTATACCTAGCTTATCGAATGTTTGTTTGATTTCAGCTGGGACTTCATCCCATGTTCTACCTTGTTTCTCCGAAGGTTTTACATAGTAAACAATCTCATCGAAATCTAAACCAGATAAATCTCCACCCCATTGAGGCATTGGACGCTCATAGAAATGCTCTAATGCTTTTAGGCGATAGTCTAGCATCCATTCAGGTTCTTCTTTCATCTTTGAAATTTCTTCTACGACTCTACGTGTTAAACCACGTTCTGTACGGAAAATAGATACGTCTTTATCACGAAAGCCATATTTATACTCTTCTATTTCAGGCGCTTTCTTTGCCATGTTGTACCCTCCTTTTAGTATTAATCCATACTAATTACTTGTCATTTACTCCCTTTTCCATTGCCTTCCATGCTAAGGTAGCACATTTAATTCTTGCGGGAAATTGCGAAACACCGCTTAATGCTTGTGCATCTCCTAAATCGGTATTCGAATCAACTTCTTCCCCTAGCATCATTTCAGAGAAGACCTTGGACATTTCTAATGCCTCTGCTATTTTCTTACCTTTAATAGCTTGAGTCATCATGGAAGCAGAAGACATACTAATGGAACATCCTTCCCCTTCAAACTTTGCATCCTTCACAACGCCATCTTCAATTTGCATTTGGAGCTGTATACGATCACCACAGGTAGGATTATTCATATCCACTGTAAGTGCATCACCTTGGAGTGCACCGCGATTTCTAGGGTTTTTATAATGATCCATGATCACTTGTCTATAAAGTGTTTCCAAGTTGTTAAAAGACATCACCGAAAAACTCCTTCGTTTTCAAGAGTCCGTCCACTAATTTTTCAACATCATCTTCTGTATTATATAGATAGAAGCTCGCTCTAGCTGTTGCCGTAACATTTAACCATTTCATAAGTGGTTGGGCACAATGGTGTCCTGCACGAACTGCAATCCCAAAAGAATCTAATGCAGTAGCTACATCATGTGGATGAACATCACCAAGATTAAATGTTACAAGTGCTGCGCGATGTTCCGGACCATATACCTTAATGTCTTCAACAGTACGTAAGCGATCCATCACATAATCGGCTAGTTTTTGTTCATGTTCTAGAATATTATCCATTCCAACATCTTCTAGAAAGTCTATAGCAGCTGCAAGTCCAATAGCACCAGCTATAATAGGTGTGCCACCTTCAAATTTCCAAGGAAGCTCCTTCCAAGTAGATTCTTGTAGGGAAACAAAATCTATCATTTCTCCACCGAACTCCACTGGTTCCATATTCTCAAGCAGTTCTCTCTTTCCATAAAGAACACCAATACCTGTTGGAGCTAACATCTTATGTCCAGAAAAGGCGTAAAAGTCACAATCTAAATCTTGTACATCCACTTTCATATGGGGTACACCTTGTGCACCATCCACTACAAGTATTGCACCCTTTTCATGGGCAATCTTTGCTATTTCTTTAATTGGATTTATAGTTCCCAAGACATTTGATACGTGTGCAATTGCAACAACTTTCGTATTTTCCGTTACAAGCTTACGAATATCCTCAAGAGCTACTGTTCCATCATCTTGTAATGGAATATAATTTAAGGTTGCTCCAGTTACTTTTGCAGCTTGCTGCCAAGGAATGATATTACTATGATGCTCCATTGGCGTAATAAGAATCTCATTTCCTGGTTTTAAGTTTTCTCTTGCATAACTTAATGCAACTGAATTAATCCCAGTTGTTGTACCACGATTAAAAATTATTTCTGCAGTACTTCTTGCATTAATAAATCTTCGGACCTTTTCACGAGCACCCTCATATTGATCCGTTGCACGTGAACCTAGAGTGTGAACACCACGGTGCACATTCGCATTATCAAAACGATAATAGTTTTCCACTGCCTCAATTACAGAGATTGGTTTTTGCGAAGTAGCAGAAGAATCAAGATAAACTAATGGATGACCATTGACTTCCTGATCGAGAATCGGGAACATTTGCCGGATGGCTTTAACATCCATTAGTTAACTTTCCTTTCAATTACTTGTTTCAACTGCTTCTTAACTGCAGCTATCGGTAATTGAGCGACTACTGGATCTAGGAATCCATGAATAACTAATCGTTCTGCTTCTTCCTGTGTGATACCACGACTCATTAGGTAGTAAAGCTGCATCGGATCTACTCGACCAACAGATGCCGCGTGACCTGCAGTAACATCATCTTCATCAATCAATAGAATAGGATTTGCATCACCACGTGCTTTTTCACTAAGCATTAGAACGCGAGATGTTTGTTCGTTGTTAGCTCCTGAAGCTCCATGCTCAATTTTACCAATAGCATTAAAGATTGATGTTGCACTTTCTTTCATAACACCGCGTTGTAAAATTTGTGCATCAGAATTCTTGCCCCATTGTGCGATTTTAGCAGTAAAGTTTTGGATTTGTTTTCCACGACCTACTGTAACCGCATTTGCATTGGAAACTGAACCATCACCAATTAAGTGTGTTACGTTTTCAGATACTGTATTACCATCGTTCATTTGTCCAAGTGCCCAGTCAATTGTTGCATGACGATAACCAACACCACGACGGTTTACATAAGTAGTCGTACCAGCAGCAAAGTTATCAACCGCGCCAAATGAAACCTTAGCATTATCTTGAGCAATCACTTCTGTTACAATATTTGCAACAGTTGCTTCTTCTTTATTATTAGAAATGTAGTTTTCTACATAAGTTAATTCACTATTTTCTTCCGCTACAACTAGCACATGGTTTACTAATGCTACTTCTGGATCTTCTTGCCAGAATACTGCTTGAAGTGGTTCTTCGATTTGTACATTTTTGGGTACATATACAAATACTCCACCATTCATTAGTGCTGCATGTAGTGCAGTTAATTTATGTTCCTCAACAGCCACAGCATCTTTCATGTAATAACGTTTCACTAAGTCTTCATGCTCTTTAAGTGCAGTGAAGATATCTGTAAATATTACACCTTTATTGGATAGCTCTTCGTTTAATTGTGCGAAGGCTACCGTATGGTTACGCTGAATAACAATATTTTCTGGTAAATTTTCCACATCAAAGAAATCTTGAATCTCAGCAGGTAAATCTGTCAAAGAAGCTATTTTTTCACCTGTAGCGACATGTTTAAAACGTGTGAAATTCCAGTTACCAATTTTAGTTTTATCTGGTTTAGGTAATTCTAATGACTCAGCTTGATCTAAAGCGTTTAAACGTAATTCTTTCATCCATTCTGGTTCATTACGCTCAGCTGAGAACTGTTCGATATAACTTCTATCATAAGGTAGCTTTGTGTCTACAGTCATATTACCCCTCCTAACTTTTAAGCGTTTTGCCCAACTGTTTCGTCTTCGATACCTAATTCTTCTTTAATCCAGTCATATCCTTCAGCCTCAAGACGATGAGCTAATTCAGGACCACCAGATTTTACAACTCGGCCTTGCATCATAACATGTACAAAGTCTGGAGTAATATAATTTAATAGGCGTTGATAGTGGGTGATGATTAAGCAACCGAAGTCTTCTCCACGCATTTTGTTAATACCTTTTGAAACTACTTTTAAAGCATCGATATCTAGACCTGAGTCTATTTCGTCAAGGATAGCAATATCAGGTTTAATTTGCATTAATTGAAGAATTTCATTACGTTTCTTTTCCCCACCTGAAAAACCTTCATTTAGATATCTAGTAGCCATGCTTTGATCGATTTCTAGGAAATCTAGGTCTTTATCTAAATCTTTAATAAATTGCATTAAAGGAATTTCATTACCTTCTTCACGACGTGCATTAATCGCTGAACGTAAGAAATCAGAAGTAGTGACACCACTAATTTCACTTGGATATTGCATAGCAAGGAACAGACCAGCACGTGCACGCTCGTCAACTTCCATTTCTAGTACGTCCTCACCATTAAGAAGAATGCTACCTTCCGTAATTTCATATTTTGGATGTCCCATAATAGCAGATGCTAATGTAGATTTACCAGTACCGTTTGGTCCCATGATTGCATGGAATTCCCCACCCTTTACTGTTAAGTTAACACCCTTTAATATTTCTTTACCTTCAATTGAAACATGAAGATTTTTGATTTCTAATGTAGATCCTGCCATATTGATACCTCCATAAATTATTAGGTTTTTGGATATATGATAATATTGATATCCATTCTCAATTTAGTCTCATTACAATCTTATAGCATTTAGAATTTATAATCAACTTTTTTAGGTTATCCAAGCTTGTCTATATAATAATAGGAAACTTTTAGTACTAGCTTGCTATTTTTCTCTAAAAATAAAATACTGGTACTCTCTTAAAAGCACCAGCATATAAGCCATTCTTATTTAAATATATTATTATCTATTTCAGAAACAATCTGCTTACTTTTTTTATAGTTTTCTGTTCGCTTACGTTCAACCTTCATTCGTTTGTCTAAATTTCGACAGTAATCCGCGTACCCAATTCTATGTGACGTTTGCATGGCCTTTTCCATTTCCGAGGTATAATTCATTTTAATCTCACTATTGATAGTGAACCATCCTTTCATTTGTTTGACAATTATAATTTTAGCACTAGGATACTGCGGACACCAAGTTTGATAGAATCCCTTATCAGGATGAATTCAGCTTAATTTCTACATGAAGTTTATATAATATTCATTTCTATAAATATTGAGGAAGTTCCTCGAGAATGCTCCGTATCAGATGAAATTTAGAACTGGATAAAGGACGCACTGTTTTATTAATACGTACTTACTTTACTACCATTTAACGTAAAATAGGCGTCCATTATACGTTCACCTATCCTAGCATTCACATGTTCACCTTCTCCTGTATGTGGTACAACAATTGCCATGGCTATCTCCGGATTTTCCATTGGGGCATAGCCAATCAATGTAAGATTCTCCGTATATTCACCGTTCACGACATTTTCTGCTGTTCCTGTTTTTCCAACAGGATCATATTTCTTATCACGGAACTCTGCATAAGCGGTACCACGTGGCTCTTGGAAAACTCGTCGAAATCCTTCCTGTACACGTTCTATATATTCCTGTCTTATTTCAATTTGATTAAGCGCCTCCGTCGGATTACTTTTGTATACCGTTCCAAGACTATTCTCGAAAGGAGTTGGATTACGAATTTCTTTTAAAAAACGTGGTTTAACACGTAAGCCATCATTAGCTATTGTGGAGACATATTGAGCAAGCTGCATTGTCGTATACGTATCATATTGTCCAATAGCAAAGTCCATTAGATTCCCAGCAACAGGGTTAGTCCCTCTATAACCAATAGCCTCATTTGGGAAGTCAATTCCTGTATGCACTCCTAATCCGAATTGATAAAAGTAATTTCGCATTACTTGAAAGGCATCCTTTCTAAACGTAACTGGGTGATTATATTGATAGTTATACTCGCCACCCATCCTCAGTGCAATATAGAACATGTAAATATTCGAAGATTCCTTCAATGCATCAATATCATTTAACCAGCCCAGAGCATTGTCAGTATAAGAACTTTTTTCTGGAGTCCCTTTAATTTTCATTGGCGTATCATATAACATTTCTCCAGGAGTAACTACTCCAGATTCCAACCCTGCCAATACAGTAGCTCCCTTGATTGCAGATCCCGGAATATGTTGTTCGTAAATCGTTTTATATGCGGCATCTACAAAAGAATCACTTTCTCTGTTATAATGCTGACCAGAAACTGCTAATAATTCCCCTGTTCTAGGTTCTATAACTACAGCTAAAGCGTCATTCATATGTCTGTTTTCATATGGAAATTTCTTAATCACACGCTCTAATTCTTCTTTTAATATCTTATCGACTAACTGCTGAAATTCTATATCAAGGGATAGGACAACATCTTTACCCGCTAGACCTTTGACTAATATTTCTTTATCTACAATCTCCCCAAGTTTATTCGTTTTATAGCTTATTTGTTCTTTTCTCCCTTTTAGAACTGGTTCATATTTCAGTTCAAGACCACTTTTTCCCACTCGTTCATTACGACTATAGCCTAGCGCTAAGTAATCATCTGCTGTTTCAGCAGGTATTCCCTCTTTATGGGTTGTAACTGTTCCAAGTAAGCTTTGTATCGCATCTCCATACGGGTACAATCTATTCCAATCTGTTGTAACATTCACTCCTGGAAGCACCTTTAAGTTTTCAGCTATCTTGGCATACTCCTCTGTAGTTACTCCATCATTTTTAATTGGAAATGGGGTGAGCTCTACCGCTTGGTCCAACCTTTTTTTTATCGTTATAACCTTTTTATCATAATTTGTAAGATTACCTATTTCATTCTCCGTTATTAACTCCAGTATGGCATTATACTGTTCCCCATTACTCATATCATTCTTTGTTAATAACCTATTATTTGCTTCCTCCACATTTAGTAAGTACCAATATTCCCTTAAGTCTCTATTGGTTAATTCTTTATTATAAAACGTATCAGGACTCTCTCCTTCAGGAACGATTTCCATCCATTCAGAGAGTTTTATTGCTATATCCAGTCGTTCTTCAGATGTGGTTCCCTTCGGTGGGGTATAAGTTATTGCTTTCACTGGTTGATTATCGACGATTACACGATGATTGCGATCATATATTTTCCCTCTTGGTGTAGGATTATGGATAACATCCTGACTAGTTCGGTCAATCTCAGATTGAAACTCCTCTCCATTCAAAATCTGTACCACACCCAACTGAATTATTAATGCACAGAATAAGATAAAAGTGATAATGAACAGAATATTTATTCGGAATGGTAGCTCTTCTTTTCTCTTTTTAACCATAATTTTTTTCTCTCCACTTTTATTTAATGTAGGTAGAATTGAAAGATGTCCTTGACTTTAGGAAGAGCATAACTACTGCCTCCTCTGTCCTTTACATCCTCAATCATCATGGCCAATAAAAGTTTAGAATTCTTACTATCAAGCCCAATAAACCAACCATTCTCTGTTCCGTTGTCATCATTTTTACTCGCTTTTATCTCTGCCGTACCAGTTTTTCCTGCAATGGACATACCAGAGATGTAAGTACCGTGTGCACTACCGGCTGGATTTTCTACTACTTGAAGCAAATAATTGTGCAATAAAGCTACTATTTCGGGTTTAATCAGATTCTGCTTCCAAACCCTCCGTTCATTTTCTAGTAATAGAGTTGGGTATAACATGTCTCCATTATTTGAAATTGTCGTATATATGGCCGCAAGATGAATTGGGCTCATCATTACTTCACCTTGACCATACGATGTATCTGCCAATTGAATTTCATTATGAATTCCATCATTAGAGAGAGTGGAAGGTATAATCGAAAACGGGAAAGGAATTTCCTCATTAAATCCATATTTTGTTGCTTCCTGAAGAAATACTTCGGTTCCCATATCTAACGCTTCTTGAGCAAAAAATATATTATCAGAGTAGACAAAAGCATCTTTTAAATCAACGGATGGTCTCTCTATAACACGTGTTATATAATAATCCCCCCATGATTCATCCTTCGTCCAATATCGTCCATCTATCCGTCTAACTTCATCTGTTTTAGTAACACCTGTTTTCAATCCTATCGCACCAGTAATTGTTTTAAAGACAGAACCAGGAGCATAGCGATTCGTAAATCGATTTAAAAATGGACTATCAGGGTCGTCACTCCACTCTTTCCACTGTTTCTCTGTAAGTCCTCGAACAAAAGCATTTGGGTCAAATGAAGGTGAACTGACTAAGGACAAAACCGAGCCAGTTAAAGGATCTAATGCTACTGCAGTCCCAGCATCTTTTGCAAATTGTTTATAGACTTCAACTTGTAACATTGCATCAATAGTTACATGTATGTCCTTACCATGTTCAGGCTCTTTTTTGGCAAGTGTCTCTTTAAAACTACCATCTGCTTTCTTTATGGAAATATGCCATCCGTTTTCCCCTCGCAGTTCCTCTTCAAACATAGACTCTAGACCTATTTGACCTAAAATATCTCCAGTGGAATAGCCTTTTTCTTTTAACTTAGAGAGTTGCTCTGCATTTATTTCGCGAACATAACCTGTTAAATGTGCTGTCGCTTCTCCAAAGGGATATGTACGAACAACATTTTCTTGAATTGCTACGCCCGGAATTTCCAGGTAAGGTTGTATATCATTCTCATCCATTGGAAGTATGGTAATTGGTACAAAAAGATCGGGCTTTACCCAAGTTGCATTTAATTTACTATTTATCTCATCAACCGAAATACTTAATAATTTCGCAAGCTCTGAGATACCACTTTCAGAATCCTCCCCAAGTTTACTTGGAACAATTCCAACTATATTTGCATTGGCATTAATAGCTAATCCACTACCACGTCTATCCCTAATTTCACCTCTTGAAGCTTTCAATTTCTGTACGGAAACCCGATCACCTTCTTCTAAAGATGGAAATATAAGTGATGGTTCCCAGTCAATATACCAATCTTCTCCTGAATCATTGTCTTCCATCACTATAGTTGCTGTATGCTTATATTCAATCTGACCTGCTACCGTCTGCATGGTGACTTGATAATCAAAAGGTATCGTTTGATTATCTTGATTTTCAGTCATCGTAAACAAACTTTTCATGTGTAGATTCGTTGCATTTATTCCCGAGTAAATATTCTTATATCGCTCGATAAATTCTTGTTTATCTATCATTTCCTTTGATCGTTCAGAGAGAAGTTCATACATAGCTTCATAGTCCATTTCTTCCCAACTTGACAAGTAGGAGTTTATAATTGCCTCAGGATTCTTATCCTTTGAACATCCTATTGTGCATACTAGTATTCCGATTAAAACGAAAGCGTACAAGCATCTATTCAAACAAAACATCTCCCTTCCAAAAATGTATATAAAATTTCAAACTTGTTTAGACTACATTTGTAATACAATACTACAAATGTAGTCCAAATATGTCAATTACTTTACTCCTTTATTTGCGATTTGGTTAACAAAATGCTACTATTTTTGTATTACAATTGAAATCTCAGAAGAATGGAGATGAGTAATTTGTTCCTTACTCAGCTTAGCCTATGCTTTATGGTTTCTTCCTACACTGTGGTAATCATAATGCTAATAAAAAAGATTTTTCATAATCAACTTTCAGCAAAATGGCAGCACCACATCTGGTACTTCTTATTTCTTGGATTAATGCTCCCGTTTATACCTAGTAACTGGATAGATATAGGTGAAAAATTCACTTTCACTTTTTTTAATTGGAATTCTGGAAATAGAAGTAGTATCGGTTCATCCATTTCTGAGACTGCACCATTACAAACCCAGGAAAATTGGATACAAGACTTTACCGTTTCCGTGAACCAATCCACATCAGGGATTCTAAATACAGTAATTGGAATCATTTGGATATCTGGTATATGCTTATTTTCGATATTAACGTTGATTGCATGGTTTAATTTGAGGAAGATAAAACAGAGTATATCCGAGGTGGAACACGAAGAATATTGGAGAATATTTGAACAATCCAAACAAAAATTAAATATTTCTAAACGATTAATTATCGGAGAGTCACCGCTAATTAAATCTCCCATGACCTTTGGCATCTTCAAAACGTATATTGTATTACCGACACATTTTGATGAATATCTTTCAAAAGAAGATATCAACCATATATTTCTGCACGAGTTAAATCATTATAAATATAACGATATAGTATCAAATTATGGGATTGTATTTTTTCAAATTATATATTGGTTTAACCCCCTAATTTGGTTCGCCTTTCGAGAAATGAAGTTAGATCGAGAAATAGCTTGTGACATGGCTGTATTAAAATCAATCGAATCTGACAACTATTCAGCATACGGAAAAACAATTCTTCGATTTATTGATTTTTCGTCTAAACTGAAGCGATTCTCGCTAGAAAACCAACTTAATGGTTCCAAAAAACAAATAACAAAACGTATTAGAAAGATTGCGGCTTTCCAATCCGAAACCAAACAATTACAACGAAAGAGTATTACCATATTCTTATTAGTTGGTATTATAATCATGGGGCAAATACCATTTATTTCTGCAATGGCGGTTGACCATAATAAGTACCAATTTAATAGTAACAAAGCAGAATATGTCAATTTAGATGAACACTTCAAGGGATATGATGGAAGTTTTGTGCTGTATAATACCCGATCAAACCAATACGAGATTCACAATAAAGATTTAAGCACTACAAGAATTTCGCCAGATTCTACTTATAAGATTTATAGTGCATTAATAGCCCTAGAATCCAATGTCATCTCACCTAGTGATTCTTACAAAGAATGGGATGGCACAGAACATCCATATGAAGCATGGAATAATAACCAAGATTTATCTACAGCAATGACTAATTCTGTGAATTGGTACTTTCAAGAGATTGATAAAAACGTTGGAATAGATACTATTCATTCCTATGTTAAGCAAATAAATTACGGAAATCAGGATCTTTCTGGTGGCATTGAGCAGTACTGGTTAGAGTCATCGTTACGGATATCCCCCGTTGAGCAAGTTCAATTGCTAAATGCATTCTACACGAACCAATTTGGGTTCAATCAACAAAATATTGAAACAGTAAAATCTGTGATGAAACTAGAAGAAAAAAACGGTTCCATACTCTTTGGTAAAACCGGCACAGGTACAATCAATGGTAAAGATATAAGTGGTTGGTTTATCGGGTTTGTTGAAACGACCGATAACACGTATATATATGCTACCAATATCCAGAGTGAGGCTAATTCCAATGGAAGTACGGCAGCGGAAATAACCTTAGCAATATTAAATGATCTTGGTATTTATTAAGATAACAATGTAGGGAGGAATTTCTATATGTCCAAATATGTTCCTAGTATCTCTGAGGCAGAATGGGAAGTCATGCAAATTCTATGGAAGAAAAATCCCATAACTGCAAATGAAGTAATTCTTTCTTTAGAGGGAAGAGTAGATTGGAAGCCTAAAACCATTCGTACGATGTTAGATCGTCTTGTTCAAAAAAGGGTAGTGGGAGTTAATAAAAATCAAAAAGTATATACTTTCTATCCTCTGTACTCACAGAATGAATGTCAAAGAGCTGAAGCCCAATCATTTATCAAACGTATCTATGGAGGTACACTCAAGTCACTTCTAGTACAATTTATGGAAGAGGATTCCTTATCAGAAGCCGAAATTGATGAATTGAAGAGCATCTTAGATAGAGGCAACAAAGAACCTTCCACCACAAACAAAAAGCAAGCCAGTAAATGATTGATCATTTACTGGCTTTTCTATTGATTAGTTGTTCCCACCAACAGGCACAACAGCTCCACTATAATTCTCAATAATGAAATCTTGAATTTCTTTTGATTGAAGAACTTCTACAACTTTCTTAAGGTCCTCATTATTTTCATCCTCTGCTCGGGCAGCAATAATATTAACATAATCGGATTCTTCACCTTCAATAAATAAAGCATCCTCTAGTGGAGATAACCCACCTTCAATTGCATAGTTTGTATTGATTGCTATAAGTGTATCTTCTTCTGTGTTATATGTTTCAATTAAGAATTCAGGGTTTACTTCACCGAATAAGAATTTAAGGTTTAACGGATTTTCGGCAATTGCATCTTCTGTTACATTTTGTTCATCGATATCATCTGCTAATGTGATTAGTCCTTCTGCTTCAAATAATTCTAGAATACGTAGATGGTCTGGGACGTTACGGCTAATGATTACTTCTGTTCCTTCAGGGATATCATCGATGTTCGTGATGTTTTTAGAATAAATCCCCATTGGCTCTACATGGATTCCACCTAGATTCACTAAATCATATCCTTTATCTGGATCAGTTGTTTCATCTTCAAAGAACGGAATGTGTTGGAAATAGTTTGCATCAATTGTTCCTTCACTTAAATCAAGGTTTGGTAAACTGTAATCTGAATACTCTTCAATCTTGATTGTAATACCTTCTTCTTCAAGAATCGGCTTTGCTTCTTCTAAAATTTCCGCGTGTGGTGTACTTGTAGCACCAATCTTGATCACATCTTTGTCGCTACTACCTTTGTCACTACCACAAGCAGCTAATAATCCTACAATTAATAAAACTAATACTGCTAATAATTTCTTCATTCTTTTTACTCCCCTTTAAGTTTATAATTTATCTTTTATCTAATCTATTGGTAATAAAATCACCAATAGATTGGAAGATGAAAACAATAATCACAATTAATACGGTACATACAAACACGACGTCAAAATCACGACGTACAAATCCGTGGAAATAAGCAAAATCACCTAATCCACCTGCACCAATTGCACCTGCAACCGCAGTGTAGCCAATTAATGCTATTGCAGTTACGGTTGCCCCTGAAACCAATGCTGGCATTGATTCAGGCAATAACACTTTAAAAATAATCGTTTTTGTTTTTGCACCCATTGATTGAGCTGCTTCCACTACACCTTTATTTACTTCTCTCAAACCGATTTCAACCAATCTTGCATAGAATGGAGCTGAACCGATAATTAATGCTGGTAAGGCTGCATTAGGTCCTCTTATGGTACCAATTAAGAAGTTAGTAAAAGGTATTAATAATAGGATTAAAATGATAAAAGGAATTGCTCTAAAAATATTAACAATGGCTGCGACAATCGTATTTAGCACCTTGTTTTCCCATAGTCCGCCGGTTGACGTTAAGTAAAGTAATAGTCCTAATAAAATTCCAATAATAATTGTTCCTATTAGTGCAATAATCGTCATGTAAAATGTTTCTCCTGTTGCGACTACTAAATCCTCTATCACAACATTTGGAAATAGTTCGTTAAGCATTTTTCAATACCTCCACTTCAATAGAGGTTTTCTCTTTAATGTATTGGATAGTTTGGCTTATCTCGTCTTGCTCTCCAATTAACTGAACAATTAATGTACCATAAGCTCCTAGCTTTGTTTGGGTAATCTTCCCTTGAAGAATATTAACTTCTATGTCAAATTCCTTGGAAATTTTACTAATAAGAGCCTGATTAGCAGATTCTCCGACAAAATGTAACCGGACTACTTCACCAGTAGAGTAATTCTCAATTAATTGTCCAATGTCATCTTCTTGACTGCCCATTACTTGTTCTACAAACTTCTTCGTCACAGGTTGTTTTGGCTTCAAGAAGACATCTAGAACATCTCCTTGTTCTACAATCTTCCCTTTTTCCATCACAGCAACTCGATTACAAATTTTACGAATTACATGCATTTCATGTGTGATGAGAATAATGGTTAAACCCAATCGTTCATTGATATCAACCAATAAATCTAAGATGGAGTCTGTTGTTTCCGGGTCTAATGCAGATGTTGCTTCATCACATAATAAAACTTTTGGGTTATTGGCTAGTGCTCGTGCAATACCAACACGCTGCTTCTGCCCTCCACTTAACTGGGAAGGATAAGCTTTTTCTCTCCCAGTTAAACCAACTAAGTCGATTAACTCTTTGACGCGTTGTACTCTTTTTTCTTTAGGTACTCCTGCTATTTCAAGAGGAAATTCAATATTTTCACTTACTGTTCTTGACCAGAGTAAATTAAAATGCTGAAAAATCATCCCGATATTCTGACGCGCATTACGAAGTCTATTCTTTGATAATGACGTTATCTCATTATCTCCAATGGTTACTTTTCCTGAAGTTGGCTCTTCTAACCGGTTCAAGAGACGGATTAATGTACTTTTTCCAGCACCACTATAACCGATTACACCGAATATCTCGCCATTCTTTATCGTTAAGTTTAAATCATCTACGGCAACTACTTGTTTTTTATCTATCTGAAATACTTTTGTTAAACCTTTGATGGATATCATAATGCATCCCTCCTCTTTCTATGATGTACTAATCGTTTTAGAAAATTACGTTTTAGGCTTTCTTAAGCCCTTTTTGATATATTGCAAATTTAATGCAATATATCAAATTTCCTATCAACAAAAAAACGTCTTTCTGTAAGAGAACAGAAAGACGTAATAATTAGTATATTAAAGCCTCACGTTCCCTCATCTTTCAAAGCAATATGCTTTGTAGGAATTAGCACCTTTTTCAAACTCGAATGTTTGAAGGTTGCCGCGGTTTCATAGGGCCTTTCCCTCCACCGCTCTTGATAAGAGATAAATAGATATTCAGTTTTTGTGAATGAACTAACTATATCACCCGTACTAAAATGTGTCAACATATAATTTTATAGTTTTTCTATACCGAAAATAATTCGGGCTGGTATTCTAGTAAATAACGATATATGTTGGGAATGGAGCGAAAGGCATAGATTTTTTCTTTCATCTCGTTATCCTTCTTAATGATTAAACAAGGAACACTTTCCACTTTATGTTCATGCATAAATTCCGGGTATAATGATGCATTCATTTTATAAAAAATATCCTTTTGATGTACACTCTCTATCTTTTCTAACATGGTTCTGGCTACCTGGCAAGTACCGCAAAAAGGAGTGTAAATATAGAGTAGATAGTCTTTAACCGAGAGTTGTTCTTGTGTCATTTCTTGCAAATTATCACCTACTTATCACTAAACGAGAAAATGTGGATTGACCGCAATATGCTTTCCGAGGAGCAGCATTGCCAATATTCTTTCTGGAGTAGCCGCCACTTCACGATATTCACTACTAACATAAATATGTTCCGCATGGGGCAATTCTAGCGAAAGTTGTTTCCTCAGTTTTATACCAGACTTATCCTCATCAACAAAAATATAGACATCTTTTTCATCCAACTGATAAGTTTCTAACATTTCATCGAATCGTTCGACATCAAAGGTTCCATTCGTACAAATAATCGTTACTTGATCATCAATAATTTTTTCCAATTGCTTCTTATCTGTTAAGCCTTCAACAATTATAACACGATCCGTCTGATGTGAAATCATGATAAATCCCCCTCATGTTTAGAAAAACAGTATTCGCATACTTTACTCGGTTACGTAAAGCTTAGCGAGTGCTTTATAAAAACAAGAAATTTATTACGATAGCTCTGGAAACTAGCATTCACTAGTCAATATATTCTTATGCAAATCAGATAACTACTTATCCTTCACGAACTGCTAAATAAAACTGACTCTCTTCCAAAAAAGGAAAAAAGTCAGTACTCACGACACTATATAATTAGTCTTGTTCAATTAACTCTTTATACGCTTCAGGTGACAGAAGGCTTTCAAGTTCTGATTCATCTGAAGGTTCAATAACAATCATCCACGCACTATCGTAAGGAGATTCATTAACAAGCTCTGGGCTATCCTCTAGCTCTGTGTTTACTTCGACAATTTTCCCACTAACTGGTGCGTATAGTTCCGATACTGTTTTGACTGATTCTACACTTCCAAACGGCTCGTCAGCTTTAATTTCTTCTCCAACCTCTGGTAGTTCTACAAAGACAATATCACCTAGTTCATCTTGTGCAAAGTCAGTAATACCAATACGTACAGTGTTTCCTTCTTTTTTATCCATTCGTGTTCTTTAGAATATAATAAATCATTTGGTAGACTCATTAAAATCCCCTCCGAAATATGTAATTGTATCTTAACTATACAAGCTATTATGGTGAAATGCTAGTATTAATACTTATTATTTAGTCCAATTTTTTTGATATTCTTCTTCTTTAAAACCAACTGTTACAACTTTTCCATCTGTTACAATTGGTCGCTTAATCAACATACCATCTGAAGCAAGAATTTCTGCCATTTCTTCAATGCTTGCATCCTGAATTTTTTCTTTAATATTTAGCTCTCGATACTTCTTCCCACTTGTGTTAAAGAACTTCTTAGCAGGAAGTCCACTTATTTCGATAAGGTTCAATATTTCCTGTTTGGAAGGTGTTTCTTCCACAATATGTATGCTATTGTATTCAACGTTATGCTCATCAAACCACTTCTTCGCATTTTTGCATGTTCCACAGTTAGGATACCAATAAAATGTTAGTCCCAAAACAACCCCTCCTTTTCTAATGCTATTTTACCATGATGAGCAGGGAAATATAAGGAATATGGATAGAAATGGTCTGGTTTGCATTAAACTCGGCTAAGTTGACATAATCTTTAGCGAGGATTCAAAAAGCTTTAGCGAAATAAAGGAAACTTTAGCATTTATCCTTATTTCCCTTGCTGACAGAGATAGTAGTCTCTTATACTGATAGTATCTACTTATTACTTAGGAGCGCTTATGCAATATATAAATAATATCCCTATTTTATTGATTCTCATTTCTCTAGTTTTCTATATTATAGTAAAACTTATTTACATAAGAGTTTTAATAAAGAAGCTAGTATTAAGACAAGAAATCATTATTCTTTTATTAATAACCTACATGGAATGCCTTTTGTATCTAACACTATATCCAACCTCGGCCGATATACCTAACAACGTTTCAGTTAATTTAGTGCCATTCAAGACCATTCATTTATACATAAAATTTGAAGGAAATATCATGTTACAGATTATTAATCTATTAGGAAATGTAGTCGTCTTCATTCCAATTGGGTTATTTGCATTATCACTTATGAGAAGAGTAACACTCCTCATTATCTTCATAATTGGTTTGGGCAGTACGTTATTTATTGAATTCATGCAATTAATTCTTTCCATCACTGGAATAATTTCCAGAAGCTTTGATGTGGACGATCTTATATTAAATACACTAGGCGTATTAATTGGTTATATTATTGGGGTAATTGGAAAAAAGTTAACTTTACTAAAGGCAGCAACTGTACGATAGAAACATGATAATTTTTGTTTGTCATTACCTTTTTGAGCTTTTTACTAATCGTCTGATAATGAATCACCATTTCTTTATTCTCTTACTTATTAGACAATCGAAAGAGCATATTGGCTTATCTTTTACATATTTTTCTAACTTCTATTATGTAATTTATATGGTCTTATTCTAACGGAAAAAGAGGTGCTAACCTTAATCCGGTTTGCACCCCTTCCTATTATGTTAAATCTGATGATAATCCTGCCCTTATACCGTATACTTCTCTGCTTCTATAATCCCAGCTGCAATTTCACGCTTTATAGCAATTACATTTGTAGGAGTATGGCGAGTTAGTTTACGTAAGGATGTAAGCATCATCCGTAACGTGTCACCTTCTTCAACTGCAATAAGGGTTTCTTTTGCATCTGCTTCAATACGGTTGAATGCTTCTTGTACATATACTTGTGTATAAAGAAGTTTTTGCTTATTCTTCTCAGCTCCAGTAGCGTTGATAGCTTTTTCTGTACGTAAAATCGCACTTTCCATATTGTAAACTTCTGCTACCATGTCAGCAAGATTTACTAGGATTTCTTGTTCTTGGTCAATCTTTTGCATGTACTTTTGTGCAGCTAATCCAGCACCAAGTAAGACGATTTTCTTTGCGTTTCTTAGTAAATATTTTTCTTGTTCTAATGGCTCTGAACCTGGCTCTTCTGGCATCATCATCATAAGTTCTTCCTGTAAGCTCATAGCTTTTTGGAATAGAGGTAACTCGCCTTTCATTGCTTTCTTCAATAATGTACCAGGAACTAGTAAACGGTTGATTTCGTTTGTTCCCTCAAAAATACGGTTGATACGAGAATCACGATATATACGTTCTACTTCATACTCTTGCATGAAGCCATACCCACCATGCATTTGTACTGCTTCATCAGCAGCATGATCTAGTAATTCTGTTGCTGTATATTTGTTCATAGAACACTCAATTTGATATTCTGCGATTGCACGAGCAATCTCACGGCCATCTTTTAGTTGTTCATCTGTAAGGGAGCCCATGCGTTGCTCAAATAAACCTACAGTACGATACACTGCACTCTCGTTTGCATAAATTTCAGATGCTATCGTTGCTAGTTTTTCCTGTGTTAAAGAGAACTTAGAAATAGGAGTGTTAAATTGTTTACGTTGGTTAACGTATTGGGTTGCAACCTCAAGTGCTCGTTTTGCTCCACCAACACCACCAATTGCTAGCTTGTAGCGACCTACGTTTAGAATATTAAAGGCGATAATATGACCACGGCCTTTTTCGCCAAGTAAGTTCTCTACTGGAACTTCTGCATCTTCTAGGATTAATGTACGAGTAGAGGAAGATTTTATACCCATTTTCTTCTCTTCAGGACCTGTTGATACCCCTGGAAATTCACGCTCTACAATAAATGCAGAGAAGTGCTCTCCATCAATTTTTGCGTAAACAACGAATACATCAGCAAATGCAGAGTTCGTAATCCATTGTTTTTCACCATTTAAAATATAATGAGTTCCTTCTTCATTTAACTTAGCAGTTGTTTTTGCACCTAGTGCATCAGATCCTGAACCCGGCTCAGTTAGAGCATAGGCTGCAATTAGTTCGCCTGTTGCTAATTTTGGAAGGTACTTCGCTTTTTGTTCTTCATTACCAAAGAATACGATTGGAAGCGAGCCGATACCTACGTGTGCTCCGTGAGTGATTGAGAAACCGCCAGCACGTGCGAATTTTTCTGTGATTAAGGATGAACTGATTTTATCTAGTGCTAGGCCACCGTATTCTTCTGGTACGTCAGCTCCTAATAGACCTAGTTCTCCTGCTTTTTTCAATAAGTCTACTGAATGTTCGAATTCGTGGTTTTCTAGTTTTTCTGCTACTGGTAGTACTTCCCCTACTACGAAGTCTTCTGTTGTTTTTGCAATCATTTTGTGTTCGTCTGTGAAGTCTTCTGGTGTGATGATGTCTTCTCCTTTTAGGTCTTCTACTAGGAAGGAACCGCCTTTAAATAATTTTTCTTTTGTTTCGCTCATTATTATACATCCTCTCTTAAAATGATTGTATATTGCATAAACTCTATATATCTAGCTTTCTGGCCAAGTTCGCGTCCCGAATATACTTCGCTTTCCACTCCCAGTACAGGGGCGACATCTGTTCGAAAGAACCTCACAGTGTCTACCTTGCGTGGGTGGCTGGTGAGCCTCCTCGCTCGTCCCGAGCTGTGGGGTCTCACCTATGCCTATCCTCCCACAGGAGTCTTCGTATATTCGGGCCGCTCAGTGCATTTTATTTAGAATCCCAAATCAATTCACAAAACTAGCCAGTATAATGTTTAATCCTAAGATATTTTTAAACTACCAACCTACAATAGTTCAAATACTCCTGCTGCGCCCATTCCACCGCCGATGCACATGGTTACGACTCCAAATTGGACATTGCGGCGTTTCATTTCGTGGGCTAGGCTTAGGGTTAGTTTTGTTCCGGTCATGCCTAGTGGATGGCCTAGGGCGATTGCTCCGCCGTTTACGTTTACGATATTGGTGTCTAAATCTAGTGCTTGGATTACTCTAACGGATTGGGAAGCGAATGCTTCGTTTAGTTCAAATAGGCCAACATCCGAAAGACCAATGCCAGCTATTTCTAGTGCTTTTGGAATTGCTTTTACAGGACCTACACCCATGATTTCTGGTTCTACACCAGCTACTGCGAAGGAACGGAATTTCACGAGTGGTTTTAGTCCTTCCGCCTCTGCTTTTTCACGATCCATGATGAGTACAGATGCTGCTCCATCACTCATTTGTGAGGAGTTACCAGCTGTAACCGTACCTTTCACATGGAATGCTGGGCGTAATTTTCCAAGTACATCCAATGTGGTTCCTGCTCTGACACCTTCATCTGTATCAAATAAGAACGACTTTTCCTCTACCTTGTTATTTTTTCCGATGAAACGTTCTGTTATTTCAACTGGTACGATTTCATCTTTAAATTTGCCTTCCGCTATGGCTATTGCAGCACGTTCATGACTTTGTACTGCAAATGCATCCTGATCTTGTCGTGAAATTCCAAAGCGATTTGCAACTTCTTCTGCAGTGTGCCCCATTCCCATATAGTATCCAGGTGCATCTGCTACAAGTGTTGGATTTGGTTTTATTACATGCCCTGGCATTGGTACTAGACTCATAGATTCTGCACCACCAGCGATAATCGTATCACTTGCACCTAGCATAATTCGTTCTGATGCATAGGCAATACTTTGTAATCCCGAAGAACAATAGCGATTAATCGTAATACCAGGTACATCATGTCTTAATCCAGCAAGCCCTGCAATATTACGCGCCATATTCATGCCTTGTTCTGCCTCTGGAATCGCACATCCAATAATGACATCATCAATATTTCCATCATAGCCACCAGCACGCTTTAGTGTTTCCTTGATAGTTAGTGCAGCTAAATCGTCTGGT
Organism: Ornithinibacillus scapharcae TW25; assembly: GCF_000190475.1. GTDB lineage: Bacteria > Bacillota > Bacilli > Bacillales > Amphibacillaceae > Ornithinibacillus > Ornithinibacillus scapharcae. The sequence goes on from NZ_AEWH01000021.1 coordinate 59,293, forward strand.
CGGGTATTACGTAAAGATCCTTTTTTTGCTTTTCCTACAGGCGTTCTTGAACCTGCTACTATTACCGCTTCTCTCAACTTAATCCCCTCCCTAGTTCCTTAATGGTTTTCCTTTTAGTAACATGTATTGCATACGTGCTTGTGTTAACGGCTCTGCAATCAGACTCAAGAATGCTTCTCTTTCTAAATCAAGCATGACCTGCTCATCAATAAGTGTGCCTTCCTTAATACGTCCACCAGATAATACATATGCTAACTTTTCGGCAATCTTGACATCATGATCTGATGCATATCCACCAAATTGTAATGTTTTCGCACCGAGTAACATTGCCGCATATCCAGCCTCACCTACGACAGGGATTTTTTCGCGTTTAGGTGCTTTATAACCTGCTTTAGCTAACTCAAGAACTCGTTGTTTCGCATCATAAATAAGATGATCTGGATTCACACTAATTCGATCATTAGCATCTAGGAAGCCATTTTCTCTTGCTTCTTCAGCAGATGTAGAAACTTTTGCCATCGCAACTTTTTCGAAAACATCATTCGCAACCTTGGTTAGATCAAAATCAATACCTTTTGGAAGGTTCCGAAGCTGCTTTAGATACAATTCTTTCGTACCTCCTCCTCCAGGGATTAGACCAACACCAAATTCTACTAGTCCCATATAGGTTTCAGCTGATGCTTGAAGTGCTGCCGCTGGAAGTGATACCTCTGCTCCTCCGCCAAGTGTCATATTGAATGGTGCTACAACAACTGGCTTCTCGGAATACTTAATGGCTGTCCCCATGTCTTGGAACATTTTAACGACCATATCTAGCTCAAAGAAGTTATCGTCTTGTGCTTCCATTAACATGAGTGCAAGGTTAGCACCTACGCTAAAGTTCTTTCCTTGGTTCCCTATAACGAGACCTTCATAATTCTTACTAACCTCTTCAATAGCGAAGTTTACCATTTGGATAGTATCCATACCGATTGCATTACTCTTGGAATGGAATTCAAGTAGTGCAACACCATCCCCTATGTCTATTAAACTAGCACCAGTATTCTTTTTAATAACACCATTCACTTCTTTTAAGTTCTTGATGTTAATTTCCTTAGCATTAAATTGTTGCTGTTTGTATTCGCCCTGATCAAAATAGTACGTGTCAGCAGTTTTATTTTTGTAGAAAGACTCATGACCAGCCTCTAGCATTTCTAATACCCAGCTAGGTACTGTATCTCCTTCTTCTTGCATTCGTTCTACGGAAGCTCTTAAACCAATCGCATCCCAAGTTTCAAATGGACCGACTTCCCAACCAAATCCCCACTTCATCGCTTGGTCAATCGCTACAACATCGTCTGCAATCTCATGAACTAGCTCCGCCGAATAGAGTAATGCTGGTTTTAAAATGTTCCAAATTAAGTCCCCAGCACGGTCACCCTTAAATGAAATAAGCGCTTTCAATTTATTACGTGAACCTTTTGCTTGTTTCGCCATTTCAACTGCAGGCGATTTTAATTTCTTTCGCTCTTCGTACTCCATTGTTTCAGGATTTAGTTCCAGAATAGCACTGCCATCTTTTCCTTTTTTCTTAAGGAAAAATCCTTGACCACTCTTTGCTCCTAACCAACCGTTTTCTTGCATTTTCAACATGAAATCTGGGATAGTAAATACTTCCTTCTCCGGACCTTCCACTTGGTCGTAAACGTTACGAGCAACATGGATGAAGGTATCTAATCCCACGACATCTAGTGTACGGAAAGTTGCACTCTTCGGTCGACCGATTAACGGTCCCGTTACGGAATCCACTTCACCGACACTGTAACCACCTTTAAGCATTTCTCTTACCGTCACAAGTAAACCATAGGTCCCAATTCGGTTAGCGATAAAGTTTGGTGTATCCTTTGCTTCTACTACACCTTTCCCTAAAATATCTTCACCAAAAGTCTTCATGAATTTTAATACTTCAGGATCCGTATGCTTTGTAGGAATAACTTCTAATAATTTTAAGTATCTTGGTGGATTGAAGAAATGTGTGCCTAGGAAGTTCTTTTGGAAGTCCTCAGAACGTCCTTCTACCATTGCTTCTACAGAAATTCCTGATGTATTAGAACTTACAATGGAACCGATTTTTCTGTATTGATCTACCTTTTCAAATACAGTTTTCTTAATATCTAATCTTTCTACAACCACTTCAATAATCCAATCGACATCAGCCAATTTTTCCATATCATCATCCATGTTGCCTACTTCGATAAGATCAAGACTTGACTTAGATGTGATAGGTGATGGTTTCTGTTTTAATAATAGTTGTTTACTTTGCTCCGCGATTCGGTTTCGTACAACCTTATCCTCCAGGGTAAGTCCCTTTCTCTCGTCTTCACTGGTTAACGCCTTGGGTACAATATCGAGCATTAATGTAGGAATACCGTTATTCGCTAAGTGAGCAGCAATTCCTGAACCCATCACGCCAGAGCCTAATACTGCAGCACGCTTAATTGTTCGCTTCATTATTTTGTCCCCCAATCTCATTTTGAATGAATACTCATTCATTTTTTAAGAAAAAATTACGGACAGTCTCCTATCCATCTATACTTACTATAAATTATATTCAGATATTTCGCAATTAAAATTTTAAAATTCGATGTTTTTTCTAATAATTGCCCTTCCGTGTGATAGATATTACCGTATAGGTTACTATTTCAGTGGAAAAATGAATGGAAGAAATAAAATTTATAAAATCGTAATCATTCCTATTTACAAATCGTAATGCTTTCGATATGATTACATAGGTCAGTAGGAACAGCAGAGAATGAGAGGGCATTTATGAGAATCATTCGTATATTCACGACCATTATTTTTAGCAGCCTTCTCTTTGGTTGTCAAAACGTAGAGAATGCTCGACCAGATGAGAAGTTAACGATATATACTTCCGTTTACCCCATTCAATATATAGTAGAAAGAATCGGTGGTAACACACTAAGCGTCTATTCCATTTTCCCTCCTGGAGTCGATGCTCACTCTTATGAGCCAACAACTAAAATGATGACCTCCCTTGCCAAGAGTGACGCTTTCTTTTATATAGGAGCAGGAATGGAAGGGTTTAGTGAAGCAATTGCTAATGCCTTGAAGATTGAAAATGTTAAACTATTAGAGCTAGGATTATATGAAGAGCTTTATGAACCAGTTCATCTTCATGAACAAGGTGAAACACTCAAACTTGAGAATCATCATGATGATGGTCACAACCATGGGGAGCATGATCCTCATATATGGATAGACCCACTTCGCATGATTGATATGGCCCACATCATTGTAGAACAGCTCATGGAAATTAATCCTTCTCAAGCTGCGTTATATGAAAGAAACTTTAAACTATTAATAGAAGATTTTGCAGAATTAGATAAATTGTTTTCAGAGACGTTAGCAAATAAAAAACAGTCAAAGATCCTTGTCTCTCACGCTGCATTTGGATACTGGGAAGAGCGATATGGCATTGAGCAAGTTTCCATAAATGGAATCTCTTCCACTCTTCAACCTTCTCAAAAAGATTTAATAAAGATTATTAAACAAGCTGAGAAGAGTGATTTCAACTATGTCATTTTCGAACAAAACACATTTAATAAAGTATCAACGATTATTCAAGAATATATTGATGTGGATTCCTTAACTATCCATAATCTCGCAGTTCTAACGGAGGAAGATCTGAATAGAAATGAAGATTATCTTACCTTAATGAAAAAAACCTACACATATTAGATCAAGCAACTCAATGAAAGGACGCATGTTAAATGGACCAAAAATCTATTATATCTCTTAACGACATAAGCTATTCCTATGAAAACAAAACGGTCCTCCATCATATTAATTTTGAAATTACTAAAGGTGCATTTATCGGACTACTTGGTCCAAATGGTGGAGGGAAAACTACTCTAATTAAAATTATTCTCGGTATTCTAAGGCCACACAGTGGTCAACTTTCTCTTTTTAACACGCCTGTAGAGTCGTTTAGAGATTGGAACAAAATCGGTTTTGTCTCACAAAAGTCTAATGCCTTTAACAAAGGATTTCCTGCTACCGTGTATGAAGTGGTATCCGCTGGATTAACAAGTAAAATAGGATATTTTAAGTTTTTTAAACAAAAAGATAAAGAGAAAATATTAAAGGCGATTCATGATGTGGGCATGTCCGAATATGCTTACGAAAATATTGGTAATTTATCGGGAGGACAGCAGCAACGTGTCTTCATTGCCAGGGCTCTTGTTAGCGAACCTGAATTGTTGATTCTAGATGAGCCAACTGTAGGGATTGATTATGAAAATGTCCAGAAATTTTATGAACTATTACATGACTTAAATAAAAATAATGGTATAACGTTATTATTAGTTACACATGACACAGGTACCATGACGAAATATGCTACAAGAATTGCTTGTTTAAATAAGACATTGCATTTCCATGGTAAACCAGAGGAATTTGAAAATTTAACAGAGATAGAAATGTCAAAAGTTTATGGTCACCCAGTGAATATTGTGTCACATGACCATTAACGCTGGAGGAGAAAATATGATAGCAGATTTATTAGAATTTGATTTTTTACGGCAAACGTTTATTACAGGGATTCTAATTGGAATAATAGCACCATTATTAGGTACCTTTATCGTTGTTAGAAGATTATCCTTGATTGCTGATGCATTATCACATGTCACATTAGCTGGTATAGCTTTTGGACTATTTATCGAGAAGAAATTTACATTTATGATATTTCCACCAATCTACAGTGGCTTAGTGTTTTCAGTAGTTGGCTCTATTTTCATCGAAAAACTAAGAAGTGTCTATAAATCTTACCAAGAAATTGCCATTCCAATTATACTTTCAGGTGGAGTTGGTCTAAGTGTTATATTTATTGCTTTAGCAGACGGTTTTAATACGGAATTGATGAACTATCTTTTTGGATCTGCATCGGCTGTAAGCAAAACTGATTTTATTACGATTCTAGCTATTACCATATTCGTCGTTATCATTATTACCATTTTTATAAGGAATTATTTACCCTATCGTTTGATGAAGAGCATGCGAAGGTCTCCGGTATACATGCCAAGCAAATACATTTATTATTTATCATTTTGACCGCGCTTGTTATAGCTGCTTCTATCCAAATAGTAGGGGTATTATTAGTGTCCGCATTAATGACACTACCTGTCGCAGCGAGTATGCGTGTTGCAAAAGGATTTAAGCAGATGATGTTTTTATCTATTGCATTTGGTGAATTAGCTGTTATGATTGGATTAATCACAGGTTATTACTTAAATATTCCACCTGGGGGAACTATTGTTGTTGTAGCTATACTGATACTATTATTATCAATTGGTTTTAAACGACTACAAGGATTAAGGAGGGTTAAAGCGTGAATACCTCTGATGCAATTGAACTATTAAAGAAAAAAGGCTATAAAACTACTGGAAAGAGAAAAGATATATTATCTTTTTTTGAAGATGCAGATGGATATCGAACAGCGAAGGATTTAATACAGCATCTAGAATCTACTTACGATGGGATTAGCTTTGATACCATTTATCGAAATTTGCACTTATATCATGAAGTAGGTATTCTGGAGGTTACAGAATTAAATGGGGAAAAACATTTTAGAATGAACTGCGCAAGTCACCACCACCATCATTTTATATGTAAGGATTGTGGTAAGACGAAGGAAATTGAAGTTTGCCCGATGGAAGAAGTGCGAAAGTCGTTGGCGAATTATGAAATTGAAGATCACAAATTTGAAATTTATGGCTTATGTCCTCAATGTCAAGACGTTTAATGGTATTAAAGCTATATGTAGCTGTAGCACTAGGAGGTATGCTAGGTGCGATTGGACGTTATAGCATCTCTATTATTATGGAGAGTGATAGCGTATTTCCTATCGCTACCTTGCTAGTAAACCTATTAGGTTGCTTCCTACTAGCCTATTTAATGAGTGCATCTGCGATAAAAAATCGAATATCTACGGAAGTTTTTACTGGTCTAACGACAGGACTTCTTGGGGCATTTACAACTTTTTCTACATTCGCTAGTGAAACGGTAGTACTTTGGAATTACAATCCATCAATGGCTGTAGTATACGTACTGCTCAGTTTACTACTAGGATTACTACTAGCTTATGGAGGGTTCTTATTAGCAAAAAAAGGTAGGAGATCCACATGAACATCTTATTCGTTGCAATCGGAGGATCTATTGGAAGCATCCTCCGTTTTTTTATTTCTATTAAATTCTCCAAACGACCGATTGGGACATGGCTAGCCAATATAACAGGATCTCTCCTTTTAGCTCTTACCCTCTATTTTTATCAAAAAGGTACAATTAGCCAACCATTATGGCTATTACTAGGTATTGGATTTTGTGGATCCTATACTACATTTTCTACTTTTGGCTATGAAGTCCTTCAAATGATGAATAATAAAGATTATCAAACTGCTATCCTTTATATTTTCAGTTCTATACTCATCTCTATTTTCACGGTTGCTTTTATTTGGCTTATGTTAGGTAATGGTTATCCGTACTAGCCTAGTATTCACAAATGCTAGGCATTACTATCTTCGTTCAAACTTAATAGTTTATCTTCCAATCCTTTTAAAATCGTCCGAAGCCTATCCTCTTCTTCCTCAGAGTAGCCTTTACCACCATAACGAACCTTTTGGTATACCTCCAACTCCTCTTCGATACCAAGTCGTTCAAACCAGTTCTCAATCGATTCATATGGCATTCTTCCGAGTTCAAGTTTTGCTGCTTTTTTTTCAAAATCATAGACTACTTTACGAATCGGATGCTTGGGCTTATTTCTTCTTTTTTCTCCGAACCCCTTATAAAATTTACGTTGGTTCACGAGCTCCTTGTCCTCATACGTAATACTTATATTATTTTCTTCCTTTTCTTTTACCTTAGCCCTCATTGCTTTCCTAATTAGATAGAAAAATAATACGAGAAGTAATACGATAACAATGATTACAAAGGTTCCAAACTCACCGTCTTGTTGTTCTATATCCGTTAACATCGTTTTTTCAGGTTCATTCGTTCCAACTTCTTCTATTGGCTCCATATTATCGATTCCACTTTGAAAGAATGAACTAATACCCAGCCATTCAAAGAATTTCGCAACTCCTGTAACGAGGAATGTCATCCCTCCTCCGAAAAGTCCCCATACCTTCCCCATCAATATTGAAAGAGTATCTGATAATAAGTATATGACGGATAGGACAAATAGGGAGAAACCTCCCCATTTCAACCACACTGCCCTATTGAAGGTTCGTTGTTTTTCCTTTTCGATAACTAATAAATGACTAAATGTAAATCCAAGTAGCACGATGATAATTTCCAATAATAGAAACATTAAAATTTGAAAATCTCTTGAAATGATTAAGCCTAAGATTGTTAAGATGAATGCAGCTCCAATATACTCAGCATCATTCCTGTGAAAGGATTTTGTTCGCAATACAATATATCTCCATACTAAGATACCAGTAAAGATAATACTTAAAGTCACAGGAAACCCATACGTGTAAAAAACAAAAATTAGGATTGGGCTTGATACTATATAGGGTACATGACTATTATTAAACGTAGAAAGAACAGCAAAAGACAAAGCAATTCCTATTAGCGTTGATACAAAAAACCAATGAGATATATCTTGATAGTAATAGAATGATATTGGGAGCAGCAGTAGGTAGATAATTATACCTTCACAGACGAAGTGGTAAGCAGTCGTTAGTTTTTCATTTGTATGCATAGCGTCACCCTTTTTATTTAAATCGCGCCAGTTAAATTAATAGTTTTTCTACCAAACTGGTATCGTCGCGAACATTCGGAGTATTATTACTATTTTTTAGGACAAAATTAGGACAATTATCTTGCATCCTCAATTGCCTCCCTTACAACAAGAGGCCTTATTAACCCAGTCCCCTCGGCTTCCATCACACGATAAGTACTTCGCTGCATTTGTTTGAAAGAGTGTAAGATTCCAGTTGCACCATTAGGGATGTCCCCTATAAAAATAACCGTTTTTGGTTTATTAAATTGCTTTGCAATCTTGTACAGTAACTTGTTAAATGGAAGGATAGGAGATTGCTTATGTACCCGCGCTAACATTTCTAGTGCATGCATATAATGCGCTTTCCCCTCACCTTCATGAAGGTGCATGTAAGGGTTTTTACCTGGCTTTCTTGTATTAATAAATATCTCAAATGGTATTCCCATTTTAGTAGCGTATTCACTTAAATAAGCTGTATAAGACAGTAAGTTTTCTAAGTTTTTGTTAAAGCTCATCATGTTTTTAGAATTTACTGTGCCAAGGTTAACAATAAATACAAAACTACGGTCCACAACTTTTTCATATATATTAGTTTGTAGTTTTTGTGTCTTAACGGTAGCCTTCCAGTTAATCTTATGAAACGGATCACTATAGCTATAGTCTCGCGTACCTAATGGACTTTGTATATCTTCAAAAGGAGAGTAATTGAGCCTACTGTCGCCTTGCATCATATGATATACGGCTTCTATCCCCTGGACAGGTAATAATTTAGGGTAAACAATAACCTCGGTTCTATAAAAGTCTGTATAACGAAGGCGAAGCATACTAAAATTCAGTAAATGTGGAAAAGTGTACGAAATATTTTGTACTCTCGCGACTCCGCGTTGCTCTGCACGTATTGGTATTTCAATAATTGTTTTTTTCTTTTGAATCAACGATAAAGGAAGATTTAACTCCTTCCAATAGTCCTCTTTATCTGTTATGGTATATGCCTTTATAGCTGAACCTAATTGGAATGATAATTGACCATTTATTATAGGAAAGATGGATTGATTTTCAATGGTAAATCGTAATGTTTCTTCTTCTTCAGGAAACAGCTTTACAGTTCTATGCTTATTGTTTATAGAAAGACTTTTATTTACTCCTCTATCATAAATCTTGTAAGCTATTAGATAAGCTGCAAATATCCCAACACCAATAAATACAATTGGAGAACGATAAATTACACCAATGATGAAAAAAACAATAAGAGCTATTAGAATATATTCATAGCTACGGGAATCATCTGTCCCGGCTTCTTTTCTCCACGCCATTAGCTAACTGCTCCTTCTTCCACAGGTACAGATACAGATTGTAATATTTCATCAACCACTTGGGAAGATGTCTTCTTAATTGATCCCTCCATGGTTAAAATTAAACGATGTTCAAACACAAACGGAGTAATTGTTTTAATATCATCTGGTGTAACATACTCCCTACCTTTAAGAAAGGCACGTGCCTGTGCTGCTCGCATTAGTGCTAACATTCCCCTTGGACTTATACCAAGTTCTACCTCATAATGGTGACGAGAAGCTTGAATTAAATCTAATATGTATTCATGGACAACTTCTGAAACCGTGATTTGCTTAACATCTTCTTGAATAGTACGAATTTCATCAAGAGTAAGTATAGATTGAATATCACGATATGGATCATTGGTTCGATAATTCATTAAGATTTGTTTTTCTTCTTCTTTAGTCGGATATCCGATATCTATTTTAAATAAGAAACGGTCAAGTTGCGCTTCTGGTAATGGGAACGTTCCATAATTACTTTCTACGGGATTCTGGGTGGCAATAACAATAAATGGTGCTTCAACCTTTATCGTTTCACCATCTATTGTAGATTGAAATTCTTCCATAACCTCTAATAAACTAGACTGCGTTTTTGGTGTAGCACGATTTATTTCGTCTGCTAA
>NZ_AEWH01000020.1 GCF_000190475.1 Ornithinibacillus scapharcae TW25
GCAAAATGTTTTTGTTTTTTGCGTCAACTCTTACATTATATCACACTGTAAACCCAGTGTCAACATCTTTTTTTAAGAAGTTTTCGCGATTCATAACCGCGCCGCAAATTAGCGACTTAAATAATATATCATGTTATCAACTTCAAGTCAACAACTTTTTTAATTACTTTTGTTAGCTTCGTTTTTAGAAGCAACGAAATATAATTTACCATGATTCTAACCTTTTATCAAGCTTTTATACAAGGAAATTTTTGGTAATGTAGATAAATACACTATATTAAAAAGAAAGCCTCTAGAACAAGAGGCTTTCTGCTGTTGTTAGATAGTTATTTATTACGCATTTGCGGGAATAGTAGTACATCACGAATAGACGGTGAGTTAGTCAACAACATAACTAGTCGGTCTATCCCAATTCCTAGGCCCCCTGTTGGAGGCATACCATATTCAAGTGCTTCTAAGAAATCTTCATCCATAAGATGAGCTTCATCATTTCCTTCTTCTCTTTCTTTAACTTGAGCTTCAAACCTCTCGCGTTGATCAATCGGATCATTAAGTTCACTAAATGCATTAGCATGTTCTCTAGCTACAATAAATAATTCAAAACGATCCGTAAATCTCTCATCCTCTTCATTTTTCTTTGCAAGTGGAGAGATTTCCACTGGATGACCATATACAAAGGTCGGTTGAATAAGCTTTTCTTCTACTTTTTGTTCAAAGAATTCATTTACAACATGTCCAAAAGTCATATTGTCCTTTATTTCGATACCATGTTCCTTGGCTAACTCTCTTGCCTTCTCATCACTCATATGTTCCCAGAAGTTTACACCAGTATATTCTTTTACAGCATCTACCATGTGCAATCTCTTCCATTGAGGTTTTAAATCTATCTCGTGTTCACCATATGTGACAGTCGTTGTACCAAGTACTTCTTCTGCAATATGTGCAACCATATTCTCAGTGAGTTCCATGATATCATGATAATCGGCATACGCTTCATACAATTCAATCATCGTGAATTCTGGGTTATGTCTAGTCGATACCCCTTCATTACGAAATACTCTTCCAATTTCATAAACCTTTTCCAGTCCACCTACGATTAAACGCTTAAGATGTAGTTCAATCGCTATCCGCATATATAACGGAATATCTAAAGCGTTGTGGTGAGTAATAAACGGTCTTGCACTTGCTCCACCAGGGATACTATGCATCATCGGTGTCTCTACTTCTAGGAAGCCATTAGAATCTAAATAATTTCTCATAGCACGAATGATTTTACTACGAGTTACGAAAGTCTCTCTACTATCCATATTAGTAATTAAGTCTAAATAACGCTGGCGGTATCTTTGCTCGACATCTTTAAGACCGTGATATTTTTCAGGAAGTGGTCTTAAAGATTTGGTTAGCAACTCAAACTCTGTTACCTTAATGGATAATTCGCCGACATTTGTCTTGAACATGACACCAGTTACCCCAACAATATCACCAAGGTCTATGGAATTGAAAATTTCGTAAGCTTCTTCTCCAATTGCATCTTTACGGACGTATAGTTGAATTTGTCCAGACAAATCCTGAATATGTGCAAACCCAGCTTTACCTTTACCTCGTTTTGTCATGACTCTTCCAGCAATGGTTACATTATACTCAGTTTCTTCTAATTCTTCTTTTGTATATTGGTCGTACTTTGCTTGTAAATCTGTAGCCAAACTTGTCCGAGTGAATTTTCCACCGAATGGGTCAAGGCCTTTTTCACGATATGTATCAAGCTTTTCGCGTCGGACACGCATATGTTCATTTAATTCTTCTGACACTAGTATCACTCCATTATTCATTATTTACGATATAATTTGGTATTAATTCTACTATGTAAATCTATTATTATTATCTCAATATAACCTACATTTTACACCTCTATAGGCTTTATCATCAACTAAAGTTACTAAATCTATTGTTTCTCACTACCTGGGTCCATAGAAATTATACTTCTTCGAGTAAAACCTATAAAATAAAATCTGCTAGATATTCTAGCAGATTTTATTGCCCTTCATTTAGGAAGCTTTCATATCCGCTTCTACTTCTCTAACAAACTCAAATAAAATATTCACTAATTCTTCACGCGTTTCTGCTTGATTAATTTGTTTTCTTGCTTTCCCGTTACCTTTAATGTCTTTCAGATACCAGGCGGCATGTTTACGCATTTCCATTATAGCAACTTTCTCGCCCTTTAATGTAATAAGACGATCCATATGAAGGCGACAAACTTCTATCTTTTCTCGTGGAGATGGGTCATGAATGAGTACACCCGTTTCCAAATACTTCACGATTTGATAAATAATCCAGGGATTACCTAGTGCAGCGCGTCCAACCATAACAGCATCGACTCCCGTTTCATCCAAACGTTTCTTAGCAATCTCTGGACTGTCTATGTCTCCGTTTCCAATGATCGGAATGGTAACGGCTTGTTTTACTTCCTTAATAATGTCCCAATTTGCATATCCTTCATACATCTGTTTTCTAGTTCTTCCATGAAGACCAATTGCACTACCACCTGCGGCTTCTATTGCTTTCGCATTTTCAACTGCATAAATATGATCTTCATCCCAGCCTGTGCGCATTTTTACTGTTACTGGTTTTTCGACATTCTCCACTACCGCTTTGACCATATGATAAATCTTATCTGGATCAAGTAACCAACGGGACCCCGCATCAATCTTTGTGATTTTAGGTGCAGGGCAGCCCATATTAATATCAATAATAGAAGCATTTGTGTTTTGATCCACGTATTGTGCAGCTTGTACAAGAGAGTCCTTATCTCCCCCGAATATTTGAAGGCTCATTGGCATTTCTTGTTCATCAATATAGAGCATGCTCATGGTTTTTTTGTTACGATTTAATATGCCTTTATCACTAACCATTTCAGCTGTGATAAGACCTGCACCAAATTCTTTTACCGTTAAACGGAATGCCCAGTTACTTACCCCAGCCATCGGTGCAAGTGTTACGCGGTTGGGTATCGTAATATCCCCAATATTCCACATCATTATTCCTCCTGAATTCCTAAAAGTTCATCACGCTCTATGTTTAGCGTCTCCGCTAATTTTTCAATTAATTCACTTGAAGCAGTTCGTGTACCTCTCTCTATTGCACCAAGTTCACTTAACGATATTCCAAGTAACATCGCTAATTCTACTTGCGTATAACGCTTTAATTTTCGAAACGCCTTAATTCTTTTCCCTGTTCTGATTTGTTCCATATAGTAATATCCTTCTTTTCTTTTGCAGGAAGTTCTTGAAGCAATTCATCGGTGGTCTTATTCAACGATGGTAGCTTTAAGTTTGGAGCAATCTCATGTAAGGGGACTAATACAAATCCTCTTTCATGCATTCTAGGATGTGGTATCGTTAAGCGCTCCGTTTTCTTATTTTCATCATTATAGACTAAAATGTCAAGGTCAATTGTTCGCGGACCAAACCGGATTAGTCGTTCTCTACCTAGTTCTTTCTCAATAGTTTGGCAGGTGTTTAATAGACCCTCAGAAGAAAGAACCGTTTGAACTTCTAATACCATATTCAGAAAGTCGGCCTGGTCGGTATACCCAACCGGAGGAGTCTCATATATAGATGACTTCTTTAAAATTGTTATTTTTTCGTTCTCTAATAATTCCATTGCTCTGCTTAAGTAAGATTGTCTTGGGTCGATGTTAGTACCTAGTGCAAGATATGCTTTATTCATGATGTTTCTCCCGATAAATCTCTATTGCAACTGATTCATAATGCCCCGCAATTGGTGGATCCGGTTTAATTACCTTTACATTACAGGCCTTTAACATGGAAAATGCAGAAAGTAAATCTGAAGCAATTGTCTCTGCAACTGCCTCTATTAAATGCTTTGATTCTCCTTCTACTATCTTTTTCACACGGTGATATGCCTGACTATAATCGATGGAATCCTGCATTGCATCGGACAAACCAGCCTTACTTGTATCTAAGAACAGTTCTAGATCTACTTTAAAGCGTTGTCCTAAACGCTTCTCTTCCGGTAATAAACCATGATACCCATAAAATTGCATATTGGTTAGTATTATTTTATCCATCATTACCCCTCCACACGTAGCATGGCATCCATCATTCTAGCCAGTTCTACATTCACTTTCACATTATGAACACGGACCATATGTGCACCTTTCGTTATTCCAAGACAAGTCGTAGCTCCTGTACCATTGTCCCTTTCAGCCGGCGGCAAGTCCAAAACACTACCTATAAATCGTTTCCTGGATGTTGCTAGTAATAATGGATAACCCATCGCAGTCAAACGCTCTAAGTTGTTCATAACAATGAGATTTTCTTTCGCATTCTTCGCAAAGCCAATTCCGGGGTCTAAAATAATATTTTCCTTTGATACTCCTGCCTTTATAGCAATATCGATGCTTTCATGAAGGTCTTGTATCATATCATCCATTAAAGCGTGATAGTTATCCTCTGTCCTGTTATGCATCAAAATTATTGGAACTTGATACCGAGCAGCCACAGAGGCAATCTCCGGATCGCGTTTCGCTCCCCACACATCATTAATAATATCCGCACCAGCTTCTACTGCTTGTCGCGCAGTTTCTGCTTTATACGTATCAATAGAAATAGGAATATTTACAGCTTGCTTTACCGCCTTAATAACAGGTATGACTCGAGCTATTTCTTCTTCCGCTGAAACGGGGGCATGATCTGGTCGAGTTGATTCTCCACCTATATCAATAATATCAGCACCTTGTTGTTCCATTTTCACTGCTTGATCAACCGCTCTAGCAACAGTCGTATAGCTTCCACCATCTGAAAAAGAATCTGGTGTTACATTTAGTATGCCCATAATATGTGTTCTCGCTGATAGATCATATATTTTGGATGCTGTTTTTAAAAGCATTTAATCGTTTCCCTTCTCAAAAAATATCTAGTTCCATCCTATCATAATTTGGAAAAACCCGCATTTGCACAATTTACCCACAGCTATATCATTCCGTTCTGTCACAATAAAGAAGGTTAGTATCATAATCTGATACTAACCTTCTAAGGATTTACTCTTCGTCGAATTGATAAAGAGCTGTTGAAAGATATCGTTCCCCATTATCAGGGAACACCGCGAGGACTTTCTTCCCTTTGCCTAATTCTTTCGCAATCTTGATAGCAGCAGCAACTGCAGCACCTGCAGAGATACCACCTAAAATTCCGTTTGTTTTTGCTACTTCACGAGAGGTAGCAAATGCATCTTCATTGGTAATTTGGATGATTTCATCATAGATTTTTGTATCTAGAACTTCAGGAACAAAACCAGCACCAATACCTTGGATTTTGTGTGGACCAGGATTTCCACCAGATAACACAGGAGAATCAACTGGTTCTACAGCATAGACTTTAATATCCTTGAAATGATCCTTAAGAACCTTACCAGCACCAGTAACCGTTCCTCCAGTACCAACTCCAGAGATAAATGCATCTAGCCCATCCTTCATTTGCTCTACAATCTCTTTACCTGTTGTGCGTGCATGAACTTCCGGATTTGCCTTATTCTCAAATTGTTGTGGCATGAAGTAGCCATTTTCTTCAACAAGCTCTTCTGCTTTTTTAATAGCACCTTTCATACCTTCCGCACCTGGAGTTAACACTAACTTAGCCCCATAAGCACGTAACAAGTTACGACGTTCCTGACTCATCGTATCAGGCATAACAAGTACTGCCTTATATCCTTTTGCGGCTGCTACCATTGCTAGACCAATACCAGTATTCCCACTAGTTGGTTCAACAATTGTGTCGCCTTCCTTCAATTTCCCCTCTGCTTCTGCAGCTTCAATCATGGCTAAAGCAATACGATCTTTTACAGAGCTTCCAGGATTGAAAAACTCTAATTTAACATAAACATCTGCGCTATTTTCGTCTGTAATGCGATTTAATTTCACGATAGGTGTTTCCCCGATTAATCCAGTAATATTATCTGCAACTCTCATTAAAATACCTCCCAATAATCCCTACTAAACTTATAGGATTTATTTATAATGTTATTCTCACAGTACTAAACTGTCAACAAAAAAGTCCAAAAATTAATTTGGACTATTTGCGATCATTAGCAAAGGTTTCTTGCAAAATGATTTTCTCTTATTAAGTTATTCCCCATATATCCATTTTATATCTAACTCATCCCATAAACGGTCAGCTATTAGATTTTGATTCGAAGCTTGTAAGGCAAGTTCATTACGAATGTAAGGTTTTAACTCGTCGAAGGTGAATGTAATTTCCGGTAAGCTTTTATGCAAATACAATATAGCTATACCGTTAGTTGTTACAAACGGTTCACTATAAGAATACTCCTCCAACCCCTCAACTATATCGAAATAATTATCTGGAAGAAATTCTGTATCAACAGAGTTAAAGCCTAAGTAACCTCCATTATCCTTGGTAGCCTCATCAATGGAATATTCCTTTGCCAATAAAGAAAATGTTGCTCCATCTTCCAATTCGCTATAAACCTTTTCAGCAGTTTCCATATCGGAAACTAAAATATGGGAAAGCTGAACCGATTCATTGAATTGATATTGCCCATCGTACTTTGTGTAGTAAGTTTGCACCTCATCATCTGAAACCGTAATATCTTTCGCTAGTAAAGCTTCCAGTTGATAACGATACGTAATATCTTCGGTCCATTTCTGTTCGAGTTCCTTGAGTTTCGTTTCAGAGGTGACTCCTTGCATGGTCGTAAGCAATGCAATATCACGTTTGATAACTTTATCACTTACCGTAATCCCATTTTGCTTTGCTAATGTTTTAACCACTTGCTGATCTACCATACTTTTTAATTGATTCTCTCCATAATTCGACTTTAATGCCTTCATCCAATCGGTATAGGAAATATCTTTTCCTCCAATAGAAGCAACTGGCTTATCTGTATCAATTGTTTCATCATCAAGTGCAGATTCGTTTGATTGATCATTTCTCCATAACAGCATTGTTGCAACATTTGTAATAAGGAGTACAACAATTATGCTTAATAGTAGTTTTTTTGACATAGATTACTCCTTCCAAACACTACAAAGTTTATGCTTCGATTAATTCTTCAAGTTCCTTTTCTGAGAACTTGTATACCTCATTACAGAAATTACAAGTAGCTTCTGCTCCGTGGTCCTCATCTATCATTTGTTGAATTTCATCTTTCCCTAAACCAATTATTGCGTTCGCTATTCTTTCCTTCGAACATTTACACTTAAATTGCACCGGCATTTTTTCATGAATTTTCAATTCTTCACCTTCAAATAGTAGCTCCAATATTTCTTCCGGTGTTTTGCCAGCCTCTACTAGAGAGGAAATAGGTGGGATGGATTGTACTCTTTTCTCAAGCTTATCGACTACCTCTTCATCTGCCCCAGGCATAAGTTGAACAATGAATCCACCACTAGCTAAAATAGTTTGATCTGGATTTACTAATACTCCAGCTCCTACTGCAGATGGAACCTGCTCTGAGGTCGCAAAATAATAGGTGAAATCTTCACTTACTTCACCAGACACAATTGGCACTTGTCCGGTAAAGAAATCACGTAATCCTAGATCCTTTACAATGGTTAAATTACCTGTTGTCCCTACAGCACGAGCGACATCTAACTTCCCTTTACTATTCAGATCAAAATCAACATGGGGATTTGAAACATAGCCCCTAACTTCACCCTTCGCATTAGCGTCAACAACAATTGCTCCAATTGGGCCTCCACCCTCTACTTTTACCGTTAATGAGTCATTTCCTTTTAGCATCGCACCCATCATCGTTGCAATCGTAATGGTGCGTCCCATCGCTGCAGATGCAGTAGCCCAAGTATCTTGGCGTCTTCTCGCCTCCTCAACTGTATTGGTGGAACGTATAGCGTACGCACGAACTCTCCCATTAAATGATGTTGCTTTAATTAAGTAATCTGACATGGATAAACAATCTCCTTTATGACTGATTTGGTTGATTCATATGATAAATCTCGTATAACCCTTTTAATGTTAGGTATGGATCTACATGGTCAATAGTTTCAGAAGCATCCCCTATTAGAGAAGCTAGTCCTCCCGTTGCGATAACTGTTGGGTTAGTACGGAAGTTCTTTTTGATTCGAGTCACGATACCATCAACCTGGCCAATATATCCATAGAAAACACCTGATTGCATTGCTTCAACAGTTGATTTACCTACGATGCTGGCCGGCGCTTCAATTTCTATTTTGGGTAGCTTGGAAGCTCGTTGGTACAGTGCCTCCATTGAAATGTTAATACCCGGTGATATAATTCCACCACAATATTCTTCTGCATCATTTATATAGCAATATGTTGTTGCGGTTCCAAAATCTATCACAACCAATGGTGCTTGATACTCCTTGATTGCTCCAACAGCATTTACAATACGGTCTGCCCCAATTTCTTTAGGATTTGGATAGCACATTTTTAATTTCGTTTCGACGGTATCCTTCCCTACAATGATTGGTTCCATCATAAAATACCTTTTACACATTCTCTCCAACGAAAACATAATTGGAGGGACAACTGATGAAATAATCACACCACTTATATCTGTAAGCTCTATTCCATTAAAATTAAATAATGATTTTATTAACATTCCGTATTCATCTTCGGTTTTGTAACGATCGGTTTTAATTCGCCAATGATATTTTAGCTTCTCTTGTTCAAAAACTCCCAAAACCGTATTGGTGTTTCCTACATCCAGTACAAAGAGCATTATGTAGCTCCTTCCTAAATAGTATATGTTTACCAAAAGTTCTTTCTTGTTTATTTGCAGAACTCCGGAGTCTTTAATAATATACCAAATTCAAAAACGTAAGTGAAATCTCAGGAACTAACTTTAGGATGATTAGAAAAACTCGCATTCGCCCGTCCTTTTTCGAGCGTTAGTTTTGCTAAAACTAGTGAAAAGGCTAAGATTATTTATTCTTTCCTATCGAGAATGTAAAAGGCAGCCTATTAATTAGGCTGCCCCTTCTTATCTAAAATTCATTTTTATCTTTATCTTCTTCAATTTCTTGGCGTAGCTTTTCATCAGCTTTTGCTTTTGCCTCATCAAATGAGTCTACGGTTTCATCATCTTTTTTGGAGGTGATATTTACCTTAAGATCTTTATCGGATTCTTCGTCTACTTCATAATCCTCTGGATCAGGTAGAACACCTTTCTCGAATAAAGACTTGATTTGTCTAGCATCCAAAGTCTCCACTTCAAGAAGCGTTTGAGCGATTAACTCTAGTTTATCGCGATTTTCCGTAAGAATGGTCTTCGCACGATCATAGCAATAGTTAATGAAATTCTGTATTTCCTTATCAATATCATATGCTATGGCATCACTATAGTTTTGATCATTGCCAATATCTCTTCCTAAGAATACTTCCCCGCCGCCACTACTGTATTGTAACGGACCTAGTTTATCACTCATACCAAATTCCGTAATCATTCTACGAGCAATACCAGTCGCGCGCTGGAAGTCATTTGATGCACCGGTGCTAACTTCACCAAAAACAATTTCCTCTGCTACACGCCCACCTAGTAGACCTGTAATCTTATCAAATAGCTCTGGCTTCGTCATGAAGTAACGGTCTTCTTTTGGAAGCATTACCGCATATCCACCAGCTTGACCACGAGGGACAATCGTAACCTTATGAACGATATCGGCCTCATCAAGTACCATTCCAATAATCGTATGACCACTTTCATGATAGGCTACGATATTGCGTTCTTTCTCTGATATAACTCTTGTTTTCTTAGCCGGACCAGCAATTACACGGTCGATTGCTTCATCAACATCAGTCATATCAATTTCCTTCTTATCTTGTCGTGCGGCTACTAAAGCTGCCTCATTCAGAAGGTTTTCTAAATCCGCACCTGAAAACCCAGGAGTACGCATCGCAATTGTTTTTAAATCTACGGAAGCGTTTAAAGGTTTATTTTTTGCGTGTACCTTAAGAACCTCCTGACGGCCTTTTACATCTGGACGATCAACCGTGATTTGACGGTCAAAACGACCTGGGCGTAAAAGGGCAGGGTCAAGAATATCAGGGCGGTTTGTTGCAGCAATAATGATAATTCCTTCATTAGCGCCAAAACCATCCATCTCAACTAGTAATTGGTTTAGTGTTTGCTCACGTTCGTCGTGACCACCACCAAGTCCAGCACCACGTTGACGACCTACTGCGTCAATCTCATCGATAAAGATAATACATGGGGCATTCTTCTTCGCATTTTCAAATAAATCACGCACACGAGAAGCACCCACACCGACAAACATCTCAACGAAATCAGAACCTGAGATAGAGAAGAATGGAACTCCAGCTTCACCAGCTACTGCACGTGCTAGCAATGTCTTACCAGTACCCGGAGGTCCCACTAGTAGAACCCCTTTAGGAATTCTAGCGCCAATTGCTGAGAACTTACGAGGGTCTTTCAAGAATTCGACTACCTCTACAAGCTCCTGTTTCTCTTCATCTGCTCCGGCTACATCTGTAAAGCGTACTTTTTTCTTTTCTTCGTTGTACATTTTTGCTTTACTTTTACCGAAGTTCATTACACGGCCACCGCCGCCACCTTGAGCTTGACTAAGTAGGAAGAAGAATAAAAGTCCAATGATTAAGAACGGTATCATTGTTGTTAGTAGTGTCACCCAAATACTTGGTTGATCCATGGGCTCTACATCTAACACACTTTGCTCTCTTGCTTTAGTCGTGATATCGGTAATAATATCGTCATTATCAGGAACTTGAGCAACAAACTGCTTATCATTTTTCAATGTACCTGTAAAGCGCATAATCCCATTCACAGGCTGCATGGTTAATTCCTTCACTTCACCTGCTTCTAGTGACTGCATGAACTTATTAACATTAAGTTCCTCAGCCTGTTCATGATTACCACTTATTAAACTAATAGCGGCTATTATAACCAAAAATATCATTAAGTAAAAAAATCCATTACGGAATGCTCGGTTCATTGCCTACCTCCTCCCAAATGGGAAAAACTATTAACAATAGTATCATATAAAATTTAAATTTTACAACTAATTACTCCCTGTATCTATAGAGACTTTACAGGGTTCTTCCCTATTCTTCTCCGCCATAAATTTCTGGCTTAAGAACACCAATATATGGCAGATTTCGATACTTCTCATCGTAATCTAATCCATATCCAACGACAAATTCATCAGGAACTTCAAACCCAACTAAATCCGCTTTGATGTCTGCGGTTCTGCCAGAAGGCTTATCCAGTAGAGTGACAATCTTTACAGAATTAGCCTTACGATATTTAAACAAGTCTACTAAGTAACGTAATGTGTTCCCACTATCAATAATATCTTCAATTATTAATAGGTCTCGACCCTCTACTTTAGTGTTTAAATCCTTTAAAATCTTTACTTCTCCCGATGAAACCATATTGGTTCCGCCATAGCTAGACACATCCATAAAGTCCATTTCTAAATGCGTTTGAACCTCTCGTAACACATCGGACATAAATGGCAGAGCCCCTTTTAGTACCCCTATCGCTAATGGAAAACGACCTTCATACTCCTTTGTTAGCTGTTCACCAATTTCCTTACACTTCGCTGCAATTTCTTCTTCTGTTATGAGTATCTTTTTAATATCGTTATGCACAATTATCCTCCTACAATATGCCTTTTTCATAATATAACTGTATATATAAGGATTTATCCTGCCTAGGTATCGAGTCCCTTTTCTTTAATCCCACTAACCAAATTATTTCTCCATTATTATCCGTTACAACTGGCCATCTATTCCGTTCATGTAAGGGTATTTTTGCATCCATAAAAATATCTTTTAACTTCTTGCTACCATTCAGGCCTTTCCAGCTCATTCGATCGCCTTCTCGACGAAATCTAATATGTAGTGGAAGGGTTATATTATTTTCCAAACAAATATATGTATTCTCATTCTGCCCCGGAACATGATCAATATATGTAGCAATTAGCTTACTACCGTTTGGTAAGCTTATTTCACCTGGAATTGGAATAACATCGTGAAAATCTGATAATACAGGTTCTTCATGGTAAAAATAAAAGATAAGCTTATTATATGCTTTTAGTACCTTTAAATGACGTGGGAAATCAATTTGCGTATTACTTTTCTGACTAGCCATTAATGAGAAGAATTGGTCTTCATGGACATAAGACAGATCCTTAGGTAAGTCACCATATAGATAGTTTAATATTAGATGAAAGGTACTTCTTTGTAAAGCAGATGCACGCGACTTAAACACATCGATGTCAAACATGACTTTTTTCGGATTTTCTTCTAAATGGACAACCTCCTGAAACATTTTTTCGCCTTCCATTTGTATGAACTCTTTATCCGCTTCAAGTGATTCATGTAAATGTTGCATGGTTCTATGTAAGCTACTGTTCTTAGCCTTCAGTAATGGAACAATCTGTTTTCTAAAAAAATTACGAGTATAATCAATACTATTATTAGATGGGTCTAACCTCGGATTAATACCATTTCTTTTACAATAATCTTCAATTGCCTGTTTTGTAAGACATAGAAATGGTCGAATGATTTGACCACCTGCGAACGCCCTTTTCACTGGTATTCCAGTAATAGAACCGGGATCACCAGAACGAGTAAATTTCATTAGCATGGTTTCTATTTGGTCATCACCATGGTGGCCAAATGCTAAGTAATCAGCTTGCAACCGCCTCATCTGTTCTTCAAAGAATTGATAACGTAGGACTCTTGCAGCGACTTGTGTCCCTAGTTGTTCTCTTTTCTTGAACTCATTTACGTTAATAGAAGTTCCGATAAACTCTATACCCCATTCATTGCAAATTCCCTCTACATATAAAAGGTCCTCTTTACTCTCTATTCCCCGTAGCTGATGATCAACAGAGAGTGCTATTACCCTTAACTGCCACTGCTCACGAATGGATTTAAAATAATGTAATAATGCCATGGAATCAGGACCACCAGAAACCGCCACCAATACTGTCTTCCCTGCAGCAAGTAATTGGTGTTTCTGAATAAAGTCAGTTACTTCCTCTTTCACAATACACACCTTCTTAACCTTAAGTACCTCTCATTTTAACATAGAACTAAGGTGAATTAAGGGATTAACAATGATGAAAGATAATAACCTAAAGCAAGTAATACTAAACCAATGTACTCCAAAGCATTAGAAGATTTATCCTGCCTTCTACTCGATATGGAATTGGTGTTAGATCGAGTAGTCTTTTGCATTTGCAAATCATAAAGTACGGTTGATATCTCTTGCTTCATTTCTGCACTTGTTTGATATTTCCCGACTAAGGCTTTTTTTAAACAGGAACTATACGGTTTCAATGCCTTTACTCGATCCACCCTATTGAATAATATAGCCTGTGGATTTTGTCCTTTCGGAAAATGATTCGGATGATATACACTTAAAAACACCATAACTAAAGCAAATAAATCATAGCTCGGCTCCGCTTTCCGGGTACCGAGTCCCCAGTAACCACGGTCATAAAACTCCGTATACTCTTTTATCGCCCTTCCAACCTGAGTGGTTCCTCCTACATCAACCCATCTCAATCTAGCCGGGGATGAGGTGACCAAGAGATTATCCACCTTTAAATCACCAAAGACCCAGCCTGCCTCATGTAGACTTTCTAGGTCATCTAATAACTGAAGCATAAATACCCCTATCCATTCTTCCCCACGTTGGTTCATATATTCAGGAAGTGTCTTTCCTTGAATATATTCCATGACATAGAAAGAAAACGCCCCTACACCAGGGACAATCCAATCATCTACATCCAATAAATAAGGCCCAAGACTTCTACCTTGGACCTTTCCTAGTGACTTTAGAACATTTACTTCCATTGTAATAGAAGCACTTTTATCACTTACTTTTAGTGCAGCCTTCTTACCATTTGATTCACAAAGGTAAACCGAACCGATAGCACCCTTCCCGAGCTTTCGAATAATAACATATTGCTTATGGTGCCATTTGCCTTGAATCGTTATCCCAGGTCTTAAAAAAGTATCATACGTTTTCGATGTCTTGTTCATGGTTATTTCGTAAGCTCCTTAGCAAGCTTTTCTTACCAAACTGATACATTGCCTCCCGAATAGCTGGACCTGTTGGTGTGATCCCACCGCTTGTAAGCTTCGGAAATACAGAAGATATACTGTCTAATCGAGGTGACCAGTCTAGTACTTTATCAATATCTTTACGTTTACCCGGGAAATTATAAATTGCAAATCGATTTCTCCCTACCCTAGAATTAAGACTAATGGATAAATCAATCAAAGCTTCCTTAACAGTAGGCAGTTTATCATGCATACTTGCACTCGTATCAATTAATACTAAGACTTCTAAATCACTTGTCTCTCCTAAATCCTCTACTACCTCCATGATTTCTCCGCGCTTCTCTGGATCTAAATCTTCCATTGTTTGTTCTTTCCCTAGTATTTGCTTTAGTTCCATGTTAACAAAGCCTTGAATCGTTTGTGTCATGGCTTGTTTGGTTACCATTTGGACGGTTTGAGATAATGCTTGCTTATACACTAGTTGGCTTACTCCTCCACCGGAAAGAGCAATCTCCTCGACCTCTTGTAACCCTTCAGGTTCTTCTGTTTGGTCGTCTTCTAAAATACCTATAACATTTACCGTAATACCTTGTTGAAGAGCTAATGCAGCTGTTGCTGCTGGGTCTTCTCCCTTATTAGAGCACCCATCCGTAATTAGTAGAATTTGTTTTAAAGTCCCCTTCTTCAATACGAACACCTCCAAATTATTCCTTTACCATCATCGACAAAAAAGGTTGGAAGTATACATAAATTAGAAGGAATCTAGTATATTTTATTGTGCTTTCGTTTGGTAGATTGGAAAAGTAGCCCATTCTGGTATATTCTTTTTCACCTTTGCAACCAGCACCGTCATATCATCCTCAATTTCTCCTGAACGAGTGCGAATTACTTCCTCTAGTAATAGGTCTGCTATTTCTTGTGGATTATCTGTTTCCATTTCTCTGATTTTACGTTTTAGCCATAGATCAATATTTTCAACATGTTTTGGACCTTCAAAAATACCATCACTCATCATAATCAAGATATCTTCTGCCTTTAACTGTTCATTGACAATATCCACATCAAATTCTTGTATAATCCCCATAGGTAAATTACTCGCTTCTATTTTCATGAGCTGACTACCACGTTTAACAAAGCTTGGTGTAGATCCGATTTTTAGGAATCTAACAAAAGCATTATGAAGATTAATAACTGCTAAATCCAAGGTTGCAAACATTTCATCCGTTGTCCGTAGTGCCAGGATGGAATTAATCGATTTAATAGCAACCTTTTCAGGTATACCAGTCTGTAGGATTTGCTGGAGTAAACGTAATGTTTCCCTACTCTCTTCACTAGCTCTAACCCCATTCCCCATGCCATCACTGATTGCCATCGCATATTTTCCTGCTCCTAATTCTATCATCGTATAACTATCACCAGAGATTATGCCGCCACCTTTTGCGGCATGGGCAACTCCTGTCTCTACTGTGAATTCCTTCGCAGAACCAAATGCCAAGAAGGAGTATCCATTTGGAAATGGTGATATTTCCTCCTGCTTCACAACGATTGTTTCATTTAAAATGTCTGATAGCACTGGTGCGATAAGTTTTTCACCTTCGCCATGGTAATCATAGAAAGCAGCAGTCATTTCAATATCCACATTACCTTTATCCAATCGATAGATATCTAATTTTTCTAATTCAATACCAATGGATTTTAAAGCATGAATGATTTGCATTTCTTGCTTCTCGTGGTGTTCTCGTTCCTTAAGAATTTCCCT
The DNA here is from genome assembly GCF_000190475.1 of Ornithinibacillus scapharcae TW25. GTDB lineage: Bacteria > Bacillota > Bacilli > Bacillales > Amphibacillaceae > Ornithinibacillus > Ornithinibacillus scapharcae. Next base: position 15,838 of record NZ_AEWH01000020.1, read on the forward strand.
AGCAAAATCATCCATGACATCGGAAACCCCTTTAAGTTGCTCCGCGACTAATTTCTTACTTTCTACTACTTGCTTCCTCAGCTTTCGATTGGCTTCATAATATGACATTTCTTCCCGCATGGTATCAATTACTTTACGTGACTTTATACAATGATTCTCAAACTCACGGACTAATCTTCTACCAGGCTCATTAGCTGTAGTAAGATCTTGCTTTATTTCCCCCATTAGAGAATACGTCGTATCAAATTGTTGCTGCCAACAACGTTCCTTCATAAAACAAGTTTGACAGGTTTTCTCCGTTACATTACTTAGAAAATAATCCGTTTCTCGTTGAGACTCTTCTTCTTCCAGAGAATAATTCTCTGCCGTACTGAAGGATTTTGATAAGGCATCAAATACCTCCGAGAATTGTTCCACTCTTTTTGCTGTTACGTTACGGACTTTCTGCAAGTATTGCTGCTGTTCATTGGTATGTTCCTCTGTTCCTGGAATATAGCGTGATAATTGTTTAAACCAACTAGCAGGTGTTACTAAAAATAATAGAAACGCCATTGTCGACTCGACTAACGAAGGAATGAGAGCATTTGAATCTCCATAGATTCCTACTAAGAACGTACCAACTAACAATCCTGCACCTACGCCAACTTTTTTACCTTCCTTTAATAAGCCGCCTAGTAACCCTGAAAATGCTAATAAGCTCATCTGATAAAGGTTAGCCACATTCGCTAAAGATAAAATAAGTCCTGCAACTACCCCGACCGTCGAGCCAATTGCAGCACCCCCAACAAAGGCAAAAATCAATACAAAGTATCGAGATAAAACTTGCTCCACTGATGCACCGTACAACTCCCACCCAACAGTACCCGTTAGAATGGAAGCAATAAGAATGATCATACAGACAATTTCCTCGTTCTTTAAGGTTGGGCGATATCTATTTTTAGAAAGTAGTGGGACGCTTTGCATAAAAATCAAGACGAGGACAGTTCCTAATACACCCTCTACTAATATAAGCATCCATTCATAGGAAGTAAGTTGTCCGGAAAATGAATATAAACAAATTCTTGGTCCTACTGTGGCAAGAAAAACCAATATTGGTATCTTCGCATATTGTCCCTTTATGTTTTTAAAAATTGTTGCTAGGATCAGAAAGAAAAACATCGCTATTCCAACAAATAAGCCCTGTGATAATGAAATAGTAAATGCTCCTACCAAAGTAGCCAACAATGTTTTTGCGGCTTTGTCTTTCTGCATGAACCACAATGTTGCAAGAAATGCTACAGCGAAAGGTGACACGACTGACAAGATGATTGCCCGCCCTAATAAAAAACCAACGAACACATGTAACCAGCCACGATCAAGCAGTAACTTTTTACCTTGAGCATATGCTTTCAACCTCAAGGCTTCCCAGAATGTACTCTCCACACCTATCACTTCGGTCCTCGCTCTTGTTACTGATTCCATTCAACCACTCCTCTTTGACGAATAATATTTATGGTTCATTCCTTGTTCTATTAGTCTACTTGCACGCATATACTTTTTAATGGACAAGTATCTCTTCCTAACAGTAAACCACAAATGAAATCTTTATTTTGTCAAAACAAGAGGGGTAAATAACTAAATCGTTCGACTGATATCTAGGATGTGGTTGGGTTTTCGTCATAATCCTTATGATTATTTATTCTTTTTGTCATAGTACGTCGGAGTACAAGAAATAAAAAATATGAAATTTAGAGAATGGTTTTTCTCAACCTAACTATGGATAAAACGTTTTAAGTATAGAATTGCTGCCAAATGTAGACCCTCATGAAAAATAGTCCTTACTAGTACTTGTTCGATAGTTCTCATTCCCATTTCCGTTGGGGGAAACATCTCCGTTAATCGGTCTGCATAGCTTTCTTTTATCTCTAACGGCTGATTGGCGAGTAATGTCTTAAGCTCTGCTAATGTCGGTGTTTCCTCCGTAAAGTCTTTTGGGCTAGTTCCATATCCAAACCATTTTGCAAAGCCAGGATCCACAGCTGTTTTTTCTTTCGTAACTGCTTCTATCCATAAGTATTGATCTAGATAGATATGTCCTAAATTCCATCTAATATTGTTTTTAAAACCGTTTGGTATTATTTCTGCCTCTTCTTCGCTGACATCCTCTACTAGATTTAATAATTCCTTTCTATACGTTTCAAGCTGTGTAAATAATACTTCGTGTCCTAATTCCATAGATACACCTTCCCTCTCATGATTATCCATTATATAATTCAACATAATTCAGAAAATACCCTTTTTATTTAAAGATATTGACACAAAAGAGCTTATATTGTATGATGATTTTTGTTGACTGAATATCGTCAACCAATTTTATATTCATATGGCGGCGTAGCTCAGCTGGCGAGAGCGTACGGTTCATACCCGTGAGGTCGTGGGTTCGATCCCCTCCGCCGCTATCAAACAAAAGCTTGTTATCTAAATAGATAACAAGCTTTTTTAGTTTTACTTCCATTATCAAATACCGTTAGGGCTGCTTTCCTTTATAGAAAATCACTTTTGCTTCCTTTCGCCTCTTCCAATAAAAAAACAGCCACTTTTGTAAGTAGCTGTTTAAGATTCAAGTATATGAAATAAACTTAGAGCATTATCCGGTAGACAGCGTCTGCTACCCCCTTCTAGCACCTCGACCTCCACGTTTAGATTCCGTGTGCTTTTTCAAAGAGGATAAACGGTCTTCAGAATCTTTAAGAAAACGATTCATTTTCGCTTCAAATGTTTCCGTACGTTCTCTTGGATTCTGGCGAACTGGCTTTTCCTTCGCTTTTTTAATTGATAAACCAATTTTGCCATCCTTTTCGACATTAATAACTTTAACCTCTACTTGATCTCCTACAGAAAGATGTTCATTAATGTCTTTGACATAATTGTCGGCAACCTCACTGATATGGACAAGCCCTGTTGTTCCTCCGCCAAGCTCGACAAATGCACCAAAATTAGTGATACCGGTTACCTTTCCTTGCAGCTTGCTGCCTACTTCAATTGACATAAAAAAAATGCTCCTCCTTAAGAATTTTAGAAAACTAGGTATTCGTTTCGAATGCCATAGTTGTATGCATGTAGAATGGAAAATTTCCACCTACAATAATACTTTACTTATATATTATAGCGAAGGCTTTGAAAGTGTGTCAATAAGACGTGTTATCTTCTGGTGTTTTAAAAATAAGTTCACCTTCTTTAGAGAGGAAGTATTTTGTCCGAGCAATTTCTAAAATATACTCTTCGTCATTCAGTAAACTTATTTCCTCTTTATATTTATCTTCTTCTTTTTCTAGGTTGGCTAGGTCTTCTTGTAAAGTCTCATATTCTTCTACCTTTTCAGCGTGTAATACTCGTTGGTTAAAGTGGTATACCGCCATGCCCCCAATCAAGAGTACAGCCACAGTGGCGAACAGGACTAGACGACGAATAAGACGCTGTTTTTTTCGCTTTTGTCTTTCTATGTATGCATCATATTGGTTCATATAGTTTGAGTTCAATTTTGTTACATTTTTATCCTGCATAGCGTCACCTCCTCTTAGATGAGATATACCTCCAGTACTTTCTACATATATTCTGTATTTTACTATAAAATCCTGCTAAATGGTGTAAAAATACTTTCATTTTTTTGGTAATAGGCGATATATCCTAATAAATATCCATTTCAATGGAAAATAGACACACTTCAGAACAAAACCAACTACCAGTAAGGTGGTATTAAAGAGGAAAATGATCACCGCTACTAAAAGTTGCGTAATATATTTTATAGGTGTAAAAATGATTGCTTTTACTAATCGGTATAGAAACTTATAGATGCTAGCAATAATAAAAATGACTCTCTCTAATAGGCGTTTATAAAGGTTTTTTGCAAATACTTGATACGCTGAAAAACCTAGTAAACAAGCTGCAAATACATAAAAACGTAACTCACCAGCATTTATTCGGAATAAAACATAATAAAGAATGAAAACTTGGGTGAGCCAAAAGAAAACCTCCATCACATACACTAGGATAACATTACGCTTCCAGTGCTTTTGAAACCGGCGAAAGGTGTCTAGTGCCATGCCAAGATAAAGGCCTCCCGCGATCATGGAGACCATTGTTAAAAATTGGACACTTAGTGTCATCGGAATAGCTTGCTAAAGAAGCCTTTAGCCTTCTCCTGGTGATGTTCGTCAACGTAGGATACCTCATATATCTTACCTTTAATCGAAACAACACCTTCGCCAACATCAAGGTTTTTCAACTGGAGATTTTGACCTCGAATAATGAGATAACCCATAACGGTTTCTAGTAAAAACTCTTCGTTATCAAAACTATCGACTTCTTTTACTCCTGTTATCTCTAGAAGTCTACGATTATTTAATTTTAACTGATGATCCTGTTGTACGACTCTTGTACTATTTTCTTTTTCATAATAGTTCATATCCGCTTCCTCCTTATCCGTAATAATTTATGAAAGGAGGGACAAGTATAGAACTATTCGCTTTCGATTTTTTCTTCTTTTACTATTTTATATAGCATACTTGCTTCTTCTTTTCGGACAGTTTCCTTTAAAGATGTTACCTCTACGGTTACAAGTTTTTGGCCAAATCTAATTTGCAATGTGTCTCCAACCGCAACAACAGTTGAAGCCTTTGCCTGATTACCATTAATCGTAATTCGGCCTTGATCTGCAACCTCCTTTGCGAGGGTACGTCTTTTAATTAACCGGGATACTTTCAAAAATTTATCTAAACGCATCACTAATCACTCTCTTTCCTTTGCTTGATTCCAATAATAATCCATTTCTTCCAAATTGGATTGCAAAATATCTATTCCTTTTTCTTTTAATTGATCCTCAATGTACGTGAACCGACGGAAGAACTTCTGATTCGTTAGTAACAAAGCATTCTCTGGATTTACTTTATAATATCTTGCTAGATTCACTAGCACAAATAATATATCACCAAATTCCTTTTCTATCTCCGTTTCATCCTTGGAGTTTATTGCATCTCGTACTTCCTCTAGTTCTTCATCTAATTTTGCCCAAATATCCTCAGCTTGGTCCCAATCAAAACCAACCTTGGCAGCTTTCTTCTGTAACTTAAATGCTTTTAGAAGTGATGGCAGTCCACTTGGTATACCATCTAACAATGAAGTCCGCTCTTCTTTCTCTTTCTTCTTCAATGCTTCCCAATTACTTAATACATCATCTACTGAGGAAACAGAAGTGTCTGAGAAAACATGGGGATGTCTAAAAATCATTTTCTCTGTTATCGTTCGAATAACATCATCTATTGTGAAATAACCATTATCTTCACCTATTTGGCTATGTAGCATAATTTGAAGTAGAACATCGCCAAGTTCTTCAATTATTCCATCATCATCTTGATTATTAATCGCATCGATTAACTCATAAACCTCTTCAATTGCATACTCTCTTAACGATTCGTGAGTTTGGTCCTTATCCCAAGGACAACCGTTTGGTCCTCTTAATGTTGCGATTACTTCTCTTAATTTTTGGAATGTATGGGTTAGCAATTCATCTGGTGCAGGTGGTATATACAAGCTTGTCAGATTACTTACTTCCATGGAATGATCTAATTCTTCTAATGGACAAGTGATCACCTTCTCCAGCTCACTACCCGCCGCATCTACTATCGTTACAGGGTAATCGGGAGGCAAATCCTCTAATAAAGCTAACTTCACTTCAGAAGCAATAAACCGGTCGTACACCTGACAAAAGATGATATGGTTACGGTAATCAAGCTGACTTCTTTTAAAGCCTGTCCCATCTACAAATTGAAAACCATCAATGGGATCAATCTTTAAAGTAGCAAATAATGCATCTAAATAACTTTGCCCACCAAGTATTTTCACATCCACATCTTTCTGTTCTAGTAATAGCTGAACTGTCTTTTCTGCGAGCATTGGATGTCCAGGTACAGCATAAATAATCGATGCTTGCTGCGACTTTACTAACAATTCATCGACAATCCGATGATAAACCGATTCAAATTCAGATTCTTCCTCATAATACTCATCGAAGGAAGAAAATCGTACACCTTCTTCTTGCAAGGTAGAAATGACGGGATGATCCAAAGTACGGGCGTATACGACATCCGGATGTTTTATTAATCTCCGATAAATGCCAAGTGGTAATTGTTCGATGTCGCCAGCACCGAGTCCAATAACTTCAATTTGCTTCATATTAACGAGACCTCCTATATCGTTGTAGCCATTTTGAGCCAAATGGTAAAAGGCTAATTTCTTTATTGGTAAATGCACCGAAGCGGAATAATAACGTTAAATATATTCCTGCTCCGATAATAGAATTGAATAGAACATAAATTAGTAATGGGAATCTTGAATAGGTATCGGAAGGGAAAATTCTACATACTAGAAGTAGAAATGTAATCATCCCTATACTTGCAAGAATAAACGCCTTTCTATTGATCATGATGAGCCTCTTCTTAGAATAAACCCTTTTAACCATCATGATAGTTAAGACAAAAAGAAACAATAAGCTTAAAATGGTACTAATGGAACTGCCCAAAATACCGTAACGTGGTACTAATAGTAAATTTAACAGCCATTTGATCATAAATGCTCCGATAATAAAGTATGCTGTCCACTTCAAATATCCGATACCCTGTAAGATGGAACTCGTCGTAATGACGAGGGAACTAAGCAAAACTGCAATCATGAGGAATGTTAAAGCTTCATCCCCTTTATTATCTTGGTACAGTAACCGATTTACTTCTGGAAAGAGTACGATTAAACCTATCGTAGCTGCCCAAGCTAAATAGAAACTAACCTTTAATGAACTAGATACTTCCTTCTGGATTTCAGAGGAATCCCTGAATACCCTTGCTTTGGCAATACTAGGTATCAAAGCCAATCCAAATGAAGAACCAAGCACCGCTCCTATTTGTAACAAAGGTTGTCCTCGATCAAATATCCCTTTCGCTTCCATTGCTTCACGCTGAGAGTACCCATATTCAATAAGTGCTGGTACGACTGTGAAGGAATCTGCAAACTGAATAATCAATAGGATCATGTGACTCAATGATCCTACTAACCCAAACACTAGAATAGTCTTCCAATAATATTTCCATGGTATCGTTGTTTGTTGTACCATTATTGGTCTGTGTTTTCCTAGGAAAAGAAGTAGGATGATGATTCCGGTAAGAATGCCCATAAAAGATGCTATTGCCGCAAAATTTCCAATCAGATAGACATCATATCCGAAACGTGTGACTATAATTGCCGCGGCAATAATGATAAGAACTCTAATAAGTTGTTCTCCTAATTGAGAATATGCCGTTGGAGCCATATTCGAATTACCTTGGTAAATTCCCCTTAGCAGGGCAGAGAAAGGAATCAGCAATAGAATGAAACTTGAAATCTGATATGCCGAGATTAATCGTTCATCGCCAACAAACATCGCCAAATTTTCCGCATTCACAAATAGAAATAAAGAAAGTAGGCCACAAATCCCCATTAATAACAATACGATAGGAATAATGAATTGTTTCGTAGATATTCCTTCCCTTTCAGCTGTTAACTTAGATATTGCACTCGGAAATCCATATAAGGCTAACACTCCGGCAATTCCTAATATTGGGTATACCTGTTGATAAATATAAAAACCTATATCCCCCGTTAGATTTTGTAAGGGAATACGATAACCTGCACTAAGCAGCTTACCAATCAAACCTGAAAAGGTCAGAATGAGAGCTCCCTTAACAAACTTACTTGTTTCCATATATGTAACTTCCTCTATCGGTATTCTTCTTTAAAATTTCATTTCATTATACCACAATAAGAGACCACTCCATTGGATACGATATCCCCATTCATCTTTTCCTTGTATAAAAAAAGGTAAAAATTAGCTAAGTGAACTAATTTTTACCCTACTTACTTTATTCCATTTGCTTCGCTAAAAAGCTTGCAGCTGTTTCTAATGCCTTATTTTCCACTTCACTAAGTTTTTCACCATCTCTTGATATCATGACAACACAACCAATTGGGTCACCATTCGCAATTATCGTACTCAAACAATATGAATTAATTTCTTCTTCCTGACCCGATAGTATCTCTATCGTGCTTGCTTCTGTTTCCAAAGTTTGCGTTCTACTCTCAATTGCTTTTTCAATTTTAGATCCAATGTTTTTATTTAAGTAATCTTTTTTTGATTCTCCGGCTACCGCTATTATCTCATCACGGTCACAGATAAATACCGGATTATGGAGCGAATCAAACAGCGCCTGCGCATACTCTGTAGCGAAGTTTCCTAGCTCGTTAATTGGAGAATACTTCTTTAGAATAACTTCTCCTTCACGGTCAATAAAAATCTCTAGTGGATCCCCTTCTCGGATTCGTAATGTTCTTCTGATTTCTTTCGGGATGACTACTCTACCTAAATCATCAATCCGTCGTACAATTCCTGTTGCCTTCATACCATGAAGCCTCGCTTTCTTATGATGATTTTTGGTGCCAAAGTTAGAAGCTAAGCCTATTATGTCACTCGAATGGTGTAGTGATAAGTTGGGACTTGGAATCACGTTCATTCCAAACCTAAGTATTTACACAACTTTCCAGATTTATCTATATGTTGAACACCAGTTGTGTTTTAGTAGTATAAATCATCTTGGAAGAACTATACATGAAATACCATTTATTGTACTTCTCGATTAATATTATCCATTTTTTCAATAAACTCTTTGATAGCATCGTACCGTTTATGCTTAGAATCCCTAGAGTATCGGTAAATGACCTTCAATTTGTTCTGTTCCGTGCCAAGCATGAATTCTCTTCCAAATTCATTGGCAAGCTCAAATACTTTCGCTCCATCGACAAGCTGACTTCTATCTTCTGAAAGTAGTAACTCAATTTTTTGTTTCGTTTCCGTTATGGATTCAATTCTTTCCTTTTTAGAAAGCCAACGTAGCTCGGATACGATAAATAAATTCTCTACCTCCGTCGGGAAATCACCAAAGCGATCTAACAACTCATCTTGTAATTCACGGATATCATCCTTAGATGTGATCGTTTGAAACTGTTTGTACATATCTATTTTTTGTCGTTCATCTTCTATATAAGAATCAGGGATATAGGCATCAATTACTAAATTCAACTCCGGATCAAATGGTTTGATGTCTTCAATCTCTTTCCCTTGTTTCTTTGCCTCTATGGCTTCTTGTAGCATTTGGTTATACATATCAAATCCAACTGAATCAATAAAGCCATGCTGCTGTGCACCTAGTAGGTTACCAGCACCACGGATAGATAAATCACGCATCGCGATTTTAAATCCAGAGCCTAACTCCGTAAATTCTTTAATTGCTTGTAATCTCTTTTCGGCGACTTCTGTCAGGACCTTATCTTTCTTATACGTAAAATACGCATAAGCAACTCGATTGGAGCGCCCGACACGACCTCTTAATTGATACAACTGTGAAAGTCCCATGCGATCGGCATCATAAACTATAAGCGTGTTTACATTGGGTATGTCGACCCCTGTCTCAATGATGGTTGTGCTGACTAGAACATCAAACTCACCTTCTAAGAAACCAAACATGACATTTTCTAATTCTGATTCATTCATTTGTCCATGAGCGAAGGCTACCCGGGCTTCTGGAACTAACATTCCAATATCTCTTGCCATTTTATCGATATTCTCCACGCGATTATATAAGAAAAACACTTGTCCCTCACGTGCCATTTCTCTCTCAATTGCTTCCCGGATCAGCACAGGATTGTATTCTAATACATATGTCTGAATTGGAAAGCGATTTTCGGGAGGTGTCTCAATAACCGATAAATCACGAACACCCAACATAGACATATGCAGGGTCCGTGGGATTGGTGTAGCTGTTAACGTTAAGACATCTATATTTGTCTTCATTTGTTTGATTTTTTCTTTGTGTTTGACCCCGAAGCGCTGCTCCTCATCTACAATTAGTAACCCAAGGTCCTTATACTCGATATCTGTTGAAAGAAGACGATGTGTTCCGATAACGACGTCCACTAACCCACGTTTCAATCCATCTATCGTTTCCTTTTGTTGCTTTGGTGTTCTAAACCTACTTAATAAACCGATGTTTATCGGATAATCTTGGAATCGTTCCCGTATTGTTTCATAATGTTGCTGGGCAAGAATAGTTGTTGGAACAAGGATAGCAACCTGCTTCCCATCAGCAACTGCCTTGAAGGCCGCACGGATGGCCACCTCAGTCTTTCCATAACCAACATCCCCACAAAGTAAGCGATCCATTGGTCTAATATTTTCCATATCTTGTTTTATCTCTTCTATACAACGAAGCTGATCCTCTGTCTCCTGATATGGGAAAGATGCATCAAACTCTCGCTGCATTTCTCCGTCTGGTGAAAATGCAAATCCTTTTCGGGATTGGCGTTCTGCATACAATTTAATTAAATCATCGGCAATATCTTCAACAGAACTTTGGACTTTTCGTTTAACCTTCGTCCATTCACTTCCACCAAGTTTGTATAGCTTTGGTTCCTTTCCTTCTGAACCGACGTATTTCTTCACTAAATCAATTTGATCAATTGGTACGAATAATTTATCATCACCTGAGTATTTGACTAACATATAGTCTTTATGTTTCCCTTGAACCTCGAGTGTTTCAATTCCTAAATAACGACCTATACCATGATTTGTATGAACGACATAGTCGCCTACCTTTAACTCTTGGTAGTTTTGAATTCGCTCTGCATTTGAGATATTCTGTTTCTTCCTGGAACGTTTCGTCCGCTTTTTAAATAATTCACTTTCTGTTATGACAGCAAGCTTATGCATTGGTAATTCAATACCACTTGTTAGGTTAGCTACAAATACAGTTGGTACCTCTACAGGTAAAGTTAGTTCTTCCGTTACAGCTGCTTCAATTTCGTAATCAGCCAATATAGAATGTACCTTCTCGGCTCTACTTTTATTAGGAACGGCAATAACTACTGAATAATCACCTTTTGTCCACCGCTTTAACTCATTTTTGAACAAATGCATTTGGCCATGAAATTCCTGCATTGCTCGGGACGATAGATTAACAATATTTTGTGGATTAGTGTTTGGGATATGCCGTAAAAAAACTGACAAATAGATACGAGGTTGATTCATATTTTCCCAGACCGAATGCCAATCTAAAGAAAATCTACTTCCCGCCACCATTTTATTTACCTCTAATAAACTGCTGTACCATTCCGCTTCTTCATGATCTAGATTAGTAGCCGTTTCCTGAATCCTACTCATCTCATCTAAGATAATTAATCCATCTTGAGGTAAGTAATCTAATAAACTAGCAGGTTTATCATAGAAAAACCCAATGTATTTTTGCATCTCCTGATAGTGTTCTAAATTTTTCATCCGTGCAATATCTGGTTCAATTGCTTCTACAAGCATTTCCTTCGCTTCCGGTGTTTTTAACTTCTTCAACGTAGTAGACAAAGCTTCCTCTAATCGATTGGCACCTACTAGAATGTCTTCATTGGATAATAATAATTCTGTTGCAGGTCCAACGGTAACTCCCTTTAATCGATCTAATGAACGCTGAGAATCCGCATCGAAATAACGGATAGAATCTACTTCATCATCGAATAGTTCGATTCTTATCGGGTGTGGTTCTGTAACCGGATATATATCAATAATTCCCCCACGTTTACTAAATTCACCTGGTGTCGTTACCATGGAAGCATGTTCATACCCCATATCTACTAACGAATGTAAATAGGAGTCTATCTCTATTTCCTTGCCTTCTTGAAAACTAAGCTGATATTTACTCCAATAATCAATCGGAGGTAAGATTCGTTTTAATGCAGCGACTGGCGCAATTAGAATTCCAGATTTCTGACTGGACCACTTTGTTAACGCATCGATTCTACTGCTTCGTAATTCAGGACTTGAGATGGCTATCTCCGAAGCAATGAGCTCATTAACAGGATAGAGATGCACCTGTTCTTCATCTAATAAAACGGTTAAGTCATCATATAATTGTTGAGCTTGAACTAATTGATAGGTAACAAGCAGAATTGGGCGCTTAGTCGATGCCTTGATTGCGGAGACTAGCATACTTTTTGCTGATCCAGATAAACCGGCAACAAGTTGCTCCTGTAGACCGCCTTCTGCCCCATCTATGATAGACTGTACATCTTTTTTTGATTCTAAGTATTGATTGAATCCTTTCACATTTAAACCCCCATTATGACTTTTCCATCAAAGTCCAAGAAAGCCTGTACCTAGTACTAGCTTTCTAACATCTAATAGAATAAGCGCAAAAACGCCTTGGTCTATATAACCAAAGCTCTATGCTAATTACTGTATGAAATAATCTAATTCATGGTATTCAGGATGATGTCCAAGTGAAGCTTCACAGTTTTCACAGATTGCCTGTATTTGTACATCCCCATTTGCTTTATAATGAATCATTTCTCTTTTTTCCTTATCCGATAACTTATTCCAACCTAGTATAGATGTATCGACTACCTGCTCATTTATTTCACCAATCACATGCCCACAGTGTCTACATTTATAGACAATAGACATAGAAAAACCTCCTCGAATAAAACTTGAATTGTTATTCAATAGGTTTATCCGAAAAGTGCTTTTTTATACAACTACTAGTAAGTTATCTTATGCTATTAAGCATTAAAATCATTCATAACTTTATCAAAGGATTTTTCAAGCCAATTTTCACAAGCATCGGCTGCCTTTGCTATACTTTCTTGAACTAATTCTTGTTCCGCTTTGGCAAAGTCCCCAAGCACATAGTCTACAACCGGAATAGAAGATGTAGGACGTCCCACTCCTAGTCGAATTCGCTTAAAATCCTTCGTTCCAAGATGCGTAATGATCGAACGGATACCGTTATGACCACCATGACCACCCTTCTGACGTAGTCTGATTTTACCTGTTGGCAAATCTAATTCATCATAGACAACTAATACATCTTCTACTGCTACATCATAATAGTCCATTAAAGGCCTTAAGCTTTCACCTGAGAGATTCATATAAGTTTGTGGTTCCAATAGTAAGACCTTCTCGCCATGAATGGTTGCAATGGTATATTTCCCTTTAAATTTATCTTTATCAAGCTTTAAATTATGTCGGGATAATAATTCGTCAATAACCATGAATCCAATGTTATGGCGAGTGGATTGATATTTCTTCCCCGGGTTACCTAAACCTACAATACATTTCATGTCATTTCTTCCTTTATCCATTATATTGATCTATCTCTAAAATATTGCCTTCTAATCCAATATGTATGATATGCAATCACATAAATAGAATAATCCCTCCATTATAATAAACTTATATGGAGGGCTTATTCATAGGTTATTGAAATACTAATCTGCGTTTGCTTCAGACTGTGCTTCACCAGTAAATTTTGGCTCTTCGGATGTCTCTTCCTGTCCAGCCATATCAGCATTTGTATTAGGTGCTAATACACTTGCAACAACCGTTTCAGGGTCATCCACTATCTGATAGGAATTGGCATTACCAATTTCTGCAACTGTTATGATATCACCGATGCTTTTTTTCGAAATATCAACGGATATATCGTTTGGAATATTCGCAGGAGTCGCTCTAACGGTTACTTCAAATAAAGGCTGCTGAACAACACCATTAACTGGGTCTCCAACTAACCGGACTGGCACCGCAGTATCCATTTCCTCTGACATATTTATAATGTAAAAGTCTGCATGTATAACATGATCCTTTACATCATCTTTTTGATAATCGTGTAGCATTACATTTACTGGTGATTCATCTTGAACTTGAAGAGAGATGATTGCATTTCTTCCTTCATCTCTTACTGTTTTAAGTAGTTCCATACTATCTACTGATATCGATTTAGACTCTTTATCTCTTCCGTAGACTACTGCAGGTACTTGTCCACCTTGTCTGAGTTGCTTCGTTGTCGATTTTGCATGATCTTCTCGTTTCAATGCCTGTAAGGTTACTGCCATTGTTATCATCCTTCCAAGTATCATCCAATAGTTGTGACAACTTTCTCGTATATGAAATTTTATCTAAACCATTACACTAGTGTATGTTCCCCTTAAAACAGCTTGATTAAACATAAAAGATTAATCAAATAAAATACTTACAGATTGTTCTTCGTGCACACGAATAATTGCTTCACCAATTAAAGGTGCCACCGACAGCTGGGTAATTTTATCAATCAGCTTGTCCTCAGGAAGTGGAATAGAATTCGTAATAACTAATTCTTTAATTTTGGAGTTCTGAATTCGTTCAATTGCTGGTCCCGATAAAACTGGATGCGTACAGCAAGCATATACCTCTTTTGCGCCATTTTCGATAAGCGCATTAGCTGCTAAGGTAATGGTTCCAGCCGTGTCGATAATATCATCAATGAGTATTGCTGTTTTCCCTTCAATATTACCGATAATATTCATGACCTCTGCCACATTTGGACGTGGGCGTCTTTTATCGATGATGCCAATCGGTGCCTTCAATCGATCAGCCATTTTTCTAGCTCTTGTTACACCACCATGGTCAGGTGAAACAATAATGATATCTTCTATATTCTTTTTCTCAAAGTAATCGGATAGAAGTGGAACGCCTTGTAAATGGTCAATTGGACCATCAAAGAAGCCTTGAATTTGTGGAGCATGAAGATCTAATGTGATAACACGGTCCGCACCCGCTGTTTCAATTAAGTCTGCCACAAGCTTTGCAGTAATGGGCTCTCTAGCACGAGCTTTACGATCTTGTCTTGCGTAACCATAATATGGCATCACAACATTAATCGTCTTAGCCGATGCACGTTTTAAAGCATCTAGCATAATTAAGAGTTCCATTAGATGTTGGTTTACCGGCGAACTTGTAGATTGAACAACATATACATCAGAGCCACGTACACTCTCTTCAATATTGATTTGAATTTCACCATCACTGAATGTTGTTACCGTACATTTCCCCAGTGAAAGTCCTATATGACTTGCGATTTCCTCTGCTAGCTTTCGGTTCGAATTTAGTGAAAAAACCTTCATGTTAGAATTCTGGTATTGAGACATGAATTAGACCTCCGTTATTCTTTATCTTTTAATCTATTTTTGAGCTTGGATGCATAGCCTTCCTTATTTGATTGTCTTGCTCGCGCAACAGACAAAGCATCAGTAGGTACATCCTTTGTAATAGTCGAACCTGCAGCAACATAAGAGCCTTTACCAATTGTTACAGGAGCAATCAAATTTGAATTACAGCCAATAAACGCATCATCTTCAATTGTGGTTAGGTATTTATTTTTTCCATCATAGTTCACTGTAATTGTACCACAACCTATATTAACATTACTTCCTACTTTAGCATCTCCAATATAACTTAAATGTGAAACTTTTGTGCCATTGCCTAATTCAGCTTTCTTTATTTCCACAAAGTTACCAATTTTTGCCTCATCACCGATGATTGCATCAGGACGTATATGTGCAAAAGGCCCTACATTGACACGCTTGCCAATTTTACTATCTGTTGCAACACTTTGCTTCACAACGGAATCTTCGCCTACTTCACAGTTTTGAATTTCACTATTTGGTCCAATAATTGCATTGCTCCGGATGATTGAATTTCCCCCGATAATGGATCCAGGATAAATCACAACATCAGGTTCTATCACGACATCACTATGGATATACGTATTATCAGGGTCCATAATGGTTACTCCGTTTCGCATATGTTGTTCATTAATGCGTAACTTCATTGTTTTCTCAGCTTGAGCTAATGCAACTCGGTCATTAACACCCAATGTCTCATCGAAATTAGGAATTAAATAAGCACTAACCATTTCCGATTTGTTTTTCATAATCTCGATAACATCTGTGAGGTAATATTCGCCTTGGGAATTATCATTGGATACACTCTTTAATGCCTCAAATAATGCTTCATTATCAAAGCAGTACGTACCAGTATTAATTTCATCCACTAATAGTTCATCTGGATTTGCATCCTTTTGTTCTACAATTCGTTTTACTTCATTGCGCTCATTACGAATAACCCTTCCATAACCAAACGGATTAGGGGCTTTAGCTGTTAAGATAGTTGCTTTTGAGCCTGTTTTTTCATGGTGCTCACATAACTGTTCAAATGTTTCTTTCGTAATTAACGGTGTGTCTCCACAGACTACAATTGTAGTACCTTTTTTGTCCTTTAATAGCTCTTCTGCCTGTATTACAGCATGGCCCGTTCCTAGCTGCTCTTCTTGTAGGACAAATTTTGTATTATTTCCAAGATGGTCTTTAACTTTGTCAGAACCGAATCCAACTACCGTTATCACATCTTCTAAACCTATTGCTTTAACTTGTTCTAGCACGTGCTGTACCATTGGTTTGCCTAAAACTGGATGAAGTACTTTGTAAAGTTTTGACTTCATTCTAGTACCTTGGCCCGCCGCAAGTATGATTGCATATCTCTTTGTCATGAGGATACCCTCCATTAGTTAAGATCGTAGTAATTTATATCATATGGAATCTAATAAATATCCATTTTGACTATATCTTAAATAACTGTTGATTTCAACCAATAGAGTGGTATATAATGTGGGTTTTTAATAGGGGTTTTTGGTAGAACAAAAAAAGAAGGCTAATCTGTAGGAGATTAGACCTCTAGTTGTAAAGGGTTTCATTTTAGGACGCTCCCGCTTCCTCAAATTCCACTTCCTCACCCGCACGGCGATACTCTTCTAATACTGCATCTTGGATCTTAGCTCTAGTACTAGAGTTTATCGGATGTGCGATATCTCTGAATTCACCATCAGGAGTTCGTTTAGATGGCATTGCCACGAATAATCCATTATTTCCGTCAATAACGCGGATATCATGAACGACAAATTCCTGATCTAACGTAATAGATGCGATAGCACGCATTCTACCTTCCGTATTTACACGGCGTAATCTAACGTCAGTTACTTCCATGCTGATTCACCACCTTTTTTCTTATGAGTTATTATTTAAATTCTACAAATAATTAAAAACTCCTGCTTATATTTGAAAAAAGTTTAATAATTTACAAAAAAAGTTAGAAAAATTTGCATTCGGTCTCTTTTCACCGATAATTCTTTTTCTATTACTCCGGCAATAGAGCCTGTTGCACTAGGATTTCCACAAAAAAATAAGACGTCCTCCAATGAGAATGTCTTATCTTATAGTTTTATTAAAATTACCATGTTGAACCGAAATAATATTTTCTTTTAGATCTACGTTTGTGATTTTAACTAATGAAGTATACGTGTCTACAATTCGGTCTTCTTCTTCATCATCCGCTTCAGCAAGAACACCTATTGCTTTTACATTTGCATCAAATTCCTTTAACAAGCTAACCATTCCGTTAACTGTCCCACCAGCCTTCATAAAGTCATCTATAATGCAGACATTGGAACCCTCTGCTAGACTTCGCTTTGGTAAAACCATTGTTTGGATTTTTTTTGAAGACCCTGATACATAGTTAATACTGACTGAAGAACCTTCTGTAACTTTCGGATCCCTTCGTACAATTACAACCGGAACATTTAAAAATGAAGCAACTGCATAAGCAAGTGGGATACCCTTTGTAGCGACTGTTACAACAACATCGATGTCCATGTCAGAAAACTTCGAAGCAAATATTCTTCCTATTTCACGAACTGTATGTGGCTCTCCTAGTATATCGCTCATATATAAGTATCCACCTGGAAGAATGCGATTTGGGTCCTTAAGCCGTTCACACAGTTGGTCAACAAATCGGACACTTTTCTCGTATGCGGATTCTGGAATATACATCACGCCTCCTGCTGAGCCAGCAGTACGTTTTAAATAGCCTAGCCCCTCTTCTTGGAAGAGTTGATCGATAATATCTAAGTCCTCACTAATGGAAGCCTTTGCCGCATGATACTTCTCCGTGAAAGATGGTAGGTTTTTATGAACTCTGGGGTTCTCTAGGAAAAAGTTCGTCATAGCGACTAAACGTCCACTTCTCTTCATGTTTTCACTCCTATAACCGAATTATTTTATCTAAACTTATCACCATTATTTGTATTTAGCAAGTTCTTAGCCGATTAATCGGACGATAAAAACTTCCTGACAGAAGCCTTTCATGCTATTGTAGATTCTTTGCGCTTTCGACTGTTGCTCTACTAGACCATACACAGTCGGACCACTTCCACTCATTAAAACACCCGAAGCACCAGCTTGTCTCATCTTTTCTTTGATGTATAGCACTTCTGGATGAAGAGATGTCGTAATTGCCTCTAAAGAGTTACCAATATGATTACAAAGCATGTCAAAGTTCTTCTCATGTAGTGCTTGTATGACACCCTCTGTATTCGGGTGGATGATTTCATTCATGTGCACTCTCTGGAAAATAGTCTTGGTGGATACGCCGATATCTGGTTTAGCCAATATTACCCAAAACGGTGGTGGGGAGGGTAACTTTTCAACAATTTCACCGAAGCCTTTTGCAATTCCTGTAGAGCCATACACACAAAATGGAATATCCGATCCGAGTGTTGCGCCGAGTGAAGCTAACTCATCGATTGGCACATTCATATTCCACAATTGATTTAGTCCCCGTAGTACTGCTGCCGCATCCGTGCTTCCTCCACCTAACCCAGCCGATACCGGTATGACCTTATCAATCTTGATATGGACCCCTTTTTTTATATTATACTTTTGTTTAAATAACCTTGCTGCTTTATATGCCAAATTCCGCTCATCATTTGGTACATACCTACTCCACAGCGTAACCTCTACTCTGTCTTCCTCCAAGGTATTTAACTCAATTCGGTCTGCTAAATCAACCGTCGTCATAATCATTTCCACATCATGATAACCATCATCTCGTTTTCCTAGAACATCAAGAGAAAGGTTGATTTTAGCAGGTGCCTTTTCAAAATGAGTCATCTCCGTCACCTACTTTTTTCATGTATGGAAATTGTAACACAAATAAAAACAGGACGCGACTAGTAACATACAATGTTTGTGAACATCTTACAGAACTAAAAAGAGCAGATCGGTTATGATCTGCTCTGCATATTTTGCTCGGCTATTTCAATTGCACGTTTCACCATATTCCCAGCATCCCTTGCCTTAATTCCGCCCCAGCCCTCTTTTTGGACCGTGTCGTAAAAGCCTAACTCTTTTGCTATTTCTTCTTTCAGTTGGTCAGACATAATACCTTTACGTCTCCCCACGAAAGAACAACCCCTTTCCTGTTATAACTTCTTACGACATTTTTAGTATCAGCAAGACATGACATTATAATCAAGTAATGTCTAGGTAAAGAAGGGAAATATCGTTAAAACTGGTATTTCTTTAACACACTTTCAAGTTTTAATGCTAACCCAATATTTCCATCAACCTTTAACTTACCAGTCATAAAGGCAGACATACTATTTAAGTTACCGGACAAGAACTTACGAAACGTTGCACTTTTCATTTTCAAGATACAATCTGCTTGTTGATTACTTTGATTGGTAATCGAGAGGCCACCATCCTTAAAAGCTAGTTGGTAGGTTAGCTCCTCATCTATAATCTGTATTTCATAGAGTCCTCTCATTTCAGCATACGGCTGTGAGTTTGCCTTCAGTTTTTCTTCAATCTCTCCCCAAAGCTCCTGCATTGTTCCATTCTCTATTATGCCCATCATGATCCCCCTGCATTATTATTTAAATTATCAAATAATTATAAACAAAAATAAAGATCAGTAAACCATTTAGGTTACTGATCCATTAACATAGCTTTTGTTTGTTCATCATTAAAGTTTAATTCTACTGTTTCCGTAAGTACGTCTGCATAGCTGTATGAAACACGCTCGAAAGCATTCTCTTCTTGGTCCAGTTCAACGATAAATACAGAAGGATATGTTTCTGCCAAGATTCCCGTTCTTTCTATCGTCTTCCTTCTGCCACCGTTAGCCTTCAACGTTAATCGTTTACCAACTTGACCTTCAAGACCTTGCTTAATTTCGGTTAATGTTTTAGCCAATACACTCCACCTCACTGTAGTTATAATATACCATATGCTTGTTTAAAAGTCAAATAAAATATTATATTATAACAAGATATGTTTTTTCGTGTCAACAAGTAAATTTCAACTATTGGTCTTATTATGGCAAAATGTAGATAAAATATGTATATTTTTTTAAAAAAGAAAAACATAAGCCCTTTCTTTGGCTCATGTTCCAATTAATATATCTATTTATTCCCCTAACACTTCATCATCACTCAATTCAAAATCGTCATCCGCCAAATACGGCAATCCCGTTCGGAGAAGTCCTCTCGTCTCCACACCACCCATTCCTTTTTCGCCTGTCATGGTATTCCGTAGTGCATCCCACACATTCACCTTCTCCATAAAAGGTGTATAGGCTATTTTTGCTGCAATATAGACAGGGTCTAGCGCATGTATATTAATTCGGTGTGGGGAACTTGCAAAATTGGCTCCTGCACGTATTAAGGATTCAAAATGAGATTGACATGCCCCTGCAAAAATGACAAGTTGATCAAGATGTGGGGTAACCTTCCTAGCCTCTCTTACAGTTTCGGCAAAGTATTGGGAATGTCGATATGCTCGTATATCATGCTTACTCCCTTTGCTTTTGGAAAAAGAGTCATGTCCTGTAATCACAATAATATCAGGTTGTATCTTTTCAATAAGCTCCTGGATATGATAAGGCATTTCTTTCTCTTGTAAATGAACGCCATGCACCTGTAATCCTAGCCTCTGGTACAGCGCTATGCATTTTCTTAAATATATTTGATCACCGTCTAAGTGGAGCACCTTAGCAGGTAATTGAAAATAATCTGCATAATGATACCCATCTGTCGACTGATAATCACGTTTTTCTTTCATCAGTTGATAGTCTTGCCGGAATAAACGATAGGAAAACTCTTCTTGCTCTTTCCCTTTTTGTCTACGTTTTTCTAGTTCTCGTTCTTCTGCCTTTACTAGATCAAGCAAAGGGGCATCGGCCTCTAACCGTATATCTTCACCATGTAATATTGCCCTTTCTTGCTTGATCGATGATATCCGAAATAATAAATCGTGCTTATAAGATTTCCTCGTTACTAGTTCTCCTACTGCTCTTCGCTCCATATAGCCACCTCACAGCCTTCACAATAATGAAAGCAAATCTCCACTATAGACTATGAGTAATGCGCCTGATTCGTGCTTTTAGAAACGTTAAAGGGATGCCCAAATAAATGGGCATCCCTTTTATTGATGCTGAAGTTTGTAAAAAGCATTTGCCAGGATACTAAATT
This sequence comes from Ornithinibacillus scapharcae TW25, assembly GCF_000190475.1. GTDB lineage: Bacteria > Bacillota > Bacilli > Bacillales > Amphibacillaceae > Ornithinibacillus > Ornithinibacillus scapharcae. The sequence goes on from NZ_AEWH01000020.1 coordinate 37,116, forward strand.
CCTGCATATCTAATGATTCACCACGTCTTGTCCCATCAATTCCGATTGACTCCAGAACATGATTAATGGTGTCTTTATTTATAACATCTTTAAAATGACTGGATAGGTTATTACGTAACGTTTTTCTTCTTTGAGCAAAACAAGCTTGAACGAGTGTAAAGAAATAATCTTCATCTTCCACCTGAACTGGTGGCTCACTTCGAGATACTAATCGTAAGATGCTAGAATCAACATTCGGTTGCGGCATGAAAACCGTTTTAGGTACGTTCATGACTACTTTTGCTTCTGTATAATATTGAACAGCAATCGTGAGTGAACCATAACTCTTTGTATTTGGCTTCGCTGCCATACGGTCCGCAACTTCCTTTTGAATCATTACCGTAATACTATCAACAGGCAAACGTTCCCGTAGCAGCTTCATTAAAATTGGTGTTGTAATATAGTACGGGAGATTAGCAACGATATGTATCGGCTGGTTTTCCTTAAAATTCGCCTCAATAACCTGCTGAACATCTGCTTTTAAAATATCCTCGTGAATCACGTTAATATTTTCAAAGTCCGATAACGTATCCTGTAAAATTGGTAACAAACGTTGGTCAATCTCAAACGCTACAACTTGATCGGAATGGATGGCAAGTTGTTCAGTTAGAGCACCAATACCTGGTCCTATTTCAATTGTACCAGTAGTTTTATCAATACCAGCATGTCCGATAATGTTTTTTAATACATTCACATCAATTAGGAAATTCTGTCCTAAGCTTTTTTTGAATGTAAAATGATATTTATCTAAAATTTCCTTTGTTCGAATAGGTGTTGCAATATACCTTTTATCCATGGATGTCCTCCTGCTCTATCTTTAGCATTGCCTCTTCAAATTGGGCTTTCGAAATTTGGAACATCGTTAATCGCTTCAATAGTTGTTTACCATTAGTATGACCAATTTGTAGTAACTCACCAAGTCTCTCTCGCTTTTTACTGGCACTTGGTCCTCCAATCAATTGATGGTAAATTAAGTCCTCTTGATTTACTTCAGACTGTTCTATCTCTACTAGCTCATAAACGTCCTGTAATGCCTGTTGAATAGCTTCTACGGATGCATGTTCAATACCTAAGCTTTTATTTCTTGGATGCTTTGCACGAGCTTTATCCTTTGTTAAAAATGCATGCTTACAACCAGGAACTGCTTGATCAATTATATGTCTAATACGTTCACCCGGATAATCAGGGTCCGTAAAAATGATGACTCCACGTTTTTCTTGGGCATGCTTGATTTGCTGTAACGTTTTTTGGTTAATGGCAGAACCATTTGTTTCAATCGTATCCGCATCTACAGCTAATTTTATTCTTGTTGTATCATCTTTCCCTTCCACAACAATTACTTCCTTTATTTTCAATGATGGTTCCTCGCTTTGTTCAAAATAAATATGCTCTTACCACTATAACATGGTAAGAGCATTGATTTCATTAATCGATAATTTTTACTTTTACTTTTCTTACACCCCAGCTGTAAGCATCTGCTTTTGATGGGACGTGAATGTCGATACGATTGCCTCTAATATGGCCACCTGTATCACCAGCAACTGCTTCCCCATAGCCTTCAACCCAGACTCTAGTGCCTAGAGGGATTACATTGGGATCTACAGCAATTACCTTCACATTCGGATTTGCTTTAAGGTTAATACCTGTCGCAGTGTATCCAGAACATCCATTACAGTAAGCAGTAAAAGCACTTGCTGTCATGGTAAATTCCTTACCACTACCCGATGAAAGTGTGACAAGGTTCTGTGGTTCCTTCGTTCCTACTGCCAAAATACGATTCTTGCTTTCCTTTGTAACATCTTTTTTCAATACTTCTCGCTTTACTGGTTTGCCATTTTCATATGTAACCTCATATGTTTTGACAACAGTTCCCTCTTCACCAGCAGCAATAACTTTCTCTTTTCCTTTTTCAAGAGAGCTATCTTTTCTAGTTTCTGTTTGATACTCGACTGTCTCTGTTACTTCTTCTTTTTTCTTCTCAATTCGAATAATAGAAATAGAAGTATCTTTTGTCACTGATTCGTCTAGAGCTGGCTTAATCTTATCAAGCTCTGTTAACGTTATACTACTGGATTGTAGTACATCTTCTACAGACCCACCTGTTGACCAAGCTTTTACTTCCTTACCACCATCATTAATCGTTAGTTCAAAAGCTTGTGTGATAGACAGACTTAAGCCATCCTTTATTTTTTCCTTCTTTTGATGGGAAAGACTATCATGTTCTGAAACCGTTAGTTCCTGCTCTGCTAGGAAATCACCAACCGTGTCAGCAACCGTATAATACATTTTTTCTTTTCCATCAATCGACACGACGATTTTATTCGCTTTTTTATATTCTATTTTCATTCCGTCTGCAATCTCTTCACTTTCATCGTGTGAGAGTACATCGTGTTCTCCGACTTCAATACCTACTTCATCTAGTAGCTCTAATACGGTATCAGCGTGGGTGTCAATCTTTCTATCCTTACCATTCTCAGCCAATACAATTTCTTTTTGTGTAGCATGAAAAAGTATTACACTTGCAAATGCTAAAAGGGCCACAATGCCAATACTTGAAATAACCAGCATCCGTTTCGAGGCCGGCAATAGCTTTGAAAGAATTCGCATGCATCTTGCCTCCTTATTCGAATTGATTATATAGACACTATTATGTAAAAGTAAATGTTTATAGGATTACGGTTATTTTACAGTTTTATTACAAAGGACAAAATTTTAAGGGGTTTTTGCTAGTGAGAAAACCTATAACCCCTTGCTATTACTAGGTTTCAAACCAAATAAAAAGACTAGAAAAAATCTAGTCTTTTTGGTCTAAAAAATAGTGAACATTTCATGGTTTTTTAGTTAAATTTCACTAATGTCACATAAAAAATAAGAATTAATTTGTTTTTGTAAGAAGTTTTATTTATTAATTTTAAATAATTTTAAGGCGTTTTTTGTTGTCTGTTCACACAACTCTTCCAATGGCATTTCTCGTAAATCAGCAATTTTCTCCGCTACTAATTTAACATATGCTGGTTCATTTCGTTTCCCACGATTAGGATGGGGTGCCAAATATGGGGCATCCGTTTCTATCAGAAGACGGTCTAATGGGACCTGAACCGCTACTTCTTTTGGTAAAGGTGCATTCTTAAATGTTACAGGGCCTCCTAGTGATATATAAAAGTTCATATCGAGGCATTCCTGAACATAGTTAACAGAATCATTGTAACAATGCATGATTCCACCTACCTCTTGCGCATCTTCCTCCTGAAGTATTTGTATAATGTCTTCTGTTGCTTCTCGATTGTGAATGATGATTGGCATGTTTACTTTTTTAGCTAATTGAATTTGCTTGCGAAACACTTCTTTTTGGACATCTTTCGGTGACTTATCCCAATGATAGTCCAAACCCATTTCGCCAATTGCGACCACTTTTGGATGTTTCGATAATTCCTCTATCCAAGAAAGATCTTCATCCTTCATATCAATTGCGTCAACTGGATGCCAACCAACTGCGGCATATATCGTCTCATATTGTTCTGCAATCTCGATTGCCAATGGTATCGTTTCATGATCAAATCCAACAACGACCATATAGTGAACTCCTGTATCAAACGCTCGCTGTATTACCTCATCTCGGTCTTCGATAAATTGTCTAGCATTCATATGTACATGTGTGTCGAATAACATCTAATCATTTCTTCCCTTCTATAAAAGAAAAGGCCAGGATTCTACATAATGTAGCATGCTGGCCACTTCTCTCTTACACTTATTTTACAATAGAGCCGTTTGGTAATGATTCTTCAACAGTTGCTAGAGAAAGCTTACCATTTTCATCCTCACCTGAGAGGATCATACCTTCCGACATTTCACCGCGTAATTTAACAGGTTTTAGATTGGTTACACAAATTACTTTTTACCTACCATTTCTTCCGGAGAATAGAATTTAGCAATTCCAGAAATCACTTGGCGCTTTTCGCTACCTAAATCTAATTGTAGTTTTAGTAATTTATCGGCTTTTTCCATCTTTTCAGCATGAACAACCTCTGCAACACGCATATCAAGCTTCATAAAATCGTCGTATACAATCTCAGCTTTTTTATCAGCTTCATTCTCTTCTTTTTCTTCTACTGCTGGCCCTTGCATCATAGCCTTAATAATAGTAACTTCTTCCTCAACCTCTAATCTTGGGAATAGAGGGTTACCTTTTTCTACTTTCGTACCAGGTTTAATTTGTCCTAGTGTATAGACGCTATCCCATTCTTTTAAAGCATCATCCTGTACACCTAACTGTCTGAATATCTCTGCCGGTGATTTGGTTAGGAATGGTTGAAGCATTACCGCCACGATTCGAAGTGAATCAGCAAGATGTGCCATTACATTTCCTAGTCTTGCTTTATTCGTCTCATCTTTTGCCAGCACCCATGGCGTTGTTTCATCAATATATTTGTTCGTTCTACTAATTAACTGCCAAATAGAAGATAACGCTACAGAGAACTGCATATTTTCTAATGCATCTTCAACTTGTTTAATGGTATCCTTAATCGTTTCCTCTAAAGACTCATCTACTTCTGTTTCAGATAGTTGATATTCTGGTAACTCGCCATCAAAATACTTTTCAATCATGGCTACTGTTCGATTTAATAGGTTCCCCAGATCATTTGCTAAATCGAAGTTCGTACGCTCTACGAAGCCCTCAGGTGTAAATACACCATCTGAGCCAAATGGTACTTCTCGTAGTAGATAATAACGTAGGGCATCAAGACCATAACGGTCAATAAGACTAACTGGGTCGACAACATTCCCTTTAGATTTTGACATTTTGCCATCCTTCATTAAGATCCATCCGTGCGCAAACACTTTCTTCGGTAAAGGAAGATCCAATGCCATCAGCATAATAGGCCAATAAATTGTATGAAAACGAACAATTTCCTTACTCATCAAATGAACATCTGCCGGCCAATACTTCTTAAATTTATCTTCATTTTCCGTACCATAACCCAGTGCCGTAATATAATTACTCAATGCATCTATCCAAACATAAATGACATGTTTCGGATCTCCAGGTACTTTAATACCCCAGTCAAAGGTAGTTCTAGAAACTGCCAAGTCTTCTAATCCTGGTTTAATAAAGTTGTTTAACATCTCATTCTTTCTACTTTCTGGTTGGATAAATTCAGGATGCTCATCATAGTATTGTACAAGACGGTCTACATATTTACTCATTTTGAAGAAATAAGATTCCTCTTTTACCATTTCAACTTTTCCACCACAGTCTGGACAATGACCATCTACCAGTTGACGTTCAGTAAAGAAGGATTCATCCGATGTACAATACCATCCTTCATATTGGTCTAAGTAAATGTCACCTTGTTTAACTAGTTGATCAAAAATCTTGGCTACAATCTTTTTATGTCGTTCTTGTGTAGTTCGGATAAAGTCATCATTGGTAATCTCTAACTTTTTCCAAAGATCCTGAATACCACTAACAATCTCATCCACATACTCTTGTGGTGATACACCTTTTTCTTCTGCTTTTCGTTGAATCTTTTGACCGTGTTCATCGGTACCTGTTAAATACATAACATCATAGCCACGCATACGCTTATAGCGTGATATTGCATCACCTGCAACAGTGGAGTATGCATGGCCTATATGTAATTTTCCACTTGGATAATATATTGGTGTCGTTATATAAAATGTTTTCTTTTCACTCATTGGAATGCCTCCTCGTTCCTCTATATATTCTTTTATTGTATATGCTTTGAGAACAGATTTCCATTTTTTATATTTGATTTTTAGTTGTTTAACCCAACTTGCAGTAAATGTTCAGGCAATTAACGTTTTGGAGTTCTTCTTTGTATGCCTCCCATCAAACCTTGAGGTAATGGTACATACATCTATTATGAACGAGCCTTATTTAGAATTATTAGCATTTTCTCATGCCCTTAGACAACTAAAGGATGATGTTTGTTTACTTAAATTAAGTTTAATGGAATTATTTCTAACCTTTTTTGCATTTTTTTGGTTTAGCCCTTGTTATTATAGGGTATCAAGAGTAAGAAAGTTAAATTCATAAAATTTTCCTATTATTTTAGTGATTCAACAATTGACATTAATAGGAAGGTTCTGCTACTATAAAGCAAAGAAACATGTCGAAAATTGACGAAATTTTAACTTGTAGAGGAGGGGAAGTACGATGAAATCTACTGGTATAGTGAGAAAAGTCGATGAGCTAGGCAGGGTGGTTATTCCCATAGAATTACGCAGAACTTTGGATATCAATATTAAGGATCCATTAGAAATTTATGTTGATAATGATAAAATCGTGTTAAAGAAATACCAGCCAAACATGGCTTGTCAAATTACTGGGGAATCTTCTGATGAAAATATTTCATTAGCAAACGGTAAGATTGTTCTAAGTCCTGAGGGCGCAAAACTATTAATTGATGAAATACAATCACGTTTCAAATAGTAGTTTTATAGTGCAGGCGAGAAAGTGGTTTATACTTTCCTATCTGCAAAAAAGGAGCTGCAACAATTCTTGTTGAGCTCTTTTTTTACTATGAAAAGACTTATCTCTATCTACTCTATATGATAAGCCTGGTAGACATCACGTTTTGGTAAATCCCGGTCCTTAGCAACTAATTTAATAGCCTCTTTACTCGTGACCCCTTTTTCCTGTATATAATGATCGACATGATTTGGGATTGAAAGATCACTCCACCATAACTCGACTTCTTCTATCACGTCATGTGCATTACCTTCCACAACAATACAAAATTCCCCTTTTGGTTCATTTTCATTTGCCCAAGTAATTAATTCATCAACCGTACCCCGAATGTATTCTTCAAAGCGCTTCGAAAGTTCCCGAGCGATAGCAATTTGTCGATTTCCAAGCTGTTTTCCGATTGTTTTCAATGTTTCCTTAACCCGATAAGGTGATTCATAAAAGATTAATGTCGCCTTCAACTTTCCTAAACGTTCTAATTCTTCTTCTTTTTCCTTTTGCTTACGCGGTAGGAAACCATAAAATAAAAATTCTTTATTCGGAAGGCCAGAGCCTACTAAGGCGATAAGTGCCGCATTTGCTCCTGGCAATACAACAACTGCGTAGTCCTGTTCTATCGCTGCCTGTACAATTTCATATCCTGGATCAGAAATAGCGGGCATTCCTGCATCACTTACTAACGCTATTGATTCACCGTTTGCTAATTTTTCTAGGAGCAAATATTCCCGCTCTCGTTTATTATGTTCGTGATAACTAATAAGAGGTGTTGATATTTCAAAATGATTTAACAGTTTTTTGGTATTCCTTGTATCTTCTGCTGCAATAACATTCACAGACTTTAATATGGTAAGAGCTCGGTATGTAATATCTTCTAGGTTGCCGATCGGTGTAGGAACTACATATAATATCCCTTCATCACGGGGCTCATAACTTTTCTGTATTCTCATAGTTCATTACCTCTTTCAATTTATCACGTATTAGTTGAAATTTTCCTTTACGAGTTAGCTGCTTAATTTCGTACTCTCTTTTTAGTGCTGCCTCTTTAGTAGGAAACTTTTCAATATACATTACTTGAAACGGTCCACGACCTCGGGTATATTTGGCACCTTTACCTGACTCATGCATCTCTAATCTATTTTCTAGGTCATTGGTATATCCTGTATATAAGGAATCATCCCCACATTTTAATATGTAAACTGTGTGTTCATCAGTCATAAATAATCTCCTTTGCTTCACTTGTATAAGTACCATCTTCATTATAAATGTATAATGGAGGCAAAATATGCAAATCTGCTTTTCCGTCTCTTATCCCTTCAATCAGTAACATATTCGCTTCTCTGCCTTTTTTCGGATATACCAACTGAAGACGTTTTGGCTCTAGTTTATAAGCACGAAAAGTAGTTAATATATCAACTAATCTTCCTGGTCGGTGTACCATCGCAACTTTACCACCAGGACGTACATATAACTTACAAGCCTTAACAGCATCCTCTAACGTACAGTATACCTCATGCCTTGCAATGGTAAGATGTTCATTTTGATTATGTTCTGTGCTAGATGGGGTCTTGAAATAAGGCGGATTACAAGTCACGACATCAAAACTAGAATGGGTTAAATCTGTTTTCAGATGACGGATATCGCCGTGGATCATCTTAATCTTATCTGTTAGATTGTTTAGTGCTATACTCCGTTTCGCCATACTGATAATTCGCTCTTGAATTTCTACTCCAACGATACTGGCATTTGTTTTTCGTGATAGGAGGAGTGGAATTACCCCATTTCCACTACATAAATCTAGAATGTTTCCTCGTTTTATTGGTATTGACGCAAAGTTAGCTAATAATACGGCATCTAAGGAAAAAGAAAATGCTGTTGGGCTTTGAATGATTTGCATGCTTTCATCTGCTACTAAATAATCTAGTCTTTCATCATCAAATAATTGAACCATTTAACCTGTTCCTTTCCTATAAAGAGACTGGGAGAAGTATATTCATCACGCCTACCTTACTTTGGCGTATATACCCGCTCCGGAAATATACTACGCTTTCACTTCCAGCACAGGGGCGACATCTGCTCGAAAGAACCTCGCAGTGTCTACCTTGCACTTCACAGCATAAGTGCGAGGTTCTTTCGAGAGTACCTCGCAGTGTCTTCTTTCCGCGGGCGGCTGGTGAGTCTCCTCGTGCTGACTCACTGCGGGGTCTCACCGATGCCTTTCCTCCCGCAGGACAAGAAACGCTACGTCAGCGGCTCATCGCACGCAGAAAAAGTGCTCTTCTTTTTCAAGGAGTCTACGTATATTTCCGGAGCTGATATGGTATATTAATTGTTTTTCTAGTTGTGCATTAGGTTTTTTCCCCTTGCTATAAAACTAAAGAAAAAACTGCCTGGCAATATATATCCAGACAGCTATAGTATACGTTATTTCTTTTTACTTAGAAAATCTAGACAAAACATACAGTCTTCATTTCTTCTTGGACTGCCAAATTCCAAATTACAAATGTGAAAACCTTCTTCATACAGTCTCGCTAAGTTATCATAACCTTCACTAGGCAATTTTGTGATTTCCTCCACGGTGATTTCTTGATCCGCTTCAGATGAATCTAGTCGATTGCGCAAATGATGGTTTTCCATAGAAAGACGATGATTTTCTTCTAGTAAATCGCTTAGTTTCCCTTTTAGATCACCAAGCTGCTTGTATAATTCACCAATTTGTTTTTCCATATCGGATACTTGGTCAAATATCTGTCTTTTTTGCAATTTCGACTCACTCCATTATTCTTGGCCCTGAGCTGTCACAATTCCTTCTTCGATGAGTTCATCCAAGGTATATTCAATAACACGTTCTTTTTCTGGAATTTCTATTTGAATAACGCGATCAAGAATATTAAGTCCTACCACATGACCTTCTCCATGTGGAGTTTTAACATGCTCACCTAAATCAGGTAACTCTCTTTTCGCTTCTTCATATTCATCATTTTCATATTTTAAGCAACACATTAATCGGCCACACAATCCAGAAATCTTAGCTGGATTTAATGATAAATTTTGATCCTTTGCCATTTTAATAGAAACAGGCTCAAAATCACCTAAGAAAGTTGAACAACATAACATTCTACCACAAGGTCCGATTCCACCTAGCATTTTTGCTTCATCACGGACACCAATTTGTCTTAATTCAATTCTAGTCTTAAACATTGCAGCTAAATCTTTTACAAGCTCACGAAAGTCAACTCTTCCATCAGCAGTAAAGTAAAATATGATTTTATTACGATCAAACGTATATTCTACGTCTACTAAATTCATATCTAGCTGATGCTCATCTATCTTACTTGCACACTCTTTAAATGCTCGATCAGCATATTCTTTGTTTTCCATGACCGTTAATTTATCTTTATCTGTCGCAATTCGCATGACCTTTTTCAGCGGAAGAACAACATCTTCCTCATCTACCTGCTTATTTGCAATCACGACTTTACCAAATTCAATTCCGCGAACTGTTTCCACAATAACATAGCTATCCAGTTCAATATCTAGTCCAGCCGGATCAAAATAATATATCTTACCCGCCTTTTTAAAGCGGACACCAATAACCCCTATCATCTCTTTCACCTCTCGATTTGAAGTGTGAGCTGTTCCATCACAAGAGTCGGATGAACATTCTGCTTCAATTTACGTTTTGCATCTAGTAATGTATGTAGGATAGATGTTAACCTATCCTGTGAGAAATACATACTAAGACGCTCTAATCTCTCATCCTGTTGGAAGAAGATTAATCCTTCCTCATTACCAAGATGGCTATAAAGAATATCTTTGAAGGCTAATAGAAGTAATTCTATCCCCTGCTCTAGTTGTGTTCTCTCTTTAAAGTGATTTAGCCAATGATTATGTATATATAAATACACATCACTTGAATTATCTATGAAAGATTCTATTAATTGTACCACTAACTTTCTTGCTTCGGCAAACCACTCATCTCCACTCCACTCCAACGCTTCATCCAAGTTATTGGTTAGTGAACTCATTAGCTTTGCACTTGTTACCGTTAACCCTGATTCCACCAATTTCTCTTGAAAATGAGTAGGATTTAATGGTTGAAGATCAATTATCTGACAACGTGAGCGGATGGTCGCCAGGATAGATTGACTATTTTCAGTTAGCATAATAGCTGTGGTTTTTTGATTTGGTTCTTCTAAGAATTTCAAAATTCGATTGGCTGCATTCGCTGTTAGCGTTTCGGCACCTTTTATGATATAAACTTTCTGGTCTGATTCCAGACCAGAATAGGTAAATTCTTTTTGTAAGTTCTTTATCTGTTCAATCTTAATGGATTGGCCATCTGGTTCAATTACATGGACATCAGGATGGTTTCCTGAATCAATTCGTTTACATGTATTACAGGTTAAGCAAGGTTCAGCCCCTTGCCTGTTTTCACAAAACAGGACCTTTGCAATTAAAACAGCAATTGCCTCCTTACCTGTTCCTCGTGCCCCATGAATTAAATAAGCGTGAGAAATGCGGTCCTTTTTAATACTATTTGTAATAACTTTGCTAGCCATCGGCTGTATTTTAGCAATTTCAGACCACGTTTTCATGATAACCCTTCCCTACTTAAGATGTTGCTTGTCCATTCTCTTACGTATATATATTAACCAGTAAACCTTTAATCTCTCCAATTAGACCTAATAAGTCTACTGTCTTCTTTTCTTGATTCATAATTTCATCCGTTAATTCCATTAATTTCTCATCGATTTGTTTAACCAGTGTTAAATTTCTACTGCTACCTGTGTAGCTAAAACTTAATGACTTCTCTAAGTCCATTCCATTTGATACCGCTTCTTGTAAGAAACGTTTAATCAGTCGCTTAAATTTGACTAAATCCTTGAAGGATCTAAATCTTGCTAGTCTATCACCTTGAGCGGTAATATTTTGCATTAGCTTTTGCAATTCAGCTTGCTGCATTTTTTGACTTTGGGACTGAACAATCGCTTCAAAGGATGGTTGGTTTTGCTTTAGAGACCTTGCATTCTTCTGAGATGTATCTACTTGCTTTAACATTTCCTGACTAATTTTCATTTGTTCAGCCCCCTCTATAATTATTTAAAACTGAAAGAACGACTCAATTGGCAGGACAAAAACTGTCGCTCCACCAACCTCTACTTTCACAGGCCTTGGAATATAAGAATCCGCATTTCCCCCCATTGGAGAAATTGGTGCTACCATCTGTTCACGCTGCGAACAGTTTGCTTTAATGATTTGTAAGACATCGTCTACTTTCTCGTCTTCACAGCCGATAATTAATGTTGTATTTCCTTCTTTTAAAAATCCACCAGTAGTTGCAAGCTTTGTAGACTGATAGTTACCTTTTCCAAGTGCATCTGTTAAACGATTGGAATCTTTATCTTGAATAACTGCCATTACTAATTTCATTTTCTAACCCCCTTTACTTATGATTAGTTAAATATTGGGTTATTAATGATAGGCTGTCTGCTTCTACTTTCTCTATTGTCTGGTCTGCATTAATAACGTTTATTCGTTTTGGAAATCGTTTGACTAGAATTTGATATGCTTCATATACTTTCTCATGGAAGTTTAGCTCTTCTAAATCCAAACGGTTCCGTTCCCGATCCTTGTTTGCTGCAATTCTCTCTAAACCTTTCCGAGGTTCAATATCGAAAAACAAAGTTAGGTCGGGCATTGCATTCTGGATCGCAAATTGATTAATCGTAAAAACCTCATCAATCCCTAAGCCTCTAGCATGACCTTGGTATGCTAAGCTACTATCAATAAATCGGTCACATAGTACGATTTTTCCCTCTTTTAAGCTTGGAAAAACCTTTTCGACAAGATGTTGTCTTCTCGCTGCTGCATATAATAATGCTTCTGTTCTACCGTCCATCTCCGTATGAAGAGGGTTAAGGATGATATTGCGTATTTTCTCTGCGATATCGATTCCTCCTGGTTCACGGGTTGTTATGACATCAAAACCTAAATTCTCCAATTTTCCAGCAATAGAATGAAGAATAGAGGTTTTACCTGCACCTTCCCCACCTTCAAACGTTATAAAATAACCACTCACTAAATTCTTCTCCTTTAGTCCTGCTAGATGCTGCGCCTGAAGCTAGATATCACTCAAACACCTGAATACCTTGATGAATATCCCTATGTTGAATTTTAGCTCCTTGCTGTATTAAATGCTGAATCAGCCTAATTTGTTCTTCTGTTATGCGTTCACCTTTTAAAATAACAGGAATTCCTGGCGGATACGGGATAACTGCTTCTGCAGCAATTAAATCTCGCGTTTCTCCTAGCGGAACTTTTTTCTTCGTTAGCTGAATCATTCGATGATAGCTCACAGCCAATTCCTGTATGGGCTCTTGAAATAAATCACTTATCTCTATTGTAGCATGATTTGTCCCATATTTATATTCCTCGTTAAAGGTTTTTATTATCTTTTCCATTGTGGGAAAATCTTGTAACTCATTTAGGCCGTGGATAAATAGGACATGTTTGTCTGTAGCTAATTCTGGATAGATTGCATGTTCTTCAAATACTTTAGCAATATCAAATCCTGACATACCTTCGTTAACATGCAAGGTTATTTTCATTGGATCGTTACTTTTGATTACTTCCCAATGCTTACCTTGTTGATAGACACGTTGAAGTTTCTTTGCGCTTTTCAGTATAGCATCTAATTTTCCCTTTGAAAGCCCAGCCAAATAAGCTCTCGCAATATCCAATGAAGCCATTAATGGATAGGAAGGGCTACTTGATTGAATCATTTGTAAATAATGTGCAATACGATCCTTTGAAACTAAATTAGATTGGATATGCAAATAAGAAGCCATCGTCATAGCGGGAGCCATCTTATGTGCGGATTGCACCACTACATCTGCCCCAAGTGCTAATGCAGATTGTGGAAATGGCTTACCTAATGAAAAATGAACTCCATGGGCTTCATCTACAAATACAGGAATTCTATGTTCATGTGCTAGGTCTATCATTTGTTTTATGTCATACGTGTTGCCAAAATAATCCGGATAGGTTAATACTAATCCTTTGGCATCAGGGTTTCTTTTTATTGCTTGTCTAACTGTTTCAACGCTAGGAGAAGTATACTGGTGAACGACCTCATCATATTCCGGGCTAATGAAAATTGGCTTTGCACCACTTAATTCCAGACCATTCATAATCGACTTGTGGCTATTTCGTTGAACAATTAGTTTATCTTCTGGATTACAGGCTGTTAATACCATGGCCAGATTTCCTGCTGTACTTCCACCGACTAAGAAAAACGTATGGTCCGCACCAAAGTAATCAGCTGCAAGCTCTTCCGCTTCTGCAATAACCCCTTCTGGTGCATGCAAATCATCCAGATCCGTTAGTTCTGTTACATCAATCGGTAGTATCGTATCATAATAATCCCTGGCTAAATCGAGAAAAACTTCTCCATTTTTATGTCCAGGGACGTGAAATGAAGCTGGATTTTGTTTGGAAAAATCCATTAGTTTTTGAAATAATGGCAATCTCTGCTGATTCATGTGAATGTTCCTCTCCCAACTAATACCAATATCATATCAACTAAAATGGCCATTGCAAGAAATTTTGCAATGGCCATTTTGAATCTATGAAAAAAGGGAAGGTTGATTCATATTTTTTAGTTTTTGTAGATAATAATTATATTTCTCCTCACGAGGTTCGGTATGAATCATATTAAATTCACAATCTGTACATATAAACATGTTGTATAAATGTATACCTCTGTGTTTCTTTTCCTCACAAATGCCGCAATGCTCCAACTCTATTATTCTTTCTTCCATTTTCCCCACCTCCGTTTAAACTAGTAACTAGTTTGCCCAAATTAATAGGAGGATATACTATAAAAATTTAACTAACGTCCTGATACACCCCTTCCTTTTATAAGAAAAGGTTAAAATAAAAAGGTCATTTATTTTCCCACAAATGATTTTTCCAAAATTACAGGTAAATTGGATATTCGGCATTCTTTACATCCCCAACAATATAAATTATAATAACCCTTGTAAAGTCGATTTCAATGAGCCTATCAAATAAATTTAAGAGGTGCATTTTGTGAGTGCAGTAGTTTCTAAATAGGAAAAACATTATTGGAAATAAGAAAGCTTTAACAACGGGGGATTTTAGTAAAATCAAACCCTTTATTTGTTACGGACTTATTTCCACCTATGAAGATACCTACTATACTTTACAAACACGTGCATCACTTCATGATTAGAACTATCGTTTTTGATGGTTTTATTGATGAATGTTAATTTTGCATTGTAAACGTAAGCTGCGGTATCCACCGCAGCTTTTTTTATATTTATATTCAACTCATTGAAATCTTGTATTAGGTTTCTTCATTGCTGATTATTAATCACATGGAGGAGATTGAAAAAATGAATGAAAATACATTTGAAAAATTACAGTACCATGAATTAAAAGAAAACATAAAATCTTATTGTGTTAGCGGTCTTGGCAAACAACTATTTGATAAATTAATTCCAAGCTCTAACATAAAGGTAGTCAAACATCGATTAACCGAAACATCTGAAGCACGCGCGATTCTAGATGCAGGAGGAAACATGCCTTTCATGGGCGTTTCCAACATTGAACATATTATTGATAAATTGGAAAAAGGTATGATTTTAGCCCCAGCAGAGCTTTTAAGTATCTCTGACTTTTTGAGAGGTTGCCGAAGAATAAAAGTTTTCATGGCTAGTAAAGAATTTCTTGCTCCGATATTATCGTCCTATGCTAATTCCATGACAGAATTCCTGGATGTAGAAGAAGAAATTAATTTTACTATCAAAAATAATCAGATTAACTCGGACGCCAGCAAAGAACTCAAACGTGTTCGAAATCATATTCAAACAACTGAACAAAAAATAAAGGAACGATTAAATAAATTTTTGAACAGTAGCGCAAATAGAAATTATATTCAGGAATTCATCGTTAGTATCAAAGATGATCGCTACACAATACCAATAAAATCCTCCTACAAAAATCACGTACAGGGAACTATTATTGAAATATCTTCTAAAGGTTCGACTGTCTTTATCGAGCCTAGTGTAGTGGGAAAATTAAGTCTTGAATTAGCAACATTAAAATCCGAAGAGGCCATGTTAGAATACCAAATACTAGCTACTTTAACAGGGCTAGTGAGTGAAAATATTCATGCAATTACGATTAATATTGAGCTTATCTCCCAGTACGATATGATTTTTGCTAAAGCTAAATATAGCAAACAGGTAGATGGAATTGAGCCGAACATAAATGATCATGGAAATATAAAATTAATAAATTGTAAGCATCCTTTACTTTCGGGTCATGTTATACCACTTCAGTTCCAGATTGGGAGCAGTTATCGTAGCTTAATCATAACTGGACCTAATGCCGGGGGAAAAACAATAGTACTGAAGACAATTGGCCTTGTTACGTTGGCAACGATGTCTGGGTTTCATATTACAGCTTCAAAAGAAACCGAGATAGCAGTATTTGAGCGCATGTTTGTAGACATTGGCGACAATCAGAGTTTAGAAAATGCACTTAGCACGTTCTCTTCTCACATGAAGAATTTATCAGAGATACTTCAATCAGTTAACAACAATACTCTGTTACTTTTTGATGAAATTGGCAGTGGGACAGAACCAAATGAAGGTGCAGCGTTAGCGATCTCCCTCTTAGAAGAGTTTTATCTTAAAGGATGTATTACTGTTGCTACGACGCATTATGGAGAAATAAAACGTTTTTCCGAAATGCATCGTGACTTCATGAATGCTGCTATGCAATTCAATCATGAAACATTGGAACCATTATATAAACTCATCATTGGGCAGTCTGGAGACAGTAATGCCTTATGGATTTCTAGAAAAATGAATATCCCGGAAAATGTATTAAAAAGAGCAGAAGATTATATAAAAAATAAAGAGTATCGCTTGGAACGATTAAATGAAAGCAAAATCCGAAGACCAAAAGCAGTGGTTGAAAAAGCAAAAAACAATATCGAATACCAAAAAGGAGATCGCGTAAAACTTCTTGACTACAATGACTTTGGAATAGTCTACAAAGAAAAGGACAACTATTATAATGTTACGGTGTATTATCAAAATCAATTTATTGAAGTAAATGAAAAACAGTTGTCATTGGAGTTAAAAGCTGAAGAGTTATATCCAGAAGGCTATGACTTAGACACTTTATTCATTGATTATAATACTAGAAAACTAAATCATGATATCGAGCGAGGATCAAAAAAAGCGCTTCGTAAAATCCAGAAAGAAATTCGAAAAAACAAATAAAGGAAATGTCAAATCAATTGTTTGTCTAGGAAGATTTCTATACAACTTCAGATAAAAGAATATGCCAAAAAACAAAAAATGTAAAAAGGGTTAGCTTTCAACTCTTTTTACATTTTTTTATTTTTATATCATTCTTTGCTGTATTATCTCAGTACACCTTCAAGCTATATCTACTACGCGAAAAAAGCTAACTGTATTTAACATTAGTTTGCCGCTAGTTATATGCAGGAAAGACTGAAAATATTATGGAAGAATAATCATATGAATAGCAGCTAATGAAGCAACCCCAAATAATCCTAAAAATCCCGATACAACAGCAGTAAATAAATTGATGGGAATATGTAATCCAAACGAACCACCAATTACATTAAAGAAAAATAAAAATAGAATCCCAATACCTAGTTTTACCGTACCAGTGGTTATAAATCGTAATGGTTTAAAGGAAGCACCGACGAATAGCAATAACACAATAACGGCAACCATAATCCCGATTATAATGGTTGAATCCATTTAAAAACCAACTCCTTTAACTTGTCCCTTATAAGTAAATATGATGGAGGACATGAAAAAAGAACAAATTATTAATAAGACCAAAAAAGAAAAGACACCTACATGTTTGTAAGTGCCTCTTCTATATTATTTACTATACCGCACCGCGCTAATTTTACGGTGCTTTGCTTCCCTTAGTAAAAATAAATACTTTGATTGAGCTATTTTCTCTGTGCTTTTCCCATCAAATGTTGGTTCTATTGATTGGTTAACAATAGATTTAATCTGTTTCCACTCGTGTTCGATGGAGAAGATAGCATCAAGTAAAAGCTCATCGACCTCTCGCTTTTGCTTTTTTTTCTTTCTTCCCACAATTGTCACCTAACTTTACAGTTCTCTCCTACCCTCTAAAGCTTTCGATAATGTGACTTCGTCTGCATATTCCAAATCTCCACCAACTGGTAAACCATGTGCAATCCTCGTTGTACGAATACCAGATGGTTTTACTAAACGCGAAATATACATCGCAGTTGCTTCTCCCTCAATATTAGGGTTTGTTGCTAGGATAATTTCATTCACTTCTTCATCCTTTAATCGATTTAATAAATCTGGAACATTTATGTCTTCTGGACCAATTCCATCCATTGGCGATATCGCACCATGAAGAACATGATATTTCCCCCGAAATTCCCTCATTTTCTCCATCGCAATAACATCCTTTGGATCCTGAACAACACAAATGACCGAGTTATCTCTAGATGAATCAGAACAAATTGCACATGGATCTTGGTCTGTAATATGACCACAAACCGAGCAATGTGTTAGTTCACGCTTAGCATTGACAAGTGAATTAGCAAACTCAAGCACATCATCATCTCTCATATTTAACACAAAAAAAGCCAGACGAACAGCCGTCTTAGGCCCAATACCTGGCAATTTTGTAAAGCTATCAATTAGCTTAGAAATCGGTTCTGGATAATACATGATGTTTTCCCCCTCGAAAAGCGTAAGGCGCCTGTTCAACGACGTACGGACTGCGCCTGGCCAAGCCAGGTAGTTCGATGTTGTCGCGCAAAGCGACGATCTTAATCGAACATACCCCGTAGGAGATAAAGGAAACACGACGACCGAAGAATAGGGAAATTCAGTCTATCGCCTGAACTGTTATCGTACGGAGGTAAAGGAAGTCCGCTAGTCGTTGGCGCCTGAAGCTAGCCCCTAGAAAAGTCCTGGGACGTTTAATCCTTTCGTAAATTGACCCATTGTTGCATTCGTTTTCTCGTCAATTTGCTTTAATACATCGTTCGTTGCAGCAATAATTAAATCTTGTAGCATTTCAATATCATCGGGATCTACTACTTCTTCTTTAATAACAACATCTGTAATTTCTTTTTTGCCATTCGCTTTCACGGTTACCATACCGCCACCAGCTGAAGCTTCGAATTCCATTTCAAATAGTTCATCCTGCGCTTGCATCATTTTCTTCTGCATTTTTTGCATTTGCTTCATCATATTACCCATATTTCCCATACCTTTCATGGAAAACGCCTCCTTTTAATTAGGTTATTCATGTATTTCGATCAAGTCATCTCCAAATAGCTTTCTTGCCTCATCTACAACTGGATCAGCAGCACCTTGCCCATCGGGATTAGATGGTTCTTGACTTTTCACATATTCAGTTCGTAATTCTTGCCAATCATTATTCGGTATTGGAATGATGGTTAGCGTTTTATTTAAGACACTCGTCAACACGGATTCTACAAGTTCACGATTATCTAAAAACAAAGAACAATGAATTTCATATTTAAACGCTACAACTAACGCCGTGTCTGAAGCCGCAACTGGCTTAGAATCTTGAACCACAGCATGTGCTGGCGCACTTGTTGCCTTTAGCTTACTTAAGAAGTTTGCCCAATGTGAATGTACTTCTTTCAAAGCAGGCTTTTGTGCCTCCTTTAGTACATTGCGTATTCTTTCAAACGGAATCTTGTAGCTATTTTTAGACTTACTAGGTTGTATTCTTTTTCTTTCTGGCTGTGATGCCACCTGTTGTTGTGGTGGTGCTTGTTTTAAGTTTGTAATTTCTTTTTCTAACTGAGCTAGTTTCTGTGTTAATTGAATGACTGCTTCAGGCGATGCAGTATCAGATGTATCTCCTGCATCCTGATGGCGATTCGTAATTGTAATCATCGCAATTTCAATAAATACCTTTGGATTATTAGACCATTTCATTTCCTGCTGACATTGATTGAGCTGCATAATAGCTTGCTGTATCCACTTTTCGGATACTTCTTCTGAAAGCTTACGAAAATCTTCATCAATCATAGCTCTTTCTAAGATACCATCTAGATCTGGAGCGCTCTTATACAGTAATAAGTCACGTAAGAAGTATATGATATCATAAACAAATCTACCCGGATCTTTTCCATTCTGAATGAGCTGGTCTAACATTTTAAGTGTTGATTGAACATCTTTCTGATTCATAGCAGATACAATGTCCGTTAAGATTCGTTGCGATACGCCACCGGTAACCGCTAAAACATCTTCTAGTTCTACACTATTCTCACTATACGAAATTGCTTGGTCTAAAATACTAAGTGCATCGCGCATTCCACCTTCTGCTGCTAATGCTACCGCATCCAATGCTTCCTTTGATACGGATACTTCTTCAGCATCTACGATGGTTTGCATTCTATCCACAATTGCTTGATTAGATATCGGTTTAAAATCAAACCGTTGGCATCTTGAAATAATCGTTAGTGGGATTTTATGTGGCTCTGTTGTTGCCAAAATAAATACGACATGCTTCGGAGGCTCTTCTAACGTTTTTAATAATGCATTAAACGCATTTACAGAAATCATATGTACCTCGTCAATAATGTACACCTTATAAGGGACAACACTGGAAGCATATTTTACGTTATCACGAATTTCTCTAATATCATCTACACTTGTATTAGATGCTGCATCTATTTCAATAACGTCAGAAATAGAACCATCTTGAATACCTAAACATGCAGCACATTCATTACATGGCTCTTTTACTGGGGCATGTTCACAGTTGATGGTTTTAGCAAAAATTTTAGCAGCACTTGTTTTACCAGTACCACGTGGTCCTGTAAACAAGTATGCATGAGAAAACTTTTGCTGAACAATAGCATTCTGAAGTGTTCGAGTGATATGGGTTTGGCCTACAACGTCACCGAAATTTTTCGGGCGCCATACGCGATACAATGCTTGATAGCTCATAATAGATTCCCCTCTATGATTTCTACCTAATTATACCGATTTTAGGATGGAATGTGAATGATAATGAAATAAAACTTTGAAAAGAAACGAAGGATTTAATTTAGTGGATAGGTACGATGAGAGTATGTTCCTTTACATTCGGTACGACAAAGCCTCTTGTATAGAAACAAGAGGCTTTCGCATTCTTATGTATGCCGTGCACCCACCGTCGATGAAGTGACCCCATGCGTTACTCAAGTTCATGGCTCGGTTTAGGTAACCCTGCGGCACACAGAGATGACCACTTACTGCTGCTTCCTTCCGGACCTGACAGGGTTCGTGGGTCTCTGTTGCGCAGGACCTAAACGTCAACACCAATCCCTTGAGGCAGACCACACGGTCACCCACCTCGTGATGGGAATTCAGTCTCGCTATAGCGGATTGCGAGTACAGGGCACCGCTACCTCCCCACCTAGCACGGTAATATCCATTATAACATGTTGAGCGAAAAAATCAATGGCAGTTCCAAAAGAGAACGATATACATGGATTACTTTTTCCTTTTCCGTAACGCTTTAAAAAAGTTTGTTAGTAGTTCACTACACTCTTTTTCTAATACTCCTGCAGTAACTTCTGCTTGATGATTAAACCTTTCTTCTTCTAATAGGTTCATTAACGTGCCTGCACATCCTGCCTTTGGATCAAACGCTCCAAATACAACTCGCTTAATCCTTGATTGAACAATAGCACCTGCACACATCGGACAGGGTTCAAGTGTTACATATAAAGTACAATCCTCCAAACGCCAACTACCGATTTTTTGATTGGCTTGTTGTATAGCGATTAATTCTGCATGGGATAATGTGTCTTGGGAATGTTCCCGCACATTATAACCTGTTGCAATAACTTCATCTTCATAAACAATTACCGCCCCAATTGGAACCTCATCAATCTCTCGTGCCTTTTCAGCCTGTTCAATAGCTAATTGCATGTAAAACGCATCGTTCACTTTTATCACAACTCTCTTATATCACTGCATAATCTATGTAAAAACATCAATACTAATGGCTCATGGTATCTGGAGGTGTATACAATTGCATGACCAATTATCGAATACAGCAATATTATTTATTGACTTAATCAATGACTTTCAATTTGAAGGTGGTGAAAAATTACTTACACATACAGAATCCATCTTACCTAACCTACTAAAATTAAGGCAATTTGCTGACGAACAGAAACTGCCAATCATATACATCAATGACCATTATCAATTATGGCAATCTGAGCCAAATGTAATCCTAAATCACTGTCTGAATCCAGCAAATAAACACATTATCCAACAGATTAAGCCAAGGAAAACAGACTACTTTCTCATTAAACCACAGCATTCTGCCTTTTATCAAACTCCTTTACACTCACTATTGAAAGAATTGGGTAGAACCCATTTAATTATCGCTGGAATCGCAGGTGATATTTGTATTCTTTTTACCGCAAAAGACGCACACACGCAAGCATTCACATTGCATATACCAAAAAACTGTATTGCCTCTGAACAAGAGGATAGAAATAAGTATGCACTCTATTTAATGGAATCGGTTATGAAAGCAAATATTGAACCTATATAATGCGCATAACGTACTTGCTCCCTTCATAAAGTGGTATATAGATACATCATTTGTGTTCAAGTTTCCACTTGAATTTTACTTTAAGGAGGGAGATTATGCAGATTCACGTTGTTACCCAAGGTGATTCCTTATATTCCATTGCTAGTACATATGGTACAACAATGGATGCTTTAATTAATGCCAATGAATTAGACGCTCCGAATCAACTTGTTGTTGGGCAAGCACTGGTAATTCCGATTGTCGGACAATTCTACTTTGTTCAGCCCGGTGATTCCTTATATTCCATTGCTGCACGGTTTGGTATCTCTTATCAAGAGCTAGCTCGGATCAATAACATTCCTGTTAATAGCACTCTGAATGTTGGTCTACGTCTATATATTCCCCCAGGATCAAGACCAGAAATCATCGCTAATGCTTATATCGAGCCAATTGGAGACACTGTCTCGCAAGCATTAGAAAATGCCGCTAGGAAACATACTCCTTATTTAACCTACCTCGCACCATTTAGCTATCGTGTTAATCGTGACGGAAGTCTAGCAGCACCACCACTTAATGAATTCAAAGAAATTGCTGATGCCAATAATGCCTACCTAATGATGGTCATTACCACACTAGAGGAAGGTGCGTTTAGTGCGGAATTAGGGCATATTGTTGTTACCGTACAGGAAGTTCAAAATCGATTACTAGATAATATCGTAAACACTGCCCAGCAGGTAGGCTTTACAGATGTTCATTTTGATTTTGAATTTTTGCCTCCTGAGGATCGCGATGCCTATAGTTCATTTTTAGCTAAGGCGAGAGAACGTCTTTCACAAGAAGGACTTCTTATGTCTACTGCACTTGCCCCTAAAACAAGTGCAACACAGGAAGGTGCTTGGTATGAAGCACATGATTATGGTGCACACGGTGCTGTAGCAGACTTTGTTGTACTGATGACATATGAGTGGGGTTATAGTGGTGGTCCACCAATGGCTGTATCTCCGATAGACCAGGTTAGAAGAGTTGTCGAATATGCATTAACAGAAATGCCAGCAAATAAAATATTATTAGGTCAAAATCTATACGGTTATGATTGGACATTACCATATGTACCAGGTGGACAATATGCTCGTGCAGTCAGCCCACAGCAAGCAATAGCACTTGCTAGGGAACATAATGTTCCAATCCAATATGATACAACTGCACAAGCTCCATTCTTTCGCTACCGGGATGCTGAAGGAAGAGATCATGAGGTTTGGTTTGAGGATGCACGTTCCATTCAGGCAAAATTTGATTTGATTAAAGAACTAGGACTGCGTGGAATAAGCTATTGGAAACTAGGGCTAGCATTTCCACAAAACTGGCTATTGCTGCAGGATAATTTTACGATTTCAAAAAGAAATAATAGTTGAATGTAGCTGTGTATGCATAGAGGTTAGGGAGGTAAGAGCGACTATGTCGCTCTTTTTGTTGTTAGGGTGGCTGATGGAATGAAGGAATAACTGAAGCGATCTTATCAACGATAAAACGCCGTTAAAATCCTGAGTTTTACTGTTGATATGGTTTATCTACGGTAAAATACCTCTGATATTACATTGAATATGTTACAATTAAAATATTAGAATTTATGGAATTATAAGGAGTTTCCATCATGGATATTAAGATAAAACAATTACAAGATAATTGGAGAGTATACCAGTTAATCAACCAAAATGGAATGATGGTTGAGGTTCTGAATTTCGGTGGCATTATTACCAAGGTTTTAACTCCTGATAAGAATGGACAGGTTCAAAATGTAGTTTTAGGCTATCAAAACCATCTTGACTATCAATCAGATAAAAACTTCTTCGGAGCACTTATTGGTCAAGTAGCAGGAAGAATTCAGGATGCTTCATTTCAACTGAACGGAAAAACATATACAGTAGACAAAAATGAGGGAAACAATCATCTACATGGTGGAAAACATGGCCTTCATAAAGTAATTTGGGATGTAGAACCCTTTCATAATCAACATTCAGTTGGGGTACATTTAACATACATAATTCATGAAAAAGGCCAGGGATACCCCGGAAATGTGTCTCTACATGTTACCTATGCCCTTACAAACGAGAATCAGCTTTCATTAGAATATAAAGCCACAACAGATAAACCAACTGTTCTGGCACTAACAAACCATTCCTATTTCAATTTAAGTGGAAATATACGTGAAACGATACATAATCATCAAGTATCCATTAATAGTAGCAAGATTCTGGAACTTGATAAAAGCCTTATCCCAACCGGAAGTCTACTTGATGTAACCAATACAACTTTTGACTTTCGTTCCAGTAGACCCCTCACGGATGGAATAAGCGGTGATCATATCCAACATAAAATAGTCGGAGATGGTTACGACCATTACTTTATTTTTGATCAGCAAAAGGAAGAGTCCGTAACAGTAAAGGAACCAACGAGTGGACGGATGATGACCATTGAAACAAACCAACCTGGTATGGTCATGTATACAGCCAATAACGAGCTGAGTAATTTCAAGTATAAAGATGGATCATCCAGTAAATATTTAGGCGTATGCTTTGAAACTCAAGGTACACCGGCCTCACTACATCACGATAACCTCCCTTCTATCATTTTGAACAAAGATGAAACCTATTATCAAAAAACTGTTTTTACTTTTAGTGCAGATAGTTAATCCATTACATAAAAAACAAGGCTATCCCAATAGTTGGTGAAAGCCTTGTTTTTTCTCATTACCTAAACTTAACTAATTGTTGATTAAGTTCTTTGGTTTTCCCATAAACTTCTTGGTAAATAGAAAACAATTCCTTATACTTTGCTACATTTTCTGGAATTGGGGTAAATGTACGATCCTCGATAATAAATTGCTCCGCACATTCTTTTAGTGAGTTAAACCAACGACATCCATAGGCAGCAAGGATTGCGGCACCCATACCTGGACCCTGTTCACTTTGAAGTCGCACAATGGAAGCATTAAAAATATCCGCCTGCATTTGTAACCATTCATCATTTTTAGCACCACCACCAATGGAAACAATGGTGTCTATTTTCTTTCCACTATTCTTAAATATAGTAATTGATTCATGTAGAGAAAATGTAATACCTTCTAGGACTGCACGGACAAAATGCTTACGCTCGTGAGAACTATCGACGCCAATAAAACTCCCACGAATAGTTGCATCTGCATATGGCGTCCTTTCCCCTACAATATATGGTGTATATAATAGTCCACTTGCACCTATTGGTACATCGTCAATAGCCGCCAATAGTTCTTCAAAGGATTCCTGTTTCGCAAAGGTGTCCTTAAACCATGTTAAGCTATATCCCGCTGCAAGTGTTACACCCATTGTATAAAACGCATCGGATGCTCCATGATTAAAATAATGTACCCTACCTTGAAAATCCTTATCTCCTGTAGCTTCATAGGTAAGAACTACGCCAGATGTTCCAATACTACATAATGTTTTTCCTTCTTCTAATATCCCAGCACCAATTGCACCACAAGCATTATCCGCACCGCCAGCAAATACACGAGTCTTGGAAGTTAGTCCAGTACTTTTTGCAATATCCTCTATTAAAGTTCCAACTTCCTCATGGGATTCAACTAATTGAGGACAAAGCTTGATATCTAGCCCTAAAAGTTCACAAATCTCATGACTCCACTTTTTTTCACTTACATTTAACAATAACGTCCCTGCCGCGTCTGAATAATCCATGTGTAATTGACCGGTAAGCCTATATCTTACATAGTCCTTTGGAAGAACGAACTTTCTTGCCATCCGAAATAAATCCGGTTCATGTTTCCTGACCCATAAAAGCTTTGGTAATGTAAAACCCTCTAAAGCTGGATTCTTTGTTATGTTTAGTAAACGCTCTTTCCCGACAACATCATAGACTTCCTGGCATTCTGCCGAGGTACGGGTATCGTTCCATAGAATGGCATTGCGTATAACTTGATTATTTTCATTGAGTAATACAAGCCCATGCATTTGTCCAGAAAAACTAATTCCTTCTATTTCCACTGGATCTCCAGAAAAATCTGTTAGTAAGTCTGTCAAACCAGCAACTGTTTGTTCTACCCAATCCTCTGGATCCTGTTCACTATAGCCCGATCTTGCTTGTATTAACGGATACGATTTGGAGACTTCCCGTTCAACCTCACCATTCTGATTAACGAGTAAAACCTTAACCGCACTTGTTCCTAAATCAATCCCGATAACATATTTCATTTCCGCACCTCAATATCCGAAGGTTCTTTCTTACTCTCCTGCATAGGCTCTTAACAAATATTGATTCATAGTTGCTTTTAATAACTCTAGTCGTCCTGATGTATGTTTTATATCTGTTAAACCTAATGCATAAGCTTCTAGCTTATGAAAATCAACTTTACCTTCTACAATGTCTAAACCAATTCCTTCATGGAAGCTACTATAGCGTTCTGCTATAAAGTCCTCTAATACGTGATCATCGATTAATTTTTGAGCAACCTTCAGACCTACTGCAAAGCTATCCATTCCTACAATATGGGCATGGAATAAATCTTCTGGTGTAAAAGAACCACGGCGAACCTTGGCATCAAAATTAAGTCCACCACGTCCAAGACCTCCGTTTTTAATGATTTCATACATCGCTAGGGTTGTAGTGTATAAGTCTGATGGGAACTCATCTGTATCCCATCCTAGTAACGGATGACCTTGATTGGCATCAACCGAACCTAGCATACCATTAACCCTGGCATATCGCAGTTCATGTTCAAATGTATGACCAGCTAGAGTTGCATGGTTTGCTTCAATATTAAATTTAAAATAATCTTGTAAATCATAGTGTTGCAGGAATGCATACCCACTAGCTACATCAAAATCGTATTGGTGAGAGGTAGGTTCCTTTGGCTTTGGTTCAATTAAGAACTGCGCATCAAAACCAATTTCTTTCGCATAATCAACTGCCATATGAAAGAATCGGCCTAAATTATCTAATTCCAACTTCATATCCGTATTAATTAAGGTTTCATATCCTTCACGCCCACCCCAAAAAACATAATTTTCTGCTCCTAATTCTTTTCCAATCTCTAAGCCCTTTTTCACCTTTGCTGCTGCATAGGCAAAAACATCTGCATGATTGGAAGATGCAGCACCATGAACAAAACGAGGATGGGAAAAATTATTTACCGTATTCCAAAGAAGTTTCGTCTTACTATCCTTCATATAATCCTTTATCATTGCCACAATTATATCTAAATTTTGATTGGATTCCCGTAATGTCCTTCCTTCTGGTGCTATATCAACGTCATGGAAACAAAAATACGGAACACCGAGTTTTTCAAAGAATTCAAATGCAGCCTCGACTCTGGCTTTTGCTAAATCCATTCCATTAAACTTATCCCAAGGGCGAATAGCAGTACCAATACCAAATGGATCAGACAAATCCTCTGTAAACGTATGCCAGTAAGCAACACCGAAACGTAAAAATTCCTCCATCGTACGTCCACCGATTTTTTCTTCTGGGTTATAAAATTTAAAAGCGTATGGATTACGAGATGATGGACCTTCATACTTTATCTTTTCAATTGATTGGAAATAGGACATTCTATTTACCTCCTAGTTATGATTTTTAATCGATTTCTCAAAACTTAATTTAACCACTCAACAAAGTGGGCAAAAAACACTATATTAAAATCAAACCATCATGTAGAATAAATCTATATACGTAACCTAGCCATCAAGGAGGTGCATAGATGAATGACACAAGTAGTAAGATTTATAATCTATTAGAATGGATTACGAGATTTGCTTATGTGAATCTATTATGGATTGGCTTCACTTTAGTAGGAGGAATCTTATTCGGTCTCTTCCCAGCAACGATCGCAATGTTTGCGATTACTAGAGATTGGCTAAGAGGCAAACCCGATATCCCTATCTTTCCATCATTTTGGAAATACTATAAACATGACTTTTTCAAAGGGAATAGGCTTGGAATTATTATTTTTCTCATTGCGGCCTTAATTGGAATTGATTTTTTCTTCATTCAATCCATTACGAATGAGTCATATGCTTGGCTGTCTATTCCTCTTTTTGCTTTTATGTTGCTGTTTATATTATTTTTGCTTTTCCTTTTTCCAAGCTTTGTACATTATGACGTAAAAGTAATCCAGTTAATGAAAAACGCATTACTCATCATGCTTATCAATCCACTACATAGCTTTCTCATTCTAATTGGATTAGTGTCATCCTATTTTCTTATGAAGTTCATTCCAGCATTATATTTCATCTTTGGTGGTAGTATTTATGCCTTTATTTGCATGTGGCTAGCACTACACGCCTTTCAAAAAATTGAACAACAGAAGACAATTTAAATCGTTATGAGGCTGAGACATAAGTATCTTGATGAAAATGTATGAGCAGTTCGGCTTGACTTAGATAGCCGTACCGGAAATCGTGCATGAATCATATTGCATTTCTGAACATACTTTGTCTCAGTCTCTTTGCTATCCTTTCACCGCACTCGCCGATATTCCTTCCACCACTTTATTACTAAAGAATATAAACGCTAGTAGAATTGGGAGCACACTAATAATTAGCGTTGCACCAATCGCACCCCAATCTGTCATGTACTGGCCAATAAAATTCTGAATTCCCACTGTTAGTGTTTTATACGCATCCGAACTAATAAATGTATTCACAAATACAAATTCATTCCAATTGTAGATCATATTAATAATCACCGTTGTCGACATGACTGGTGCTGTCATTGGTAATATAATCTTGAAGAACATCCGATGAATAGAGCAACCATCCATAATGGCAGCCTCTTCTATTTCACGTGGTAATGTGTAGTAAAACCCTAGTAAAATCATAATGGTTATTGGTAGATTATAGGCCGTATACGTTATCACAATAGACCAGGGATTATCAATCAGATCTACGTTTAAAAACATACTAAATAACGGGATAATAGCCGAATGGATGGGAATCATTAACCCAACCATAAACAAGCCTAATACTAGCTTACTTAATTTCCACTTCATTCGCGTAATGGCAAATGTCACCATACTAGCAAATAGAACTGTTAGGATAATCGCTACTGCCGTAATCCAAATACTGTTCCAGAAATAAGTCCCAATACCACCTTCCCATACTTTTACATAATTCTCCCATCTCAATTCAGAAGGTAAGGCAAAAGGAGAACCTGCAAAAATCTCTCGATTATCCTTTAAAGAGAAGAGGAATAACCAGATGATTGGAAAAACCTGAAACAGGGCAACCCCACCTAAACAGAGGTAGAGAAGAATGTAACCAATCCGCTTCATATATCTTTCCCTCCCTTAATATTGAATTTCCTCTTTTGATGCCGTAATTTTACGGATAACAATGGTAACGATTAAGGTAATAACTAATAGCAAGAACCCGATTGCACTTCCATACCCGAAATCTTTACTGCTAAACGCAAGCTTATACATATAAGAAGCCATTACTTCACTAGCACCATTTGGTCCCCCGCCTGTCATCACATAAATCAGGTCAAAATATTTCAGGGAGCCAACAACAGCAAGGACGATGGTTACTTTAACAATCCCCATTATTAATGGTAGTTTAATTCGATAGGCTATTTGCAATGGTGAAGCCCCATCAATTCTAGCTGCCTCAATAATGGATTCTGGGATATTTTTCAAAGCAGCATAATAAATCAAAATATAAAAACCTGCATATTGCCATAGAATTGGAACAAATATTGCAAATAACACAATAGATGTATCTGCGAGCCATGCAGGAGGATTTTCAACTCCAAGTACCATCAGAATATGATTTAACATTCCATTAGTCGGATTAAATACCTTAATCCAAAGCTGTGCAATTGCTACGGAGGATAAAAGCATCGGGATCAAGTATATTTTCCGCAGGAAGTCCGCACCTTTTATTTTGGAAGCTAAGATTAATGAGATAGCTAAATAAATTACTAAGCTTATTGTTGAGAAAATTGCTAATAGAAATGAATGCCAGGCACTATCCCAGAACTTCATGTCTTGGATGGCAGTTATATAATTTTCGAGCCCAATAAAATTCATCTCTCCTACTCCATCCCAGTCCATTAGGCCATAATATCCTGTTAGAATCAGCGGGATAAAGACTAGTACGGCAATCAGAAGGAGGGCAGGAAGAACATATAATGTAATAACCCATTTATTGGACATAACTTTGTTCATTTCATTCAACCCCATATCGTTAGAAATAGAAAAGGACCTTCCAGATGTAAGGATAAGTCCTTTTCTTTTATCACTGGATTTCATATGTTAGAATACTATTTCTCTACTATTCTTCCGCCGAAAGTGCATCCTCATGTGCTTTCGTAAATTCTTCTGGCGTTACTTCATTTCCAAATATTGCCTGAATCATATCTAAATGAACCTGTGCTGCGTCAGGGCTCATCTGAACATCTGCAAATAAGGTTAAATTACTAGCTGAGTTCAGATCATTAAGTACATCGACATACATTTGCGGAAGTTCTAAAGAATTTGCGTCCAATTTCGTTGCTGGAATTACGCCTGCCTCTGTTACAGACTTTTCTCCCCACTCTTGAACAAAGAATGAGACAAAGTCTTTTGCTTCTTCTTTTACATCGGAATCCTCAGCAACAAATAATCCTACTCCAGGTCCACCTACAAAGCTATTCATATCCCCTTTTCCATCAACTGTTGGGAAGTGGAAGTATCCAACAGAATCTCTAAATTCCTGAGGAACATCTTCGTTCGTTGTATAGTTCGGTAAATCCCAGGTTGCAATCAAATACATCGCTGCCTGTTCATTCATAAACATGCTTTTAGCTTCTTCATCTGCTAGACCATTAAATCCTTTAACGAAGGCATCCATTTCAACTAGATTTTGAACTTCCTCAGCCGCTTGCACTAAAGCTGGATCTTCGAATGAACCAGAACGATCAATTGCTTTCGTTAAAACATCTGATCCGCCAATTCGGTCTGCTAGGTACATATACCATAAAGAACCTGTCCAGCGGTCTTTGTTTCCAAGTGCAATTGGAGCAACACCATTGTCATTTAAGGTCTCAATTACTTGTTCTAATTCCTCTAATGTTTCTGGTGCTTCTAGACCATATTCTTCAAAGATTGCTTTATTATAAAAGATTGTTGCAATGTTTAACTCTAATGGTAAACCATATGTTTTTCCGTCTAGCGCATAAGCCTCTGCTGTCCCAGCAACAAAACTGTCTGCTAAATCGCCTTCTAGTAAATCATCTAATGTAGCAAACTTGTTTCCATTAACATAAGGCTCTAAATAACCTGCTGCCCATGTCATCCCAACATCAGGTAATTCGTCTGATGTTGACAATACTTGAATCTTATCCTTGTACTGTTCATTACTTAATACTTCTAGATCCACTTTCACCCCTGGATTGTCCGTCTCAAAATCCTCTATGATACCGTTTACAATTTCATAATGGGTTTTTGAACTGCCCTCCGGCCACAGGTGCATAAATTTTATAACTTTCGAATCACCATCACTTGAGGCATCGTCATCACTACAAGCAGCTAACACGAACACCAACGAGAATAACAAAATCACTAATTTTGTAATCGCTTTCTTACCTTTCATCACTTAACCCCCCCTTAAGTTTTAAAACAATTCTGCTTATTTCTAAGCTTTAAGTAAAGACTATCAAAAAACATTTTGTTTGTCTAGTGGATAAACTAAGTTTATAATCAAAATATAAAATGATATACTTAAAATCAGATTATGATAGTTTAAAATACATGTAGAAAGTGTGTTAGAAAATATGATAAAGAACAAAACGTGGAATCAGCATGTTGTCAAAAAGGAAAATAAATCATTAGTATTGGAAACGATACGAACACAATCCCCTATATCAAGAGCTTCTATCGCAACGGTTACTGGCCTAAACAAAGGAACGGTATCATCTCTGGTTAGTGATCTCCTGGACGAACATTTAATCTATGAATCTGGTCCAGGAGAGTCTAGTGGTGGAAGACGACCTGTCATGCTATTATTCAATCAATTAGCAGGCTATTCAATTGGTATTGATTTAGGAGTCAATTACCTTCTAGGAATACTAACTGACTTGGAAGGTAATATATGTTTAGAAAAACAGATCAAATTTAAAGATTTATCGTTCGAGGAAATAGTTGATGCATTATATGAGACTGTAGATTACTTGAAAGGTAATGCTCCCCCGAGTCCATATGGAATTATTGGTATTGGAATAGGGGTTCCAGGCACAGTTAGTAAAAGTGGCGAGATTTTACTCGCTCCAAACCTGGGGTGGAAAAATGTTGATTTAAAATCAATGATGGAAGAAAAGTATTCACTACCTGTTATTATCGAAAACGAAGCAAACGCAGGCTGCTATGGGGAAAAGAAATATGGTGCAGGTAAAGATCTAAACCAAATTGTATATGTAAGTGTTGGAATTGGTATCGGTGTTGGTTTAATTCTTAATGGAGAATTATACAAAGGAAATAATGGCTTTTCAGGTGAACTTGGTCATATGACAATCGAAATAAATGGAACTAAATGTCGATGTGGTAATGAAGGTTGCTGGGAGCTTTATGCATCGGAACAGGCACTTGTGAAAAATGCCAAAAATATGGGACTTCCAATACCGGAGGAGAAAGAACACACACTAGAAAGCTTAATTACACTTGCAGAGCAAGGAATCACAGATGCCATTGAACTATTCAACCAAATAGGCGATTACTTAGGCGTTGGAATCAATAATATCACGAACATCTTCAATCCCGAGCAAATTATAATTGGAAATCGAATGGCCTATGCAAAGGAATGGCTAACCGAACCTTTAATGAATCGAATTAAAAGACAAACACTATGGTTCCAACAGCAGGATCTAACGATTGGCTTTTCTGAGTTAACAACTCATTCTACCGCCCTAGGAATTGCTGCCTTTTCAGTAGAGAACTTTCTTTTGATGATTGAAAACAACTAGCTCATGTTGGTAATAAAATATCTCCAAGTGCCAATCATTTGGGGTTATTTTTTACATAGGAAAGTAAGCGCATTCACAACCGATATACAAAGGGAGGATTTATCATGACAATGATTCAAAACCCAATTTTGACAGGCTTTAACCCTGATCCAAGTATTTGCCGTGCAGGAGATGACTATTATATTGCCGTTTCTACCTTTGAATGGTTCCCTGGGGTTGGAATCTATCATTCTAAGGACTTAAAAAACTGGCGACTCGTTTCAAGACCTCTAAATCGTATCAGTCAGCTTAATATGATGGGGAATCCAGATTCTGGAGGTATATGGGCACCTGCGCTATCCTACAGTGACAGTAAGTTTTGGTTAATTTACACTGATGTGAAGGTTACCGAGGGACAATGGAAGGATTGCCATAATTACCTTGTTACTTGTGAAACTATCGACGGAGAATGGTCTGAACCAATCCATATCAATAGCTCTGGTTTTGATCCATCCCTATTTCATGATGATGATGGGAGAAAGTATTTTGTTAATATGTTCTGGGATCATCGAGTAGGCAATCATAACTTTTATGGTATCGTACTTCAAGAATACAGTGTAGAGCAACAGAAACTAATTGGCCCTACCAAAATAATTTTTAAGGGAACCGATATTAAGCTTACAGAAGCACCTCATATTTATAAAGAGAATGGATACTATTACCTTCTCACCGCAGAAGGTGGAACAAAGTATGATCATCAAGCGACAATGGCACGCTCTAAGGATTTATGGGGTCCATATGAAGTACATCCTGATAACCCGTTAATTACCTCATTCCCTTATCCTAGAAACCCATTACAAAAGGCTGGACACGCATCCATGGTTAAAACCCATACAGATGAATGGTTTTTAGTACACCTTACTGGAAGACCACTACCACGAGATGGTCAACCATTATTAGATCCTAGAGGATTCTGCCCACTCGGTAGAGAAACAGCTATTCAGCGCTTAGAATGGCGAGATGATTGGCCATATGTAGTTGGTGGTAATCAGCCTTCAATCGAAATAGAAGGTCCAAATATAGATGAAGTTCCATGGGAAAAAGACTTTGAGGAAAAGGATGATTTTAATGCAGAACAATTGAATCTGCACTTTCAAAGTTTACGGATTCCTTTAGGAGAGAAGATTGCCTCCTTAAAGGATAACCCAGATCATTTACGTCTTTACGGGAAAGAATCTCTCACATCCAAGTTTACACAGGCATTTGTGGCGAGAAGGTGGCAGCATTTTAATTTTACTGCCGAAACCAAGGTTGCCTTTCAACCAGAATCCTTTCAACAATCTGCGGGTCTAGTAAACTACTATAATACGCAGAACTGGACGACCCTTACAATTACTAGGCATGAAGACAAAGGTCGAATTCTTGAAGTACTAACCTGTGATAATTTTAGCTTTGACCTGCCCTTAAAAGGAATGGAGATTCCAATTCCAGATCATGTAGAATATGTTTATCTACGAGTAGAGGTACAAACCAATCACTACGAGTATTCCTATTCCTTTAACGGGGAAGATTGGGTAAAGATTCCATTATCTTTTGATTCGTATAAGTTATCCGATGATTATATTCAAGGTGGCGGGTTCTTTACTGGCGCATTTGTAGGAATGCATTGCATGGATACTTCTGGTAGAAATAAACATGCGGATTTTGATTATTTTATCTATAAATCATAAAAACTACTCATTAAAATTGTAAAACCCTCCAGATTAATAGAACTGGAGGGTTTTTCTTATGATTCCAATGTCGATGTATCACCAGTTGGAAGACCTAGCTCCCAGGACTTTAATAAACGACGCATAATTTTACCGCTTCTTGTTTTTGGAATCGAATCGCGGATTTCGATTTCACGTGGTGCAGCATGTGCACTTAAGCCAGTTTTTACAAACTGACGAATATCCTCTAAAAGCTCTGGTGACTCCTGATAGCCAGGGTTTAATGTAATAAATGCCTTAATAATTTCTCCGCGTTCTGGGTGTGGCTTTCCGATTACACCAGCTTCTGAAACTGCTGGATGCTCGATTAGCTTGCTTTCTACTTCAAATGGCCCTACACGTTCACCAGAAGTATTGATGACATCATCTAATCTCCCTTGGAACCAAAAGTAGCCATCTTCATCACGATATGCACTGTCTCCAGAAACATACCAACCATTAATAAAGTAGCTTTCATATTTACTCGGATTATTCCAGATAGCCCTCATCATCGATGGCCAACCTGCTTTAACTGCTAAATTCCCCATTTGATTCGGCGGAATTTCATTTCCTTCATGATCAACTATGGATGCCTCAATTCCTGGTATAGGTTTCCCCATCGAACCTGGGCGAATCTCTTCTGATGGTAAATTAACAATTAACTGTGCGCCAGTTTCGGTCATCCACCATGTATCATGGATCCTTAGCTTAAATGCCTTTAAGCCCCATGTAATGACTTCTGGATTAAGCGGCTCCCCGACACTCATGACATGACGTAGGGAAGAAAAGTCGTATTCCTTCACCAGTTCTTCCCCAGCACTCACCAGCATTCTTAATGCAGTTGGTGCTGTATACCAAACGGTTACATTATGTTTCTCTAATGTTTCATACCAATCTTCTGGTGAGAAACGTCCACCACGAACGACATTCGTTACCCCATGCAACCAAGGAGCAAATATGCCATAGCTTGTGCCTGTTACCCAGCCCGGGTCAGCAGTACACCAATACACATCATTTTCCTTTAGATCTAATACCCATTCAGCAGTAGTATAATGTTGAACCATTGCATGATGAACATGATAAACCCCTTTAGGCTTTCCTGTAGAACCGGATGTGTAATGTATTAACATTCCATCCTCTAAATCTACCCATTCGATATCAAAGTGCTCACTTGCCGTATCCATTTCCTCATAATAGTCAATATAGCCATCTGTTTCTTCAGAGCGATTTCCAACTAAAATGATTTTCTCCAAATGGGCTAAATCTGCCTGAGGAACACGCTCTAATAAGTCAGGTGTTGTAATCAGCATTCTAGCCTCACTATCCTGTAGACGGTCTCGGACAGCTTGTTCCATAAAAGCTTCAAATAACGGTCCAGCAACAGCACCTGTTTTCAAAATACCAAATAAACTGATGTAAAACTCTGGACTTCGTGGCAGGAATAAGAAGACTCGGTCTCCTTTATTGACCCCGTACTTCTTCAAGATGTTGGCAAACTGGTTACTTTGCTTACTAATATCAGAGAAGGTTAGAGACTCTTCTCTTCCTGGTGCAGAATATAAAAGTGCAACCTTATTCTTCTTGTTTGGGTCTTCAGCATGACGATCAATTGCCTCATACGCAATATTCACCTTACCTGTTTCATTCCAAGAGAAGTTTTTATAGGTATCCTCCCATTTAAATGTCGCTCGCATTTCATCATAATTCTGTAAGTTATAATCACCTTTAATTGCAGGTATGCGTTGCATGTCCATCCTATCACCTCTCCAGTAGATTGTGAAAACGATTACATTCTTTTTATTACGAAATATTTAAAACTTGAATTAATTTATATTCTAAAACACTTTTGGATAATTTTAAAGTGGATAGTGCTAATTTAATAGAATTTTTTATTAATTCAAGTTTTATAACTCTAGGTTTCTTGTCACAGATAGATTCATAATAACCAAAAAGCCCCCTATTCGTAGTTAGATAAACGAAAGAGGGCGATATAATTTGTTTTTTCTATTCTTTGATAAATTTCTTCGTACTTCTGACCGTATCAATTGGACGTACTAATTTTTCAATTTCTGCTCGTTTAGTCTCTAAGAATGGAGGTAAAGATAATTTTTCACCAAGCGTTTCATAAGGTTCATCTCCCATAAAGCCTGGGCCATCTGTCGCAAATTCAAAAAGTATTTGTGGTGCTACCCTAGCATATAATGACTCAAAGAAGTGGCGGTCAACATAACCTGATGTAGGGAATTCAAAACTATTCATCCGCTCAATCCATTCTTCTAAAACAGCTCGATCCTCAACACGGAATGCAGCGTGATGTACTGTTCCAAATCCTTGACGTGCAGGAGGCAAGACTACATTTTTCTCCACATAAATTTGCGCACCATTACCACCTTCGCCAACCTCAAATAAATGCAATGATCCTTCTTTAGCTATTTCTCTAAATAGAAGAACTTTCTCTAGTACTTCTTTAAAATAATCAAACTGTTCGATTCGTATATGAATTGGTCCTAAACCAGTAATTGCATATTCTAAAGGTACCGGGCCATTCTGCCATGGGGTCCCTGAAGCAACCCCTTCATTGTTTTCATCCGAGATTAATTGGTACTGTTGATCATCAAAATCAACAAAAGATAATGTTTTTACTCCGAATGTTTCTTTAATCCCTGTATGCTTTACTTTTAAACGATCAAAGCGTTTTATCCAATAATCTAATGCTGCATCTGTTGGCACTCGAAAAGAAGTTTTATAAATCTCATTTGTGCCATGCTCTCCTTTTGGAATACCTGGAAAGTCAAAGAATGTCATATCAGTACCAGCGCTACCTTTATCATCTGCGAAAAACAAATGATACGTTTGAATATCATCCTGATTGACAGTTTTCTTCACTAAACGCATTCCTAAAACATAGGTGAAAAATTCATAGTTTCTTTCTGCACTACTT
This sequence comes from Ornithinibacillus scapharcae TW25, assembly GCF_000190475.1. Classification (GTDB taxonomy): domain Bacteria; phylum Bacillota; class Bacilli; order Bacillales; family Amphibacillaceae; genus Ornithinibacillus; species Ornithinibacillus scapharcae. The sequence continues at coordinate 74,938 of NZ_AEWH01000020.1, forward strand.
GTAATAGCTGTAACATGGTGCATTCCTTTTAAATGGTTCATTTTATATACCTCCAATAGTTTAATATAAATGGTTACATGACATGTTCTACTAATTTGTTGAGAGTTAATTTTTTATTCCTTCTCTTCAATAGGTGTTAGTTTCGCTTCAATTTCTGCTCTCCGTTCCTCCAAAAATGGTGGTAAATCCAGTTTTCCTCCTAAATGTTCTACTTCCCCACCAACTGCAAATCCTGGTCCATCTGTTGCAATTTCAAAGAGAATTCCGTTTGATTCACGGAAGTATAAACTCTTAAAGTAATGCCGATCGACGACTCCTGAAGATTGGAAACCGTGTTGTTTCACTTTTTCATTCCAATACTTAAGCTCTTTATCGTCCTTAACGCGTATTGCTAGATGATGAATACTTCCACGGCCTGGTTTTTCCGAAGGACCATCCATATAATTAACGATAATTTCTCCAAATACTTCTCCCTGAATAGATTGAAAGACCGCTTCTCGCTCATTTCGGATAACTTCTATATATCCGAACATTTCTGTAAGTGTGTTCGCTAGCTTATCCATTCTACGGACTGTAATTTCAACAGGACCAATTCCTTGAATCTGATGTTCTGTTGGAACGTCAGATTCCCCCCACGTTTCCCAGTGCTCTACTTTTTCGCCGTTTGAAACTAACAGCACCAAACGAAGGCCATCGGGATCTTCAAATTTTAACGCAAGGCGATTAGCATACATTGTCAATCCACTATGAGTTACACCCCATTTCTCAAACCTAGTCTTCCAATAATGAAGACTGTCTTCTGATGGAACAAGTAATCCAATTCTAGTAATAGCGTTTGTCCCTGGATATGTCCTCCCAACTAAAGGAATTTCAAAAAATGTGAGTTCAGTACCTGGACTACCAGTTTTATCTCCATAGAACAAGTGATACATGGAAGGATCATCTTGGTTAACGGTTACCTTTACACGACGTAAACCGAGTACTTTTTGGTAAAAATGATTATTCTCATTTGCATTTTTGGTAATCATAGAAATGTGGTGGTGACCTGGTATGTTATACATTATTATTCCTCCCATTTATGCTTACTAGTGAAGTGATAACTATAAATTAATATCTCATTATCTATCTATTTATTTATTCTTTCATTTTTATCGAAAGTATTGAATTTGATTTCTTCTTTCCTTTGCTCGATAGAGTGCTTGATCTGCATGATAAATTAATGTTCTAGTGTCATTTCCATGTCTAGGGTATATAGAAACTCCTATGCTAGAAGTCACTTTCAATAACTTATCTCCTAGTTTATACGGCTCTTGAAACGCCCTATGAATTCTGTCTGTAATTCTATCAATTTCATTCCTTTCCTTTATACCACTTAATAAGACAAGGAATTCATCTCCTCCTACACGACATAGTTCATCTTGTTCGCGTACACTAGATTTTAACCTTTTAGAAAATTGGACGAGTAACGAATCTCCTGCATCGTGACCATAGGTGTCATTTATTGATTTAAATTTATCAATATCAATATACAAAATTGCAATTTTTTCCTCGTTCACTTCTGCTTTCTTCATAGACTCTGTTACCGTTTCTGTGAAAAGTCTTCTATTTTTAAAACCTGTTAATGGATCATGATATGCTAAGTATTCTAACTTAGATTCATACTGTTTCTTTTCAGTAACATCTCTAATTACTATCTGTAGGTCTGGTTTTTCCTTGCTTCCTATGGGAATTATCTTGATTTCTGCATATATCATATATCCATCTTTTCGAAGGATACCTCCCACAATAGTTTGAGGTTCTGGAACTTCTTTTTGTTTATATATACCATCAATTAAGTTTTGGATTTCTTCTTTACGATCACTCGAGACAAAATCCCAAATCGAGTTGCCTATTACTTCATCTACATTCCTTTTTCCAAATAGTCTAACCCCTGTTTCATTTACAAGATCGATTTTGCCGTTACATTGCTTGATAATAGTTTCTGGCAAATATTCAACTAACATTCGGTAGCAATATTCACTTTCCTCTAGCTTTCGTTGAATCATCATTTGTTCTGTGAAATCTTTATACATTGCTACAGCAAGTACTTTCTCATTATTAATTACACGATAAGAGGCTAGAATATCGAGTTCTTCCCCTTGTTTATTCTTTCGCTTAACAACCGTGTAAGGAAATTCTTTGCCTTCCTTCAGTTGTTTGATAAATATCTCATGTTCTTCCCTTGTCATATCCGCAATAAAGGGTGGAAAATCAATATTCCGTATATCATCTAAGTTCCAACCAAGCATATCCACAAATGCAGGATTACCGTATAATACAGATCCATTTTGTCCTAAAATAAATATGGCATCGGTAGTATTATTCCAAATTAGACCAAGTATATTGTCGTCAATTTCTTTCCCTAATGCTTTGAGCATTACTATCACCACCATCAAATTACTTTATATTTACATTGAATGATTAAACAACCTGCTCGGAGTTAGCTAGATAATAATTCAAAACCTGTGGTTTGCCTAAATGGTACCCTTGAGCATAACGTACCCCTAGTTTTTTAGCCGCTTGCAAATCTGCTTCATTTTCTATTCCTTCTAGTATCATAATCGTTTCTTCATCAATGAGATGAAATAATAGCTCTATTGCCTTTTGCTTTTTAGGAGAATTCGCTAAATCTCTTGAAAAGTATTGATCTAGTTTGACAATATTCGGTTCCAGCTCAATAACGTATGGAAGCGTTGACTCCCCTTTGCCAATATCATCCAATGCAATTAGAAAACCTTTGTTCTTAATTTCATCTACCATTCTTACACACATCTCTAATTCCGCTTCTTTTCTTTCTTCCGTTAATTCAAGCACAACAGAACCAGTAGTTAATTTCAGGGAAGATTTCAGTTGCTCTATTTTCTTAAAAGATGCTGGATTTCCAATAGTAGAAGGAAGAATATTTATAAATATATACAATCCATTCAAAGTGTTGGCCTTGTTATTGATGGTTTCAAAAGCTTTACGAATTGAATGCATATCCAATTCATATAACTGATTACTTTCTTCGGCCTTTTTCAATAATAATTCTGGGTTATTGAATTCTCTTGAACGTAGTAACATTTCATATCCAAATACATTATTTCTATCTAAATCAATAATTGGCTGAATGACGTGATAAATATCTAGATCATCCATTATATTGTTTCGATATTGATTAATCATAGTGTTTCCTACTCTCTTTTAATTGCCATAAGTAAGCAGACTTTATATAGACTAAAATTCGATTCAATAATCACCTATAGATGTATCTCGAATTCGAGATAAATTTAAGTAAAAAAATTTGGATTTAAAACTTATAATTTCAGGGTTAAGTCCTATACCAATTTATCTTACTCTAGTTTCTGTATCAACGATAACAAATTCCCTGACATCTCACGTATCGTTTCAGTTGAACTATTTATCTCTTCCGTAACAGCTGCCTGTGAACGAACCTTTCCACTCATTTTATTAATACTTGAAACAATATCGGTTACCGAATTATTAATATCCCCGATTATTTTCTCAATTTGTTCTACTGCAACAGATGTATTATTTGATAATTTTTGTACTTCCTGTGCAACAACACTAAAGCCTTTTCCATGTTCTCCAGCTCTTGCCGCTTCTATTGAAGCATTTAATCCTAACAATTTAGTATGATTCGAAATTTCTTTAATTAAATCGGTTATGGATATGGTCATTTCAATACATTGTTTTGCATATTCAGCTGACTTTGAAGTTAATTCATGCTCATGAGCAATATCGATTGCTTCCTTTGAAATATCATTGATATTATCAGCAAGTTCACCAAGATAATTTGTGAAATCATTCATTTCTCCTTCTACTTGCTCATCATAGTAATTTCGTTGAATCTCATGATTAATATCACGTAGTACACCAGAAACAAGAGTTGGATTCCCTTTTCGGTCACGAATTGCTTTGACTAACATACTAAACCACCGATTATTTTCTTTACTCAAGTTCATTCGGAATTTGATATTCAATTCTTCTTGAGTTGAATCATATAAATAGGTCATAAACGTGCTTTTTACTTGTTCTTGCTCCTCTTTAGAAATCAGATCCAACCACGACTCTAGTCTTGGTTCTAACTCGGCGTCTTCAATCCCTAATAAGCGTTTAAATTGAGGAGAATACCATATTTGACTATCTGAATTGTTAATGTCAAAAGCCATCCCCCATGATCCTTCTAACGTTGATACACTATACCCCAGTGATTTTTCCATTAATTCTAGTCGGGATAATAAATTCTGGATTCTTATCGTATTCATTTTATTTTCATGGATATTTACTAATGTACCGATATTACGATACGGAACCCCGGATTCATCACGTAAGGTTTTTGCTTTCGCGTGAAACCACTCGATGGCTCCGTCTTTTTTTACTCCCATATATTCTAAATCATAAGGTTTCTTCGTTTCTCCTAAATAATGCTTCTGAAAAGCATCTGTTACCGATTCAACTTCATCTAGCGCTACTGAGTCATACCAACTTTGAAATATATTAGGAAAATCCTCTTCATTTTTATAACCTAAGGACTCTCTAAAAATATGATTATAATAATTAGAATCAGATGGAATACCATTTTTAATATCTAAATCCCAAGTCCCAATTCCATTAAGTTCCGTAACAATTTGGTGTTTTACATAAAGATTATTATATTTTGTTTGTAACTGATCTAGTAATCCATTTATAGCAACTACTAATTCTTGCATTACTTTATCATCTGGTTGAAATGCTAATCTCTCTAATAAAGGCTCCTTAGATTGGCTCTCTTGTTTGAGCACTTCTATATGATTAATTAACCTATTAATTTCCTTAATTAGTTCTTTTCTAAACAAGCCATTTCCTCCTTCTTGTACTATACAAAATATCGTAAAAATATCTCTAATTAAGAATACCTAAATTAAAGATAATCTTTTACTTCTTTTATGTCAACAAAATGAATTGGACGATGTGCTATTACCATCACAACCAAATAAAGATGGTCTTAAATAAAAAAAGGCTGGTACTAAAAGGATAATTTCCTCTTTAATGCCCAACCTTTTTTTATTTTTCTTAGTACGCCTTACGTTTTATCCTTAAAAAATTATGTACAAAATTTCTTGATTCGATTGGAGGCTTTCAGGGATTTACATTATTTATAAACAACTTTAATGAATCTTCGATAATATTAAATAGGATTATATTTTAATAGGAGGAAACAGTGTAACGAAAAATATAAGTACTAGGGGTTTTAGCAGCCAGGTTGCTTACTGATTCTGTAAAAAACGTGTCAGCAGAAATTAACGTAAGAGGTCTTTAACGGTGAAAACGCAGTAAGGGAGATTGTATATGACTACTACTAAACTGAAAATACTTGCCTTAATCACAATGCTTATCGACCATTTTGGGCAATTTATCCCGGATACACCGGATTGGTTTCGATGGATAGGTAGAATCGCTGCCCCTATTTTTATATATTGTGTTGTTATTGGTTACAAGCATACATCTAATAGAAAGAAGTACCTTACCCGCTTATATTTATTTGCTGTAGGCATGGCCATATTAAACTTGTTTATCAACAACCAGGTCTATTACAATTCTGTTAGAGGAATAATTGACATTAATGACTATTATATTACAAATAATTTCTTTGCTCCGTTATTTTTCATTGCATTCTTAATTTTATTATTGGAAAAAAGAAAGATAACTTTTATCGTTATACTTTTCATATGGCAAATTATCTCTGTAATAATATTTTTTATTCTTGTCGAAGGATCCGAAATATTGGTTCCAAGTGATGTAATGCCAACTTATCTTTTTCTTGGAGCCGTATTCGGAAATGTTGCGCTTATGGAGGGCGGTATTCTTTTTATTTTACTAGGAGCTTTTTTCTACTATTCGGATGAAAATAAGGCTAAGATTGCAATTGGATATTTATTATTCAGTATAGTTATTCTTCTAATTAATCATAAGTTGCATCCACTGGCATTTTCGGGTTTTGTCTCATTTTTATTCCCCTTTATGGATTTCCAATGGATGATGGTTTTTGCCTTACCTTTTATTTTGTTATACAACGGTAAAAGAGGATTAGGGTTAAAATACTTTTTCTATGTTTTTTATCCTACACACATTGTTATACTCTATCTGATTGGACTATACTTAAGATAGTTTACATTAAATAGCTCCTCCAATTTAGCTTCAATTTGGATAAAATTTAAATAATATAAAAAAAACCTTGCTACAGCAAGGTTTTAATGATGCCCACGGCAGGATTCGAACCTGCGACACACGGTTTAGGAAACCGAGTTATATAATTGTGTCCTGTTAAGTTTCATTATAAATCATTGATACAAACAGGTTTTATAAGATTTTCCTTAGGTAACGTTTTAGTTTTTTGTGTAAAATTTGTTTAATTGGGTCCCAACTATGTCCCAATTAGAACAGGACCTTTAAAATATTAATACTTACGATTTTAAATAGATATTTAATAAATTGCCTATCGGAGCAAAAATATTGCACCAGAAGAAAGAAAAGATATCTTATTTATCGAGTATGACATGATAGAAAAACTATATCTACTTTAACTTACGAGTAAGAATTCTTCTTTAATGTGATGATTGACTAGGACAATTTTAAACCGATAATGATGACAAGGATCTAGCTTTTTGTTTTCGTAATTGTATTGCTGCTACTTTGTACTAAATACTTTATGCAAAGAATGAGGACATTGAATTAAATACGCCTGATACATATTCCATTTATTATTTGTTTACAGTCATGAATTTCTCGATTCCATTTATTGGATGGATACTTATCTATTTGGTATCTAATTTTTGTCCTCCAATTTATTATTCACTGACACTGTTAGCTATATTTATTATAATTATAAAATCTAATTTCACTATTAAAGCAAATAAGGTATATTTTTAAAATAGTGGCACATCCAAAAACTGAATTAATAACTAAGTCATTATTTAGGATTTTTCCTATATAACTGAAATCTATTAAGTTGTTATTCCTTGACATCATTATTAACCAAGATAATCCTAGGGAAGCTAGAATGAATAATACAAAGCCTATCATAAAAAATAGTAATTATTACCCATAGAAAAAGAATCCATTTTGGTCAAAGTAATTCCAAAATGGATTCTTTTAATTATAAGTAATATGTGCGGTATGATGTGATCTTAAATATCTAAGAAGTCTACTATTTATCAGCCGAATTTACCGGTAGTTTGCAACCACTCTCTGTGCAATGACCTACAGGGACAATCAAGCGACGTTCGGCCACAAAATCATAACAGATTTGCCCTAACCCTAAAGCATTCAGTAAATACAAGAACGGAAGAAGTGGCATTAATAACGGTACACGTTGTAATATTGTTTTGATACCATATATTCCAATAGTTATTTTTCCGGTTGATAAATCTTTAACATGCATCCTTTTATTTAACTCATCAATATCAATGCCATTCACTTCATTATTCCTAAAATCAATGAACGATAACTTTTTTAACCAGTCTAGTTTTTGGAAATTGGCTTTCACACTGTGACAAAATGAACAATATCCATCATAGTAAACTTCAACTTTATGAAACATCACATATCTCCCACTTTTCTTCAATAGTTTATTCACAACAAAATAATTTTTGATAGCAGGATACCTAGACTTTTTTATCCAATTATTTCACTTATTTTAAATATACATTAACATTAGCGTGAGTATTTAGTCAAATTTGAAAACTTTTAAAAATATGGTATTATTAAGTCAAAATTTAGTAATAATTTTCACGAATTGCTACGTAAAACTGTAATTGATGCAGGCACCGTATTTTTTGGGCCAGCAAGAATTAGTAGAGTCATTGGAGGGATATCTATGATAAATTTGGTTCGAATGAACGAAGAACAGTATAAAAGATTCTTCGAAGAGACAGTCAAAGAGTATGCAGAAGAAAATGTGAAAGAAGGCAGATGGAAACAATCAGAATCTATTGAACGAGCAACCAAAGAAACAAATGAACTATTACCTAAAGGTATTCATACGGATGGGCATTACTTGTGTACATTGCAGCATGAAGAAGTAGGCCCAATAGGCACGATTTGGTATGAAATCAGAGAAAAAAATGGTGATAAGCAAGCTTTTATATACAGCATTATGATAGACGAAGAATTTCAAGGCAAGGGATATGGAAAACAGTCACTTATTGCATTTGAAACAGAACTTGTCTCGATGGATGTAATTTCAATTGGGTTACATGTTTTCGGTCACAACAAACGTGCATATCAGTTGTATACCAAGATGGGGTATATTCCAACAAGCATTAAACTGAAAAAAGATCTAAAGAACAAATAAAACTAACTCGTATCTCGAATTTACTAGAACGATAACAACTCAAAAATAATCGCTGGGCTATGTAAGTAGTCTTTCGAACTTTAAACTAACTATAATCCTAATTTGCACTTGAGAAATCCTTTCTTTTATGAGTAAAGAAATCTTAAAAATGTGTCAATGGAAAGGATTAATTCTTGGAGGGGGTTTGGCGATGAATATTATCACGGACTGGTGGCTATTTGAGATGGCTCCGGTGTCCGGGGTACTGCGGGCAGTCTTCTACACTGGCCTACTTTTGCTTTGTCTAGTCGACTTTCCATCGCCACTACAGGCGACAAAGATTATGGGCAGTACCGAACGTGTCTTCTACACCCCGGTCTTTGCGATGCGGCTAATGGGCCTTAGCTGGGTTAGTCACCGCGTGCTGTCCGTTGTGACCAAGCTGACAATCGTAGCGTGGGTAGCGGCTGCGGCTGGTTTCATCCAGCCGGTCTCTGGTATACTGACGTTTCTTGGTTTTGCATTCTTGCATATGGTCAATGCTGGTGCGCTAGGCTCCCACCACTCGAAGCACTCGGCGCTGTATGCGTTATTGGTCATGTGTTTCTCGGTGTCCTATGACTTCTCGCTGGACGGTCTGCTCGCCCAGTACGTGAACTGGCCACTGTTGGTGTCTGAACAATCGGCTTTCACTTCAGGGTTTGCTCCGTTATTGCTACTACTATTCCTATCCTATACGATTTTAGCAGGCGGAGTCTCCAAGCTCCTCTATGGTGGCCTCGGGTGGTTAAATGGTGAAGCATTACGGTTCTATATTAGGTATTCGCCGTCCCGCTGGCCCTTTATGACCAGACTACTCGTGGGAAGCCCAGTGCTATGCCAGGTGTTAGCAACTCTGACCGTGCTAATCGAACTGACGGCCCCGCTCGCAATCTTCATTTCTTCGTCGAGAGTTCCGTTAGTTGTAGGCTGGATTTGTATGCATATCGGCATCCTATTCGTGATGCGTCCTGCGTACTGGGTACAAATGTGGTGCTACCTGCTTCTAATTGTACCGAGCCTTACCAACCATTCGAACATCACCACCGCAGTCTCCTTGGGAGGCTTGTTCACCGCCGTGGGAATACTCTCAAGTGTGGTACTCATTACAGTGCTAATCCGACAGTCTGAAGAGTGGCCGTTCACCTCGGTGCCAATGTACTCTAATAGCCTGAAGGATGGTGCCGTGCGAGCACCTTCCGAATCGGAATTATACGAGCGCGCCTTACGAGCTCACCGAAACAAGCATCGGGTGTGGCAACGGGCCTGGTTGCCCGTCGAGGTCATGGAGGACATCTTAGTTCGGTCAATCGATGATGGCAAGAGACACCGGCTGTTCTACCTGATACTTGAAAACAGAGTGGCGAAATTTGTCCGCTGGCCCCAATACACCAAGGTGGTGCGCGCTACTGCGATCGCCGATTTAGTGGCGAAGTATGCAGACCAGGTTGAATTAAACATATCTGGCCCGGACTACCCAGCGACTCGCCTGCTGCACGAGGTCGCATCAATTGTTAAGAATGTGTTGCCAGACTGGGAGCGGTATGACCGCATCGAACTCGTATGTCGTACTGACTCGGGTAGTGTAAGGATTGCCGCTGTGCCGCTGGACACGCAGGCAGTTCGAGGATTTAATGACCATCAACAAAAATCCGAAAGCCTGTAATTAGAGCATTACGGTGAACCGTATATAGAAGAACGATGAAGATAGATGGAAAAAGCTTATTATATGAAGAAGAAAATTTAGCTTTAGACATGCTTTTATATAGAATTAAAAAAATTTAATAAGCTTCTCCACGTAGCCACTTGAGTTGCATCAATAAATTATCATGCAATTTGAAACACTTATTGAAATGTACTGTTTTTTACTCTTAATATATCTTTTCGAGGACATATATAATATTCAAGAGCATTTATAACTTAAGAATCCTCATTTAATACTTTCTTTTACCCCCATCCCAACGGATGGGGGTATCTGTATTGTAGACCCTCATATGCCTATATTTTCAATCGGGAACGATATTAATTGTCATATCAATAATTTTCTGCTGACAGTCACCCTACTTTATTGAATCCTTTATTTTACTGGACAATGGATGATCCTTTTCAAACAATAACTATCATCTCTACTGAAATGGGTTATCATATGAGGTAATAGTCTGCCAAGGATTGCACTTGGGAAGTATGTGTCGACTGTTTGACAAAAGTGAAATTATTTCACTCTTACACAATAAATGAAACATTATAGGTAAAAATACTTGTTCCCCAATATGATTTAATAAGTTCGAAATATCTATTGATAGACAATAGTATGAAATATTCATTACTTCTAAATAGTTAAAGTAGTCTATTACTATTTAATAGTTTGAAATATCAATTAATTAATGTTATTATATTGTCATAATTTTGAAAGGAGGGAAAATGATGCTTAAATTTGCTAGAGAAGAAGATTTTGTATTCGAAGAGCAAGAAGAACCAATTGTTATCATGCATCCATCTGACTGACAAATTCATACAGAAGTAGAATCACCTGACCTTAGATTCAGGTGATTCTATTTCATGTAATTATTTTCAAAGGGGGACTGATTCACAATGCAATTACGAAGATATCGTTTAGCACCAGATTTAGTAATTACATTTCCAGAAGGACAGCCTAAATTACATCTTCCTTCTACTCATACTACTTATAAAGTTGATTGGAAAGTTTGTGAAGTAATATCGATGTTTTCTAGTGAAGATCCAGATACATATACATATAAATTTTCCCCTTCCCTTTCTGATTCACTAATCCACTCTATTGTAAAAAAATTAATAGAGTGTAACATTTTAATCGAAAAAGATAAAGAAACTGAAGCAGACAGTATCGTGAAAAAATGGGAGGATTGGGATGAATCATCCTGGTTCATGCATCTCCAAACGAAGGATGCTGAGTTTGAACCAACAGAGGAAGGTCGGTTGGAAAGGGTGAAGATGTTTAGAAAGATTTCTACTTCTCCTCCGCCTTACTATAAATGTGAATGTAGTGAAGAAAGACAAATCAAGTTACCGGCACCAAGCAATCTTTATGAAGGTTCACTTTCCAAAGCCTTTCTAGAACGCAGGACATGTCGCAGATTTTCTGGCGAGGCAATAACACTCCAAGACTTAGCTGATGTGTTGTTCTATACTGGAGGGATACTATTCACAAACGCAACCCATTCGTATGGGACAGTTGCCAAAAAAGCATCACCATCCCCAGGGGCAAGACATTCCACTGAGCTATATCCAGTTGTAAATAATTGTGAAGGCTTAGAAAGTGGTATTTATCACTATTGTCAAGAGCACCATGCACTTTATTTGATTACTAAAGATGTAGATGTTAAGGGGTTTCTTAGTGATGCCCTTTACGATCAAGATTATTTTTTAGATGCTGCTGTTACTATCCTTTATACAAGTGTTGTTGATAGACTTAAATGGAAATATAAAGCAAGTAGAGTTTATAGATTGATGCATTTTGAAACTGGTCACTACGCCCAAAACTTTGTGTTAACTGGATCAGCCCTTAATTTAGGAGTATTTACAACAGCTGCGTTTAAAGATAGCTTAGTAGAATCAGTACTTGGAATAGATGGAATCTATGAAACTGCTATGTATGTAACAGGAATAGGTTCAAAATTACCTGATAGGGAATTAAGGGGAGATATTGAATTTAGTGAATTTATTCCAGAGGATAAAAAGATTGGATTACCGATAGGAGAACACAGTTAAATGCTGGGTCCTATTTTAATTATTTTCCGGAATTAAATCTAATTTTAATGAGGAGAGAAGTCTCTATGGATTTGAATATAATTGGCAATGAATATAGGCTTGCGCCTGATTTGGTTATCACTTACATAAATGGAAAACCGCAGTTACGTTTACCTTCTTTACACAGTCGCATTAAAGTCGATTGGAAGGTTTTGTCGGTGGTGTCTGCATTTGGTGGAGAGAGCAAAGAGACATTATCATCACTTAAGTCCGTGCTTTCAGAGGGATTATTATATTCAATAATTAACAAACTGATTGAATCTAAAGTTTTAATCCCAGTCAGTGAACATAATAAATCGGAAATAACTAAAATGATAAAAGAATGGTCAGAGTGGGGAGAACCGACATGGTTTATGCATCTTGAAAGTAAAAATTCCCAATATAAGTCTGCTGATGATGTAGGAGCAGAGTTTGCAAAGTCTGCTGAACCAGCTCCACTTGCATATAAGTGCAACTGTAAAGAGTCAAAGATACCTTTACCAACACCAACTAGTCTTGACAATAATTGTCTATCAGATATATTGACCCTTCGAAGAACTTGCCGCAATTTTTCGGATAGCCCAATAACATTATCTGATCTTTCGAATCTTTTATTCTATACAGGTGGAATACTTTTTACAAATTCAACAAGATTCTTTGGTAGAGTTATTAAAAAATCCGCACCATCACCTGGTGGTAGACATTCTATCGAGCTATATCCTGTGGTAAATAATTGTGACGGACTAGAAAGTGGAATATATCACTATTGTCAAAAACATCACGCACTAAATTTAATTTCCAAAGAAAAAGATGTAAAACCATTTTTGAATGATGCCCTTTATGGCCAGGATTATTTCTTAGATGCTAGTGTTACTGTATTCTATACAAGTGTAATTGATCGTCTTAAGTGGAAGTACAAAGGAAGCCGTATTTATAGAATTATGCACTATGAAACAACTCATTATGCCCAAAATTTTTTATTAACTGGAACGGCTCTTAATTTAGGTGTTTTTACTACTGGTGCAATTAATGAGAGCTTAATAGAATCAAAGTTGAAAATTGATGGAATACATGAAATTCCTTTGTATGTATCAGGTGCGGGTAATAAAATGGAAACAAGTCCTTATAGTAGAGCAGATATTACACTCAGCGAACACTTACCTGAAGATGTGAAAGTATCTCTACCGGAATCTTTGTCATCTGTAGATGAACAAAAAATTCTAGGTTAAGGTGTTACATATGATAAATCAATTCAAAATAAAGCTTCTGTACTAAATATTCAAAGAACCTTGGACCCTCCCCTTTGTGGGAGCTTTACTTTTGATTCAATAGGTTCAGGGTTAATAGTGTCATTCTATGAGCTTATCATATTCTTGAAAAAAGGAGTTCATCATGACGAAAAGTGAGTATTTTTTGGGGGTGACGTAAATGTCTTTATTATTTTCTAATAAAAATTACTTATTATATGTTTCAACTGTTTCCCTTACTAGAATGGCAGGTGTAATGAGTAATATTGTTTTAATCCTTTTCATGATTCAGTTGGGAGGCAGTGCTTCTTCTGTTGCATTCATCATTATAACAAATTTACTGCCTACTGTTTTAGTCGGACCATTTGCTGGTGTCTTTGCCGATAGGTGTAAAACCAGACTAATAATATTTGTTTCTTTCTCGGTAAAGGTGCTAATTTTCTTCATAATTCCATATATCAGTAATTATTTCTATTTATACTTATTGTCATTTCTTTTGTCTCTTACCTCTGTAATAAGTTTCCCTATATTGAAAAAAATCTTGAAAAATGTTGCAGAAAATCGGGAAATTATTTTAGAGATAAATAGTAAGGCAATGAGTGTTAGAAGTATTGTTGAAGTGGTTTTTCCATTGGTTGGTGCTTCAATTGCCATGTTCCTCGGATTTCATATTACCTTTTTCCTATGTGGCGTTATATATTTTATCGCTTTGTTAACCCTTGCTTTTATGAAAGTCCGTTTCGAAAATGATAATAAAAAGCGTATGGTTCTCCATAATATAAAAGAAGGATATATATATATCTTTCATAATGTGGAAATAAGGAAGTTTATTCTGTTCTCGATAGTTGTCATGTTTTTTAGCAGTGCCATTAGTATTCTGTTACCCATTCATTTTCTAAATCATTTGAACATAAAGGAGTCTACCTATGGTCTTATCGTAAGTTTTCTTGGGATAGGGTCATTAATAGGAAGTATCTTAATACCTAGACTCATAAAAGCACTCAAAAATAATATTATTGTTATCTTAAGTGTCGTAATGTTAATAGATGGCTCTCTAATGATTATCTTAGGTAACTTACCGAATATATTACCTATTATTTTAATGGTATTATTACTGCTGGGTATTACTTCTTCTTTTTACTTTATTATTGTAGAAACGCATTTACAAAGTGTTACTCCACAAAATCAGATAGGAAGAGTCTTTTCAACCTATAATATGGTTGTAAATAGTTTCGCCTTACTTTCGATGCTAATCTTTAGTTATGTAATGGATTATACTGGAACCATCTTGGTCTTTGTTATCTGTGGAATTGGTATAATGTTTGGGGCCATTTATCTATTCTCTACACCAAGAAAAGAAAAGGACATGGCGGCATAATTAAGCTGAGGTACCATCCCTATGCTCACCTAGAATGGATGATTTTGAAAGACTTTCCTTAGTTCTGTTTCTTTACCCATAATGTCAAATGAATCTTTGTTGCGTATTTTCCGAAACTAAAACCATAACATTCTACATTGAGAAATTTCCTCGGGAGTAGGATCATAGCTTGTAAACGCAACACAAATTACACCTTCTTTTGAAGGTGTTTTATTTAGTACTTCCAAGC
>NZ_AEWH01000019.1 GCF_000190475.1 Ornithinibacillus scapharcae TW25
CCACCTTAAAATTCAATTAATCTATTGGTTAAACATTATAATTATACTCTCATAACGTAGTTTCATTTTTTCAAAATTGAAATTACCAGGTTCCCAAACATTTGAATATCTTTAATATAATCGAAACCTAAGTTCTCGTATGCATTTAAACTATTAGACATTCTAACAGCAACTGCATTATATTCGGGAATAACGGTACAGGAACAACGAGACGCTCCAAGTATTTGATAAGAACCATTTGGTAATTCTGAACCTAATTCATTGTAACTAACAGTCACATCTCTATCTTGAACCCACCATAAAAAACCGAACTTTGGCAGTTGATGGGGTAAGGAATTAGGGTTTTGAATAGAAGTAGTTAGTTCAAATATCTCTTGTGGAAGTATTGATTTACCTTCAAATACTCTTTTGTTTAAATGTAAATTCCCCCAATATGCTAATTCTCTGGCACTTACATATAGATTTCTTTCATCACCTATATTTGAACCTATTCTCAATGTAGGATAGCTCTTAGATAAATCTATATCACAAACTAAATTGTTGCCCCCTTCAGTAACCCATCCAGTGTTTGTCCAATTTAATGGTTTAAACACTCTCTTTGAAAGGATGTCATTTACTGTTTTTCCAGTAGCTTTGTATAAGATTTCCGCCAATATTTCTGGTTTCTTTCCCTCGATATCAGTTCCTAAATCAAAGGTACGATAAACGTTACTATTTTTAAATTTTATACCCGTACACCTTGTTAATAGATGTCTAATTGTTGTCTCTCCAAGAATTTCTTTATTATATTCCTTTAAATAGTCACTTAATCTATCATCCAAGTTTAATATGCCTTCATTTATAGCTATTGCAATTGCGAGTCCAACATAAGTAACTCTAACCGAATAAACATTGAATCTTGAATCATAATTTACCTTTTTTGCCCCTTGCTCAAAATGATGCTCCCCCGAATACCATTCGTGTATTATATTATTATCTTTCATAATAACCACTGCAGAACCTGATGCTTTCGTATCTCTTTGTACTTTTTCAGTATATGTAGTGAGATCTATAAAAGCATCTCTCTTTAAAGCTATTTTCATCTATTATTCCACCCTTTTATTTGGAACAAGTTTTCTTGGTATTCCTCTAATCCGCCTATTTGAGTAGGTACTTTATATATTAGTATTAATATACTAATTTCAACACGAAAGTGCGTTAATCCTTCTTGAATTAACGCATCCTTTAATGCAATAATTTGTTCCTTAAAAACTTTCTTCTTTGGCTAAATTCTTATTATCAAAATGAATGCTTTTCATTCCATCAAAAAAGCGAAACTTATTCCGACATTTACTTTCTAAATCCCCGTTATCATTAATTAGTTGTTGTAAATAATCCTTTGAAAAATTTATTCTATTTAACATCTCCTGTTTTACTTTCGTGGTGGATCCATGACCAGGTATATGATAGTTGATATCGAAATTATTTATAATATACGAAGCTCTTTCTATGGTATTTACATAATCTTTATAGTTACCGAATATAAAAGGAAATTCCACATCAGATAGGTAATCACCTGAGAGGAATATCCCGTACGGTTCAATGACAGTAAATAAACTATCATTTGTATGCCCAGGAGCTTTATAAAAAGTTAAGGATAAGTCCCCTATATTAATACTTTCTCCATTATTAACAATTGGTATATCAACTTCTGGATAAGTAGGAACATAATTTCTTTCTAGGTAGTATCCTTGGTCAAAATCATAAATTTTTTGAACAATTTCTGCGCTATTTGGATTATTCATAAACTCCTCTGAAGCGATTACTTTTGCTTCTGGAAATGCTCCAGAACCTATAATGTGGTCAAAATCACTATGAGTGTAAATGATATACAGATCCTTATTATTCAATTGCTTATCTATGAAGTTCCTAATTTCCTGGATTTCACCAGGTAGCCAATTAGGATCGGTCATGATAATAACCTCATTAGATTGAATTATCGCTGTGGAAGTCATATACAATGAGCTTTGAAAAACAGTAATATTATTCTCTTGAAAATGAAACATAATATCCCCCCTAAAAGTTCAAACCTTAAACCTTTTGTTTGTTAAACAATTCTGCCTCGTTGGCACCAATTAGTTCTAAATCACCCTTTAGCTTAATAATGAAGATACTTAGAAAGGTAAATCATTTAGTCTTATCGGAGTTATTTCCTTGTTCTCCCAATCACTTCTAATGAATGCATAGCAAATAGAATCTGAAATACTACCATCATTATTTTCCCAAGCATTTCGTAAGTATCCTTCTTTTACAAACCCGCATTTATTAAATGTTTTTCTCATCGCTATGTTGTCACTGCGTGTATATGCTTCAATCCTAATTTTCTTATCAGGCAAACCAAAAATATAATTTGTAATCCAATTAACAACTTTTGTTCCAACCCCTCTTCCTCTAACACTATTGTCCAAACGAATGTCAAACGAAGGGATAGTGTCGATTATATCGTGTATAATAATTAATCCAATTTTTCTATTATCAATTTCTATCCAAAAAGTTTCCCTGTCCTCTTGATACCAACCTTTATGGTATGCTTTAACAATTTGCTCGACTGAAGGTTTCGGATCTGGGTGGTATTCCCAATTATTATTTGTCATTAATGCTACTAACTCATTCAACTCATTTGACTCATTTTCCAATTTTACTATGTTAAGTTCGCTCACCATTCTCTCCCCCAAGACACTTATTTTCTAAACTGCCCTTAAATTAATTCAATAAAATGATGCATTTCCTTCTTTTAGGATTGCACCCGTTACTTTAAGTACATTTATTCATAATATCTAAAAACCTATCATTATTTTTGCACTTTTATTTATTCCTTAACTTGTTCAATTCTGGAATACGTTTATAAATATCTGATACCTTATTAACTACCTCTAATTTCACTTTATCCCCACCATTTCCTGTCATTGCAGTATTAACAAATCCATAAATGATTTTTAACAAGGATTTCGCATCCTCTTCTGTAAGATTATTAACAGCATTTAATGTATTATCAAACTCATTAATATCAGTAGTTTCTTTCATTTTAACCCCTCCTCTTAAATATTCTTTCAATATCCTATTCGATTGTCGACAGCTACTTGTTCCACTAACCTGCCCCTTTAGTTTAAGTACTCAATATTCATAATGTTATATTTATTTTAACATATAGAACCAATTCTAAACTCAAAGTCTCTTTAAAAGATAACCCTGATAATTTGTAGGATTTCTACTCACTTTATAGAAACCACAAAAAAACCTCTGTCCTATTTAAAGGAAGAGGGTTTAAAAATGTTGCTATCCACTTTATTGTAAATTTGATATCTATAATGTAAATGTACGAACTATAATGTAAATTCCCAACTATAATGTTACTAGACACTAAAGGAGAAACTAATCTACTTCACAGGTATATACTTATTACTTCCAGGAAGTTTCTTGATTTCATTCCAAGTTTCAATTGCATCTTCACGTCTTTTTCCTTGGTTATTCGGATCAGCAAAATAGTCTTGAATAAATTGGTTATATTCAAACTGTGGTGCAATGTTTTTCTTATAGGAAGGGTCTTTCTTTCGTTCTTCTTCCTCATACCAAGCTTCCACAACATCCCGATATGTTTTTCCGATATTATTTTTAAAATAATTTTGGATATAGGTGGAAAAATGGAATTTCGGGATTATCGTCTTAAAAAATGCTCTGACATGTTGACTACAACGATGGTTTTCTGTAATCACCGTATCAAGGCTTAAATCCATTTGCGGTTCCATCTTTTTCACTTTTGGTCTTCTAATCGGTTTTAAAACCTCTCCAGTTCTTAGAAATAACTCAATACTACTTGAAAGTTCTAGTTTAGAACCAGATGCACTAATTCCATTTTCTCTGCAAAAAGCTTGCAATTCTTCCTTTAACCAATAAAAATCTCTAAAATCTTCTACACTTATATCTTTAGTTAAGTTAGGTCTCAAATCTTTCACCGTCCTATCTTTTCATTATTATAGAACATACGTTCCGGTTATGCAATAATAATCGTAACTGGACGATTGAATGTTCAAACCTATGTTCCTTCTAAAATTCTACAAAAAAAGGATGCTTGCTTTCATCTAAACATAATTCAATTCTTTCTCTAAAGTTCCCAGCCGTAACCATTTCCAATGCTTGCGCTATAGGAAAGAAACCTACTTCTAGGCATTCTAGACTTGTCGTTGGCTCTCCTCCGATTGCTTTTCCTAAAAATAGTGAATTACAAATTGATTTGTCTACATTTTGAAAGATGCCACAGAACTTCGTAATTTCAATATCAATGCCAGATTCCTCTTTCGTTTCGCGAATCGCCGCTTCCATCATTGATTCTCCTTCTTCCACCTGACCACCAGGCATCTCCCAACCTCTTCGCGGACCTTTTATTAATAGAATCTCGTTTTTCTCATTTAACACAATGGCTGCAGCTGAAATAATGTGCTTTGGTATATGCATAGTGTTCTATCTCCTTCATTTCTTCTTGCTATCAGTAGTTAGAAACTCCTATCTGTTCTTAAACTACCCTTTTCGATGATTACTAGAAGACCAATCGAGTGCCCGTTCCTCTAATTCCTTTACAAACTGCTTCTTGGCTATGCTATATTCCATAGTTTCATCAAAACGTTGAGCCAATTCCTCTTTAAATTCACTGTATCTAGCAACCTCTTCAGGATGAGTACGCAAATAATCTCTTAAAATAAGATGACGGTCAATTTCAGAGTTTCCGATTTGATAGAAATGAAGATGATGGGTTCTGTTTTCCCCACCCTTACGAAATAATCTTCTACCCGAGATTCCCCACTCTCCTGCGGCATCATAACCAAGAGAGATCATTTTGCTATTGTAGTTGTCAATCTCTTCAATGTCTTTCACGATACACATCATATCGATTACAGGCTTTGCCTTCATCCCTTTAACAGAAGTACTTCCAAAATGCTCATATCGGATGATTTCGTCTCCAAAAATAGTCGTTAATAGTTTTACTTCTGATTGAAACAGATTAGACCAATGTTCATTGTATTCCGTAAGCCGCACTTTCATATGTTGTATTGCCTCCCAACAACCAGTGAAGTATCCATTTCTTTTCCTTTTATCCATATTAGCATATTATTCCAGTCAGCTGGTTGAAGAATCTGATAATTTTAAAGCAATAATAAATGGAGTGAGTTACTTCCTTTGATCAAAATTAAATGCAGAAAGGCCCTTGACACACTCATAGTGCAAAAGGGCTTTTGTATAGCGCGAACTGTATTTAAGTAGATTGTATCGTTATTTTCTTAGTTTTCTGGTCATAGTGAAACTTGATATTGCCTTTCTTCTAGATGGAGGGAGAAATCTAATCTACGTCCTTTTCCAATATGTTAATCATTCACCCTTCGAAACAACAGCCACTACTGCTTCCAATTCAACCAATTGGTTACTGTATCCTAACACCGTCACTCCAGATAAAGTACTTGGTACATCATGCTCACCAAATTCCTCTCGAATCGCATTCCATGCAGTAACTAAATCCTGCTGCTTGCTTGAAGCTACCAAAACCCGTGTATAGGCTATATTCTCAAGATTAGCCCCACATTCCTTCAATGCTACTTTTAGGTTCGTTACACAAAGCTTTGCTTGTGCCGCATAATCGTTTAATAATTCAACAACTCCATCCTGATTAAGTGGACACGCCCCTGCCATAAATAAAATATCCATTCCAGCTGGAACATGTGATGCGTATGCATAGTCAACAGATGGTAGTGATTTAGAATGGATTAGGGATACTTTATGCTTCATAGAGAATACCTTCCTTATTCTATTATTAACTATTATCAGTGTGATAGATTAACTGCACAACACCAGAAGAAAATGCTCTAGTATTTACTAATTTTAGGTTCAATCGTTGACTAATATCCATAAATAACGGCTTTCCTTCTCCTAAAACGACAGGATGGACAGACAATCGGTATTCATCAATAAGCCCTTGCTTAATAAATGTAGTAATTAGGCTCGCGCCACCATATAACCAAATATCTTTTCCTGGTAACGCCTTTATTTTTGCTACTTCTGCACGAATATTATCTTTTATATATGTCACTCCATGATTCGTACCTGTTTGCGTTTTTGAGAATACATATTTCTTTTTACTATGAACGAGCTTCCACATTTCCCTTTCCGTGTCACTCGCATCATTCTCAGGAATATATTCACCCCACATGTCATAGCTCTTTCGCCCATAAAAAATGGTATCAATCTGATGCAGGAAAGCGTTGAAATCCATCTCAGGATCCATAATGCACCAATCTATCTCACCATTTTTCCCTTCAATAAAACCATCTAAGGTAACTGCTAAATCGAGTATTATTCTTCTCATGAATTCCACTCCTTAATAGTTATAAATACCTTTTTTAAGTATGCTAACTTTGGAGAATGTAGGTTTAATTTATGTGGGACTATGTTTTCCCACGAAGGGACGATATCTCAAGTAAGGAGGACTATATTTCTCCATGCAGGGTCTATATCCCACCCCCGAGGAACTATATCCCTCTAATTACACTCCCTAATTAAATACTTAGAAAAGCGTATTACATCATGGATTCGTTCCGCTTCCGAATCATAATATCGAACAATTACACCTTTCCTTATATTGATTGCTTCGGTTATAATCGGATGCCACTCGGCAGGGACTACTTCTAGCCCATACTTCCCAGCATCTAATTTTGAAATGATTCCTTTTTCCCTTAGCGTGTAGAACTGCCGTAGTAATCCTAGAACGGTCCATTCTACTTCTTCGTCAATCTGTTCAGAAGAAAGCGCAACTATGCTATCTGCCGTATTTTCAACCGTTTGTAATCTGTTTGCCCAATAGGTATTCATATTGGTAAGGACATAGGAATACAGATCTTGTTCTGTTACCCCATAGTCGAAGCTAGCTGGATCCTGCCCTACTATGGATATCCCGCCATTCTTTAATGTCCACCATGTCACAGGGTTAAAATTAAAATAATGACCAAATTGAAGTTCTCCATCGTTATAGAAGGCATACGCTTCATTTAGGTCGCTTTTCTCCCGATAAAGCTTCCCCATATCCTTCCATTGGATATATACGCCATCCATCTCTGGCTTTTCATAGGTAAGCTCTAACGTATGATGAACCTTTAATAAGGCTTCAGAATCATCGGTTGTTAATGGACGACTTGTAACCGTAATAAAGTCAATATCACTAGAACCATCCACATACGCATCAAGCGCAATCGATCCATGTACATATAATCCTTCCAATGTACCAGGCAAATGTTCGTTCATTAGATTCATATAATCGGTTAAAACTTTCTCGACTTCCTTTGGAATATCCAAGCTAATCCCCCTGTCTAATCTATAAAAATATCACAGTACTCGTACCTCTCGAATGTACTAGTTCCACTAATATAGACGAAAAAAAGCGCTAAACAATTCATTTACCTAGAAAAATTCATAAAGCCCCTCATCAAAATACGTATACTCTTCCTTCGATACCCGATAACGCTTATACCCTTCATAGAAAGCTGCCAATCCCTCAGGCTTTTCTATCCATCGTCCAATCGCTAAAGACTCATCATAGCGCGGGTCGCCAACTGTCATCGCAGCAACATCGATAAATAATCGCACCTCTCCACCGATTACTAGAACATTGTCCGGTGTGCAATCCCCATGGATGATAGTTTGTTTTACCGGAAGTGGTTTACGCGACTTCAGTATCTGTAATAGTTCCATGCTACCTTCTGTTTTCCCCTGTACTACATATTTTTCTGCTGTTGCTAATTGGCGGTCCAACCAATCCTCTCGCTCATTCAAAGAATCTATAACATCTGTTTCGTGAAGTCTTTGAAGCAGCTTACCGAAGCTCGTCATTAACGCTGTTCTCTCCGCTTCGTTACCAGCTTGCTCTAGAGCAGTGGTGAGCGTAATCCCTTCCTCAAATGACATAACCAAATGACTTGCTTCCTGCTCCTCCACAAACCCAACATATTGAGGAACAGGAATCTTTTGATTACCTTTTAATTTTTGCAGTACCATAGCCTCATTACGAAGCCATTCCCTATATCGATCATCATAGGAACTCTTCAACAAATAACTTGCACTACATGTCGTGATTTTCCGCACCTTTGAAGTACACCCTTGGTTCTTTAATTGATGAATATCTGTAATTTGCCCGATCAGTGTCTCGAGCTTATTTCTCAATTCATTATTCATGTTCACTCTTCTCCGCTAACACTTCACGCAGCTTCTTAATTTCTTCTGTTTGATTTAAGATGTTATTATTCATTTTTCGGATTGCATCATAGATAGCAAAAAGCCCGAAAAAAATCGCGATTGCAAATATTTCTGTCATATTTCTTCCCCCATTGTTTACTTCACTTTAAAAATTGCTATTTCTGGATTACTATTCACCCGTAAAGGAATTCTAACGGTTCCAATGCCTGTTGTGATATAAAAGTATTGTTTGTCTTTTAACTTTTTGAGTCCCACATGGAAATGCTTGTAGGGACCTATCATTTTATTAAATAATTGAATTTGTCCCCCGTGTGTATGCCCTGCCAGCAACAAATTAAAATCTAAACCATTCTCCGTGACGTAGGAGATGATACTTGGCGAATGGGCTAAATAACACGTGAAATCGGAATCCCCATTCTCTTCACTGAGATTTTGTTCATTTCCATAGAAAGAGTTATCAAATCCATAAACATACAGCGAGACACCATTTATGGTAACCTTTTGCCCCTCGTTTTCCAGTATTGTCATATGCTTGCTCAACTGGTTAGTCCTTTTCTGAAATTCATCAGCCGTGTAAAGATGTTTCTTGAAATTCCGCCTATATTCCCTTTCATAATTGCCATGCACAAAATACGTCGGAATACCTCTTTCTTGAATAACCATTAATTCTTGAATAATTGAATTTACTTGTCTCGGAGTCGTGGTCAAATCACCAGTTATAAATATCACATCAGGATTCACCTCAATAATTAGCGAGGATAATTTTCCATTTAAAAATCTCGTTCTACCATGAATATCAGATAGATGCATAATCGTAATTTCACTCGGAAGGTTACATATTAATGAATATACTGATTTTCTAATAAAATTCGTATTTAACATAAGGATAAAAAGAACCGTCAATATGCAAACAAGTATGTATAACATCGAAGCATCCATCCAATTAATAAATTTAATCTAAAACAAATTCTACCATATTATCCTACAGAGTTATCACAAATATCTGAATAGCCTTCAAAAATATGGAGATTAACGAAGGAAGTATATCTCCTTATATCGAAAAAAGGAACTAATAATGGAGGGAGACTATTCCTTATAAAAATACATTTGTTTAGCAATATAACCCTTTCCCTCTATTTTTGTTTTAATTTGATGTTTAGTATTGTCATCTACGTCCTGATTAGTCCAAATACCGATTTCAAGCTCTTTATTAGTGTCGCTGATTAATTCTACATTAAATTTTATATAACCGGGTAACCCTTCGTTTAATATGCTTTCAACATCATTCTTTGCCTCGTCAACCGTAATTTCAAATTGATATCCATCATTTATTTCCTTATTTATATTGTCTTCCCCAACATAGAAGTTTAAATCAGGTTTACCCTTTTCATATGCATTCGCATGATAGGCGTTATGGAAACATATCGTAGGATATTTCGGAGATAATAAAATCCTTTTGGTATGTATCTTCTAAGTAAGTTTCAAAGAGTCTCTTATGTTTGCTCATATTCCAAGGTGTTCCATAATGAAAATAAAATATAGCGCAGCACATTATTACCAGAAATATAATTAAAAATATAATTCTTTTAATGGCTGACATATTAATTCTCCCCCCTTGTATTAATTCAACTATACTCCCAATTATTAGTAAAATAAATAAATTCCCGTAATTTCATCTAACCTATGGAATTATAAAAAAAGCCTTAGTTGAACTGCTCCTCTCCCATAAGTCATTTTCAGGGGAACGGCACAACTAAGGCAAATTATTCCTTTATAATTACCATTTATTTCTGTAAGGATAATACATCCCTTATCGTCTTCATCACCGCATCCTCATGGTTGGAGCGAGTAATATAATTAGCTACATCCTTGACTGCATCTACAGCATTTCTCATTGCAAAACTATACTTACCACGAACCATTAGCTCAATATCATTATACCCATCACCGAAAACCATCGTTTCTTCAGGTGTCACATTTAACATACGCTGTAACGCTTCAACTGTTGTTCCCTTGTGGACATTAGCATTGGCGATATCAATCCATGCAGCTTCAGAAGCAACAATATACGCTGACTCAAAGAATGGTGACAATTTTTCCCTAGTTTCCATACAACGTAAATGCGGATCATGAATAGTAATCTTTACAAAGTCATCGGTTATCTCATGAAAATGAGATACTTTTTTGATTTGTGCATAAGAACCTCTCACAATTGCCTCTTCTTCACTGGATAGGGTGTCCTTAATGACAGCACCTTCACGCGTACAAGCAATTACCGTATGTTCTAGGCTGATTTCTTCAAGCAATTGAATGATTTCTAAGCCTAATTTATTACTTAGCAATGATTCATAAACGAATTCACCATGATGCTTAATTCTCGTTGCACTATCACCTAAAATCCAAAAATCAGCAGCATCATCTCCAAATAGTTCTTCTACTCGTTCACACTGCTTACCAGTTACAGGTGCAAAAACAACATTTTTATCTTGCATCAACTGTTTGACTTCCTGAAACAATTCTCTATTATAGTCACCATGGTTATTTAAAAATGTTCCATCCATATCAGATAATACTAGTTTTATCATTAGAATTCCTCCAATGTTCATCATTTCATTACGCTATATTAATAGTCTACCGTTTTGCAGGAAGTTAGAAAATAACTTCTAAAAAACTAGTTTTCCGATACAAGTTTAGTCACCTGTGACAAGAATGTAACAAGATGTAACTTATAAGTTTTTATGTTACATTAAAAATAGTACACGAAACAAAAGGAGAAGATTCCGATGTTGTTTTCAAATGAAGTGATTCGATTTTTCAATGAATTAGAAATCTCCATTTACAATTACGTCGTAAAAAATGCCGATAAGGTCATCTATATGCGAATACGAGAATTAGCAGATGAAACCCATGTTTCCACAGCGACTATTTTACGTTTTTGCAAGAAGCTCCATTGTGAAGGTTTTTCTGAGTTTAAGGTTAAGTTAAAGATGCACATAAACGAGAACAATCAGAAACCTGTTATAAACAGTACACAATATGCTCTCGCTGACTTTTTTGAACGAACACTTCGAGGTGATTTGGATGAAAAAATCAAAGAAGCAGCTCTCCAGGTTTCCAATGCAGATAATGTTATTTTTTTCGGTATCGGTAGTTCTGGTATTTTAGCCGAATACGGGGCACGATATTTTTCAAGTCTTGGGAAATTCTCGATGTACATTAAAGATCCCTTATTCCCGATTCAATCCAAACTCATGGTAAATAGCGTAACCATCGCACTATCCGTAACTGGAGAAAATTCATTTACTGTAACACATTTAAACCAATTAAAACAAAAAGGAAGCAAGATTATCAGCATTACCAATAATAAGTTATCAACTATTGCAAGAATTTCCGATATTAATATACCTTATTTTGTGACAGAGGAGTTCAGCGAGGAAGCGAATATTACGACTCAAGTACCAGTTGTTTATATACTAGAGTCAATGGGAAGAGAAATACATAAACTGGGGTAAATATCCCCCAGTTTACTAGTTTTTCTTCCGTATCACGAAAATCGTTAATATAATATTGAACAGTACAAAATAAATCCAAGATCCAACGTAAATAATATAAGCAAAAGTAGCGCCACCCGCCAATGAAAGTAGAATGGTCATGAAATACATAAATCCGACACCAAATATTATCGCGATAATATTTAGAACGATAATAATGCTTTTCCAAAGCTTTCTTTTCACAAGGTCTTTCTTCACTAGAAAAATAATATTGGCGATATATAAAGCTAACATTAGTATAAACGCCTGTAAAAATGCGATAATAATCCTCTCCTCTCATACTTTTTAATCTCTGGAGGTATTCCTATGAAGAAATCTAGTATTATTTTTATTCTATTATCTATTCTCTCTTTAGCAGTTGCTGCATATAACTTTGTTGTTAGAACCGGCTATTGGGGCACTCCAATATTGTTATCAATAATCTTCTATGTGATTGCAATTTTGTTCAATTTCAAATACCATAAGATTTTTCTGTTTATGGGAGTTATTTATTTACTCATAGGGTTATTTCTTCTCTTATTTTTCTTGATAGCTATCGGAAATGTGTTAGGACCTTAAGGAATAATGCCTCATGAACGGGATTGCCCATTCATGAGGTTGAATTATTTCGGGGCCTCACCAAAGTCATATAAATAATCCAGTGTCCGTCCATCACTATACAGAAAAGCAACGATATCAAAATCATGCTGTTCAATAAACTCATAAAGATTTCGATCCTTATTATGGCGTACATCGTAATAGGTTGTTTGATAGAAATTATCAGCAACTAACGGCAAGAGTGGGTTGGCATAGGAATCTTTCAGGAATAATACCTTTGTCCCTGCCTTTTCTTTCGCTGGGTTTATAATATGAATCTCATTAAAATCAGAGACATACACATCTGAATAGGTTACAGTTTCCTTGTCAGTCTCCACCGCATTTCCATAGATATAGGAGAATTCACGTAGATTCTCTTCCCCCATTCCTTTTAGGTAAACAGTCCAGTCTGACATATTAGAGTCAGTGGGTATTGCATAACACATTTCCTCACTAGCAGAATCGATATAATTATAAAGCTGTCTATTATAACTACCGAGGAAATTCCGATCCGTTAATGGACATTCTAAATTATACGCTTCTCGCTGGAAGGGTGTGTCTGGGAACTTTTCCGATAACTGGTGAAAGCTATTCCGGATGACCTCATAACCAGCAAGTGCACCATCCATATCCCAGTGGTGGTCAGTTCGGAAGTAGAAGTTATCATAATCGTCTTGTGTCCATTTCCCTTGCCATTCTTTCTCTATATCGACAAGCTTGAGGTGCTCATCCGGAAATAAGGAAAGCAGCAGTTGCTTATCTGCTTGTCCAACACTTTCCTCAACCCAAAATGGATACTGAATATCTAGCATATATCTTCGATCAGGTAAAGAAAAATAAAACAGCTCCATCCCACGTTCCTTTGTAAATTCATTCAACTCATTCACTTTTTCAGCAGCATTTCGTATGGCTTTCTCATCCACTTCTGTAAAAGGCTCTGGGTAGACCCAGTCATCTACAATATAGTAACCATTAATAAAGGTTTGATTAGTTAAAATTTGATAATCCATATATCCTTCTATCCACGTATCACGTAAAAAGAATTGATCGGTTATATAATTTTCAAATTGTGTCATATATTCGCCATTCACAATATTTCCCGGATCAAGCACAGGTCGCTGGGCTAGTGTGCGATTTTCCACTTCGGAGATCTCCTTATCGGGGTGAAGCCAAATCATCAAACCGAATCCAAAAATAAATCCGATAAAAAGCACCGTAATTATTATATTATTCAGGGTTTTCACCAAAACATCCCCTTATTCTCCCTATTTCTACAAACTAATTCTAAGGAATAATAACCAATTTAGCAAGGACAAGAAATACAGATACCACTATGAGCAAATTCGTGGAAATCCACCGAAAATTATAATAATATGACAGATGTCGATTATAGCCGAAAAAAGGGGATAACGTGATGCAACTAGATGAAATTATTCAAAAAGTAAATACCTCCTCTGAAAATCTTGAATTCGGGATTACAAGAAGGTATGTTGAGAACAATTATGAACTACTAAGTGAAAACAAACATCTTCTAAACACTAATGCCAGAGAAATTCTGAACTTTGTTCTGGAACGGATTGAATCTGGTTTTCCACCACTTACTCGCCCAGAAATGGCCACCATCAACTCAATCAATAATTATGCAAAACAATTTAATTTAAGAGGGGTCAAGCTTGCAATTAAGGGCAACCCTAAGCTATTTATCCGCCCAGAAATTCAAAGTTATTTGAACCAAGATGCTAAAGCCGTTTTGGAAGGTATGGGAGTACTTGAGAAATAAAAAAAGGGGATGACATGTCCCCCATTCGTTTTTATATGGATTACTGCACGTCATCCTTTGTCCTATGAACTACTTGATCATAGGTGTCATGATAGAACACATAGAGTTCATCTCCACTACTAAGTCTTACTCTAGCTGCATACTCAAAATCCGTATAATTCCCCATATTATCATAAAGCACATCATAAATTTCGTAATCTTCTTTTTCAAATTTTTCTTCCATATATTCTTTCGCCTGTGCGATTACTTTTTCTTCTTCCTTCTTATCAGGCTTCATACCCATATTAAATAATATAATAACCGTGGCGACTCCTACTAGTAGTAACGCCATCATACCTAGTATAATTTTAACAATTTTTTTCAAGACAACTCTCCTTTCTATTGGTGAGCCTTTGTCCATAAAATAGGAGCAGCCTTTCCATTCTACTATGAAAGACTGCCCTTATTATGATTATAATTTTATTTTAATCTGTAACTTTCATCCATTGCTCTTGTCATAAAGACAGCAAATTGATCACGGCTAACAGTTTTAAGCGGTTCAAACTTCAGACCTCCGGCACCACCAGTACCGTTTGTAATTCCAGCTTCATAAAGATTTGCAACAGCATCCTCATACCAACCTGAGCCTGCATCTGCACGCACATCATCAAATGGATGACTGGAAGACGCTTGAGGGAAATCATAAATCCTTTGAAGCACTACAGCCATCTCACGTCTAGTGAAGGTTGCATCTGGATTAAATTTCCCATCTGCTGCCCCTTCAAAATACCCTTCGTCAACTGCAGCTGCAATTTCTTTATAATATTTATGCCTTTTCGGAACATCACTAAAGTGAATATCTGGTCTATTTTCCAAGGAAAGATTATTAGCACGAACAACCATTAACACCACTTGCCATCTATTCAACTTGGAGCTAAGGCCAAAATTGCCACCTGGGACGCCATTAATGATGCCCCGATCATGTAAATAATAAATATGATCAACGGCATAATGGTTCTTCGGTAAATCTTTAAACCAAGTTTTTAAATAACTTGATGCTACATAACCTTTTGTCCCATCACTACGTTTGACAGGATACCATACGAACTGATTTTTATTACTAGGATTTTCGTCATATACAAATGGACCTGTAATAGTAAGGATTTCACCTTTTGTTAAGGTATGGCTGTTACTAGTAGTAGTCGGTCTTTCCCTAAGACGAACTGCAGTCGTAACAGAAACTTTATCCCCATTAACAAATTCATGCTTTGTCTTCGTGAATGGTAAAACAAAATGATAATCCATCGTGTTAAAAACAATATTGGCATCACTGTTGCTGTCATAACTGAAATCACTAACCTTAAATGGCAGCTGTTCTAATTGAATGAAGCCCAGGTCAGCAATATTTTGGATAACCTTTTCTTGATAAGCACCCACATTTCGCTTACCAGTGGACTGAACAATTGGGCTATTGACAGGCTTTGTTCCATTATAAGCCATCATCGCAAAGTACCAATGCTCTAATACATCCCTATCCTTGGAATTAATAACTGGTAAATCAGTACGGTCAAACATCTGATCCAGTATCTCCACACCTGCACGGATATTATAAACGATATCGTCCTGCAGCTGCTGTTCATCATAAGCAGATTGATTCGTAATCTGCATGATCCCTATTCCATTATCATCTGAAATGATAACTTCCCCGGTTTCATCATAATGTTTCCAACCAGTTTCTTCCTCCGCAATGGCCTTAACAATCTCAGGTGGAACATCATAAGCAAGAGCCATTTCCGTTAACAAACAATTAATCGTGCTATACCCTGGATTCCCATTTGATTCTGACTGAAAATCACATGTTGTAGCCACTTGTTCTTCCACATCTGCATATGTTACATGGTTTGGCAACAGCATTATAACTAACGTTGCCGCCATAGCAGCCAAACTAAACTTCAAATGTCTCATATTTCTCCTCCCCAAAAATATCAATCTTTCTCCATGATAACATGAATAGAATAAATGATTAATAGATTGTTAGAAAAATGATTGAAAGTTTTGGCGAATTAGGGGCTGGTTGCGCCGGAGTGGGGCTGGTTGCGCCGGGAGTGGAGGCTGGTTGCGCCGGAGTGGAGGCTGGTTGCGCGAGCTTTTCATTTTCTAACGCGGGAGATTTATTTTCTCACGCCACTTTATGGAGGTCTCGCGCGGTCAGCTGTAATTCGCGCGACTATTTCTATCTCTCGCGTGGGTTTTCTTGGTATCCGCGCTACTCTTCATACACCTCGCGCGAATTCTTATGTTGCACGCGTGAATTTGTAATTTCTGAACTTAATACGGAGCACTCGCGCTACCGGGTATCTTTCTCGCGCGAACCTTTCCTTTTCTGACGCGGGAGAGCTATTTTTCACGCCTATTTACCGAGTTCTCGCTCGGCGAGCTGTACTTCGCGCGACTACTTCTATCTCTCGCGTGAGTTTTCTTGGTGCCCGCGCTACTCTTCATACCCCTCGCGCCAATTCTTATGTTGCACGCGCGACCTTTTAATTTCTGAACTTGTGAGGGAGCTCTCGCGCGATGGGGTATCTTTCTCGCGCGAACCTCTCCTTTTCCAACGCGGGAGAGCTATTTTCTCAAGCCTATTTACCGAGTTCTCGCGCGGACAGCTGTACTTCGCGCGGCTATTTCTATCTCTCGCGTGAGTTTGCTTGGTACCTGCGCTACTCTTCATACCCCTCGCGCGAATTCTTATGTTGCACGCGCGACCTTTTAATTTCTGAACTTGTGAGCGACTTCTCGCCCACCCGCGTTACTCTCCAAACCCCTCGTGTGAGGTCTCGCTCCACCCACCCGAGCAACTCTCCAAACCGCCCGTGCGACTTTCACATTGTGCTCGCCCGCCTTTGTCCTCTCCCAACCCCAAGTGGCCAAAACTACAAAACAAAAAAATAACCCCCAAATCTGGGGGTTATTTTTTATTCACATTATGATTTGCCACCTAAAGCATCGATTAACTTACGATAATTATTAGAAACCGTTCCTGCTGCTACATTATACTCGTCTGCTATTTCAGTCTGTGTTAGACTGTCATTTTTCATGATGTGTTTTTGCACATAATATTCTAATGCAGCTGCATAAGACTCTGCTTTCTTAATGGAAGGATTTTCTTTTTCCTGGTATTCATTCCATAAGGAAATTCCTTTTCGAACAACCTCTTCTTCCATATCCTTCGCAAGCATTTTATTAGCAAATAGCTGAGGTACTTTTCCATTCGTCGATATTTCTATTTCCGGTTCCTGAACCAAAGCCTCTGCTAGGAATTTTGGAAAGCTTTCTTTTAATGTGCCATCCTTATCCTGATACTTTTGCAATAACGCCTTAATATCATCACGTTTACGATCAAATAATTTAATAAAGGTATAAAAGAAATTATGAAAACGCATGAAAGGAAGTAAAGCTCCAACAAACAGCATTCCTTTGTTCACTTGTTCACTAGAAATAATTGGAACCTCAAACGTTTCATTAGAAATTAGCTCTCTCACCATGACAGAGCTCTCGCTTGACGTTTCTTCAGATTCGACTTCATATACGGAAGGAACCGTACCATTCCATTTTTGGAAACTGCTTCGAACGCTGAAGTCGATGTTCTTCATTTGTTTCTCTGAGAACGCGTCAAAGACAGTTCGTTGTCTTGACAGGAATGGAACATTAAAGATGATCCAAATCGCTAGTCCAGTATTATAGATATCAGCCAGCTCTTCATTATCCTCAACACTTAGCTGTGAATAGGCTGTAATTTGATCTGATAACTGTTGTTCGTAGTTTTCGAATGCAAATGTGATTAGTTGTTGATGCAATTGATTTAATCTTTGGTTGATTAAATTCGGATCGAAATCAATTACATTATTTGCCCCATGACAGTTTTTATACTTTTTGCCACTTCCACAGGGACAAGGATCATTTCTATGAATTTTACTCATTTAAATAGGCACACCCCGTACTTATTCTTTAGTTCCCTTAAATTATGAAGGAAAAATAAAAATAGTTCAAGCCAACCCATCTATTTTTCAGATAATTTTTGGTAACCATGCTTGAAAAAGAAACATAAAATTAGTTGCTTTTACTATTTTCCCTACTACTCAAGGAAAGTATACTTCATTATTAAAATCATTTCGTAACAAAAGAAACACCGTTAGAACATTTTACCATATTATTAATTATATCGTCCATTTGCCAGTTCCTGTTAACAACTTTCTAAATATTTAATAGGGAAAGTTCGCTTACGTCTTTCCCTATTCTTTATCTTTTAGCCAATTCCCGAGAATCATGTCCTCAGAAACCTCTTGCTCTGTTATAGCTTGGTTATACATATCTCGACATGCATTCACACTTATCATTTCTTTTGTTTCTAAATCATAACAGCTTCCACTAGCAAATGCACCTTCTGAAGGTACATACCATACCTTACCATCTGTCATATGTTGATTACTAAACACGACAGGGTGACGTTCTCCATCATAAAATAAATCCTCACCTAAGAAATATTTCTTGCTAGTATCCACTCCCAATAGATGAAGCATGGTCGGTGCTAAATCAATTTGACCGCCAAATTTATCATAGGTTCCTGTCAGCTCTTCATTAGGAAAATGAATTAATAACGGAATATTATCCGCTTCAAGGAGGTAATCAACTGAATTAGTACTTCCCTCTGTAGCGAATAATCCAGTTTCCTGCCCCTGTGTTAATATGCCAGCATCATGATCCCCATAAAAGACTACAACAGAATTTTCCCATAATCCTTCTTCCTTCAACTTTTCGACGAACAAACCAATTGCTTGATCGGTATAATGTGTTGCGGTCAAATAGTCCCTTAAGACTTTATCCTGTATACCGTCTACATTTAATGTGTAATATTCTTCCGGCATCGGATAAGGATGATGACTTGTTAAGGTTATTAAGAAGGAATAAAACGGTTTTTCAGGCATTTGGTCAATGGACTGTATTAAGAAATCTTTGTCATTAACACCCCAACCAATTTGTTCACCTTCAAAATCGTTTATACTATAGAACTTTTCATAACCCCAATTTCTGTATATTTCGTTACGATTCCAAAAACTAGGGTTAAAGGCGTGATGCACACTGGAACTATAACCCTTTTCTTGTAATGAATTTACAATAGTTTGGTATGTATTCACAGGGAACCTAGTAAATGCAGATCCCGACTGTAACGGGTAAAGTGATGTGTTCACCAATAAATCAGCATCAGATGTCCGCCCTTGACCAGTCTGATGAAAGAAGTTTTCAAAGTAAACACTTTCTTCCTTCAATCGATTTAAATTAGGAGTAATCTCCTCCCCATTAACTTCCCTACCAATAACAAAATCTTGTAACGCCTCAATCTGTACGATAATTAAGTTTTTACCTTTCATCAAGCCAAATGTATCCGTATTAATCTTGTCTTCCTTTGCCTCAAAATAGTCGGTAATTTCCTTATCTCTCTCTTGCGGAACACCTTTTTTCGATAAGGTATAATCCTTAATAAATCTTTTGGCATCAAAAAAATGATAACCTAATATACCGGTATAGCTATATGCTGTTTCATCTGATACCATCTTTTCCAGAACGTCTTTACCACCATAATCGTAGTAAAACGTGAACATGCTTTGTGACATCGAGAACCAGCCGATAAATAATGCCATGAATCCACCAAGAATCTTGCGCTTATAGGGTTTTAGGTCAATTTTCTTCAATACCCAAATAATGATTGGGATTAAGATGATAATATCGACCCAAAAGAAAATATCCTTTCCTTCAATTAACTCCATAATACTTCCAGCGACATCCCCAACCTGGTTTATCTGAAACAATTCAGACATAGACGTGAATCCACCAAAGTATCGTTTATGAATTAAGTCCGCATAGATAAGGAAAGTTATAAAGAAATTAAGTACAATAAGTGAAATGATTCTTGCTTTTCTTTTTAAAAATAGTACCCAAAACGTGAAAAGCAGTAAAAATCCGAGACTTACTAATACAAGCTCATGTTGTAGATAATTGAAAGATTTTCCTTTAAATAAAAAGAGATAAATATTCTCTAGAAAACCTTTAGCACCCGTTTCATAAAATACCGTATCCGTGTATCTTGCAAACAGATAGAATTTATACATCATAAGAAATACAAATAAGAACCATTCCGTGTAAGACGCAAACCATTGTACAATTTTTAGCGTCTTTTTCTTTAATGGCTCCCAATTGATGTTTTCCAATCGAAACCGTTCAAACTTCGCCATCCAAAACATCCTTTACAAAATGAAAAATGTCCCCCAAAATCTTTACATTATTTTAACAAATAAGAT
Organism: Ornithinibacillus scapharcae TW25; assembly: GCF_000190475.1. Classification (GTDB taxonomy): domain Bacteria; phylum Bacillota; class Bacilli; order Bacillales; family Amphibacillaceae; genus Ornithinibacillus; species Ornithinibacillus scapharcae. Next base: position 20,511 of record NZ_AEWH01000019.1, read on the forward strand.
ATCTTACGTCTATTTTTAGTGGGACACGGGGTCACATCACCCTTGTCCCAGAACCTTGCATGGGCTTCGAAACAATCCAAACACCATGTGGGGGACTCTCTTTTTAGAAATGAAAAGAAGAGGGTAACTTATTCTACCCTCTCCTAACTTTTTTATAGCATATAAATATCTCTAACCGAGAAATTATGGGCTTTGAATTGTCCAGACTTCGTTTCTAGTGTTACCGTTTTGATATTCGTCTGAACAGCTTCTATCAACCACGAACGATATGTAGCAAGCCAATCATTATCAGTAAATAACCTATCAGCTTCCACCGCGAAAAGTGGTTTTTCAACGATTTCATGTATGTCCTGTTGAATGATTGTCTCTTCTGAAAACATAAAACCAATTCTAAACTCAACAGGAATATTCCCTTTGATGAATTTAGCAGTTGCTTTAATTTTTCGATCAATCATATCGATTTTACTATCAATAACTATCACATAGGTGATGTATTCTACATGTGGATAGTTAAAATAATCCTTTGTTTCAATAGCAATTTCAACCCTACTAAAAATACCATCAAAAATCTCTTTACTTTTATTTAATTCCTCTACCCTTAACATGAGCAAGCAATGGAAAAAGAACTTAAGCGTGAAACAGAACAAGACACCGAAACAATTTATGATAGAATGCCTTATTAAAGTGGTATCTTGGTCCTAGGCGTTAGAAAGAATCCATTTTGTTGAAATCTCAAGCAAAATGGATTCTTTATTGGTTTAAACTATCTTAACTCCTTACGGCATTCGTAAATATTTTTAGAATTCCCACATTACTCTGATCATAAGGAAGAACGAAAGAAAAAAACCTTTTGTACAAAAATATAAAATCTAGATATTTAATGTACTATTACTCTCCATACTCCCTCAGTGCCAGTAATAATATAATACTCCAATGGTATGGAATTACCTTTCGATATATTCCTGATTAGGTTGATAATAAAATACGACAATCTACATTGTTATTATAGATTAAGTGCACTAAAATTGGATGTAGTAGCTTAAAAAAGCTATGATAAGTAATAAATCAAGTAATGAAGCAATTATCTGAAATGACAAGAGGTGAGGATTCATCATGCATGCCTATCTATTATTGTTCGTAGCAATTATATCCGAAGTTATTGGCAGTTCCTTACTCAAAGCCTCAAATGGTTTTAAAAAAATCCTACCATCAATAGGAGTATTAATTGGTTACGCTGGGGCATTTTATGCTCTATCACTATCGTTGAAAACATTACCCATTAGCGTGGCATATGCCATTTGGGCTGGTGTAGGAACTGCACTTACAGCATTGGTTGGCATTATTATTTACAAAGAGGGATTTAATAGTAAAAAGCTCTTTGGCCTAGTCTTGATTATTAGTGGGGTAATCTTTTTGAATATTGGTGGAGCGCATTAATCCCAGTGAAGGAGGTAGAAGCTATGAAGGGATATATTTATTTAACCATATCCATAATTGCAGAGGTATTTGGTACAACGATGCTTAAACTCTCCGATGGATTTACTGTTTTATTTCCGTCTCTAGGAGTTGCTACTGGCTATATAATTTCCTTTTATTGCTTATCATTATGTATGAAAACCATTCCATTAAGTTTAGCATATGCCATTTGGTCGGGAGTAGGAACTGCCTTAACCGCTTTAATCGGTGTATTATTTTGGGATGAAGTACTTGGAGCGTTTAAAATATTTGGGATTCTATTGATTATCGGTGGAGTTGTATTGTTGAACGCTTCTAATAATGTAGAAACAGTTAAGGAACTTTCACGGTAAATCCTTTAACTGTTTCAGCCTAGTATTCTTTCTGTTTACCCTAACACATTGACCTTCGATAGATGAACTGAAAGTCTGTGTTCCCAGTTTACCCCATCGAATGATTTCTCCCACACACTTTATATACTATTCCCGTCTTCGATAAAATCTCCAATAAAGCGTTGAGAAAAGTCTAACCGGACTTCCCTTCTTACTCAATCCTATCAGTCTTGCTTTCTTCTAAACTCTTCCACGTTTGAATCAACCATTCTGCAAACCTTTCCTCTTCTTCAAATTGAGGATAGTGTGCCGAGTTTTCAAATACGACAAAATCTTTAATAGGAGCTGTTACGGAATTATAATAGTCTCTGGCTGCGGTCGTGGATGTCATATAATCATACTTTCCCATTACAAAATAAAGAGGAATATCTAGTCCTTTAACCAGTGTTGTAATATCATTCTCTTTTTCTTCGTCCAATAAAATTTCTTGTGTTTCCGAAACTCCTCTTACAAAACGAATAACATCAAGCAAATTATATTCTGGGTTTGTTAAAAACCCCTTGTAATAATCCATATTATCATTGATTAACCTTGCTGCGCCCCCATATTTTCGTACCAAGTCTCTAGGGGTATGATCTTCCCCACTTTTAATAGATTCTTCCATTCTCATAAGTCTGTCGACATCTTTTTGTTTACCGGCTTGTTGCGCCTGGTCTATTGTATATTCCAAGCTATCCATTTCACTTTCAATCGTATTAGCCACCTGTCCAATCCCTATATATGCAACATATTTATTAGGTTTATTATCTGCAGCCTGCATTCCAATCTAGGTACCAAATGAATGTCCGATTAATAACACCTTTTCTTGTGAAAATTCTTCTCTAATGTAATCAGTAAGTGCCAATAAATCCGCTACATGTATATCAGTTGATAGATTGGAATAATCCTCAAAGAAATGGTACGATTTACCACTTCCTCTTTGATCATAGTGAACAATGGTAAAATGTTCTTCCAGTATATCTTGATACTTTCTAACGTAAGGAATTTCCGAACAACCAGGTCCACCATGAACAAAGATAATTATCGGATTACGCTTGTCGGTACCTCGTATCATCACTTCCAGATCAGTTCCATTTATTTCTACTTGCTCTAATATCGCAATACTGTTTTCCCCTTTTATACTAGGTGTCCACGTAGGAAAGAACAAACCAATTAGTATGAGCAGTGATATTGCCAATAGAAAAATCATTAACTTTCTTTTCTTTTTCATATGTAAACCTCTCTACCCTCTGTTTATATGTAGCTACCCTAATAGTCCTCTAATTCTTAATCTAAATAAGGCTATATTTTTTTATAACTTCGTCTATTAATCTTACTACGTTAAAAAACTTGCCACCCCAGAATTTTAAGGTTTGATGAGGTTATCACAATCGAACCTGCTCTCAAAGTCGGAACTGACTAGTGGTCACTTTCATTAATAACTTATTTGTTTCAAGATATCAAGTTTAGAAGAAAGCATTTTTTACAAAAAAAGAAAGCCCTACGAGAGATTACTCCCATAGAGCTTTCCTAAAACTGGGACAAGGGACCTGTCCCCGTGTACCAATTACTTAGATACTGTTTTGTTTACTACTTTGTTTCCATTAGCATCCACGATGTTCGTGTCTTTGAATTCTACAGAGATGCTGTCTGTTGGAGCGAAGTTTTCAGTTGTTGTTACAACTAGTTTACCGTTAACTACTTCAATAGTTGAAGCTGATGTTACATCATCGCCAGCAATTTTCACTGTTACTCCAGTTACTGAAGCGTTGTTTGCTACTGCTTCAGAGAAGTTTACAGTAAATGATTTACTGCTTACAACTGAAATAGTACCAGCTGTTGGAGCAACGTTTTCAGTTAGGCTAATAGTTTTCACTACTTTACCATCTACAAGTGTATTGCCATCCACATCAACTAGACCAGTTACTTCAAGTTGTTGTGCACCATTAGCAGTAATAGAACCTGCAGGTAGGATAATTTCTACGTTAGCTCTATCATTAACAAAGTTAATCTCCGTACCAGCTGGAAGTGCTTTTCCACCTAGTTTGTAGTTAGATAGAGTTTTTGCAGAGTCGCTCATTTGCTTGTTGAATTGTACATTGATAGTACGGTTATCAGCCGCTAGAGATTGTGAGCTGATAGTTACAACTGCAGTTGGATCTGCTTCAGCTGCAACGAATTCAGGAACCACTACAGAGAAGTCAATTGTATCAGCTACAGCATTACCATATACATCTTCAACAGATGAACCATCTAATTCAAACTCGTAAGAAGACTCGTCTACTAAACCAGTTAGAGTGATTGCGACTACGTTCTTTTCGTTACCTTTAATAGAATCTTTTCCATCTAAGTCATATCCAAAAGCTACGTTAGAAGCAGTAAGGTCAATAATATTACCTGTTGTTTGTCTAATACCATCTTTTGTTTTGATTACTAATTCATTCGCAACTGCTGTTAAGTCACCAGAAGTTACAGCATCGTCAAAAGTTAATAGTAATACATCATCAGATGCACCAGCTTTTACAGTAGCTGAAAGGAATTTAGGTGCTGTTGTGTCTGCAGTGAAAGTAGCATCGAATTTAACTTCATCCATTGCATTTTGTGCAGCATCTTTAAATCCATTAACTACAACTTCTCCAGAGAAGAATGTTGTACCGTTGAAAAGATTAGCATCTTGTACATCAACTGTATAAGTTTTCTTGTCATCAGAAGCAACTACTTTACCAGCAGCTACTGGAGTTCCTGCAATTGTAACAGTACCAGGGTCTACTGCTTCAGAGAAAGAAAGCGTTAGTTTGTTTTGAGATACTGAAGTTGCAACTGTTGGCTTCGCTTCATCAACATCAGCTTTAGCTACAGTGAAGTTTAAAGTGATAGGGTTAGAAAGATTGCCTGAGCTATCTTCTGCTCCAACGATATCAATTTTATAGCTTTCTTCTTCCGTTAAGTTTTTAATTGTTAACGTTTTTCCACTTACTTCATAGTAAGGTGTAGAACCAACTACAGTGCTAATTTGTGCACCGTTAAGACTAACTGTACCTTCGCTAGCAATAATTTCATCAAAGCTGATTACAGCTTCTGTACCTTCTGCTTTTACATTAGCAACCGTTGGAGCAGCTGCATCTGTATAAGTCATAAGAGATATAAATTTAGCAGTTTTTACGTCAGCATCTTCTTTAGATACGATTTCGTCAATTACTACTGCTGCATTTTTAACGTCAATTTCATTACCAGCAGCAAGCGTGATCGTAACAGTTTTTTCATCTTCTGAAACTTCAGCAGTTGCACCAGTGAAATCTACGCCTTCGATTGTGTAGTTAGAAAGGTCTTTAGCATCAGTTTCATCAACAGCTTGGCTAAATTCAATTACTAATTCTCTACCATTTGTAGCCTCAACACTCTCCACTACAAATTCAGTAGCAGCAGCCGCTTCAATCGCACGGTCTACCATTACAGCGAATTCAGCACGAGTGATTTGAGCTTGTGGAGCAAGTAGAGTTTTACCATTTGATTGTTTACCTTCAATGATTCCATTTGCTACAGCTACTTCAAGTTCAGCTTTTGCCCAGCTAGAAGCGTCTTTCGCATCAGAGAAATCAAGTGAAGTTTCACCAGTTAAGCCAAAGCCATTTACGATAACTTTTGCCGCTTGTTCTCTAGTTAAAGCACCAGTTGGATTAAATTTTCCGTTGCCTGTACCTTCGAAAAGTTCAGGTGATGTAGCAACTACTGCATTGTAGAACCAATTATTTGAAGAAACATCAGAGAAATCTTCCGTACCTTCAACAGGTAAGTTCAGCGCTTTACGTAGTACTTCTGCAGCTTGTGCACGGTCTACGATGTTGCCAGGCTTAAAATTACCATTTTCGTCACCTACAAGGTAGTTCTCATCAGCAAGTTTTTGTACAGCATCTTTTGCGTAAGCAGGAACTGAATTGATATCGTTCAATGTTGCGGCAGAAACTGCTGCAGGAACTACTGTTGACGCAACTAAAACTGCTGCTGAAGTTTTAACTAATTTATGTGATTTTGCCATTAAATATTTTCCCCCTGGTAAGATCTATGAACTATAGTTGACATTACATTAATCTTTCAATCTACTACGGTAATAATAAAAATAGATTAATAAGAAAATTGCGGAATACACCATAGTGATATCGATTTCATGTCGTCTAACATAGGACTTTCGACCTATTTTTAGTTAAAATTTTTGTTAAGCTTCTTCAACGTTTTTTCGTTTGTTCGCTTAACACTTTTTCATTATGTACTAGATATCAGAAAAAGAAAAGACTTTTTTTAAATATATAAATGGTACTTTTTTACTACATTGGAAGCAAGGACATGGGGACTGGTTCCTTGTCCCACCAGCAACATCCACACTTTCTCAACCTATTCCAATATAAAAAAGCACCTTAATGATTAAGTTCTAATCAATAAGATGCCGGGTTTATCACCAATTATTTCTCGTCAGCCTTATATACAATTCCGTTATCCTTACGTACTTTCTCTGTAATCTCGAGAACCTCACTACTATGCTTCAGAAGAGCTTGATATCTTTCTCGATCATTCTCCTTCATAATAGAGACAAAGCTTTCTACCTCATAATACATATCTGACTTAGGATGATTAGTTGCGATCGAACTTTCTCCCGAATCATCGATAAACTTCACATTGGCAAAAGATCCGATATCATCAATCGTAATCGTCCCTTTCTCGCCTTGGATTTCTGAAGGATTATAGGAAGTACTAATTTTCGAGCATAGAATCGTGCAATTGAAATTAGCGTAGCGTAAAACGAGTGTCCCGCCACCATCAACACCGGTGCTTATCTTGACTGGATAATAGGTAGCATCCTCTGGTTTACCGAATAAATCAATGGCTGCTGCTAATGGATAAACACCTAGATCTACCAAAGCACCACCGGAATAGGTTAACGAAAAGATATTCGGCTCTTCGCCATTTAAGACATTCGTATATCTAGAGGAAAACTTAGAATAGTTTAGGACAGCACTTCGCGGTACTCCAATCTTATCCAAACTCTCCTTTAATGCTCGAAATCCTGGCATATGGATATTTCGCATTGCCTCGAATAAAAACACACCGTTTTCCTCGGCTACCTGAATAGCCTTTTCCCATTCTTTACGATTAGAAAACATCGGCTTTTCACAGATTACATGCTTTTTGTTCTCCAAGAAAAGGATCGCCTGCTCAACATGCATGGAATTGGGAGAGGCAATATAAACACAATTGAGTTTGTCGCTTTTCGCCATCTGATCTAAATCTGTAAAGTAAGTTTCAGCGCCATGTGTATCCGCAAAATCCTTAGCTTTTTGCTCTGATCGTGAATAGACAGCATGCAGTTTACATGTACCCTCTTCTTTTGCTGCCTGAATAAAATCACTTGTGATCCAGCTTGTACCAATCGTTCCTAGATTCATCTTATCACCTGCTATGTTATGTATTGATTTTTTTCCTATACAATTAGGGAAACTTCGGAAAGAGATGTCTTTCTATACAAACCATATACTATTATTTGGATAGAGACAAAAGAAAAGCGCTGCAGCAGTTTTACATGTTGTAGCGCTCTTCTCTAGTTTTTGGACAAGGGACCTGTCCCGCGTCCCGCATAAAGGTTTGGTGGGTTTGGGCTTTGATGAGTTTTTGGACGGTTGTTCTGCTTTCGATGATTTTTCCTAGTAATTCATATAATGTTTGGAGGTCTTCTTGGCTGTTTTTCTTTACACATAGGAGGCAAACAAACTGTACAGGTTTGTCACTCCATGTAATTGGCTTTTCTAATGTGCAAATCGTATTTAGAATACCGAAAAGACGCTTACAATCGGGACAGGGGCACTGGCAAACAATTTATTCTTAAAATCTATCTCGTAAAGTTAGTTGACATTAACGTTACGTAATACCTTAGTCTTGAAATATGGAGGAGATTTACGTTGATTACAACGAAAGAAGTATCTAAATCTATTTGCGCAAAAGGTGATTTGAAATGGGGTTGACCTTTAAAATAATCGAAACACTAGAACAATATCAAGAACTACTTGCGATCCCGAATATAAGAGAAAGAGAAGATTATTTTCGTTATACCATGATGAAACCATTTAGAGAGATGTGGAATTTAATCCATGTTCCTATAAAAGCGAAGCACGAGAATGGGTATGACGTTATCATGGCTACCAAAATGCTTGGCTACGCAGACTTATCTAACAGGAACCAAATCCAACAGGGTTTATCAATCCTAAAAGAAAACGACATCTATACCGTAGCGGAACATACCATTAAAAACTGCATAGAAAATAGCAATAGGTCGGGATTAAAAATAAATGCAGATGAATTAAAATTTGGGATATTTGTTGCAGACCCTGATAAATTAAAACTCCAACGAGGATCTACGGGGTTTGGAGGTATTCCTGGGTTTATAACTGTCAATATCTATCCAAATGACTATAATTTACCGCGACTTCCTGCGGTGATTGCTCATGAGTTTCATCATAATATTCGGTTTTCATATTTTAATTGGGATCATGGAAATGTAACAGTAGGAGATTATCTTGTTATAGAAGGATTGGCTGAGTCGTTTGCAAAAGAATTATACGGAACAGAGCAATTAGGACCTTGGGTAACTAGCATGGATAAGGAAGAAATCGAGTACTCAACCTATGTTATTGGACAAGCCCTTAACGTTAAAGGGTTTGCTGAAGTGAGCAGCTATATGTTTGGGGATGAAATTGCGGAACAAGAAGGATATCAACCGGTGGGGCTGCCATTCTGTGCCGGTTATACAGTAGGATACAAGGCTGTTCAGTCTTATATGAAGAAGCAAAATAAGACCATATATGAAGCAACTTTGGCTTCTACTGATGAAATCATTCATGGATGTGGCTTATTTTCGGGGTACTCTTCCTAGTTACGCTCTACTTTAGCTAAACGAATACGAATACTCCCTACTACTGGTAGGGAGTTTTTATCGAACCATTTTCCGCTATTAACTGTTGAACAAGTATTTGTGTTTTCAATCCTTCTGCCCCATCAACACTAGGTTGATTATCTCCAATTACACACGCTATAAAATGGTGTACCGCGTCTTCAAACCCCTTTTGCTTCAAAGTAGTTTCCCATGAGGATGGGCTTTCTATCGTTAACATGTCATTTTGAACAATCTCCATCGCATTCATGTTTGTCACCCGAATGACTGCACCATCTGTAATCAACTTAAATTCTTCTAAATTGGTACCAGCATTGCGGTGCATGGTGATGGTTAACATTGCTTTGGCACCAATTTCGAACAAATGCTGTGCGAAAATAAGATGATTAGCCTTGTTCAATTGAATTGTTGGAAAGGCAAGTCGCATCTCGCCACCAGCTATCCATCGTGCAGTATCAACTAAATGGATGTAATCATCCAGCATAGTATCCTGGAAATCATCCGGACCAACACCATTTACACGGTGTTTTTCAAATTGGAAGCTAGTAAAATCACCTGCTAATTCTTTTGCTCTTCGATACATTGGGGAGAATCGACGATTAAAGCCAACCATTAGCTTTCTTCCATACTTTTCACTTAGTTCTACTAGTTTTTCCGCTTCCTCTACTGTTGCTGCTAAAGGCTTGTCAACATACACATCTTTTCCATTATTCAATATCTCCGAGACGACTGCATAGTGTGAATCTGTGGAACTATGCACGAAAATGGCATCACTTTCTTGTATTAATGCTGGTAAACTAGTAAAACTTTGCATACGATATTGGCTACAAATTTGATCTCTTTTTACGGCATTCGGTGAAAATGCACCCACAAACTCCCAATCTGTTGCTTTCGATAAAATTGGCAGATATGCTTTTTGGGCGATACCGCCTAAACCAACCATTCCAATCCTAGGCTTTCTCATACAAATCACTCCCCTTTAAAATTATGTATCCCGCTAACAACTTATTTTCATTTATTTTCATTTATTTTCTCTCATGTTATTTTAGAATGGAAAAGTTGACAAGTAAAATAGGATATGACCATGATGCTAGGTGGAACTAAGTTTGTTTGTGTGATTGCAGATGAAACAGGAAATATTTTCGCTAAACAACATTCCCTACAGAAGACCACGATAGTACATTAGATCAGGCAATACAGTTTTTTCGTAAACATGTGATTGAGGCACTTGGTGTTATGGAGCTTTGGACCCCGGTGGGCTTAAATCAAGATAGTAGTACGTACGGATATATTTTGATTACACCAAAGACGAAATGGAAGCACTACGATTTATTAGGTAGGCTTCAGAAAGACTTCTCTGTATCAATAACACTTAATACAGATGTAAATGCTGCCGCTTTAGGTGAATATAAATACGGGGCTGCTAGAAATTCCAAGAGTGCACTCTACAAAACAGTTGGAACTGGATTGGTGCAGGCTATGTCCAAAATGGCAAGACCTTTATCGGTAAACATCATCCAGAAATGGGACATATTTATCTTTAACCAAACTCATCACGCAACCTCTCACCACCCCAGATTCTCCCCTGGAAAACAGGTGACAAAAAATAGGCATCACAACTTTTACCTCCCTTTGGACATGGGGACAGGTTCCTTGTCCCACCACTTCAAAGCAGATGCTCACATTCCCTAGTTCTTTTACGAATGTGCTAGTTTTAATGTTGCATACAAGTTTATACTATCCTAACCACTAAAAAAGTCTCTGCAAGAGCAAACTATGCAGAGACTCCATTTCAGAGGTTTACCCTCTCTATTTCAACAACAAATCAAAAAACTCCCTCGGAACATAAGTCTTCTTATCCTTCAACTCCGGCGCATGTTCCAGTTTATGAATAGCTTTATTCAGCCCATATTCCTTATTCCCAATTTCTAAGGTAATGTTCCGATTTCCCTTTGTAACGGTAATTAACCCTGTCTTCTTACTCCAAGTAACAGCATTTCCTAACTGTTCAGCAATGCTTCGTAATGGAACCATTTTGGTTCCGTTTTTCATGTAGTGGTCTTTTTCAACTAATTCTTCTAGCTCATCATGTAGTGGGTCAAGTGCTACAATTTTCGTTGGAGTTGTTTGTGCAGGTAGTGACTTGGTTTCCATCTTGTAAAATACTAGCAATTCCTTATCTTTTAAATCTGCTTTCGTAATCGTCTTTTTGCTTTCACTAACCAACTTCGTATCTTCAGCCAATTTCAATTGTAACTCTCCATCCAGACTTAACAAATTCTCATCAAATTTTCCAACCTTTACTTGCCCCTTTTCTTCCCCATCATGGACAATAATCAATTCAGGTTCAATCACAGCTGGATAAATCATAATTCTAGGCTTAGTGTTGTCAAAGTAAACCTCTACTTGTAAGTCTTCTTTTAATGTATCATGGGCTATTTCATCTGTTGTAGCACTGCTAAAAGCTAGTACATCTTCACTCAAGGTAAAGTGGGTAACAAGCGATTTTTCCTTATCCTCCACAATTAAGGTTACAACATCTCCGTCTTTTTCAATGCCGGTTATAACGCCTTGAGCCATGCCATAGTCACTTACATTTTCCTGATTGGAGCTGTTATCCGAAATCAAATCAGCTTTTTCCTCCGTTTCCTCCAATAAAATTGGAACTGCCTTTTCATCTTGTGTTTCACTCTCTGCACTTGTAAATACAGGGGTACTTATTATAGTCATCCCCGTCAGCACTACTGTCGCAATACCTACTTTCTTTTTCAAAACTACTCCTCCTTTTGTTAGTCATTTTACTCAATGATAAGACGAACTAATCCGATGAAAATGTTTCAAAAATAGGAAAAATAAGTATTTATTACTAGGTGAAGTGGGGGAGTGCTTCCCACCTAATAAAGCTCAACCGGAATGACCAGTTGAGCTTTATTGTAGGACAAGGGACCTGTCCCCGTGTCCCAATTATTGGGTTGCTTCGACGATGACTTTTGCGGCTTCGGCTCTTGTTGCTTTTCCTTTTGGGTTGAATGTGTTGTCTAGGTATCCATTCATCACATTGTGGCCAAAGGCTGTTTGTACTGCCTCAAGTGCCCATTTGGAAACTTTATTCTTATCTGTAAACGGTAGTTCGTTCGTAACCTTATCTAGGTCTGTCGCCCGGACGATCATTAACGCCATTTGCTCACGTGTGATTTGATCATCCGGCCCAAAAGTTTGTTCATTATACCCTGTTACAATTCCATGTTCTACCGCAGCTGCGATTTCTGCTTTTGCCCAATGGTTTGTTGTATCCGTAAATGTCTTTCCATTCTCTGCTTCAAGTCCTAATGCATCGACAAGAATTTTTGCAAATTGTGCCCTTGTAACTTCATCTGCAGGCCCAAAAGTACCATCAGGATAACCTTTAATTGCACCTTTGCCAGCTAGAGAGTAAATATATTGTCTAGCCCAGTATTTATTGGGGACATCTTTAAAGACTGGGATTATACCAGTGTCTGTCTGATAACCTTCAAATGGATAGTGTGGGATATCATCCCAACGGTCTGCGTCTACTTTTTCAAATTGGTTCGTAGCAAATCCATATAAGAAAGAATGTAACGCAATGACATTCTGAAGAATTAAATTCTCACGCTGATCTTCTGGAATATCCCCATTACGTGTGTTTCCTGATGTCTCCAAAAATACCGCGGGATTGCTATGTCCATCCGGATTCATCCCCTTATAATTTAAGCCAAGCATCATCGCGGAGACAACTCCACCTTTAATATCAATCACATATTTACCATCGCCGACCGAATACCGGTCTACATGAATAGCATCATATGGTGCTAAGGCATCATAAATATGCACTAATGCCTGACGAGTAACCAAATCATATTCCCCATTCTTAATTCCGGGTAACGTAGGACCACCTGGTGCCAAGGAAATACCTAAAGACATTGTCACCGGAATATCAGAGTTGTACATCGTTTTCGGACCTTGATGGTGAATATCGATGGCAAAATCCGGTTTAATATCCGCCCAAAACTCGTAAAACGCGATAGAATCACTAGCTATAAAACGTTCTTCAATCCAGTCGCGATTCATATCCACTGCGATTGGGTCACCATCTTCATTCAACACTACTTCTCCTGTTTCGGGATCAATGACGAGGGTTGTTCGAGTATTCATTTCAGCGCCATCTGGATTATACATCGGAATGAAGTACATCGTTAATTCATCTTTCAGCTTTTTATAGGAGTAATCCGCTTCATGAACCAGGTTCTCGATAATCTTTAGAGTAGACTCTGTTCCATAAGGCTCATCCCCATGAATTCTTCCTTGAATCCACACCTTCTTTTCTCCATTACCAATCTTCGCCACGTACAAGTCACGCCCCTGTTGGCTCTTTCCATACTCGTAGTTTTTCTCACTAAGCGTAAATACTTCAAGCTCCCCTTCACTCTTCGCTTCTAGGTCCTCGAGAAATTTAATCATTCCCTCATAATCGATGGAGCTTCTTTCAAACTCTGGAACTGGTATCTTTATTCCTTCACTTGATGTTGTTTCCACTTCAGCAAATGTAGATGGTGCAATTGAAAAAACAAACATGACAGTGATCATCATCATGAACGATATTCTTTTTATCAATCTCATTACTCCTCTCCAAAATAAAAAACCTACCTGATGAACATCTAAGAAGTAGGTATTATCATTTGGTTAATTTTTTCTGTTTCTTAAAATAGCCGATAAGATAATTATTATAAAACTATTAGATAAGTTCCTGATGCCACTGACTCACCTTACCTTATTACGACATAAACAGTTAATCTACCCTCCCCTCAATCTCGTGTGTATTCGCCTGGTATTACATCATACTAGAATTACTTCCATAATATTCCCAAAATATTTTTTCACCGCTTTAAACTCTACTTTTCATCCTATTTCTTGGAAACATAGCATGTTATACTTTAAAAAAGGTACTATTTTCAAGGAGATTTTACACATGAATAAAAAAGTGATCATAAGTGTGATTGGGATTTTACTAGTTATCGGGGTATTATATTTAGCTCGTCCATACATTGGCATGTTGTACTTTCAAATTATGGTTGGTACATCCGATAATAAAGAGGAGAAACAAACCAAACAAGAAGTCGAGGATTATTTAAAGCAAAAATATCAAATTGAATTTGATGTAGAGGTGGAAGTGAATAGTTTAGGACTTGGAACTACCATTACTGCCTATCCAAAAGATAAGTCTTCCTATTCCTTTACTGTTGACAAGGACTTGGATGGGACGTATGTAGACCACTTTCTGAAAACCATGTATGAAAAGGAAATAGAACTAGCCTTAAAGGATTATTCAAAATTGAAGAACAGCCCAAACATTAAGGTACACCTTGATGAGAAAGCATTAATAGAAAAAAAGTTCGATTTTAGCCAAGGGCTACCCAAACTATCCACCATACCTGCAACACCAACAATAGTAGTGACAGATGCCCAAGTTGCAGAAGATATCGATCGAGAAGAGGCGCTTCAGACCCTGCGGCAAGTGATTGAATTTATTCAAAAAGAAGACATCTCTCTTAAACAGCTAAAAGCAACCATTTCCGTGGATGCAAAAGATAACTATTATTACTATGACTATCAAATTCCAATAGAAGCATTCCCTAACCTAACCACGGTTAAAGAATTACAAACTTATGAAAAAGTTAAAGTAGTAAAAACTCAGGAAGATTAGAATGGGATACGGGGACAGGTCCCTTGTCCCACAAGGAAAATGACAGCTGAACAGCAGTTTTCTAGTGATACCCTAATTAAGTAATTTCTCTGATCCGTATCAAGTTAGCACTTATATCCTTCTCGCTAATTAATCTATTAATGAAAAATTTAATTTCTAGAGTGTATTCAAGGGGAGAAGTAGCTTGCGAGTATTAATTGGGTTATGCCTAATGATAGGCATATTTCTACTATCGTATCTTTTTTGTATCATTATTAACCAAAGTGAAAATGATACTTTGCTATTTTTGTTAGTTTCCATAGTTTCTTTACTTCTCTCGATTATCTGGGATGGAGTATATCGTTCATTCCTTCAAACGTGGGGAATAGCGAGCTTACTCGTTACTATATTTGGATTTACGAAAAGTAGATTAACGAAGCGAAAAATCTAACTCCTGTAGTCATCAAGAGCAAGGTTATAACATTATAATTAATAATAGAAAAGATGGTCCTGTACTAATAAGGATCATCTTTTTTTGAGAGTACAAATATTAAGTTTACGGTTTATAGCAAGTTACTCCGACTTTGGGACAAGGGACCTGTCACCATGTCCAAAACTTTTTCACCTACTTGGCACGTCTATATTATGAGTACTCTGTTAGCTAGCAAGAAAATACAAGGAGAGGTGTAATGTGTTAAAGAGAAAGCCTAGGCGTGATAAAATGATTGCCGATTATGTGATGCAAAACAAAGAAAATTTTTATCGGCTTGCATATAGTTATGTACAAAACCGTGAGGATGCGCTTGATATTGTTCAAGATTCTATTCAAAAAGCAATTACTTCTGATACTTTAAAGGATAGTAATGCTCTAAAAAGTTGGTTTTATAAAATTGTAGTCCATACATCGCTGGATTTTCTTCGTCGCAGGAAAAAAGTTACAGTCTTAGATGATACAACAATTCAATTACATTTTCCTAGCCATAAAGACCATTATAGAGATATTGACTTGGAACAGGCGTTAAATCAATTACCTTTTCAATACCGCAGCGTGATTGTACTTCGATATTTTGAAGATTTAAAAATAGAAGAAGTGGCAGAAGTATTGGATTTAAATATTAACACCGTCAAAACGCGGATCTACAAAGCTCTAAAAATATTAAGAGAACATATAGAAGACATTGATTTTGAGGAGGTCAGTCATAATGGGTAACAATAAAATAGATCAATTAAAAAAGAAATATAAGGAAATTCCAATTCCATCAGAACTAGACAGTATTGTAGAAAGTGCTCTGCAGAAGAGAAGCCCTAAAAAACACGGAATACGTTGGGTAGCTGGAATTGTAGCTGCGGGTATTATTTTTACAACCAGTCTCAATGTTAGTCCCACTTTAGCAAAGTCTTTAGAGGATATACCTGTGGTAGGGAGTATTGTTAATGTATTGGTATTCAAAGAGTATAGGGTTGAGGAAGGAAACTATCAAGCAGATATTAAAGTGCCGGCTATCGATAAACTAGAAAACAAAGCATTAGAGGAAAGCTTAAACGAAAAGTATTTAGCAGAAAGTCAAGAACTCTATGATAAATTCATGAGTGAAATGGAGTCACAACAAGCCTTTGGTCAAGATGGACATCTTCAGGTAGATAGTGGATTTTTGATTAAAACCGAAACAGACCAACTCTTATCAATTGGACGCTATGTTGAGGAAATTGTTGCTTCTTCTGCAGTAACTATTCAATACGATACAATTGATAAAGAAAACCAATTATTAGTGACATTGCCAAGTTTATTCAAGGATGATAGCTATGTCGAGGTAATCAGTAATAACATTCTTAGTCAGATGAAGGAACAAATGAAGGAAGACCCAAATAAAATGTATTTTATTGAGTCACCAGATGTTCTTGATACTGATGTGTTTACAACCATTAAGAGAGATCAAAACTTTTATATAAATCCAAACAATCAACTAGTTATTTCTTTTGATGAATATGAAGTAGCACCAGGTTATATGGGGGTTACAGAATTTGTTATTCCTACTAAGGAATTAGAGGATATTCTTGTAAGTAATCAGTACTTGAAGTAAAAAATAAAAGCTCTGTGGTGAGTTAAGTCTCCACAGAGCTTTCATTTTTTGGGACAAGGAACCTGTCTCCCCTTGTCCCACCTAATTTAACTTCTCTCGAATGCTTTAGGTGGTGATTCCAACCATCCTTTATCAATTAAGATATTTGCAGCATCATCGACAAATAAACCAACGTTTACTGTAGCTCTTCCGTATAACGCTGCAATATCTCTTCTTCCATTTACCGCGAGTGAATTCCCAAATGACCTTAACTTTAAAGAGAACATGTCAAATTTATGATATAACATTATCTTATCCGAAAAAGGAGGATAGGTGGATGTTGTAACCAAATGGTCTATGTATGACGGTGTTGGTAAGTTTTCGATATGAAGCTTTTCACTAAATTGCTTCACTGCCTTATCAGTCATATCTAAACCTCGTTTAAACAAAGTCTTTATCTTTTCATCTTTAACGGTTTGATAAAATCCTAATAATAAAGCTTTGCTTGTTGTGTTATTTTCAATATTATCGTAAAGGTGCACAATCTCCATTGCATGTAGTGGTCTGACATCTCCAAACCAACCGTTTAAGTAGTTTTGATTATTTATAAAATCATTTTTCTCAGGTGTTGGAATGATTGGAGGCTTTTCAATTAATTTCTTGTCATATAAAACACTATTAATTTGCCCTAATAGGATAGTCGTACATTGATTTGCATAAATGAAAAACTCTCTAATATCCTCCCTTATAACTAACGGGATTGCTACTGCGTAAATACTCATACCACCCTTAGCTACATATTTTAAATAATGTACATAAAATTCATCTTCGTATAACCGTGGGGCTCCAAAATTTATATCCTCTTGAGTAAATCCCTTTGGTATTGGAAAATTTTCCTTTTTGAAAAACTCTTCAACTCGTTGCAAAAAATCTTTAGTTAAAGCTAAGGCATTTTCTAATATCTTCTTAATATACACATCCTCACAATGTTGAAGAAAATAAGATATGATTTGACTTGACATACTATTTCCAACAAATGTCGTCCATAATTTACCCATTTCAACAACGGTTAAAGGTTGAGATTCATCTTGTTCCCTAGTACTTAAATTAAGTGGTTTCATAACATTAAATGGATTTAATTCCTTATCGGCATGTTCCATATGACAACCTCCAATTCAAATCTTCAAAGAATAATATTCCCGGAACAGGAAAAAATTATGATTTAAGAACCCATTTAATACTCAATTAAAAAAGTGCCTTTACTAACTAAGACACTTTGGGTAACCTCCAAGTTAACTTATCTATTTTCACATCACTTCTCCCACTAACTGAACTAAGATCTTTCAGTTGATAATCAAATTAAAACAATTACATTGTTTGTCGACTTAATTAACCCAGGTTATGTAGATTTTTGGGACAAGGGACCTGTCCCAGTGTCCCATCCAAATACCTTTTCTAATTGGGTTCTTCCAGTTGACGTTACTTGAATAGCACGTGTTTTAGGCATGCGTGTTATCCATTTAAGTTCTAGCATCCTCTCTAGTAATGCATTACCCAAGGCTCCTGCAAGGTGATGCTGCCTTTCACTCCAATCTAAACAACAGCGGGCAAATGCTCTACGTTTCTTCTGTTGCTCTTCCACATTGATTCCGAGATTTTCAAAGAAATGTAATCCTTTTGGTGTCACTTCAAAATTGAGATTCTCCTTTGTGATGATTCCTTTTTGGATTAACGAATTAGTAATTTGCACACCAATATATCCAGCCAAGTGGTCGTAACAGGTTCTAGCAAAATGAATGGCGCTTTTTTCTCTTGAATCTCTTAATGAATTTACAGTAGGTTCTGGTGCTATAACTAACATGGATTCGATGATTTTCGCTACCTCACTACTAATTAGCTTATAGTAGCGATGCCTTCCATGCTTTTCCACACGGACAAGATTTACTTCTAACATTTTATGTAGATGAAAACTTGCTGTTTGTGGTTTTACTTTTGCCATATGAGCGAGTTCTGTTACTGGATGGATACTTCCATCCATCAGACTTAGTAGAATAGTAGATCTCGTTGAATCAGATAACAATGCAGCAATTTTAGAAATATCGGGATTCATATTATTCCTCCTTACATTCATATTTCGATGATAGTAGAACTATTAACCATTTACAATAAAAAGAAGGAATTCAAAAGGAGGAACTTGACTTGAATACGATTAATAAATCTATTACGTTCAAAGAAATCAAACCAAAAATTATGTATTACGGAACACCAACTTTACTTCTAAACACACTAAATGAAGACGGAACCACGAATATAAGCCCAATGTCTTCCTCATGGGCTCTTGGTGATTGTATTGTCCTTGGTGTAGGGCTTGGCGGAAAAGCAATAGAAAATTTAGAAAGGCATAAGGAATGTGTCATTAATTTACCCAGTCCAGCATTATGGGAAAATGTCGAAAAAATCTCTTCTTACACTGGTACCAAGAACATACCAACTGGTAAGGAAGAGATTGGCTTTACTTATAAAAAGGAAAAATACGAAGCCTCTGGACTTACACCCATAGATTCAAAGACAGTCTTACCAACACGAATACAGGAGTGCCCAATTCAAATCGAAGCAGTGGTTAAAGATATACGAGTCCCTGAGTACAATTCATTATTTGCCATAGTGGAGACACAAGTATTACATTTCCATGCAGATGAAAGCATCATCATCCATAAAAATCACATTAATCCCGCAAGATGGAGTCCCTTAATTTATAATTTTAGGCACTATTTTGGATTAGGAGAGGAAGTAGGAAAAACATTTCGATCAGAAACTTGATTTATTTCAATTCTATAAAGAGGAAGTTTTTTTCAGTCTGTTTTTTTTGTGAATGACAGATATTTTCTGTCATTCACTATTCCATCCAATCACTCCCTAATAAAGGATTTTGGTTCTAATCTCATTACCGCACCAAAATATTGTTGTGCGCTTGTAAAACAAATAAACGCAACTAGCTCACTTATTTCCTCTTCAGAAAAGCAATCCACTAATACATGAAAAACAGAATCTGGTATATTCCCTTTTTGTTTTAGAAAAACTTCGGCAAATCCGACTGCAACAGAGGTTTTTTCATCAAACACATTTGGATCAGGTTTTCCTTTCGCCTTACAATATTCGCACCCATTTTTCTGAGCTAACGTTCGTCTAACCTGTTCTTTTAAGTCACTTGATAAAAAAGCCTCTTCTTCTAAAACCTTACTTAACGATGACCATTCTTTCATAACTGCTGGATTATGGCCCAACAGTTTTTGGAATGGAGTATCCCCATTATTCGATAGATTAATCCTTGCCATCATCCTAACCTCCTTGTATATTGATGATATAATAATAAATCCGCTAATAACATTGCTCATTTTACAAGTTACCCATTTTTTCTTTTCAAAATTAATTTATTTGGAGGATTTACTTTAAATATGAAATTAGACGAATTAGATATGAAAATACTAAATGAATTGAGAGAAAACAGTAGGCTATCTATGAGTGAACTTGGAAGGAGAGTGAATCTTTCTTCTCCTTCTGTTACGGAAAGAGTAAGACAAATGGAATCGTTTGGTGTCATTAAGAAATATACTGTAGAGGTAAATTATGAAAAGGTTGGACAGCCCATCCAATGCATTGTAGAGGCAACTGTAAAAAATGGAGATTATCAGGGGTTTAATAAATTGATCCAACGTTTTTCCAATATAGAATTCTGTTATCGTGTTGCTGGTAACGCATGTTTTCTACTGAAACTTCAGTTTAATAATTTTGCAGAAGCCGAAGAATTTATCAATACGGTTAATCCCATTGCTTCAACGGTAACTCATTTCATTTTTTCTGAAGTAAAAACTAATTTAAAACTGGATCTTACATAGCATCATGTTCAAATTAAAAAACCTCACTAAGGTCTCATTCTTAGTGAGGTTTTTAAAAAATAGGTAAGTAGAGGAGATTTCCTCCCCCCGCTAAAACGCGCCTGATCCGCCGCCTCCACCGCCTACTCCTGTTCCCGTCCCTGCCGTAGTGGACGTACTGGTAGTAGCAGCGACAACAGTACCCGCTTCAGTAAAGTGTTGATTCGCCGATGTGGCAATGAGCAAGAAAATCATAAAGTTCGTTGTATCCGAGCTCGCATGAGAAGAGGCACCAGCAAATTCATCCTGATAGAAAAGTGACTTATTTTGTTCAATCATTTTCTTATCACCAATACCATGCGCATAATTAATCGCAATAATTTGCTCCTCTTTCCCCCATCTTAAGGAACGGTTGGATACAAGCTCATCGAAGTTCTTTCTAAACTGTTTCCATTCTTCCCATATGATGGCCCCCTCCATTGTTCTTGGATTATGAAAAATACTGAATCCGATTAAACAAAACATTAGAATAATCGAGAAAAATAGCCACATAAATAACTCATGAATTCCTAAAACAATGCTCAATGGAATAAGCAATAAGCCTGAAAAGGCAACCATCCATCGAAAGCCTGCTTTCGATTTAGTGAGATTATACGATTTTATTTCCTCTTGAATGGCAGTTGACCATTTATGAACATGCTCGTTGTACACGGTATGATTGGATTTTTTTCTTGTAAATGTTTTTATGTCACCAAATCTAAATACTGAACCGTCCCCAATAACATCAAACAAAAACTTGATTAATAAACGCTCGTGTTCATACTCTGTATCACGACTAACTAACCGAAATTCTTTCTCGTTGTTGGACTGCACATAACCTTTTCGAACTAATTCTAACAACGATGTGGTCAATAACTGCTCATTCGGTGTAAACGGGTTAGTATAATAGATGGTGGCAGGTAAGCTCATTTTCAGTTTCGGTATAGTAAAGCTCTCCTTAAAGAGTCTCTGAACCTCATGTTTTTGTTCTGACCTTTTATGCATGCTTGTGAAAAGCAAGACAACAAAATATAATCCAAAGATTCCTATTAGATAAGGGGCAATGCTATCTAACCACTCTTTTCGATTTTGAAACGCAGCTATTTCTGCTTCGTTATTAGCAATCTTTGTCATAATCGTATCTTTCATCATTTTTTCACTCGTTAGTGAAGCAGCACTAAAAAGAGCAGCATCATATACGACTTGAATATCGCCATTCGACTCATCTTCCACATAACCTAGTGAAAAAACGACAGATCCATCCTCCAACACTTCTGCTGTATCGTACGCTTCATCGTATCCATAAGCCGTAACATCACTTGTATTAGTAGGTGGATGTACTTGAATTGTCATGTTTTCGTATTGCGATTCATTGCTGCTATCGAAAAACGGCCATGCGAACTGTGCAACATCTTCATATACCTCTACTCCCTTTTCAATGGTATAACGTATTTCTATTGTCACTGTTTCTTCCTTACCGCTTCGATAAATTTTATATTCATTATCTTCTTGTTTGACTTTAAGTGTCTTTCCATCTTCACTAGCCACCAAGTCTTCAATAGATGTACCCTTTTTTGGAATAATCGTACGGGTAATCCCGTTAAATTTACTTTCAAAATCATAGGTGAACCTTTCCTCTACTGCAACATCCCCATTTTCCATCAGAAAAGCATCTATTCCAACATCCTCAATGGCATACTCAACTTCCGCAAACACTGGTTGTGTAAAAAGGACTAGAGATAATAAAGTAATACACATAACGACAAGTTTTTTCATAAAAGCAACTCCTTTAGTATATATACGGATGTTGATAGCATTTAGTTTCAGGTATATGTTGGATGTGGGGTGATTGGTGGTGCCTAGAAAAGCACCTAAAATGAACAATTCAATTCTATTAAATCTTAATTAATTGTTAACGACCGTAGATGAATCCTCCCGATGATACATTCTCATCAATGACCGAATTTTTTCTGCCACATCTGTTCGTTCAATATTTTCTTTTGCAAATCGCTTCACGTCATTATTTCCGACACAAACACTGTGTATAGCTTGTTCAAATAAGCATTGGTCGTTACTATCGTTTCCAAAAGCAATAAATTGCTGAATGTTCAACATATGTAATCCTCTAACCTTATTAATCCCCAGAGGACTAATGTCGATTGCATGCTCCGATTTATAGTGTGTTACTGTAACTGGAAATGTTTCTAGCAGCTCTAACACTTCCTCACTAGGTTCAAATATAACTAATTTACAGACTGGTTGTAATTGTTCCAAGGGGATATTCGATGAATTCGTTCTATCAATATTTAGATAAATAGGATGTGAAATATCACCTGTATAAGCATAATCCCATTCCCCATCTGCTAAATAATTTAATTGGTATTGGTGAACGAGAGAGATGAACTTGTCTAATAATTGTTGTTCAAAATGCGTTACTTGAATTTTCCCATGTTCAGAAGTAAAAGTACCGTTTCCTCCAACCAACAATCCTTCATGAAAGCTTTTAGGAATAACAGGTACTAAATCACGTATCGGTCTTGCTGAAGCAAAAATCACTTGATGCCCTGCTAACTTTAACTCTTGAAGTACTTGAATAATTTCCGCATCAATACTCTTGCCATCGAAACATAGTGTTCCGTCTAAATCAAATACAAAGTTCATATGGATCCCTACCTCTTTATAAATTACTATTACTATATTAAAATTAATAACATTGATAAAGGACAGATGTCTCGGAGGGAAAAATGAATCAAAATCAATTTCAATCAATCTATCACTATACTTTTACAAATGATCTAATATCTTCTCTTTCTATCAAAAATTTTCAACCTCATGAATTTATTATCAAAGCAGGGGACAAGATAGAAGGCATCTATTTTTTACTCTCTGGAAGATATATGGTTTCTAGCCTGGAAGTGACCGGCAAAGAGTTACTATTACGCTTTTGCCAGCAGCCATCGATTATGGGGGATGTTGAAATATTTGCAGATTGCTTAATTGAATCAAACTGTATTGCAGTAGAGCCATGCGAAATATTATTTGTTCCTTTAGAAGTGTACGAAACACATTTAAAATATGATAGTGAATTTAATCAACTATTATTGAAGGAGCTAGCTTATAAGCTTCGAACCTGCACCATTTCATCAAGAGTAAATGCACTCTCACCAGTCAATGTACGATTAGCTGCTTATTTATGCACGATTCACTCACCATCACAACTAAATAAATATATAAAAACAAATTCTTTAGATGATGTTGCTTCATTGATTGGAACTACAAAGAGACACCTAAATAGAATACTAAAAGACTGGACAGAATCAGGGATTATCGAACGAGTAGAAGAAGAAATTCACATTTTAAATTGGGATAGTATTAAAGAAATATCGGAAAATGTACGTTTTGAGTAGCATCGTACTCTGAATAACTTTTTCAAGCTCTCAGAAGAAACCTAGAAATATACTACCCGCAAAAATAGTTAAGTCTTCTATATAGACTTAACTATTACATGATCACATTATAAACATTCATCAGAATTATAATTACAATAATAAAAATGACATTCAGTAAAATTGCTAGTATACTAGATTGAATTTTGCCTATTAACTGGTCTAAGCCCATCTCTAAGACTAAAATGTTAAATATCCACTTGCCAATAACACCACCTAGAATCGAGCCAATTGCAATGATAAATCCATTTTCTTTGTCAATCCGTACATTTGAAATCCTCAATTTTATTAGGGAAACGGTTGCCATGGCTAATACAGTTGCGGCAGACAAAACTCCAATGGTCTGTAAATCATAATCATTTAAAAAATCACGCAGAGCTTTAATAATGATACCTCCGCCAAGTCCTGCCATTGCACCAAGTACTGATGCAATTAATTCACTTTTATTCTTTAATATTTAGTATCTTGTAATAAGTAAAAACCACGATAGCAAGACCGATCCCAAAAAGTATACTTCCAGCAACTAAGAAAATATTTATATAACCTTCTGTTACTATTAGGTACATTGAAGTGTCCGCACCACCTTGGTTAACCAACCAATTATCAGCAAGTGATGTACCAAAATTAACACTGAAGAAAAGAAATATAAATCCAATTACAGTTATGAAAGAACCCAGTCCAGTTAAACCCTTTAATTTATCTTTTGTCATTATTAATTCCCCTTTTTACTCCACTAACGTCCCTTTAGTTCAATAATCTGGGTTAGTATCCGAATAACCAAGAATACGGAAGGAAGCAAATCCTTCTTCTATTAAACTATCATGTTTAATCAAGCTACCGTATATTATTTAGAAACCAAACTACCATTATTCGATCCTACCAAAATAGTCACAATGATACTGCAAACACTAATAATAGCACCGAAAGCTGCCGTAACAATTACCGAAGTACTCGGAATCAGATAGCCTACTGGAATAAGTATTAAGTAGCCCAAAACGACAAAGCCTTGATAAATAGCTGAGATGATTTTAACTGTAAAATTATTAAAAAACGATAAAATTAAAGGAGGTACAAATAACAAGACAAGAGTTCCTAGAGATAACAACAGTGCTACTGGTTCATCGAAGGAAACCGTATTTGGGCCTGTAGGATTTTTTGCAGCCAAAAGTAACATAACGATAGCGAATACCAAAGTCAAAAACACCATGGAAAATCTTTTCAACAAAACAAACACCTCTTTTGTTTATTTAATACCCATACATCTATACGTACCTTTTAATAAAATAGTTTCATTTCATACAGATTCGATTCCTTGTTCCACCAATCCAATATTCCCACGATAATTATTCCTACCGTATACCGAATTAAGTCCACTACTAAAAATCCCTTTCCCAGGATTAATCCCCCAAGCCATGTTCCTCGAATATGATTGATCCAATCCTCTTGATATAATTGACTAAATTCTATACCGAAACAAACTATTAAACTGAGACAGAAAGCTGTTACATGACTTTTTCGTACTAGTAATAAACGGAAACCAAAATAAATCATCACAGCCCACAGTACATCCCCAGCATTATTAGCCAAAAATATCGGAAGCAGGTCGCTGAATTTCCTGGATGCTAAACCTAGAATAATGGTTATAACGACCGCCCCTAAATAGATTATTCTCCTATTATTGTAAATTCGTATTGCATTTTTACTCGATACCATTGAACCACTCTTTTACATCGTATTGTGTCCCTTTAAATATACATGAGTTATATCCCCATTGAAACAAGGTTTTGAAATTTGATCAAAGAAGGCAGGCTGTTCCCACCGCCATGTTATATTACAGTTTCAAGACAATGGCCCTGTCTCCTTGTTCCGGGGCTGTTTTTTTGTTATATATATTAATGGAAGTGGGTAAAAATACAGGGTTAATTACTTCTAGTTAATCTAGTAATCTAACTTTCCCTCAATATACAAATTCCGCCCTACACATTCACTTTCTATGGGTATAAATGAAAGGCATGGTCTACTATTTACAGAATTTATCATAACCTAATAAACGTTATTGAACTTAATGAATCATGGATCCATTTATTTGTAAAACAACTGAATACCTCATTGAAGTTCCATGTGGAAGAGCTTCAGGATGACACGGCAGTTCTCCTATTTGAACATGAGTTAAGCGATCAACTTATACTGGAGTATGAATTATCAACAAGTGAGAATCTATATGTTTATTCTCTGGATAATAAAATCTATCTTCTAAAAGAGAAAGCCTTTACGACTGACAAGAAGTTCCAATATCAGATAGATATTTTTGACAATGCAATTACGGTACAACAATTGGGTTTGTCGAGAGTTAGGATTTCCGATCAACATGATAAGACTATTGCAATGATAAACTCCTTTCCAACAACGGATGAGATTGACTTCAGATCTGAGCTTAGTCTTGCGATAGCATCTGATAGTAGAAGGAAAGTACTAGCAAAAGTAACCTATGACATCTACAACCTAATCATTACCTATGACACGGAAACAAATGAATTAATGATATGCAAAATCTTATTAAATGCTCTTGAGGCACATTCTAAAATATCTGTTGCTACCCAAAGTGATAAGGAAATTGTGATTCACAATCACTTCGATAATAGTAAAAGTACGGTAAACTTTAATACGCTAAAGGTAAAGCATCCACAACGTTTATTCAGTAAAGATGCCGTCACTTATTTCAAGCATGAAAATCTGCTTGCTATTTATGTAATCAATAAAAGGCGTTACTATGTTTACGTAAAGAGAAATGGAATTTATATTGCAAAAGGAAATCCATTAAAAGTTACCCAGCATAAAGCTTCCTTACGAATTCTGAAAGGAATTAAGAATTTTTACATCTTCGGTCGATTTACACACAGTGCATATAACTCCTTTCGAGAGTATGAATACTTATATGTTCGGAACTCGGAACATCAAATTGCTAAATTTCATCGTCCTTTTGCCAAGATAAAGCTACTGAAACGTTATGGATTTTTTGTTTTTCCCATAACATCCGTGAATATTGATAATCGGATTCACAACAATTTATATATAGGGAATAAAAATCGACTCATTCATAATCTGCATTTTAAGAGACCAGATAAAAAAGTGAAAACCTACTCACTTAAAAGACAGCAGGATCAATTATTTGTTATCCGGACCAATTTAAAAGGGAATATTACCGCAACCATCATCCCTTTTTCAGAGGAATATTCACTAGCTAATCGCATGAAGATAAAGCTAGCAAAAAATCTATCATTTCTTTTAAAAGATAGGCGGAGAAATCTAAATCTTTATTTTGAAAAGAAAAGTAATAAAGCAGATGAGTCAGCATTCCGCGTATTTGAAAAAGTAATGGATACGGAAACAAATCGCTCGGAAAATTACTTCATACTAAATAAGCAATCTATGCATTACAACGCTGTGAAGACTAAATATGGTAGAAATATCATTAAGAAGTATAGTTTCAGACATTATCTTTCTATCTTTCATGCTGATTATCTCATTTCTAGTGAACTATCGAACCATGTTCTCAATGATCGTCTTTACATTGATAGTCTTCGTAATAAAATAATGAAGACACCATTAGTATTTCTACAGCATGGGATTATGTTTGCCAAGCCTGTTGATAATCCAATGGCTTATGGATTTCATAAGGATAAAACGAATTACAATGTCTATAAATCTGTCATCAGTTCGCAGCTAGAAGCTGAGGAATTTAAGAAGATGAATTATGAGCAAGAGGATTTAATCCTATCAGGCTTAGCGACCTTTGACTATGCAAATCTAGAAAAGGGAGCAAATAAGATTGCCTATATGCCTACTTATCGTTATTGGGAAGAGGGCTTGATATATAGTAATCAACTAGAAGAGACGACATATTATAAATCCATCATGAAAGTCATCCATGCCTTCGAAAAGGAAGGATTACTAGATCGATTGCTTATCGTTCCGCATAATAAGTTTTCAGATTTTATCTATGACAATATGCCGGAATATCGACAAATCATATCGAACAATCCGTCCGAAGCATTAAAACAATCAATTATCTTTATCACGGACTATTCATCAGCGATTTATGATGCCATTTACAGAGGGGCTTATCCAATATTCTATTGGGAAGAGAAAGATTATCTAATTCGAAATTATAAAGCAGAACCACCCGTCAATGATTCCAACGCCCCAGGTCCTGTTGTGTATGACATTTTATCGTTAATGCAAACTGTTAAACAGGCCATTCAACAAGAGTATCAACTAGAAAAAGAGTATATTAATAAATATAGAAATATAAATCAATTCCATGATAATAAGAATACCAATCGGATTATTCAGTTCTTAATAGAAGATGGAATATTATAATCGCTTAATCATCCACATCTAATAAAATTAGATGTGGATTTTTTTCTTAATTTCAAATAACTAGATTATCTTGAACTGAAAATGAATACACTAATAACGAGGTGATGGGAATGTCTTCCAATAAAGAAATAAAAACGGAAAATTTATTAACCAATGGATTAACCGATGAAGAAATTTGCAGGTTTCTAAATATTACGGTTGAAGAGTATGATAGTTTGTATATGGACTCTGATCAATCCCTAGAGTATCTCTATTAACTATTTACATTCAACCTTAAAATTCATCAACCTTTTTCCTTACTTTTCTTCGCATCTTAAAGCCTAAACTATTGGTATAGTCCTCATTTTTCGCCAAAAGTTTATATGCTTCGAGCAGGGTTGTAGTCCGTATGATAAGGTAGATACCAATTGCAATCAATCCGATACATACTGGGTAATAAGGCTCTAAAAATTCGGATGTAATATATTTTCTATCTATTCCAAAGGCCAAGAGACCTGCAACAAATAAACACACCCCCACTAGATTTATAACACCATATCTTTTTTTCAAGGCTTCATATCTAACTGTCAGCTCTGTATGATACTTTCTATCAAAAAGTAAAGACTCTTTCTTTAATACCTTATATTTTCCTTCCTCGAAAAAGGACACCGAAACAAACATTCCAATTCCGAATGTAGCAAAAATGATGGTTGGAATCATATAAATAGCCGGATTCTGTTTAAAAATGAAATAAGGAATAAACGATAGTGCAATCATGAAAAATCCCAATGCTATATACTTAGAAGATTTATGAGTAGTCACTAAATACCCCTCTGCCATTTCTTTACTAACATAATACCCGGTCTCGTTATCAGTACTAGGTTCTGGGGTGTCCTTTAAGATATAATCCATCGAGACCCCAAAAATATTACCAATCATTAGAAGTTTTTCTGTCTCAGGATATCCTTGATCATTTTCCCACTTACTAATGGCTTGTCTAGATGTGTTTAATTTTTCCGCTAATGCCTCTTGGGAAAGGCCATTTTCTTTTCTCAATTTTAAGAGCTTTTCACCGAATGTCACTTCCTTTAACTCCTTTCTAATATTACTCCATGTTTGTATAACTCATTCGTAAAATAAATTCATCTTACATTTATTCCATCTTATCATCCTTCTAAGCAACTAAACTACTTATTTTTCATATGTGATACCCCATAGATTATGGAAAAAATTAGAAAGCCTATAAATATGAGTACATTTGTTATTGGTTCACTAATTCTCGGTATAGAGTCTTGAAAAACCTTTAAAAGAACTAATGTGCCTACTGTAAGAATAATTCCAATAATCGATACATGTTTCATTTCATCTTTCCTCTCTGAATTTGTTTTTGAGTGAATACTCTTCTGTATCCCATTAGAAATGCTTCTCTTTCTAACGGAACATCTATAGCTTAGGAAAATATCTCGCTTGTTTCTACCAAACAGAGGTTGCACTTTGTCAACTACCGTTTGCAATGCCGTAAAATGGGACAATGGACCTGTCCCCATGTACCAAAAAAGGTGCCCCATTTTCCGGAGCACCTTTCCACTATTCAAACCAAATCATTGCCCCTTTACTAAGGCCACCTGCTCTTAATAATAATCCGTACTTGTCTATCGTCTCTGGTACTGTAAATTCTAGGACTGCTTGAAGCTTACCATCATTTCTTCCTTCTAGATATCTCTCTTCTTCCCAGCCTACAGCCTCAATGATCGTAACCTTCTCTGGAAAGTACGATTCCTCCCCGTCTACTATAGTAAAATACCGCTTTGGTAGGATTTCATATGACATGTGATCCAGTACTTCAAATGTAAACTCAATGGCGATATGCTTCATCCCCGCTTCTGGGCTTCCTAATGTACTTTCCACTTCTTTAGCCGTATAAAATAATACATTACCCCAGCCAACATCATTCGTAGTCTGGTCCGCATTAAACTCTAACGGGTATTCCCCAGACTCCTGTTTAGGGCTTTCATCATTCTTTAAACCATCTTCCTCTTTCTCTATTGGTACCTCTCCAGAAACATCCCCTTCCGTTGGACTATACGTCTGTTCAGCTTCTGGCAAATCCTTCGCCTGTTCGATATTTGGAGCAATCTGTATCATCGTTACCAAAAAGCCTCCCACTAGTACGACTGAGGTACCAATCACAACCCACTTCATCCACTTTTCCACCGTTCTCCGATTGGTAATATTTCCGCCCATCCCCTGATTCGGAGTGATGCGGACGGCTCGTTCAGCTGGGAAAATGGTTCCAACTAACCCAATGACGATTGGAATCAACCCTGTTGCTAAAATAAACCCAATTTCTTCGCCTGGAAATGCACCATATAGCCCCCATATCATCAGAAAGGCAATGGTTAGACCGATACATGCCGCAAATAGTCCACTAAGGACTCCTTCCGCCAGAATAAGTCTCCGAATCTGCCATCTTCTCCACCCAATCGCTTGTAGTAAGGAAATCTCTTCTCTTCGCTCCGTTACATTCTGCCAAGTAATCTCAGCGGTTGTTAAGATAGCTATCACCAATGACACGATTATAGCCACATAATGAGCAGGACCAATCTCTAAAGCTACATATTCCCCTAGTAATGACGTGTACATCACACCCCTTAACCGGAATGTAATGTACAGGAAAACAGCCAACAGAGCCGTTGGTAAGGCAATTGAAATAACCGATAGAAAGCTCCTTTTCCATTTTCCAATAAAATGGTTAAATGCCATTCGGTTAATTCCTCGAGCACGAATCAACTGTTTACCTTTACCAGCTATTTCTCCCGTTCGCATTGCTTCATACGGCGAGATATTTCTAGTCATGAGCATTGGAATAAATGACCCCAACACATATACCATCAGCCCAAATAGACCTGTCCACAAGAAACGGTCAAAGGTTATCGTAGCATCACTCGATACATACACAAAACCTAGCATCATCCAAGAAATCAATGCTACAAAAAGACCAATCAGGCTCGATTCTATAAACAATAAACGGCTCAACCTACTTGGACGCCAACCAATGGAAAGAAGAACAGCAAATTCCTTTCTCCTAGCCAGTAGACTCACAATTCCCGATGCCCATACATAGATGATGGCAACAGCAATCACACTCGCAACTACTCCTGAAAAGCCAATCTTTGTTTCTTTAAAAATAGAAATCGAAGAACCAATATTGACCCATGGCTGTTGTAGCCAACCAATATCTTCTTGACCGTTTAAACCCGGAACATAGGTTAACGCTAGCTGTGGTGATGAACCAAGCGTAATATCGGTTATCAGCCCAGTTTTTTCCTCAATCTCCCTAGCAACCTGTTCCAACATTACTTGGCTTTCATCTCCCAAATCAGCTACCCCAGCTACTTTAATACGAATAGAAGAAATGGGTTCATCTCCTAGTATTGCTTCCGCCGCTTCAATAGTCGTCAGCATTCCGGGTGGATCTGTTAAAAAGTTATACGGATCACCAGTCGGCTTTAGCTGTTTAGGCGGATTGATTGGATTACCACCTTGATCCATCACATACTCCGCAGTCGCTGGACGATATGTTTCCATCGGTAACTCTGTTGTTGGGTCTTTGGAGATGGATAGATTAGCCGTATCATAGAAACCTATCCAGTCCGGTCTTATTCTTGGCATCTCCATAAAGTCTTCTGCAGTTAGTACCGGCTCGCGATAGGACTCTTTATCCTGATACAATGGAGGGGCATCTTCGCCATTTTGAACCGGAACTACTTGATACGAATATGGCCAGCGATCTGGATATGGACTTGAAATCTCACTGTACTCCAACGGGCTTGGTTTATATACAATGCCTGAAACACCCATATAAGCTGAGTCGACACTATTCTCTTTCGTCCCACTTGGGTCCAGCACTTCCCCAGTTTCCCAATCCACTCCAGTCATTTTGTTCACAAATGCACGAAATGCTTCTTCGCCAGAAACGGAAAACGTATCGACTACTTGACCATCTATTGTGTCTAAGTAGCTTGCCCCACCGTTTTCTTTCACATCTTCCATCACTTCATATGCATTTTCTTTCGTAATGCCGATGTCTAGCTTTTCAAATGTGATACGATCCATTTTGTCCAGGAAAGAATGTTGATTTACGATAATCGGTAATTCATGAAAGCCTGTTGATTCATTGACATAATGTTTGTCCTCATTCGAAAAATATCTACTCGATCCTATATCAATTATCGCTTTATCTAAACCGACTAACTTCGCTTCCTGTTCTGGATCGATTCCTGCCAGCAGGGATTCACCACTGACAAGCCATTCCAGGTATTGATCACCTACGCCATACTCTGGCCCTTTATTAGCTATATCCCAGACATTATATGGAAAGTAGTAGTTGTTGGACTCTGTTTCTTCTTGTAAACCATTGTTGACCTTCTTGGTCATGACCCTTCGATAAATGCCTTCCTCTTGCAATTCCACCTGGCCAAAGTCCACGTCATACCATACATAGCCAATCATCGCAATCGGCGCCGCTACCTCTACACCTGGTATATCCTTTATGGTTTCATACTGCTCCAGACTAATCCCACCACTTAATCCACTTAAGTAGTTGGGCTCCAGCAGTTGTTTGTCTTCGGTAACACTTCGAGTCCCTTCTGGTCTAACAACGATATCATACGAAGCTGACCAACGCTTTTGTAGCGTATCGACGATGGTCCCTTTATTCGTTTCCGATAAACCGATTAAGTAAGTTAATCCAGCACTAACTATAAAGGCACCAATAATGAGTAGAATAAACCGTTCCTTCCTCCTCCACCAATTCTGCCAAATAAACCGAATCATAATGTTGCACCCACATGTTCCAAGAGCTTATCGGAAAGTACGGATCCATCCTTCATTGTAATTATCCTGTTTGCCTTTGCTGCAAGTGCTGGATCATGGGTTACAAATAACACTCCACAGTTTTCTTGTACATGTAATTCTTTTAATAAATCATAAATCCGCTCCCCTGTTTCGGTATCTAGATTACCTGTTGGTTCATCTGCTAATAACCAGCTTGGCTTATGTACAATAGCACGGGCAATCGCAACACGCTGTTGTTGTCCACCAGATAATTGTGAGGGAAGGGAATTCAACTTATCACTGAGTCCAACCTGCCCGAGAACTTCCTTGGCACGTTCTAATTTATTGTATGGGACTTTTCTGGAAAACAATGGGGTCATGACATTTTCTAATGCCGTTAATGTGGGTAGTAGATGAAATTGTTGAAAGATAAAACCAATCTCTTCGAAGCGAAAATCTGCAATCTTATTTTTACTTTGCCTTAAAACTTCTTCGTTATCATACATAATAGTGCCTTCACTAGGCTTGTCTAATGTACCCAGAAGACTTAATAAGGTAGACTTACCAGAACCGGATGGACCAATGATTGCGGTGAATTCTCCTTTATTGAAGGACAAATTAACGTCCTTTAATGCTATTGTTTGTGTTCCATCCCCTTTGAAGTTTCTCGTTAGGTTCATGCATTCGATATGACTAATCAATTTAACCGCCCCTTTAATTCGAAATGAATGATTATCTCTTTTTGAAAGTAACAGTTGAGTTGTTAATAATTTTCATAATATTATAACATATAAATTGACGTGTTAGCATTCATTTCCAGATATTGCTCGCAATTTCCGACTTGCGTTTCTCCCCTAGCATTTCACCCTTAGTCAGAAACTCTCTTAGCTATATTATTTGGTAATAGATTCGATTTTGAACTTTGAACTTTGGCGAACTTACATTTCACACTATAAAATTATATTTCCAATACACAAATACAAAAAATCGCCCTAGAAAGTTCTATTTTCTCGGCGATTCTTTAAGTACTATTACATTTTATTATTAAACGGTACTATTTTAGTATAAGGATCCTGTCTCAGTGTTCCTCTAGAATAACAAAATAAAGCCTTGCAGAGAAGTTCTCTACAAGGCTTTATCTGTAATATGAAGTATAAGACTTCATAAAGTATTAATAGTTAACTAATTATTTTACGTTAACATTTAGTGTAGTAGTTGCAACAGCTTCGTTAACAGTGTAGTTACCATCACCATTTGCATCTACTAATACACGGAATAGGATTGATGCTTTATCAGTTGCAGCAGTAGTATATGAACCTGGTAGAATATCAATAGAACCAGCAGATACTGTTCCAGTAGCTCCAGATAATACTTCAGCAGTTACAGCACCTAATACGATATCATTGTTATCATTAGCTCCAGTGTTATCTAAGTCAATATACAGAATACCAGTTGCAGGAGCAGTAGCATCTAGACGAACTTTTGCAATAGTATCAACATTGTGTTCGATACCATATACGATTGGATTATTAGATCCATCAGTACGTACATCTAAAACATCATTTACATCTACAGTTTTACCTGCATAATCAACAGCTGCAGCAGCTTTAAAGTTAACTTTAGTTATTGCAGTTTGATCAGCTGATACAGTTACAGTGAATTTATGTTTAACTAGGCCGTTTTCATCTTTAACAACGATGTCAGTTTTACCAGCTTTCACACCAGCTACAGTGAAGAATTCACCACCAGCATCGATTGCTACAGTAGCAATATTTGTGTCTGCTGACTCAACAGTGTATGCACCAGCAGCAGGAGTAGCACTTAAAGTAACTACATCATTGTAGAAACCACTAGTGTTGAATTGAGAAACTTGGTAGTCCTTAGATGAACCAACACCTACAGCGTAACTAACTGGAGTAGTAGCGATAGTGTGTTCAATCTTAGTAGAACCAATGTTATTAACGTCAGTTACTTGAACAGCAATTTGTCCAACGATTTTACCAGTAGTATCTTTAAATAAGATTGTTCCAGTTCCAACTTCAGCACCAGTTATAGTATAACCAGCAGTAGTCTTACCATTTACTGCAGTAGCTAGATCATCAGCAGATACTAGAGCTACAGAACTAGAGTTTTCAGGGATATCTTCAGTGATATCAGCAGAACCTACTGAAATTGGGTCACCGTATTGGTCAAAAGCAGTTACTTGAATTGTACGAGTAACACCGTCAACAACTTTAACTGTAGACTCACTTGGAGTTACTTTTGCAACTGTACGTGCAGCACTTTCAACTTTAAGATTTAAAGTTTTAGTTACATTACCAATTTTAACTGTAATTGTAGCTGTTCCAGCAACGTTTGCAGTTAATTCTTGACCATCAACAGAGATTACTGATGGGTTAGAAGATGTTACTTCAGCAGCTGTCACAGGTAATGCGATGTCTGATTTACCAGCAGCATCTCCAATGATACGAGTAATATCAGCAACTTCACCAGTTACTAAAGTTGTGCTGTTTAGAACTACACCACCAGCAGTAGTTAATTGCACTGCGTCAATAGCAGTTGTAGTTGATTCTAAGTCAGCTACAGTAATAGTTTTCTTATCAGAAACTACTACTTTACCATCTTTTACTACTTGGATTTCTACTGTGTATTTACCTACAGTAACTTCATCATTTAATAGACCAGTTGAAGAAGTAGAAGGTGATCCTTTAAAGAAATCAGCAGCAGCAGCATTAGTAGATTCATCAACAGCTACGAAATTAACAGAGTATCCTGCTTGACGTAACCATTCAGTGTCAGCAGTTGTTGCAGCACCATTGATTTTGAATGTTAGTAATTGACCAACAGTATCGTCATCATATGTTTTAACATCTAATTCAACTGTTTTCACTTCATCTAGAGAGAAAGTGAATTTGAATTCTTTAGTTTCTTCTCCAATTTTAACAGCAAGTGTTTGCTCAGTGTCAAGAGGGAAACCATTTTCGAATACAACTGTAGCTTTAGTGCTAGATGCATCGATAGATTTAACAACGTTTCCAGCTAAAGTAAGGTCTTCAGCTTTAAGGTTTTGTAAACCAGTACCAGTTAGTACTAAAGTTTTTTCGTTTGTAACGTCAACTTTAGTTACGCTAGTTACTTGTGCATCAATAGCACGTTTGATCATTACAGCGAATTCTGCGCGAGTAATGTTATCAGTTGGAGCGAATTTGTTTCCTGGCTTACCATTCATAATGCCAACAGCTACTGCAGTTTCAACAGCATCTTTAGCCCATGCAGCAACTTTGTCACTGTCATCGAATGAAAGTTCTTTTTTACCAGTGAATCCGTAAGCAGCTACGATTACTTTAGCAGCTTCTTGACGAGTTAGGTTTTTCTTAGGTAAGAATTGGTTCTTTTCGTTACCTTCGAAGATACCTTCGTTAGCTGTAGCTACTACTGATTTGTAGAACCAGTCATTTTGTTCTACGTCAGTGAAATCTTCTGTTCCTTCAGTAGAAAGATCAAGAGCTTTTCTTAAAATTTCCGCAGCAGAAGCACGGTCGATGTTCTTAGTTGGATTGAAGTTACCATTTTGGTCACCTTGGATCACACCAGAACCAACTAATTCTTTAACTGCGTCTTTAGCGTATTCTGCAACGCTGTCTAGGTCTTTAACCTCAGCAGCAGATACAGCTGCAGGTACTACAGCAGATGCAACTAATGCAGCACTAGCTGTTGTAGCAAATAATTTGCGACTTACTTTTGATTTTGACATCAAAGTATTCCTCCCATTTTTGAAAAATATTTTATTCCCGAAAACTATCAGACTTGAAAACGTTATGTATAATAGCTTTCTAGAAATAGTTTCCTTGAATAATAGAGCAAATAACCATAGATACGATTAATAGTATATGTCAAATATTGCGATGAGTCAACAATTTATTGGTATATTTATAGGTTTATTTGCTTATGTAATTGATATTACACTAGTTTTACAGAAATTCCAAGAGTTTTACGAAGATTTTACTTAGTAAAATATAGCTACATCAAACATACTATGGTAGTGTTTCCTATTTTATGCAAAATATTTGCATAAAATAGGAAACTACTATTTCTTTTCTCATAACATAATTGCTTAACGCAGCGTTTCATCTAGGGCTTTCGCTAGTATAATAGAAAATTCTGCCCGACTTATTGGCTGGTTCGGTTTAAAGGTTTGATCGGTATATCCCTTAATAATATTTTCCTTCGCTAATGAATTTATCGCTTTAGCGTAGTACTTACTTACTGGAACATCTTTAAATAAGCTTTCATTAGAGTCTATCGTCGAAAAAGCTCGTTTTATGATGACGGCTACCTCTCCCCTTGTAATGGTCGCAGACGGTTTAAACGTTTCATCAGGGAAACCTGTTACAATTTCCCGACTATTTGCCTCGGCTACATAACCTGATGCATAATGACCTTCATTAACATCTGGGAAAACTGTTTCTCTTTTCGTTCCGTCTAACCCTAATGCCCTACCTACTAAGGTTACAACTTCACCTCTAGAAATATTCGCGTTTGGGCGAAATGTTCCATCGGAGAACCCTGTTACATAGTCATTCGAAATTAGATAGGCTACTGAATTGGAATACCATGCATTACTGCGGATATCCCAGAATGGAACTTCTGGCGATAATAACAATCCATATCCGTAAGTAGCATCTTTTCCACTAACACCTAAATCAGTGGTGTTATTATATAGGATATTTTTAATCTCAGCTGTGCCTAATTCAGGAAATAGCTCTTTATATAGTGCAATGACTCCTGTTACAAATGGTGCCGCCATGGAAGTACCACTCATTTTGGCATATACATCATTTCTTCCGTTGACTGGCATATACGTACTTAAGATGTCTTCCCCCGGTGATGCAAATGAGATAGATGGTCCGACATAAGCAAATGTTGATTTGACCAGTTCCTTATTAATGGACCCAACTGCGATTACCTCAGGGTATCGAGCTGGATATAGAACATCGTCTGTCTTTTGTCCTTGACCAGTTTCATCATTTCCAGTTGACGCAACGACGATAATACCTAGATTTGTAGCTTTCTTAATTGCTTGTTCTAGAGCTGGTGTTGGTTGAGTGGAAACAAGACTTAGATTAATAATGTCCATCTTATTTTCAATCGCCCAATCGACACCGGCAATAACATCTCTCAGGGTACCATCGCCATTTTTATCCAACGATTTAACGGCATAAATCTCCGCGTTTGGTGCCACACCTAACATGCCAATATCATTATTCTCTGCTCCAATAATCCCCGCAACATGTGTACCATGACCATTATCATCCTCATAGGTAGAAACACCTTCCACGAAGCTTACCCCACCCGCAAGCTTTAAATCCGGATGAACGGTACTAACCCCTGTATCGATTACAGCGATTTTGACCCCTTCACCTGCAAGCTTTAAGTTCTTTGTTTCAGGTCTTACGGTTGTCGTATATCCCCAGTCCTCTACTTGACCAGTAATACTAACCTCCTGATCCTTCTCCATCCACTTTACGTTTGGATGGTTTTGGATTTCTTCTATATTAATAGAAGGAACGGAAACCGAAACAGCTTGGATACTATCATAGATATGGAAAATCTCATGGGATATTCCATCAAAAATGGAAATATCTACATCGCCTTCAAATCCGATGATCCAACGTTCGTTAGTTGCTTGATTTTCCTCAGCAAATACTACGGAAGTGGATAAGGCGATAAACAAGATTGCTAATATAATAGAAGAAATACGTTTTGTTGCTGTTTTCATGTTGGTTTCCTCCTACGCACATCTTTATTAAAAGATTAGAATGTATAAACAAAGATGTCTAGCTCCGGTGCCAGCGACTAGCGAGACTTCCCTCGCCTCCGTACGATAAGTCAACATCTACTCCCTACGGTCGTCGTGTTTCCTTTATCTCCTACGGCTCAGTCCAGTCCGTACGTCGCAAAGCGGGCGCCCTGCGCTTTTCTTATTTCAAGTAGTTTTCTACTCCTTGGGAAATTGCTTTTGCTGCCTTATCACGATAAGTCTGAGAAGCTAGTTTATTAGCATCATGACTATTCGTAACAAATCCTAATTCTACTAGAATTGCAGGGATTTTGCTATCCTTTATTACACGAAATGGTGTATTTTTTACTCCACGATTTGTTGTTGCTAGAGCCTTCACTAATTCGCTTTGAACCTGCTTCGCTAAATTCAAGCTGTTCACGTACTGTGTACCTGTCGCACTATAATATGTTTCGGTTCCATTTGCACTTGGATTGTCATGGGAATTCGAGTGAATACTAATAAATAAATCAGCATTAGATTTTACTGTTTCAAATACACGGTCATCTAATTCCACAAACGTATCATTTGTACGAATCATTAGGACGTTATAGCCCGCTTTTTTCAAGTAATCTCGTAATTTAAGGGAAACATCTAAGTTAACCTCTTTCTCTACTACACCATTTCCACTTGCTCCTGGATCTTTGCCTCCATGTCCGGCATCAATCATAATAGTAAAAACTTTTTTCTTATCAGTTAAATAATCGGTATGTACATAGCCTTCATTTATCTTGCTAGTTGAAATCTTTGCCCAACTGCCATTAATCGCTAGCACAGTCACAGCATCATTTTTCACAACTTGTCCTACACGGTCGTAATTGGTACCAGGTCCTTTACGAACATTAAGGACATCTGCTGTTACGTACATTGTCGTTGGATCGACTGGCTCATCAGTCGGTGGTTCTGGTATCTCTGGCTTAAATTCTGGATTTAATGCACGAGCAAGCATAATCGAGAATTCCACTCTCGTAATCGAGTTATTTGGTTTGAAAACATTCCCTGGGTATCCTGTTGAGATGCCTGCAGTAGATACCAGGTCAATAACACGTTGGTGGTTTGCGTTACTTGGTGAATCTTTATATGTAATGGAGGATGTTTCATTCAGTTGAAATGCCTTCGAAATGAGATATGCCATCTCAAGTCTCGTCATTTCCTTTAATGGACCATAGGTTCCATTGCCATAGCCATCAATAATGTCCTTTTCATAGGCTGATTGTATGTATCCAGACGCGTAGGAAGTCTCACGCACATCGTAGAATACTGACTTACGAACGGTTCCATCTAGGTTAAGTGCTCGACCAATCATAGTTGCTGCTTCTTCCCTAGTAACCTGTTTATTCGGTTTAAACTCCCCGTCAGGATATCCAGTCAAAATGCCCTTTTCTAATAGATAATTCACTTCACCAGAATATTTATCTGGGATATCGCTTAGTGCTTCAGCCGATGCCTGAACAGCGAACAGCTGAACAATGAAGAAAATTAATACGACGTTTAAAACTAACTTTTTCACCATTCCGATACTCCTCTGTTGTGTTTTGTAAATCACTAGGTATTTGCTAGGTTGATTAGACAGATTTTGGATGTAGATACACACCTAGTTAAATACTCCCAACCTCTATTAATTTCTGATTTTCTAGTGCTTTTTTTGTTGAAATATAATACTATTAAACTTGTATATCCCTAGTAATCTATCTTATAGAAAATATACTACATAACTCGATAAAAATCGACATGTATGTTGCAGGGAAAACAGGAGGAGGAATACAGAGGAGATGAAAAGACTTTCAAGCCTAGTATTGGCTCTTTTCTTAGTTTTTAGTGTGCTTCCTACTTCCGCATTTGCGGCAAAAGATGATGTCACGGGACATTACTTTGAAGGAAACATGCGAAAGTTAATTAAAGAAGGGATTATGGGCGGCTATCCAGATGGAACCTTTAAGCCTAACAATCAAGTAACTCGTGCAGAGTTTACATCGTTTCTAGTAAGAGCACTAGATTTGAAGCAAACTTCTAATAAGAAGTCCTTCAGTGATGTGAAGAGTGGTGCTTGGTATGCTTCTGCTATCTCCATCGCGACAAGCAATGGAATCATTGGTGGATATCCAGATGGAACGTTCAAGCCTAACAACAAAATCAGTCGTCAAGAGATGGCTGCCATGGTGCAAAGAGCGCTTAATAAAAAAGGCGTTAATTCTGGTAGAGAAACGCTAACTTTTGCTGACAAAGCATCCATTAATAAGATTTTCCATCCAGCTGTAGAACAGCTTCTTTACTACAACATTATGGGTGGAAAAGCTGGTAACAAATTCGCTCCGAAAGATAATACTACTCGTGGTGAAACAGCAGCGGTTTTAGATCGTTTAATAAATACGATTGCTAAGCATCAGCCAAAGCCAGATGACGGTGGCTCAA
The DNA here is from genome assembly GCF_000190475.1 of Ornithinibacillus scapharcae TW25. Lineage (GTDB taxonomy): Bacteria > Bacillota > Bacilli > Bacillales > Amphibacillaceae > Ornithinibacillus > Ornithinibacillus scapharcae. The sequence goes on from NZ_AEWH01000019.1 coordinate 61,841, forward strand.
ATGGTGGCAATCAAGATGATGAAATCATTCGTCAAAACTATGAAATTGATTTTTCTAATGTAGTAGATATTCAGGCTGGAAGAACGCCTAAGGTTGATGGAGCTGGTAGATTCATAGCTAGTGAAGCACTAGTTGCCTATTTCCTTAACCCGAATAACTTTAAAGAAGGCGACGCAGAATTCTATCAATTCTTGAAGCTTTCTTATGTTCCTGGACTGACAGGCAGTGAGTTAAATGCTGGTGTTCTAAATGGCCAAGGCGCACTTTCCAATACAGGAGATGCGTTTGTCCAGGTTGCAGAACAGTTAAATATCAACGTTCTTTACTTAATCGCTCATGCTCTCCATGAAACTGGAAGAGGTACATCAACTCTTGCATCAGGAGTGGAAGTTGGAAAAGATAAGAATGGAGCACTACAGTTAGTAACAGCTGCGAATCGCGCAAGCTTAACTGACATTAAGAAAACATACAATATGTTTGGTATTGGTGCTGTCGATTCGAATCCACTTGAAGGTGGCGCAAAGACTGCTTATGAAAAAGGATGGTTCACACCAAGTGCTGCGGTTCTAGGTGGGGCAGGTTTCATTGACAACGGATATATTAGCGATGGACAAGACACCTTGTATAAAATGCGTTGGAATCCAGCAAATCCAGGTGTTCACCAATACGCAACGCATGTCCAGTGGGCAACGATCCAAGCGAAATATATTTATGACATGTATCAACAATACAATCTAGCACAAGGACTTCAATATGAAGTTCCGAAATACGAAAACACACCGAGCTCTTCCCCACGACCAACTGGCGAAGCGCAATATGCTGTAGATACTAGCCTAGCTGGTGTCAAAGCGAAATCAAAAGGTGCAGGTCTAAACTTACGTGAATACCCTGTGAATGGTGCAAGTAAGGCACAACTACCAGATGCTTCTGATTTAGAAATCATCGGTGGTAACGGTGGCTGGTACAAAGTAAAAGTGAATGGTATGCAAGGTTGGGTATCAGGTGACTACGTCGAATTCGCAAACTATATCACAATTAAAGATATGAACGGCGACCGACTAAACGTACGTAGCCAACCATCAACTAGTGGTTCTGCACTAGGAAAACTAGACAGTAACGCAAAAGTACCTGTCTTTACCGATGCAAACGGCAACCCAGTCATGAACGGTGACTGGTACAAAATCATCTACAACGGATCAGCAGCATATATCCACGGTGATTACGTTGTGAAAGATGCGAAATAAGTTCTATTAAATAAGACAGTTTTCATTGCTGAATGGCAGTGGGAACTGTTTTTTTGTGTTATTACAGTAGGATATATTGTTTTAGAATCAATTGGGAATGACTCACTTAGTTATCGCACTGAGCGGTCGGAATATATGAAGACTCCTTGAAAAAGAAGAACACTTTTTCTCACGAAGATGAGTCGCTGCCGTAGCCTTCCTTGTCCTGCGGGAGGAAAGGCATCGGTGAGACCCCACAGAGCGCTTACGAGCTCGAGGAGGCTCACTAGCCGCCCGCGCAAGGTAGACACTGCGAGGTTCTTTCGAGCAGATGTCGCCCCTGTACTGGAAGTAGAAAGCGAAGTATATTCCGACCGCGGGCTTGGCAAGAGTGTCTCCCTAACAAATTAAGACCTTTTTCTACTATATATTACCTATCGACTTATGTTATATTTATAACAGTATTCCGTAATAACGATTTCTTAAAGGAGATTCACACATGGATAAAGTAACCATAATGGGAGTTCCATTCCTAAACATCGATCAAAACGGCTTTGTCGAACTTCTAGACAACAGGATTCAACAAAAACAAAAGACATTCGTCGTCACCGCCAATCCTGAAATCGTCATGAAAGCCAATGAAGATGAAAAATTCAACAGCATTATACAAGAAGCAACCTACACCGTAGCCGACGGAATTGGTGTCGTTAAAGCAGCAAACATACTCAAAACACCACTACCAGGCCGCGTAACAGGATTCGATACAATGGTAGCATTATTACATAAAGCAAACGAAAATAACTATAAAGTTTACTTACTTGGCGCACAACAAGAAGTCCTAACCAAACTAATTGCCATCATCCATCGCGACTATCCGAATATCGACCTTGTCGGCTCCCATAATGGATTCTTCGACCTGAACGATAATACGATTGCCGATGAAGTTGCAGAACTAAAACCTGATATGACCTTTGTTGCACTTGGTGCACCAAGACAGGAAATATGGATTCATCAAAACTGGGACAAGTTCGAACATGGACTGTTCATGGGTGTCGGTGGTTCCTTTGATGGAATAGCTGGAGTCGTGAAGCGCGCTCCAAAAATCTGGCAAAAACTCAATCTAGAATGGCTATACCGCCTACTGCAACAGCCAAGTCGTTGGAAAAGAATGCTTGTCCTACCTAAGTTTATGTTTAAAATAATGCGGATGAAGAGGTCGGCATGAGTAAATCAACTTTTATCAAAAGTACACTGATTTTAACGATTGCAACATTATTATCCAAAGTATTAGGGAGCGTTTTCCGGATTCCGTTGCAAAACATTGCAGGTGACGAGGTTTTAGGGATTTTCAGCCTAGTTTACCCCGTCTATATGGTCGCGCTTATTCTATCTGTGGCTGGAATTCCAACAGCGATTTCCAAGCTTATCGCTGAGGCAAGAGTGGAAAACAATCAAGCAACGATCCGTAATATATATCTAACTGCTTGTATCCTTTCCATTGCTTTTGGGATATTGAGTTTTTCCTTAATTTATAGCTTTTCTTCCCCGATTGCGGATGCATTAGGTGGACCGTCCACTCGATTAGCACTAATCGTTGTGGCTGGAACATTGTTAATTGCTCCGTATATGGCTGTTTACCGGGGATTTTTCCAAGGATATGAAGACATGCGACCAACCGCAATTTCTCAAGTAATGGAGCAGTTAGTTCGCGTCGGTCTAATCCTAGTAGCTGCTTTTTATCTAACAAGACAGGGCTTTTCCGATGAAACAGTAGCCGGTGGGGTCATGATTGGCTCCATCATTGGGGCACTCATTTCCTTTATTTACTTACGGGTGATATACCAGCGTTCAGCCTTACGAGCAAGGACAGAGGAAGCTTATTCCTTCCAAACGTTCAAGGTCTGGAGTAAGCGTATCTTAATGGTGTCCATTCCAATCGCCATTGGTGCTATCACGATGGCGTTGATGAATTTAGTCGATTCCCTTACGATTCCGTTTGGACTTCGTGCTACTGGAGTCGAAAATGATGATATTACGTATTTATATGGGATATATGGTAGAGGGTTAGCACTAGTCCAAATTGCGACTGTATTCGCGACATCTCTCGTTTTACCACTTATTCCATTATTAACAAAGAAATTAGTCGAAAAAGACACTACTGGAATTAAAGGTACAATCGAAAAAACGCATTTTATGACACATTTAACATCCTGGCCAGCAGCACTTGGGTTATTTGCCTTAACAATACCGTTAAACATTGCCCTTTTCTCCAATATGGAAGGTAGTTTGATGTTATCTATTTTTAATTTTAGCTCGGTGTTCCTATCACTGACTTTAGTTGGGACTGGAATCTTACAAGGGTTAAATAAGGCAAGACTTGCTGCATCCATTATTATTATCGGTGTCGTAACGAAGGTAATTTTCAATATTGTCCTGATCAATATAAGTGGTCTGACAGGTGCGGCGATTGCGACATTACTGGTTTACGTGGTGTTATTTATCGTAAATACGATTTATATTTACCGAAATGCACCGTTTAAGATTGTAACAGCTAACACGATTAAGATTATTCTTGCTTCGATTGTCATGGGTGCGGTTATTGGACTACCACTCATGACGATGGACGTATCAGAATGGTCAAGGTTCACAGCTCTTTTATATAGTGCAGCTGGGATTGTTGTTGGTGCAGGAATATACTTTATATCGTTATTCCTATTAAAAGTACTGAATAAACAATCGTTACAATCACTACCTATCATCAATAAGTTTTGGAAAAAGTCGACTACAACAACAGAAAAAACTCCAACTCACTCGGAAAGGAATGAAACTATGTCGTCGAAAAAGCGTATCATTCTTTGGATTATTACAATTGTATTGTTACTCGCTTCGCTACCAGGCATTATCAATCGCTGGCAGACCGAGAGTGAAAACAACGAATATGAGATTGTCGTTCCATATGATGAAATCTTCACCTTAACAGAGGAAGGAACGGTTACAGTCGATGAAGCTCTTTCTACACTGAAGGATGCTGGATTAACAACTGTCAGTGTTCAACCAATTACGCTAGCGAATTGGGAACTAATGGGTATTATCCAGATGTATACGGAGGAAGAGCTCAACCAGCTGCTTCGTTTTAGTAATCACCAACTTGATTTAAGTCAGGAACGAAATGGTTTCTATATTACATTACCATCCGATCCGTATTACTTGGATAAGATTAAAGAGTACTTTGAGCCGGAAGAAATTCCGATTAATGGGATGTCTGTTTACTTCATTCCGTCTGACAATGGTATTGGGTTAAATACGAGTCTTGGATATGATGAACAAATCATTAACAACATTAAGAGTCACGGATTGTCCTATATTCTCCGTGTCGAAAATAATGATAGTGAAACCAATTATCGTGATGTAGAATCCATTACGAATTTAAATGGTCACACAAGTGCTGTACTTTTCTCTGGTGAGGAAGTAATCGGATATCCAGAGATTGACGAATTAAAAGATCATGTAAGTACCTTGAGTGATGCTGGATATTCTCTATATATGATTGAATTTAGCGCACAAAAAGGTATGCAAACAGCTGCTCGAGAGACGGATTACGATATCATTCGTCTACACAGCTTACGAATTGCCAAGGATACGCTCCCAGCAGATATTGATAAAGCAGTAAGAGCTATTAAAGAACGAAATATCAAGACCATCTTCTTCCGCCTACCATTTGAGGAAGCGATTCAGTCCTTAGAAATGGGTGTTGAATTTATTGAAGGTGTAACAGATAAACTACCAGATCACTTCACACCTGGTGTAGCAGCTCCTTTTGAAAAGATTGAGATTCCAATCTGGAGTCAAATTGCTTCCCTATTAGCAGGAGTTCTATTTATGACACTTGCAGCGTTAGAGGTGTTTAAGGATCGTAGGCTTCATCTTGCGGCACCTATTATCATGGCGGCTCTTACCGTTGCGTACTTGTTGACAGACCGTCTAGCGATTCTGCAAGTCTTTGCTCTACTAGTTGCTGTCGTTGCACCTATTTATGCCGTGCTCTCGGCTAGAAACTTAGAAACAACGAATATTGGCAAGATCATTTTGGCTTATCTTAAAGCGATTGCCATTACCTTAGTTGGTATCATGATTGTCGTTGGTTTACTGAATGGTAATGCCTTTATTACTGGATTTGAAGTATTCCGTGGCGTGAAGCTTGTTTATGTCATTCCAATCACCTTTGTCCTTATTTTCGTACTTTGGTTTGGAAATATGGTCAATGTGAAGAGTACAAAGGCAATTGTTACCTTTATGAATGCTCCAGTACGTTACTGGCAAGTCATTGTGATGTTGATATTTGCAGCCGCTGCATTCTATTACATTACACGAACAGGTAATGCTGGAACTGTTAGTGACCTAGAATTAGCATTCAGACAAAAGTTAGAGGATGTTTTATATGTACGACCACGTACAAAAGAATTCTTAATTGGCTTCCCATTATTCATCGTAGGACTTTATATCATGGGAATGTCTAAGTGGGGCAAATTGTTACTGGTACCGGGTGTCATCGGATTCCTATCGATCATGAACACATTTACCCACTTCCATATTCCATTAGGACTATCCTTACTACGTACGGTTTATAGTGTCGTGTTAGGATTGGTAATTGGTTTAATCTTAATCGCAATTGTGAAGTTTGTTATCAACTTCGTCCGGAAGCATTGGAATAAGGAGTTGACTTCATAATGCATGTTGTTTTATCAGGATATTATGGGTTCGACAATGTTGGTGACGAAGCGATTCTTTTTTCTATCGTTCAGGCATTGCGGGAAGTACAGCCAGATATTGAAATAACAGTGCTTTCCAATAACCCTGACCATACTGCTAAGACCTATGACGTGAAGGCTGTTAACCGCTGGAAGTTCGGAGAGGTTAGCGCTACAATTAAGGCTTCCGATGGTCTCATTAGTGGTGGTGGAAGCCTACTTCAAGACCAAACTGGGATGAAGTCGATTCCCTATTATACCGGGATTATGCGAATTGCGAGATGGCATAAAAAGCCTGTGTTTATCTACGCACAAGGAATGGGACCAATTAATCGCGGGATTAGTAAGTGGTTCGTTCGTTCGACATTAAATAAAGTAAGTGGAATTACCGTTCGAGATGTCGACTCCCAGAAGTTATTACAAGGGATTGGCGTTAAACTGCCAATCTCAATCGTCCCTGACCCAGTGCTAGGACTAGCTGGTAAGAGCTTTACTTCCGTATGGGAGCCACATGAATTAGGGGATCAGTTTGTAACCGTTAGTGTGCGTGACTGGCCATCTGAAGTTAAGTTTAAAGAAAAAATTGCCGGCGGTTTAGATGAACTCGTTCGGGAAGGTTATGGTGTTGTTTTTGTTCCGATGCATGGTGAACATGATGCAGTTGCTTCGAAAGAGACAGCTGATTTGATGAAGGAGAAAAGTTTCATTTATCCATCCAATGCATCCATTGAGGAGAAAATAGCCATTATCGGTGAATCTCGGTTACTGATTGGAATGCGATTGCATGCATTGATTTTCTCAGCAGTTACTCGTACACCATTTATCGGCCTATCCTACGATCCAAAAATCAATTCCTTTGCCGCTATCTGTGAACAACCGATAGCCGGCCATGTGAATGAAAATAACTGGGACAGTGCTTCACTAGCATTACAAGCTAAACAAAGCTTAGATAAGCTAGAACAGCAAGAACAGCTAGTTAGTAAGCACGTAGAAGTTCTAAACGAAAACGCAATTGAAACAGCAAGAATGGCTGTAGACATCTTCACGAAAGCAGCTCACCGATAGGATGGTGAGCTGCTTTTTTGGGACATGGGGACAGGTCCCTTGTCCCATGCCGGGAACAGGTCGAAAGTTTGAGATGAAAGTCATTATTCCTAGATATATTGGTTCATTCTCTATTCTACCTACTAAACCTAAAGGACTATTTTCCTTCATGATAGAAACTCTCTACCTCAGATATCCGTACATATATAGAATTTGGTTTTTTCTGGGAGGGGGGAAAATATAATACTATCAATATTTCGTCAAAAAGTAATAAACCGTTATGATGGGTTGATTGACAAGGTGCACGCCTGGAAGGAAAATCATCAAGCTTTGTTGATGCGACTGAGGAAAATTTATATCGCTGTGATTTGGTTATTGATTCCGGTGGTGTTGTTGTTCTGGCTTCTTTTTCCTATATCTAGAACCATGATTGTCATTTTATTTTGGAGCTACTATGCTTTATGGCAATTTTGGATTCTATCCCGTAGTAAAACGATATCCTGGAGTCATTATGCCAGGTTTTTCTTTTCTGGCATTTGGATTGTTGGACCAATAACAGTTTTACTCGTGTGGGGAATCCACTTCCTCTTCGCTGATGGTCTAATAACTGTAACAGATTATTGGAGTTCAGCAATAGTTGGCCCAATCATAGAAGAGGTAATTAAGGTCTTACCGTTATTATTTTTCCTTTTTGTGACTGGAAAAGAGCGCCAATTAAGTTTGGTTGATTATGCGTTAATAGGAGCAGCAGTTGGAACTGGTTTTCAGTTTATGGAAGAGGTTTTGCGTGCATGGGGGAGTACTAACGAGTCTTTATTGTTATCTATTTTTAGGTTTTTTAGTCCCTTTGAAAAAACTTGGGGATTCGATACGTTATTTCCTGGTGGTTCTCAATATGGTGAAGTAATCGCCGCTGGACATCATGTTTGGACTGCCTTTGTAACATTAGGAATCGGTTTTGCAATCCATTATAGGAGTAGATTTTCTCGATTCGTCTGGTTAGTACCCTTGCTACTATGGTGCTGGTCTACCTTTGATCACATTGCTTATAACACACAAGTAAATATTACATTTTCTTCTTTTGGCATTGAACTAGTACATTTTTTAACAAATCATGGTCATCTAATTAAGTGGGCATTTGTCCTATCCCTTATCGCAGCGGTATACTTGGATTATCGAAACTTAAATAAGGTAAAGTCGTCATTACCTCTATTACCACAAGAAAAATTCTTAGAACCTTTAACAGAAATGATAGAGTTGGTTAAAGCATTTCGACATGGTCCCAAGCGCTGGGCGCAAACCATGCTATTCTATCGTGAAAGACGTGCTTTTGGATTCTCTACTATTTTGAAGTTAGGGCAGGAAAAAGTTGACCGGATACATAAGAAAATGTGGAGTGCCTACCAATTGCTCGGATTTGCTCTATTATTCTTGCTAGTCAACTGGAGCTACGCTACGATTGAACCAGAATATATGAGATACCTAGCTGGCGTGTTTGACGGCTTATCTGGTTGGTGGGATAACTTAGACCCATTCACTAAAACCGGGCTCATTATCACAACTGGTGCTACAATCGGGTTATTTATGGTGGCAACCGGTGGTGGAATTATCGCCGCTGGCTTTACAGGATTCGGAACATCGATGTTAGCAAAGGACGTACTCGACGGGTCAGACAAGATTGCCAATGTCATTCGAAATCCGAAGACATTATTTGACCAAGCAAAGGACTTATCCCCTCAGGAATTTCTGATCCGAACCGGTGTGACTGGACTGGAGCTCCTAGCCAAACGCTTCCCTGTCACTAGGGCATTTGACGAGATGACTAGTGGTCTTCAGAAGAAGTCGCAGGGACTTGGGCAGAAGGTTGGGATTGATGGTGGGAAAGGGAAGTCGGGTTCTGTTGAGGGTGATGGTGGTAAGGGTACGGGTAATAGTAATCTAAAAGCCCAATTTACAAAAGAACAGTTTGCCACTAAACCATCATATTCTCCTGTACCGGATAAATGGACGAAGAAAGGTGGTACAGTGAGAATTGATGAAGATGGTACTTGGGTATATACAAATAAGAAGGGGCAGACTGTAAGGTATCCTGATGGTTATCCAGACTTCACTGAATATGCACATCCAACTGTTAAGCCGGTAGAAATCGAAATTGCAAATCCAACCAATCGTCCATTGGATAATAAAAACGCAAATATAAAGGCGGGATTGAACAAAGATTCCGACCCACCTGTTGCTTCTTTAAATGAAGCTCCTGAAGGTTATACTTGGCATCATCATCAAGATGGAAAAACAATGATTCTTGTTGATAAAAAGGTTCATAGAGAATTTACTCACGCAGGTGGAGTAAGTATCGTTAATAGAAATTAGTTAGGAGGATATATATGGCGGAAATTTATGGTTCAAATGATAATCTTTCGTTAGAACAAATAGAAATATTTGAAAGTAAGAATAACATTAAACTAACTAAAAAATATATTAATTTTTTACTAAAATGGAATGGGGGAAAAGTGATACCTAATTTATTTATGATATCTAATGAGCAAGGACCAAGTGTTTTGAATGTTTTTTATGGTATTGGCGATATGTATGATAACTTAACAGATTTTATTGAGATAATGGATGAGAGGTTACCAGTAGGATTTATTCCAATTGGGGATGACCCTTCCGGTAATGTTATATGTTTAGGGACAAAGGAACCTTATTACGACAAGATTTATTTTTGGGATCATGAACTAGAACCGGAAGACCCTAATGATATGAGTAACATGTATTTTTTAGCAAATAGTATTGATGAATTCTTAGATAATTTATATGAGGACACTGAAGAATAAAAAGAAGTATTAACAGTGAAAACATTATACAGCTATATATAAAGCACTTGTTTAATAAGCAACAAGTGCTTTTTGCTGAGAAAGACTATCTTAGCCTTGAACCACGTGAAGCTTTAGCTGGTGATATTATTGATGCAAGGAATATCTATATAAAAGAAGGGCTTTACACTCCTGAGATACGTTCAGGATTATTGGAAGAAATAAAATTAAATATAACAAGGTACCCAGATATTTTTGATACGTAATAGGGAGGTGGAGAAAGTTGTACATTTTAGTCGTACTTACCGAATTAAAGAATAATCGTTTATTAAGAAATGAGAGTGCAGTAGAAAAATTTGAAAACCCATAGAAAATATTTTAGACATGGAGGATGTTAATCATATAGAAATATTGTGTCAAGGATTTGATGATTTAACCGAAAATGATGAAGTAATGTTTGGATTAATTCATGCTATAGAGTCTTATGATAAGATTGCTAGTTCTGAAATTTCTTTGAAAGTGTTAGCTAGTTCTATTCCTAAAATGCTACCTCACGCTAAGGAATGGTTAAAGATACTTCACAAAAGGATATTAAATCATGAACCATCAAGGAATATTTATAAAGAAATCCTTCCCACATTAAACAATGATATTCAGAAATATATTTTGTCTCAATTAAATAGTATTAAAGAAAGGAACCCAAGTCGTTTTGAAGAAAGTGTAAATTCTATATTAGATTTTATAAAGTAACGTAAAACCTTGATTGGCAAAGTGATATGCCTTTCAAGGTTGTTTCTACGAGGATACTAGGTTCGAATGAACCCATTCAATTAAATTCTTCTTATCAGACCTGGGACAAGGGACCTGTCCCCTTGTCCCAGCTATACATAATGAATCCCTTCTGTACTTGGAAATGGGATTGGGAAGAGTTTTGAGATTGGGTTGGAATCCTTGTTAAATATTAAGTTTGTAAACTCTTGTTTCGTTAATGTAAGTTGAATATCTTCATATTGGACGTGAATTTTTCCTTCTCTTACATCATCAACTATTAACGTTTCTTCTACATTGGGATCAATTATTCTAAGGTAGGGGTATAGTTGATCTATCAGTCTCTTAGGATTTACGATATTAATCGTTCCACCAATCGTATTATCTGCCGCTTCATAATCGGTTAGGAATCTGTTTAGATTGTCCTGCCATGGTACTTTAATTTTCATGGAACTAATTATATTCTTACCTAAAATATCCATCAAGATTGTATGAATAGCCTCTGAATCTCCTCCCCAGTCCGTAACAAGCCCATTACGATTTGGATTCTCCGCATTTGGTAAACCAATTACAACATAAGCATGTATTTTTCCATCCTTCTCCGAAACAAACACTGACTGTTTCAAATGAAAAATCCCTGCATATCCAGCTGCTTCAAGCAATGTTTTCCACTCTTCGATACTAGATTCATAGCGAACTTCCTTTTGTTGATATAGAGAGAATATTTTCATAAAATCAACGGTTGTTGCTTCCCGTATTACTCCGATATGGCTTGTGGGACTAGCACTATTAATGTTATATGTATAACTTCTTCCAACTGGATAGCATCCATTCCGTTGATACAGTCCTCGGTCACCTGAAACAAGTAGTAGTGAAGCATCGGCCTGGTCTATAAAATCATTAATCTCCGCTAAAATTCTACTAGCAATCCCCTGTGCCCTGTAGTCAGGATCGGTACATACGGAACCAATGGAAAATACGTTTAAGAATGCATCTCTGATTTTCAAACGATACGGGACTAATCCAAAGAAGCTGACTAGCTTCCCTTGATCAAAAGCACCATATGCCAAATTATGATATTTCGTGAATACAGCGGGGAATGCCTCCCCCATTGACACATGGTTGTCATTACGAAACGTCTTGTCTGAAAGATGGATCGCTTCCTTGATTTCTTCTCCTACCAGATTACGAATTTCCATGAACTTCCCCCATTCCTTACTTTTTTGTCATCCGTGTCACTATATTCTACTCTCAATCTGCCTGGTTCAGCACATGATAGGTCAGCATTCATCTCTGTCATGACAAGACCTCTGCTTCCCTTTCGTTATGCTCCATCCTTATCATGACAAAGCCTTTCTTAACCAACACCTTTACTCTATTTTTGACCTTACCGCTTATTCTCGCCACCAGACAAGGAACAGAAATATTCCCTGTCCACTCAAAGTTTAACTTTGGTTTTGGTCTTGCTAGATTGGTAAGCTGCTAGGGCTACTTGAAGTGCTTTTAGACCATCTTTTCCGGAAATAGATGGCTGACGTTGTTCCTCTATACAATTTACAAAGTCTTGTATTAGTCCAAAGTCCATATCATTTCCGTAGAATACATTGGTTAAGGATTTTGAGCCACTTGTAAATAATCGGAAATGTTCTTGAAAGGCGTCTACTTTCACCGTTTGTTTTGAGCCGATCACCTCTACTGTCACGTCTCCCCATGTTGGGTACTCACTAAAACGCGACCAGCTCGCATCATGGGAAGCAATGACGCCATTTTCAAATTCCAATGTTAATATTCCAGCATCATCAATGTCCACTCCATGAAAGTAGGAGTCTACGATGGCGTTAACTTCAGTAACTTCCCTCCCTAAATACCAGCGCATAATGTCCACCATATGTACGGTATGATCGAGTACAGCTCCACCACCGCTTTGTTCTTGTTCAATGAACCAACCACCTGGGTTTTGCCCACGGTTTGTTGTTCGAAAGGCAATGATTTCACCAAGTTCACCTCGGTCAATTAATTCCTTCAATCGTATGATAGGGGCGCTGAATCTTACTGGAAAAGCAATTTGTAAGATTACTCCATGATGTTCACATACATCGATCATTTCCTGTGCGTCTTCTAGATTCGTTGCAATTGGTTTCTCGCAAAGGATATGTTTCCCAGCCTTTGCTGCGTTTCGTACCATCTCTTTATGCCGGACATTTTCGCTGCAAATAATCACGGCATCCATGTCAAGTGCTAAAAAGTCTTCCTGAGAGATGTAATGTGTTGTTTGATATTGTTTCGCAACCTCTTTCCCTCGAGCAACATCATCGTCAAAGATTCCAACCAATTCTACATGTTGAAGTTTCTTTAAACTATCCGCATAACTATAAGCATGCATATGGGCAAAGCTCATCATACCAATTTTCATGCTTCAACACCCCCGATTGCTTCCTGATATTTCGCTAACTCTGGAGCTACTACATCCAGTTCTACTGCAGTCTCTAATATCGAATCCACATTGTACTGTAATGGTAAAGTTGTCAGATGACCAGGATCCATCGGGTTCATTTCATCACTCTTAAATTCGATGATCTGATTAATACCACTCCATTCCAGTTCAATAATTTCTTTACTAGTAAATGTGTAGTCAACATGTGCCATTACCCCATCACCATATTTAACCGTTACAATTACATGCTGAGGATCTAGACCACCTCTACTATGCTTTACATCTATGATTTCGGCTTCGCCGAACAGGGATGACAATACATATAGATCACTCGCTATAACGAAATCATTTTTTTCTTCCGCTAACACTCGACGCAAGCGAAAAACACCTTTAGGCGAATCATTACGATGAATCATAGACCTTGCCTGCTGAAAAAATGGGTATTGAGCAAGCTCGTGATATACCTTAACCTTTTCTCCCTTGACATGTTGAAGAGCTGAAGCTGGTACATATACCGTATGGTTACTAAAATCTTGTATATTGGAATGGTTACTTTCCAGTAAGACTGTTTTTTCTGTTGTATGATCAATGGAATCGACCACAGCCACATCAACCGTCGTTGTTAGCCGATTAATTCGGTCAATGTTTGCGTAGATTACATTTACCATGTTGTGTACCTCCCTATTTTAATAACTTTCGTAAACGGTCTACTGCCTCTATGTTTGCTATCTTCGGATTATCGAATCCCTCGTACTCAATCGACAACCAACCGTCATAGTTGTTCTCCTTTAAGCCATTTATTATATACTCCAGATTTACTTGACCATCACCGGGAACCGTTCCAATTAATTCGACACCCTCTGTAGAACGGAATCCATTTACTTGCTCACTTGAACCCTTCACTCTAAAGTCTTTAAAGTGAACATGTACAATGTAATCCTTCAAACGATCAAACGCTGTTTCGGATGCCTCATGAACTAGTAAAAAATTCCCTGTATCGAAAGTGGAACGGACATACGGACTACCAACTTTTTGAATAATTTCTTCTACCTGCACACTTTTACCCGCCAATAATCCATGGTTTTCTACTGCTAGGAATATTTCCTCTGACTCTGCTAACTTTGCGCTTTCCTTTAGTCCTTCCACAATCCAATCTTGACCATCTTGATACGTTAGGTCCCCTGATAAATCTCCGCAGAAAACACGGACTATATTCGTTCCAAGCTTTTTCGCCATTTGAATACCTGCATTGATTTTTTCTACTTCTAATGCTCGTTCTTTAGCAGTTTCTTTTACAAAATTATTCGTGACATCATAAGCGGATACAGGTAGATTATTTGTTTTTAATGCTGCAAGTACCTCCTCTACCTCTTCCGCTTCGTTTTTCCAATAAAAATCTAGTAGTTCTACTCCGTCAAGGTTCATTTCTTTGGCATAGTTGATAAAGTCCACAATAGACCAGCCTTCCTCTTGGATCACTTGGTTCAGGCTATACATACTAACACTAACCTTCATTTATTCTCCTCCTTTTGGATATGGTACGGGTATTTCACCTTAGCTATCCAATCATATCCACTACAAATGCTAGCTTCTTTTCCTCATGAAATACATTAAACTCATGTTCAAATTGGGGATAGACTTCCATTCTTTTCTGTTTAGATGCCAGATGATGAAATGCTGCAAAGACAGTTGAAGGCGGTGTTACTGCATCCTCTAATCCGATAGACATCAGTGTTTGACATGAAATACGATCACAAAAATGGACACAATCAATATAGCCCAATGTACGGAGGACTTGATGATAGGTTTCATACTGTGGATCATTCCACTTAAAAAGGTAGTGAATTCCATATAAGGACCGGATAATGCTATTTCTAAAGCCCGCTCAAAATGGGCTAAAAATGGATAATCAGATAAGACAAAATCTAATTTTTGATCAAGTCCCGCGGCAACAAGTGAAAGTCCTCCACCTTGCGATCCTCCCATAGCACCCAATTTTGTCACATGCATTGGAAATGCCCCCGAGCGCACCCAATTCAGCTGTGATAAAACATCCCGATATACGTTCGTAAAATAATATTGTTCACGATCATATATGCCATTTAACATCCACCCTGGTACACGACTACCATTCTCATATCTAGCATAATCTGGTGATTCTGATTGTCCTCGGACATCAAAAATAACGATTGCAACACCTATTGCTGTCCATTTCAAATAATCAACTGGGAGCCCACGGGTTCCGGTGTATCCATGAAACCCTATCATGACTGGCCCTTTTACCATCTGTTTCGGTTTTACGAACAACCCTTTTAGTGGTGTCCCATCCCAACTGGTCAGAAGCAAATCCGCTACTTCAACAGTTGGCACTGGATAATCTCTCCAAGTGACGTGAACATCCTCTTGCCTCTGGTCCAGCTTTCCTTTTTCTTTATCCCAAAAATCCCAGAAATCATCTGGTTTGTTGGTAAGCTCAGGACGATATTTCCATAATTCATCTATTGGATAGTCACCTATTTTTCGACCCATACCCAACACTCCTTGACCAGTAGTATGATTTTTAAACCCTTAACTTAAAGCTAATGAATCAGAATAAAATTCCTCCGGCCATTCCAATTCAAAGCCATCCTGCCGCAAATCCTGCTGAAAGTCTTTTAATAGTTTTGTATCATTCCGAACTTGTTTTGGTGTAACGTGATGCTTGAGGCAAAATGCTACTAGTGCGCCACATGCCTCTCCAATATTCCATTCAACAGGATGTAGTCGATAACAGCCGTTTGTAATATGGGTTGTGCCAATATTTTTACAACCTGCAAGTACATTGTCCATATCAATAGGGATTAATGCACCTAAAGGAATATGAAATGGCAATGCCTGAATATCCAAGTAATTTTCACCAGACATGCTAGGATGGAGATCAATACTATAGGAGCCAATACCAACCCTGTCTTTATATTTCTTTCCCACTTTCCCGCTATTGGTATGAGGAGATAAGTCCTGTTCCACAATCGTGTATTCCGCCTTTATCCGACGTGATTCTCGAATATATGGCGCCTTGGCCAGCCCATCTTTTGTCTCAAAGATATCCTTTCGGAGCATTAGGCCTGGATACCCCTTTTGACCATCCTTCCTGGGAGCCTCAGTTTGCAGCCAATATAATAACGATAGACTTAACTGTTTTGCTTGATAGATATGTCTTTCCTTTTCCTCTTCAGACACGTCGTATATATTGCCAAGAAAGTAATCATTCATTGGCCAGTTCATTAGAGTTACATCACCTGTTTGAATTGGCAACTCGTATTGAGCGACATCGAGAATCCTACGATATTCCCATAAGGAAAATCCTTCTTCTTCCGGAAATAATGTATAGGTCCGCTTTTCTTTCGTTATAGGGTGTGGGGCATAGAAACTTAGGTAACGATCTGGCCAAAAATCGGGCTGGTATTCCTTCCAGAAATCGTACATTTCTGGTTTAGGAATAGTGTAATCCTCCCCTTCTCTATATTCCAAACCAAGCACATAAGTAAATGCTTGAATATCTAGTGGATTGACGGCTTCCCGTGCATGTGGCTCACCTGTTAATTCTTTTGACTCAGCTCCAACAACATACGCCATCTTTGCAAGTGGAAGTAAATCTCCTGCCTCGGTTGCATCCATATAAAATGGGGCTATGACATGGTGTTTTTGCTTAGTAGGCGTTATCGTAATTATTGCTTCTGTTACTTTACGACCTTTCCGGTTAACGGATGAAATCACAGCATTCTTCCAGATAATTAATTGATTGGTTAAGGTGTATGGAAGCAGCATTTCCTCTAAGACATGTAACGTGACTCGTGGATCATGACAAATATTACTGACAAGTCCATTTCCAGGATTTGATGGGACCGTTTCTCCTTTGTGCGGAAACATTTTTTGGTACAACTCTCTTACCTTGTTACGATATTGACGATAACGATTCGTGCTCCCGAATTCTTCGATCCAAGGATGTTCATCTGGTGGTACACCTTGAGATGTTACTTGGCCACCAATCCATTCCGTCTCTTCTACTATTAGCACCTTCAAGCCTCTACTACAGGCGGACAGGGCAGCAGCTGTCCCCCCTAATCCACCACCAGCAATGACAACATCGAATTGTAATGGGTTCACTACAAGTAAACTTCCCTTCCAGTTTTTGCAGATTCATAGATTGCAGTTAACATTCTCATTACTTGAACACCATCACGGACAGGGGCAATATTTTCCGTTCCATCTAAACAACACGATACAAAATGATCTATTTCATTTTGAAAAGCCTTATTAAAATCAAAGCTCAACGTATCAATCTGAGGTGTAATATTTAAAATCGTATTGTTCTTTTCGGAGATTAGTGCTAATTCAGGTTCGATTTCGGCACCACCCTTTTCTCCAAAAAGCTTCACATATAATTCATCTTGTTTTAAATGCAATGTAAAGCTCACATCTACCATAATGGAAGCGCCATTTTCAAAACGAATAATAGCATTTGCTAAATCCTCGACATCATTTATCATGGGGTCATAATCGGCTGCTTGATAGAATGATAGATTCTCAATATGACTGCGATTCCCTAATCGGTTATACGTATTGCCACTAACGGATACTGGACGAGGCTTCCCCATTAAATACCAGCTAATATCAATCATATGTACCCCTAAATCAATTATTGGACCCCCACCAGAACGGGTAATATCACTAAACCATCCACCAGGATTCCCTAATCTGCGTAAACAGGAGGTTTTCGCATAATAGATGTCACCTAGATCCCCGTTATCAATGAATGTCTTCAATAACTTAGCATTGTCACCATGCCGACGGACAAAACCAACTTGCAGTGTCTTTCCAGACTTTTGCTGAGCCTTCTCAACAGCTTCCGCTTCTTCTACTGTCATACTAAGTGGCTTCTCTACCAGGACATGCTTGCCTGCTTCTAGTGCGAATATAGCAATCTCGGCATGTGTGTTATTCCATGTACAAATGCTTACAGCATCAATATCCGCTTCAAGAATTAGCGCCTTATAATCAGTATAAAGATTCTCTACTCCGTATCGTTTCCCTTTTTCCTCTAGGCGTTCCTTATTCACATCACAAAATGCCATTAACTTCACTCGATTATGGTTTAGATATGGTTCAATATGAAACTGTGATATGGAACCGACACCAATGACACCAACTTTTAACATGGTAATTCCTCCTTTTGGTTAGAGACTAGCTATCAATCCAAAATGATTTCCTTTTGTTGATTAGAAGAAGTATATAGGGCTTGTAACATCTTCAGGATTTCTAAGCCTTGATCTGCATCAATCAACGGTTTCTCATTCCGTATGACGCATTCGATAAAGTGATTAATTTCATCTTGGTAAACGTCATTGTTCTCGAATTCTGGCTCTATTTTTGTAAATATACCGTTATCTTCTTTAAAAATAGTAACCGGGCTTAATTTTGCACCGCCTTCGTTACCATAGAACTCTAATGAGATGGAATCATCCTCTTCACCATTGATTGCCCAAGCTATTTCTAAATTCAAGACAGTTCCATTTCGAAAGCGTATCCAGCCAGCTGTAAAGTCATCTACATCAAATACATGCTGTGCATTGAGTTTATTATTTTTGGACTCCCAGGCAGATGTATATTTTGTTTGATAGTTTCCAAGCATGCTAACAGATGTAGCCGATACAGACTGAACCTCCGGCTGTCCCAATAACCACCATGCAAGGTCTAACACATGAACCCCAATATCCATTAAGGCTCCACCACCTGCTAGTTCCTTATTGGTAAACCACCCTTTCGGTGTACCTCGTCGACGGAATAATTTCGCTTTTGCATAATAAACGTTACCGAGTGAACCTCTCTCCAAGTAAGATTTTAAAATGGTTGCATCACGGCGAAAACGATGGGTCATTCCTACCATCGTTAACACATTGTTCGCTTTTGCGAGATTACTATATTCTGTTACTTCGTCGATATCAATACCAATCGGTTTTTCAATGAAAACGTGTATGCCTTTTTCAGCAGCCTTTTTAGCAATCCCTATATGAGTTGCGTTTGGTGTACAAATGAAAACAGCTTCTACAGCAATGTTCTCTAATAATGCCTCGATGGATTCAAACCAGTTCGGAATCCCGTGCTTTTCTGCAACTGCTTCTACTCGTTGTAAATCTGTATCGACTAGCCCTATAACTTCTACCGTATCCATTCCCTTTAGATAGTGTAGATGGGTAGATTCAGCTATTGCCCCGACCCCGACAATGGCAACTTGAACTTTTTTCATAAAATCCCCCTAATCCATATAGTTCAAAATCTTGGTTAATACAGTTGACTGCTTATTGCGAAGTTTTTCATATTCACCTGGTGCATCCCGGAATGAAATGACATCACCAATAAATGGACGCACATCAATTCGTTCCTCACTAATGAGTCGAATATACTCCGCTATATTTCTCCCTTCTGTCCAGCGAACAAAACCGTATGGATAATCAACTGCCTGCTGTTCATATACCTTGTCATATCTCCCTGGTCCACCTGCGCGAGAAATAAGAATTTGTGCTTCTTTCGAAAACATTAGCTCCCGAGGAAAGTCTGGTTCCACATCCCCAACAATCACAACTTTCCCTTTATTACGAACCCACTTTAGGCATTCCTTCGTGAGCGGTGAACGCTTTCCACCGGCACAGAGGATTACGACATCTGCTCCATTTCCATTTGTCTGCACATTTATTTCTGATTCCATTTGCTCTATCGAGGAAAAGGACTTAATGTTTTGTTCCGTTAGCATTCCAGCACGTTCGGTACTAATATCACAAGCTATAACATTATATGCAGCCGCATCGGCTATCTTTGCAATCATTTGCCCAAGTACTCCTAAGCCAACAACAACAGCTGTTTCTCCAAATTGTAAGTCAGCTATTCGTAGGGCATGAATGGCAATTGCCCCTAAGCCAACTAGTGCTGCTTCCTTTGGCTCTACATGGTCTGGAACTTTTGCATAAAGTGTTTTTGGAATCAATAAATATTCAGCATGTTGAACATATGGTGCTCCATAACAAGCAACGAGATCACCTTTCTTAACGTCTGTAATACCCTCGCCACACTCCACCACTATGCCCATCGCATTATATCCGAGTGTAATAGGATTTTCTTCACTTGCTTCGATTATTAGAAGCTCTGTACCCGGTGAAATTGCAGAATAGATAGTTTTTACTAAGATATAAGAAGGCTTAACCTGGGGTATTTCGTCTTCAACTATTCGCACCTGCTTATGTTGCGCTACGATTTTTTTCACTGTAGACCCTCCTAAATGTCAATACTCAAGCCATTTTGATAGATTCTCCTTTACAAATTCATCATCATGTAAATGAGGATATGCTCGGTAGACTCGATCTATTTCCTCTAATTGACCAGGACTAAGTGATTCGTGGTCAAGCAAGCACCAGTTTCCCTTTAAAATGCCTTGTCTTCTTAATACTTCATTAATACCAGCAATCGATCCTTTAAACTGGTTGGTAGCATCAAAGAAGGCTGCATTGGCATCGGTAATTTCCTGTCCTAACGTTAATAATGATGCAGGAATATGTTTGGAATCGCGAACAACTTCAAGCTCTCTAAAAACCTCTACAACTCGTTTCGTCCAAACAGACCAATGTCCTAATAATCCTCCAACAATTCGCTTTTCAACCATTTTTCCATCCACCTGAAAACGGAATGTCGTTAATAAATCGTTTATAATGCTATCGTCATTTCCAGTGTATAAAGCAATTTCGTCGTTTCGGGTAGAGTTTACTACTGCCCGCACAACATCGTTCGTTAAGTAACGATTAAAAGGGGCAATCTTTATTGCATGGACATTAGGAATCTCTGCAAGCTGCTTCCAGAAGTCATATGAAAATATTCTGCCACCAACTGCAGGCTGTAAATAAAAGCCTACAACAGGAATTACTTCAGCCACTGCCTTCGTACGGTCAAGCAATTCTGCTTCTGAAAGATGATGCAGTCCTCCCATACTCAATAGTCCTAAATCATAACCAATTTCTACCGCATATTTTGCTTCGCGAATTGCCTGCTCCGCTGGCCCACATATTCCAGCAATTTTGATAAAACTTTCCGAAACATTAGCCCGGTTCATTTCTTCTATCGCAAGCTTTAATACTTTTTCGAATAAGTTAAACTCCGGGTCTCTAATCTCAAATTGAGTGGTGTGTACTCCTACAGCGATACCTCCAACACCAGCATCTAGGTAATAACGGGTGAGGGCTCGTTGGCCCCTAACATCAAGCTGTCTTTCCTCCGTTAGAGCAAGTGGATGTGCAGGAATAACTGCCCCCTGTAGCAATGCTTTTTTCACCTCTGCATGTAACATTTAGAAGGCTCCTTCCCTTTCCTGGAAATGAGTCGGTTTATTATGCATTTCGCCACCATTTGCAACCCAATCTGCAACCATATCCATCATCTCCTGTACGGAGACTCTTGGATAACCGAACAGCTTATGTGCTTGGGAGGCATTGTTTAATAATGCTTTATCAGACTCTTCGTTTACATATAATGCTTCCTTTCCGAAGCGTTTTCCAAATTCCTTTGCTACCCATCTAACGGATAAGGTTTCTGGTCCAGTTATGTTTAGAATAGTAGGTGGATAGTCCACATGTCGTAAGGAACGAAGTGCATATTCATTTGCATCCCCTTGCCAGATAACGTTAACATTCCCCATAGATAGATCAATTGCCTTCCCCTCATACACGTGTTTTGCAATTTCTAATAGCACTCCATAACGTAAATCTATAGCATAATTCAATCGGAAAATAAGCATTGGAGTTTGGTGTTTGTGAGAGAAATACGTTAATATCCGCTCGCGACCCAGACAAGACTGTGCATATTCTCCTACCGGATTAACCGGGAAATCCTCTGTACACCCATTCGTCAATACATTGGTTAGTGGGTAAACATTTCCTGTTGAGAATGCAACGATTTGAGAGTCTTTAAATTTTTCGGCAATTCTACCTGCTAAGTAGGCATTCATTGCCCATGTGAAGTGTTCGTTTCCTACCGTCCCAAATTTGTTTCCGGCCATATAAATAATGTTTTTCACATTTGGCAATGCCTGAAGCGCTTCATCATTGAGTAGGTCACACGAAATAGTCTCTATTCCTGCCGCTTCCAGCTCTTCACGCAAGTTTCCTGACAAAAATCTAGAAACGCCAATGACACGCTTTTCAAGATTTCCTTCATCAATGGCTCTTTTGGCTAATTTTGCTAAGGTGGGTCCCATCTTACCGCCAACACCAAGGATTAATATATCCCCATCGATTTTCTTCAGGTCTGCTATTAACCTATCAGATGGAGAAGTTAACATATTGTCTAACTCCGTAATCGCTTTCATTTTATCACTCCTAAATCTTTTAATAACGTAACATACTATTTGGATCGCTTTTTACTTATGGTTCAATTGTAGTAAATCGCGATATTAAAAGACAAGTCTTAAAATTGTCTTTTAATTAAAATTTCTAAAATTTAATTAATGTAATTTTGACAATATTACATATTCAACGTATGATAAGGACATATTATGAACAGACATGTCTATTATCCTGACTTTATAAAATAGATTGATAAACGGTAAAGGAGAAATTTTGTATGACTACTCAGGAAACTATCAAACAAGCCTCGGAAATAAACATAGGCATCATAGCTCCTGCTGGCCTATTGGATCAAACAAAGAAAGTTTTGAAAGCGTTCCCAAACTTTAAACCTGTATTTCGAGTGGTAGAAGCCAGGCAAGATAACGAGCAAACGGTTCAAGAGCTAATGGAATTAGTTGATGTTTTGATGTTTACGGATTACTACCTCTATCAAAATATTAAAGAGAATATAGACTTTAAGATACCAGTTCATCATGTACCATTGATGGGAACAGGATTGTATCGTTCATTGGTTTTGATTAAAAATAGTTATGGACTCGAGAAACTATCAATCGATATTCTTGCACCGCAATACGTGCGTCAAGTTCTCTATGAATTGGAAGAAGACGACTGCGATATTCTTGAGCACCGTACGGATACAGTTGATATAGAGAGCATGGTACAATTCCACTTTGATAATTACCAGAAATTTGGTTCCGTTGCATTAACTGGAATTCAAGAAGTCTCGAACCGTTTAACAGAATTAGGAACACCACATGAATGGGTTACCCCAACGAATCAGGATATGATTGTATCCTTGGAAAGAGCACTTCTGTCTAGTGAGACAAGAAGAAATAAGGAATCACAGATTGTGTTTGGCTACGTTAGCATCGATAATTATCAAAAGCTATCCGAACGTTTTACTACAGAGCATGACGTGCAATTATTAAACTTACAAATACAACAAAAGCTACTAGATTTTATCAAGCAACTTGATGGGCATTTCGTCAGTCTTGGCGGTGAAGAATACTTATTTATTACAACTCGTGGCACGTTCGAACGAGAAACGAGAGGATACAAGTTTCTACCTTTGCTCAAAAATACCAAGGACCAGATCGGTATTACCTTAAGTCTAGGTGTTGGCTTTGGCCAATCTGCTGCTGAAGCTGGTAACCATGCACGCCTCGCCTTAAGGCAATCGAAGGAAATAGGTGGTAATGTCTGTTATATTGTCCGCGAAGATCGGAGTGTCATTGGTCCAGTAGACTTGAATAGTACGGTTAACTATGAGCAATATGAGTTATCCATTACCGATGCCAAACTTTTAGATAAGGCTGAGAAAGCCGGAATGTCGGCTGCCTATATGGCAAAGCTAATGGCAAGGGTTGCACGGCACAATAAAATCGACTACACTGCGCAAGAACTCGCATCCACATTAAACATAACGATTCGTAGCGCACACCGCATTCTACTTAAATGGATGGATGCAGAACTAGTCGATATCATCGGCGAGGAAAAGGTAACCTTTAAAGGGAGGCCAAGGCGTATATATCGTTTAAGCTTTATTCAAGAAGAGCACTTGAGTAAGAACTAATTTCATTGGGGTGGCCTCTCGCCCCTGTTTCCTCTATATGAACACCATTTCATCTATCTCTCGACTTCGATTGGCAGCTTCCATAAAACGAATGATTTCTAGTGTTTCATCTATTGATACCCGTGTTTTTCCTTCACGGAAGAACGCGAGTGCCTCTTCTAATAGACTTGCATAATACGGTTTAGCTTTTGGAGAAATTTCTACAAATTCAGATCCATCCTTATAATGAATGATTGCACCAAATTGGTTATTTCCAGCTCTATTACCACGAATGGTTGCCATCCGTCCGTCCTTCCATATAACTTGGAGAACATCATGATTCTGATTGGATATAGATTGGATCCTCTTAGCACCACAGCCCATAATGGTATACAACATTTCTATCGTATGGATGCCATACCAAAAAAGACCTGGTTGGTCCTCTATAATCTCCATTGGTCCGAAACAATCCGCACCTATTATTTCTCGATTATAATTTTTCTGAAGTGTGGTGGTTAAACCTTCTGCAAAACGGAGTGCTGATGAACTCATGATGGGCGTGTTATATTGTTTGGCTAGTAGAACTATTTGTTCTGCATCATGTGAAGTAAGTGCTAATGGTTTATCGATAAAGACTGGCTTTCGGTAAGGTACTATTTTCCGAAATTGTTCTAGATGTACACCACCATCAACTGACTCTAATAAAATGGCATCACTCTTTTCCGCAACTTCCTCCATCGTTTTTGCTATTGGTACAGGGTGAGACATAAGCTCTGCTGTGAATCCTTCCAATCGTTCCCTGCTTATTGGTAAATGTGGAGAACCACCCGGAAAAGCTAGAGCAACTCGAGCCCCAGCTACATGGTGGTTCTCCTTTTCATCATGAAGCAATCTGATGAAGGCAACAGCATGACTTGTATCCAGTCCGATGATACCTAACTTTAATCTTTTCATAATAATCATCCTTGATTAATTTAAGCCACCGAGTGGGGCCTCCTATACAGATTTGGACTCGCGCCAAAGTAAATCCAAATGACGCCAATCACTGATTGACTCGCGCGGTCTGTAGATAAACTGACGCGGGGGATGAACAAACTTGCGCGGGATCACCTTGCTTGCGCGACTTTTTTTACTTGCTGCGCGACTTGAGTAACTGCCAGCGCTACTTTTCAACCTATGGCGCGAAAAGTGTTACGACCCGCGCATCTTTTTATTTTTCCCGCGCGACTACGTAACATCTGGTGCTAGATTTCCTTTCGCCGCGCGATAAGAGATACAACTCGTGCAATCCTAACCAACTCCACAAGCAGCCCCACTACTTCAGCCCGGACATCTGTATTCCTTCTGTGAAGTAGCGCTGGAAGAATAGGAATATGAGGAATGTTGGAATGAACGATAGGGTTGAACCTGCCATTTCAATTCCAAAGTTCCCTTCTTTCCCAAGCAATGATGCTAGACCTACAGTCACTGGGTACATCTTTTCTTGTGTCATGTAGATAAGTGGTTGGAATAAATCATTCCAGTTCGAGATGAATGCGAATGTTCCAACTGTAGCTACAACTGGTAAAGATAATGGTAAGATGATTTTGAAAAATATTTGAATATCATTTGCACCATCTATATAGGCGGCTTCCTCAAAATCATCTGGAATTCCTTGTAAGAACTGACGAACTAGGAACACGCCCATAATCCCCCATATTTCAGGAACAATTAACGCCCAGTATGTGTTAATCCATTCAAATTGAGCAAACATAATGTATTTCGGAATGATTAATAATTGTTGTGGAATCATGATGACAGCCATAAATATCCAAAAGATCGTTTCTCTTCCTGCAAACTGTTTTTTGGCAAAGATATATCCTAAGATTGCACAGAAGAACATTTGACTGAAAACAGGTATGACCGTAATAACAAATGAGTTAAATATCCATCGCATGAAGATTCCATCACGGAAGATATACAGGTAGTTACCAATGGATGGATCTTCTGGAATCCAGAAAAACGGATCAAGTAGCGCATATTCTATCTCTTTTAAAGATCCCAGCACCATGATGAGAAAGGGCAATAGAAAACAAAATCCAAGTGCAATTAATAATAGATAGGTAATAATTTTTTTCACGCTCAGAACTCCCTTAGTAGATTGCTGTATCCTTCCCGATATATTTCCGTTGAATTAAAGAAACAATTAATATGATAAAGAACAATGCATAGGACAATACCGCTGCATAGCTTAAGTTCAAGTTCGTAAACCCTTGTTGGTATAAATAGAATACGATAGTTGTAGTGGAATAATTTGGTCCACCACCTGTTAATAGATAAGCAGAATCAAAGATTTGGAAGGAACCTATCGTGGTTACAATAGCCACGTAAAAGTGTATTGGTTTTAATAATGGAAAGGTTATTTTCCAAAAAATCTTCATCTTAGATGCTCCGTCAATTTTGGCCGCTTCGTACAAGTCCTTAGGAATAGATTGCAAGCCTGCAAAATAGTATATCATTGTACTTCCAGCTACCTTAAATATACTTAATCCGGCAAGTACAATTAATGCCTGACTAGAGTCTGCTAAAAATAATTGTGGTTCCACTCCAAATAACCCTATTAGCCAGTTTATAAGGCCTGATTCGGTACCACCGAACAGCCAACCCCATAAACCAGCAACAATGACAAAGGAGGTTACAACTGGTAAGAAGAAGATTCCTTTGAAGAACCCTGCAAAGCGAACTCCCGAATTAATAATCAATGCAAGAATTAACCCTATTGCCATTGTTGGTACAATATAATAAACGGAGAACATAAATGTATTCCATAGCGCTTTCCATGCTAATTTATCCTGGAAGAAATATATCCAATGCTTCAAGCCAACCCACTCATGGTTTCCGATTATTCTCCAATCCATAAAGGTAAGTACAAAGCTAAACAGGAAGGGAAAAACCTGAAAGATTGCAAAGTGGATTAATATAGGTATCAAGAACAAATAAACGATGGCATTTTTGCGAAAGCGCTCTTTAAAAGGTAATTTGTTACGAGTTTTATTATTTTTGTTCTTTTTCAAGTGATCACCTTATTTCTTATAAGGATAGAGTCAAAACTATATTCAGTGGGGCGATCTTTTCCCCACTGAATGGTAGCTCGAACTTATCGGATAATGACTAGCAGCTGATTCCCACTTAACTCCCTTTGATATCCTTGTATACCTGAAGCGCGAATCTTACTGGCTGTAATTTTCGGGATAAAACAGTGCCAGCCCATATTTCATGTTTTATTCCTAATTAATCTCCTATTGCCGCCTTAATTGATTCAGCTGCGGAATCTGCTGCTTCTTGTGGTGTCTTCTTGCCTTCCATCATCGTTTGAAGTTCTGCCTGAATCATCGGCATTATGTCACGTCCTTTAGGATGAATAACACCAGGTAATGCGTATTGGGTATAAGAAGCGAGCTGGGCTAGATATGGTTGTTCATCGAAAATATCCTTTGCAGACTCTCTTGTAGGGATATATTGAGTTACCTCATTAAATGTGCGCTGGTTCTCTGCATTTGTTAGCACTTTTACGAATTCGGCAGCCGTTGCAGGATTATCTGTATTAGACGGAACTACAAACATTCCTACTGTTCCATATGTTACTTGCTCTTTATTCTTAAGTGGTGGTCCAATTACAAAATCGATTTCACCAGTGCTCTGTAAATTACTTAATGTAATACCTGATCCTAATACCGCTAACATATCGCCACTATTCCAGATTGCATCATGCTCCATTGCTGTAATAGAATCTTCTGGAATCCAGCCATTCTCATACATTTCATTCACTAGGGTAAATGCTTCCACACCAGCTTCATTGTTAATCATTACTTCATTATCCTGGGTAATGACGTCTCCACCCGCTTGCCATAAATATGGATATAATGTACCGTTCATGGAACCTCCACCTTGGAAAGTCGTTGCATAGTACCCTTTATCTTTCGCCTTTTCTGCCCAAGCCTTAAAGTCATCCCACGTTTCTGGTAGATTTTCTGGATCTTCGCCAATCGCCTCGATAACAGCCTTATTATAGAAATACGTGTAGGACTCTTGTAAAATTGGAAGACCATATGTTTTATCCTGCCATTTCGTTGATACTAAAGCCGTGTCAACAAAGTCTGTCATATCAAAATCCTCTAAATATGGGTCAAGCTCTAATAGCATTCCTGCATCTGCATATTGTGGCATCTGGTCAGGAATAGCATAGAAAACATCGGGACCATTATTTGCAGCTAAAGCCGTCAAAATCTTTTGGTCACGGTTTGACCAAGGTATCACTTCTATATTGACTTCAGCATCGAATTCCTCTTGGAAGTTTTTGATGATGGTATCCCACATCTCTTCTTCCTTCGCTGCATCACCAGTGTAAGGATGTACCCAAACCGTGATCTCGCCCCCGACTTCTCCGTCACCCTCACTTCCAGCGTCATCAGAACAAGCTACCGCTACAAACATTAAGCCAATTAGCAAAACTAGGAAACTGAACTTCTTCTTCATTATCATGAATCCCCCTTGTTCATTCCCAAGTCAAAACGAAAAGTAATCACTACTGTTTCATAACTGTATTTTGACAAAGTCATCACATGAAAGCGTTACCAAATTAATAAAAGTTAAGGCTATACAGTTACACACTTAAGGATATTTACATTATAAATTTTGACTTGTTGGAATTTTCATATACTAACTATGACTATCTTATTTGTTTTTTTGACAATAGACAAGTCTATTAATTGTCTTTAATTATATTATTCGATTCTTGCAAAATATTAAAAAAATAATTGAACAACTATTACTTCTCGGTGTATAGTTGTCTCATAAAAGGGGTTGATGTTTTGGGTGGATGGGATAAATTTTATATCATTGCCAAATGTATGCTACGAATAGCTTATCTAAATATATTATGGATTTTCTTTACATTGGTTGGAATTGTATTCTTTGGTATTTTTCCAGCTACTTCTGCTATGTTCACTATCGCCCGAAAATGGATTCTATATGGGGAATGGGATATTCCACTATTTAAGACATTTTGGACAGCCTATAAGCAGGACTTTTTTAAGTTAAATGGTTACTCCCTCATTTTCTTACTTGTAGGATATTTTCTCTATTATGATATTGCCTTTATTCAGTTAAACCCTGGGCAATTTCAGTTTCTGGTACCGGTTATTTTATTAATTCTAATGACAACACTTATTACTATCTTTTTCTTCTTTCCTGTGTTTGCACATTTTAAGCTATCATTCTTTCAATACATTAAACAAGCCTTTCTCATTGGGGTCTCCTCTCCATTAGAATTAATAGGGATGATAGTCGTAACCTTGTTCTTATACGGAGCAATAGTTCTAATTCCGGGAATTATTCCATTATTTACAGGAAGCGTGTTAGCGCTCGCATACACATTCCTATGTCAACGTGCATTTAAGAAAATTGCAATGAAGAAGGGATTAGAAAATATTGAACAAGTATAGTGGTTTCTATACTTGTTTTTTACATACTAACAGTTTTCGACCATGACCTATTTTGTTCATCTAACATTTATAGACTAATTAGTGACTTGTCTCACAACTTGTCTATTTCTATATTTAACGAAACTTCCATGCTGTTGATGTGTGATTAATATTTTGAAGTAGCTAATTTAAAAATGGGAGCTGTAATCAGCTCCCTTACCCTATTCTCTACCAAAGGTCTCCTGCATCCGCTTCACAGGATCGTCTTCCATAGTATTATTCCATTCTAGCACCTGGCCCTCTTGTACCAATATCGATCTCAGCTCCTGATATGGTACATCCTGAACGGGAATACCCTGTTTGGCTGCCATAGCTACTACTGCACCGACAGATTGACCGATGATCATAAACACTGGCTCCATACGAATTGATCCATATGCAATATGTGAACTGGATACACATACGGGGACAAGTAAGTTACGACACTCCTCTTTCCTTGGTAACACGGCCCGTAATGAGATTGGATACGGTGAAATTGGAATTTCCACGTCCCCTTCATTTAAAACTCTTCCATCCATTACTACCCTTCTGCAATGATGTGAGTCCATTTGATAGGATGCTAGTCCGATAGAATCTTCTGCTACCTTTTTTCCTAAACAATTACGATCTGTCATGACATAATCAGCAATCATTCTTCTACCTTCCCGAATATAGAGTTGTTCAGGCCAGTTTCTCGACTCCACAAATTCATCCTTGGCTAGCCCCCACTCCGCTACCTCATTGCGGATTGCTTGCGGTACTCTTGCATCATTAGCTAGAAAATATAACATCCCTAATTGATAATTCAGATGGTCTTGGAACATTTCCTCTCTCTCTTCATAGCTTGCTTCTGGCCAGTTATGGTTCATCCCGATATAGTCTGTCGAAAATCCACCATAATTGTTTAAATCTGTTTTCCCATTGGGAAGCATTGTATGTAGGTTCATTGCGTCCCAAACACCTGTCTTAATATATCGCAACAGCAATTCATATCGCTCTTTCTGATACTTAGGCGGCTTTGGAAAAGGGATTCTATTGTTAGACTCCTTTGTTAAACATAGACGGAAATTATAGGCTTGAATCCGGTTATCACCTGCACCTTGAATATTTTGTTCCGAACTGATAATCTCAGTAATTCCGAATAGAAGGCCACTTTCTGGCTTACCGGGCGTTACATACGGATCTACCTTATTTTTGAATTGATGATGTGGATGACCGAACTGTACACCATTATAGGACTCACCATAGGTTTCATTCGATTCACGCCCTACATGGTAATGGACTCCCGCTTTTGCCAACAAGTCACCCTCATAACTTGCATCTATGAAGTGGGAGCCTTGAAAGCTATTACCATCCTCCATGGTAATCATGTTTATCATACCTTTTTCTACAAGTACGTCCTGTAAATGTTGTTTAAAGTAAACAGGGATACCGTAGGACTCGAGCCATTCTTGGAATACTTTCTTTGCAACCTTAGGCTCAAATGTCCATTGTTCATCCTTCCCATAATACTTCCCAACGCGTTTATAAAACTCCCTCGATAATCCTCCTATCGCCTCTTTTGCACCAAAATCGGTAGCTCCTAATCCATTGGCAGTTATTCCACCTAGATGATTACTAAATTCTGCAATGAGCACATCTATTCCTAATTTTTTTGCCTGAATAGCAGCAGTTATCCCTGCAGGAGTTGCTCCATATACTATTAACGTTGCATTATAACTACTACCTTTGCTTCTGTTTACCCGTTCATAATACTTCGGAAAACTATTCATGTTTTTTGCCTCCACTGGTCTCTTATGGTTTCCACTTTCTTTTGTACATGATACAGATAGATGCTTAACATTTCCTCCGAGGGGAAATCATGCAAATCTTCTTCAGGTAGCGAAATGGCTTCTCCAGGATATTGCAGAGAATGATCCTCTAAAAATGCGTATACACCATCTAAATAATGAATCACGTTATCTATGAATAGTTTATTAGAAACTTTTTCTGGATCGACTATTCTTGCCGGAAAAAGTGGGATATTCCAGTAAGTGTGCTCTGCTATTACATCTTCCAGTTCACTTAATAATTGACGGAAGAGGTTTTCTTTCTCACCAAACAGTACAAAGAACCGATCCCGTAATGTCCGAATATCCCTCCCCCAGCTAAGTCCTGCATAAAAATAATTATTGATCATTTGAACCCATTTCCATGGATATTCACTATCTTGGTTTAGCGCACCCTTCTTCTGGTGAATTGGTACAATTAAATTCAACACCCCATTAACCCCAATACAGCTATAATCTTCCATGTCTGCTTCTATCCGTTTTAATAGCGGTGGAAATAGTTCACTAAGCATAAAATGGTCACTATAATATTCCAAAACTGTCAATTCAGTTTGGTTATCCTTCGTCTTACAATCCCAATCTAATAATGCTTGATAAGCTCGTATTGAGTTCTTTTCTTGGCTAAGAAGTGATTGTTTATAATTTCTTCCCCAATATGCATAGAGCACATCCGCTTTTGAGGAAGGGGTTGTATGTTTATTTCTTTCCAGCATGCTCCATTCTAGTCCTGCATTATAAGCAATGTGCTCCACGTCAACCGATAGATTAGCTTGGTCTAACCTATCTTTTAACTTCTCTACAAAAGCAATATAGCTAGGCATAAAGCTGTCATAATTCTTCTCCTGTATTCCGACATCTTCTGGCCAAAGTGAAATACGGTTAACTATCGGATAAGCCTTACAAATTTCGATAATTCGACTAATCACAACATCATGAAGATCTATATTATGGCGGTCGAAAAAAACAGTCCTTTCCTCCGCCTTTTCTAGTTCCCGTCCCAATAGAAATGATAAACTATGTCCACCAAGTGTCACATTGTAATTTCGTTTTTCGAGTTCACCCACTACTTCTGGTCCTATTTCATTCCATAAAAAGAATGTGAAAAAGAATTCATTCAAACCATTTTTTATACCCCAATCGATTAACTGTTTCACATACTGTGTATCACGAATCGTTTCAATCACATTTCCCCTTCTCTGAAAACGAGGATTATGTGTGATGGGGATGTTTAAGTTTGATACGTAGCTAGCCTTTTGGGATTCTTTCATCCCAACGAAAGAGTATCCTAAAAATATTTCAGCATAATGGTAGACACCATACAATAGTGATCGTTCTTGAGCACCGATAATAAAGACATCTTCATTCTCCACTACAATAGATAACCCATCATTCTTAATCGTAAGTTCTTCTCTTCCCCTTTGCTTCCATTCACTCTCCAGCATAAGAAAAAATCGTTCTGATCCCAATGGAATATCTCCATCTTTTGAAAAGTAACTACCAAGAGGTTTCTTATGACATTGCTCATACAACCTACACAACTCCTCCACAGCAAACAAAACAGCCAGACCCTTTGAAAAATAAATAACCACCCTTCCACCTCCTGGGACATGGGGACAGGTCCCTTGTCCCATCATCTTATACTTAATGTATCTAGAATTAGAGGTCTTTTAAACGACTTTAAGTGATGGGATGACGAACAGGCTTTGTGGGCACTGCTCTGAGGCTTCTCTACTGTGGCTTAAACCTCTCGTTTACATTTTGCCGGTACTGCTACACCAAACCTTATCTGGACAAGCGTTGTCTTGGTAGCTCCCAGTCTATATCCCCCTTTCCGATCACGGGCGGGCTCCCTCTTTCATGAGGTGCTGGGACAAGGGGCTGATGTGCCCCCAAAAAAACAGCCCCTTAGCTTTCTAGGGCTGTTTGAGGCTGTTGTTTTTGTTTTGGTATTTTGTTGATCCATTGTTTGATTTTCTGAATAATGGTGATGATGGCATATCCATCTAGGATACACATGATCGGGATGATGAAGAACCCGTATCGTGGTATGGTTAGGAATAGATTGGATAGCACGAGATAAATTAACAGGATTCCTGTTATCGCTAGTGTTTCCTTGCGGCGTGAGATTAGTGCTGTAAGTAAGGCTAGGATAACTAAGTATTTATGATATGTTTTCACATTGGCCATCAGGTCTCCGCCTGGGTAGAAGTAGATGGCATCTGGAATTTTAAACATTTCATAGGTCTTCCCAACGGTAAACCATGATAACCAAAGTCCATAGTCCGTCTCGAATCCTTCTTTAATCTTCATTTGTGCATATTCAACGGTTTCCATTCCAAGCTCTTTTTGCTCCAGATAATAATCGGAGAAACTATATAAGTTATATGGGTTAGCGCCAGAGAACCAGCTATTCCCTGAATGTGTGGAAAACAGAATAAATTCATCAAATTGCACATAGTTTCGAACAACCCATGGCATGATGACTAATGCTGCACCGAATGCCCAAATGACAGCAATTTTTAACCATTGCTTATAATTACTGCGATGCTTGATTAATACGATTAAATAAGCGAGTAGAACAATTGGTGCAATGACAGGTCGGATCATGACTGCATAACAGAATACTACTGCAAATAAGAAATGATACCTTTTCTTATTCGACTCAAGCGCTAGTACAAATAGGAAAATCGCCAGTAAATAGAAGAAAATACCTGGTGTTTCCGTTAGGGCCGTTCTAAAGAAATGATAAGGCGTGAAATAGAACGCGTACAAACCACTTGCCACTAACCCCATCCATCGATTTTTAAAGATTTTCGCTGTAATGACATACAATAAGAAAATACTAGCCAGGTTTAAAAACATATTAAAAATCTTTACTAATGTTGCTTGATCTACATTAATCAAGTCAGCAATACTAAAAATAACAACTAACAACATAGGATGCCCGTATGTTACAAATGCATTATGGACAATTTCTCCCGTGTTTCCTGTGTCATAACCATATACACCATGCTCACGTAATTGGTTTGCCATGACTGAATATAAATAACCGTCACGACTTCCCCATTCCCATGTGTGTTCTTTCAGCTTAGCATCATACTCCGTTAGCTTTCCTGCTTCTAATTGTGCTTCAATTTGCTCAGGGCTCATTTGCACAAAATTACTTCCTGGATTTTTTACTAATAACACAATATGTAAAATAAAGGACACAAGTAAAATGACCGCTAATAGATAATGTGGTATATGCTCTTTTTTAAAACTAAATTTAGGTATGCCAATCTTTTTTGATTTACTTTGCAATTAAATACACTCCCAATACAATAACTGCGGCA
This sequence comes from Ornithinibacillus scapharcae TW25, assembly GCF_000190475.1. Classification (GTDB taxonomy): domain Bacteria; phylum Bacillota; class Bacilli; order Bacillales; family Amphibacillaceae; genus Ornithinibacillus; species Ornithinibacillus scapharcae. Next base: position 96,513 of record NZ_AEWH01000019.1, read on the forward strand.
CCAACCCATTGTGTCGGTGTTACGGCTTCTTTAAATACTAAATAGCCCATTACAATTCCGAATACATAGGCTAAACTCTGAAACGGGTATGCAATACTAAATGGCATTCTAGTTAGAATAAACAACCAGATTAGGGTTGCAAAAACATACACTAATCCACCACCAATGATATAAGGTGATTTAATCAAATCTAGAATTGTACCAGGTCCCCAGGTACCAATTTTAGTCATCCCAACCTTCCATAAGTATTGCCCAAATACTAGAAAGAGTACATTAATCATTAATAATATGTAGTTCATTACTCTTCTTCCTTCTTCCTTATTTGTGCTATTTCATCGCGCAGTTGCTCGATTTCATCTAAGGTTTCTTCTTTAAAAATTGCATATTCCTGTGTAATATTGGTTAGTTTATGATTTAGCTTCGAGATTCTTCTAGTCAGATCGAATATCATGATTAATACACCAAGTAATCCAACAAGGAACAATAAGCTCGGTGCATAATGCACACCAAGAAGGTCTGCCAGATATTCCAGCAGCCCTTCGGATAAGCTTAATATACCTAAAACAATACTCATAATAATCCAAAGAATCGAGTCTCTTGTCTCTAAGACACCCCGACGGACACTTTCGATAATGATTAAGAAAAATAATACAACAACAACAAACGAAAAAATCGTAATACTCATGTGGAATTACTCCTTAATAATCTTCTGCATCACGATGGAAAGGGTTACCTTTGCCATGTAATAAATGCTTTTCCAAGAATTAATCGAGGAAACGCCACCTTGGCGCGCATTCATATGTGCGGTGATTTCTTTAATACGCAAGCCTTTTTTGTGAAGTAAAATAAGTACCTCAGGCTCTGGATAGTCCTTTGGATAATTTTCGGCAAACAGCTTGATTACCTTTGCATTCTTTGCCCGAAAACCTGAAGTAGGGTCTGTAAACCGTTGACCAGTCAAAAACTTTAGAATAAGGTAAAAATAATATATTCCAAGTCTTCTGGCACTACTTCCCTTATACTGTGTCTTTTCCAAAAATCTTGAGCCGATAACCATATCCGCTTCATTATTTATTATTGGTTGAATTAGCTCTCTTAAGTCATCTGCGTTATGTTGACCATCCGCATCAAACTGAATCGCAATATCATAGCCATGTTTATCTGCATATTTATAACCTGTTTGAACTGCACCACCAATTCCAAGATTCTGCGGCAAGTCCAACAACACAATATCAAATTGACTAGCTATCTCAACCGTTCTATCCTTTGAACCATCATTAATTACACAAACATCAACGGTAGATATTTTTTCTCTTATTCGCATCAATGTAGTCAGCGTTGAGGCTATACTGTCCTCTTCATTATATGCTGGCACAATTATTAATGTCTTTGGTAACGAGTTACTCAACACTTTTCCCAACCTTTCGACAAACCATTAGGGTTATTTTAACACATCTTGGACAGTTCTAACCAATAGACACAAAAACTGTAAGATAAAATTTACATTTGGTTAAAAATCAATAAAAAAGGGGATATTTCCCCTTTTAACGTTTCGCTCTATTTCCTGTCAATAATTTTAACAGAGGTCGGTAATTCTCCCCAATAAGTCCCGTTATTTCAACAATCAATTCAATAAGAATTAAAAGGGAAATAAGTAAGATGGTTGATCCCCAAAGGGTTGCTTCTGTAAAGATAATCGCCGAGATACTGAATAGTGCGCTCATTCCATAGATCAAGATAACCGCTTTCCGATGTGAAAATCCTAATCGGATTAAGCAATGATGTAAATGCCATTTGTCTGGTGCCGATAATGGTTTTTTCTGAACGATACGACGAATAATCGCAAACGTCGTATCGATAATCGGTACACCAAGAACAATTATCGGAATGATTAAAGAAAACATCGCTACATTTTTAAATAAACCAGTAACAGCCAACACACTAATCATATATCCTAAGAATAAGGAGCCTGTGTCTCCCATAAAAATCTTCGCCGGATGGAAGTTAAACACAAGAAAACCAAGTGTACTTCCCAACAGAATAAAGCCAAGTAATGCAATTAGAGGATTCCCCATTGAAAGTGCCAGTCCGGAAATCGTTAATAACACGATTGACGAAACACCAGCAGCTAATCCGTCTAAGCCATCAATTAGATTGATGGCATTCGTAATCCCAACAATCCAAAAAATAGTAAGAGGAACTGCGAAATAGCCAAATTCAATTATTTGTCCTGATGGTAATGTAATAAATTCAATCTGTATACCAGCCAGCACGGTAATCAATGCAGCGATTAATTGGCCTAACATTTTCACTTTCGGTGATAATTGATATAGGTCATCTAAAATTCCTGTGATAACAATAACACACGCACCAACAATTATCGGCCAAGCCTCCATCGTGTCTGGTAAAAATACCAGTACCCCAAGCATAAAGCTCAGAAATATCGCTAAGCCTCCCAATCTCGGCATCGCTTTCGTATGAACCTTTCGCTCGTTTGGCTCGTCAACTGCGCCAATCTTAAATGCAAGTTTTATAACATACGGTGTAATGATTAAAGCAGCAACAAAACAAATCCCTAATGCTATGAGTTCCATATATATCCTCCTACATACCTCTTCATAGGTAGTACTCTATTATATTAGACGTAATTTTAGTTTTAAAAGTTTCATTGTTTCATATTTTTCCCATAAACCACTACTTATTATAATCCTTTTAGCCTAAAAATCAATATGTCCAAAGTCATACTTGTAATTATTTATATTATATTGTTCTACCGATATATTCATTTTTTGTCGGTTGGGCTTGGGATTTACTAGCATTTACGGGGATATCATCGTCGTTAAGACTGGGTTAGATTGGATAATGCCTACCGAGTGAACGCTTGTCTCGGTATCGTTCGCGACTTTTTCGGATAATGCCTACCGTGAGAACGCTTTTCTCGGTAACGTTTGCGACTTTTTCAGATAATGCCTACCGTGAGTGCGCTTGTCTCGGTAA
>NZ_AEWH01000018.1 GCF_000190475.1 Ornithinibacillus scapharcae TW25
GCTCTCTTTTAAGTCATTGAACATCTTACCTTTAGTTGAATCCTTTGTTACTTGAATATATACTTCTTTGCCATTCTTTTGGTAAGCTATTAAATCTGGTTGGCTACGTCTTGTCTGATCAGTACCTTCAACGATACCTATATGATTGAAGTCTTCCCATCCTTCTTCCTCTTCTAGCAGTTCTTCTGCAAGGTTTTGGAGCGCACCAGATGATATTCCAAACCTTAGATATAGTTCAGTATGATTCATATCCACACCTCATTTTTTATTTAGTTCTCTTTTTATCCACATTGATATTAATTCTAATGCGTCATTTCCTGCATATTTGACATAAGTATTCCATCCTATTATTCTTAATTCCCTGCCAATATTAACTCTAACTCCAGCAATTTTGTTAGTTTTAGCAACGTAACCTTCAACTATATTTTTTTCTTAGTCTTTTTTCTAATTGACTTACGTAATACTTCTTTAGTTGGCTTCACACCAAAATAACGATATATTTCTTTAGATGTTGTTCTCCCGTTTAAAAAGACCGTATGAAAATTCCCTATTTTTATAATTTCAGTAACGAGCTCTAAATCACCAGTACTTAATAATGCTTTTTTTTGAGAAGTTTCTAATTTGCCCCATATATCATTGGTAGCCCACTGACTTAAATCTAAATGACATGCAGTTCCAGTGTAATAGTCAAACCCCAAAGTATCTCTTAAGAATTTTGACATTCTATCAAACCATTCTTTATAAACTACGTCTCTTTCAAAGTAAGTCTCGCAGTATTCTATTATTTGCTTTTGATGTTCTATATCTATCTCTGAATAATTTTCCAAACCCAGGCTATCTAACGTATGAAATCTATTTTTCCCATTAAAAAACTCAAACTCTTTGTAACTTGGATTTAAGCTTATAGTTGCCACTTCTGCAGTTTTAAACTTTCCAAATGCGATTACAGGTGTACTTCTAGGAACAACCGAACAATCTTCCGGTGGACTTTGTTGTAATCTCTTTAATATTTTTTGTTCAAGTGACAGCATGATTTCCACCACTTTCTACGAGATTTAGGGTATTTCTAATATTTCTTTCTAAAATAATTAATTCAAAATCTATCTTTTACAAACTAAACACTCTTCCGCAACTAATTCGTTTAAAGCACGTAACTTATTTTCAAACCAATAAGATTCCATTGCATTCTTTGTTCACAATTACTTTTTGTAAATGCTATTTTGGTCAACGCGTGTACAATTGCTCCTATGAAGTTTACTTCTGGAACTCTTAGAATCTATTATAAAAATGCCGCCATTATGATTATTTAATATTACTAGAATTATCTTCTTGTCTATTAATCTAGTACCTTCATATACCTTGGGTCATTTTATTTTTACCTCTATACGCAGTTCTTGTAATTTCCTAAGTTAAACATCAAGATAAAAAGGAGGCAGAACCTCAGTACGGGAACTGCCTCCTGTTGTGTTCATCTCCGATTTAGTCCACTTAATAATTTTCTACAACCTCTTCATCCAATGAGGCATATTAGATACACCATTTAGTAATTTTCTTGCTTTACTCTCCAATAATTTCTTTAATTAATTTATTGTCTACTTTGTTTAAGTACAACCTTATATCTTCTTCTTTTATATTTCCTTCTTCTGACGAAGCTATAATTATTTGTATCTGTTTAGGATAATCCTTTTTTAATAGATATAATTCATTTAAAAATTGGTTGAATGTATCTAGATCCAAATTTTGTTGTCTCGGTTCATCTAATACTAATAGGTATGGGTGATTTGTCGAATTATTAAATATTAAACCAGTCTTCAACAAAGCTAAATAATAAGATAAAATAATTCTTATCAATCCGCTGCTTGAAGTAATATTATAAAGGTTGACTCCATCAATTTTGGGATAATAATCTTCTCTGTCTATCTTTATTTGTTCGTAAATCCGATTAATCACGGATATATTCTTTTTTCCTTTATCCTTAATTGACTTATCTAAATTATCAACTTTGGAAGTATCGAAACCATCTTTCAGAAAATCTAATTTAAAGAGAATACCCTTGAATTCCTCTTCAAAAGTTTCAAGTTTTTCCTTATCTAAATCCTCATTGGCTTTTGCATCTTTTATACTTTTTCTCAATTCTTTAATTTTAGTGGATATTTTATCCTTTTCGCTAGTAATAGCTTCAAATTTTCTTAAAACTTCTTTATCTTTCTCTAATTCCTTAATGCTATTTTCTATTCGACCAACTTCTCTTGAAAAGAAATTATATTGCTCCAAGTTTTGCGGTTTTAATTGGTCTTCATAACTATCCATTGTTTTTTTAATTCTTTTAATTCCAAACGTGCTAAGAATAGTTTATTTACTATTTCTTTTTTTGCTTCTTCCTTCTTCTCCTTTAATCTTTTAAAGTCTTTTAGCTCATCTAATAAGTATTGCAGCGTTTGGACGGTATTATTTACATTTTGTAACTCAGAACCACATAAATCGCAACAACCAGAAGACAATTCTTCTTTTTCTTGGATTGTTATGTGATTTAAGCATCTCGGGCACGTGTTAATAGGTAAAATTCCAATTAATTTTTTTGCAGTTTTGAGCTTATCATTTTTCTCAACATCTGATTCAATCTTGGTTATGTAATATTGATATTGGGATATTTCAGCTTCTAGTACTTCTATTGATTCTTCATGTCTCTTGGCTACCATAGTCATATGTCGATATTTAGAACGGATTTCTTTTAGGACATTATCTACTACACGATTTCCTTTTTCCAATTCTGAAATTTTATCTTGAAAATCAATTACTTTGAATTTCTTATCTCTAATCTCTTCATCTATTTGTTTTGATTCAACGTGAGACAATAACTGCATTACTTCTTGTAAATCCTTTAAAGAATTTACCTTTTGTCTTAATTGTGAATTGTAATATTCCAACGAATGTCTATACTTTGCAACATCCGCATTAGAAAGGTCCAGTAAAAATTCAAATGCTGTTTTCTTTATATCGGCAATTTCATACTTTGGGTTTGTCGCTTGAATATCTGTCCAAGCTTCTTGCGGTACAACGAAAAGAGGTAGCAAGTTTTGAATATAAAAGATTAATCGTTCATCTTTACTTTCAGTATTTCCCTCTAAATCTTCGCTTACTTTACGAATCGGTTCCATACCTAAAAAGGAAAATAAAAACTCTTGATAAGTTGCATTTCCGACTATATTTTTATCTTTATTAATTTTATAAAAGTCTTTTTCAATTGCACGTTCATCTAATGTCATCCCTGTATCATGCTTTTCCAACGAAACATTTTTAAAAACAATAACCGGCTCGTTATTATCAACAGCATCTCTTAATACGACAACCCGTTTTCCATTACTCTGTAATTGCAGATAAATTTCAGCATGTTCAAGTTTCTCATCCATAAATTTTCTTAATAACAATTTAAAATTGATAATTTCTCTTTGCTTTTTTCCATAAATAGCTTCACCGTTTAGGCCATATACAATACTTTCAATAAGTGTAGATTTCCCCAAGGTATTCCTACCAAAAATCATATTAACTTCACTTATTTCGTTATCCACTAAAAAGTTTAGGTAACGACCGTACTTATTACCACTCTTAGCTAAAATTCTTATTTTCACTGCTTCAATAAACAAATCTACTCACCTTCGATTCCAAGCATTAGTGATGGAAAATGCTTTCTTATATAATCATCTATACGTTCATTAGTTGCATTTTTAGGAAAGATAGCATTAATGATATCCATTCTATCTACCCAAATAGGTTCCTCTTTTATTATTTGCTCTGAAATTTGAATTCCTAGTTCTGTTAAAGTTAGGCACATTGCTTTTTTACTTTTATTGAAATTAGTAAATTCAACTTTAATCAAACCTTTGCTCACCATATAATTGAAGATTCCATCATAGCGATGGTCCCAAGGTCCTCTAATATATTTAATCATTGGCGAAAGTGCTCTTTCTGTTTCAAACGATCTAAGTTTTAAATTATCTAATAGCTTGGGTTTTTTTTCAATTTCAATGACTCGTTTTAAATAAAACGGATAACGTATGAGGAAATCAAAGAACGAAAATTTACCTCTTCCATAAATGGTGAAATGACTAAAAAATGGTTCATTAATAATACCGCATTTTCGAATTAAAAGTAAGATTCTATAGGCATGAAAATCATAATCATCATCAGGTAGAATGTATTCCTTTTGTTCGTCTAATGGTGCTGTTTCCATGACTACTTCATTTTTAATTAGTATATCAAAAAAAACTTCCGTAGAATTTTCCTTTTCGTCCATAATTCCCTTACCTCTCTCTATGCCATCTTAAGAAGCACTTTGCTGCCATATGAAACATTTGACCATGCACTACATCGAGGTCCACAATAAACTTCTTAATTTTTACTAATGCATTAAATTCGTCCGTGGCTAATTTAAGTTCCTTTTTAAAATTAAGATAAAATCCTCCTGAAGTAATTTGACTGTCCATTTGTAACTCTAATACGGCATCATTACAAATATTTTCTACTTTCTTCTCCAGCTTTTTAATTTCATCATACTCTCGATGGAAATTTTGGAAAGTAAGCCTTTGCAGATATAGCAAGTACCTACACCTTAATTCAGTGGCTGTCTGAAGCAAATTATTTCTGCTCTCTTCGTCAATTCCCTCAATTTTATGAAACTTCATCTCCAGCTTACTTTGGTCCTCATTATTTTCATGTTTTATAAATCTTTCTACTTCCTCGGGTTCGACTCTCGGCATTTCAAACAAATCATACTCTGCATCATCTGAAGTAGATTGAAGTTGATGTACGAGCCTTTCTTCCAAAGAATCTATATCTTGTCTAATTCGATCTTCAGATTCAGAAATATTTTGATTAACTTCAGAAAATCCTTGGTCTATTTTTATTCCAAGTATATCAAACTGTTTTAGTACTGCCTTATCTATACCTGAGCGAATGACATCATCTGTTTCACTGAGAATCTCTTTTAATAAGTTATTATCAAGAAACCTTTGCTCTCTTTTTTCTTTAATAGCTTTAAAGTTAATCTCCGTAAGTAATCTACCAAAATATAAATCTACTCTCTTTTCATCTGTAGATAATGTTCTCAGTGCATCTTTCGCTTGTTCTTTTAACACTTCAATAGATTGAACAGCATCTATACTTTCAAATATCCATTTTATCCGATTTGTAAAGTCTTCCATAATTGCATCATCATCAATTTTACCCTCAAAAGTTACTGAAAGATTCTGAAGAACTTCAAGTTCTTTATCTAGTTTCTCAATTTCAATTAGTACTTCTCCACTTTGTAAAGTAGTATCTTTAATTTTTTCATGACGTGCATCTATCTTTTTTTGAATCGCCTTTTCCATAGATTCTTTTTCTTTAACAAAAACTTCAAGTAATATTTCTCTTGTCTTAGAAACACATAGTCTTTGTATCTCTTGATTTGCACTTAAGTTCCCTTGTTGTTCCATCCAATTTTCAATAACAGTATCTCGATTTGAGATATGTGTGTTTGTTTCAAATACATATTCCCCTGCATATCCTTCATAAATCAAATGCAAAAGAAAATAATTATAAAAAGACTTTTTTATCTCCTCACTATTTATATTCAAAGCAGATGAATAACATTTCAATTGAGTAAACCTAACTGTCTGTTCCATTAAATTAATTTCCTTGATATCATCCTCTACCTCACAATAGATAATATTAGTCTTGTTTCTATTATAATTTTCCAACCAAAGCAGCAAGGTTTTTAGATACTGATAAACAAAACCTCTGTTAGAACCTGGGGCATCTGTATCCTTTTTGAAAATGATTAGTTCGTTAGTTGTCATCTTTTCTATTTCCTCCGCCGAACATTTTTAAAATATAGACATTTTTTATAATATTTTACCATATAAAGACATACTATTACTTCTATTCTTTCAAATATTGGAAATTTGTTAAAATATGACGTTCAAAATTTCCTAATAACCTAACATGCTTCTACATCTTTTTTCTTCTTAATCCTTATTTAACCCACAATATGAGACATTACAAAAGACCTAAGTAATCTCCTATCGGAGTTCTTAGGTCTTTCATATCCTTAGAAAACGTAACTGAACTGTTCAGTTATGAAAATGAGTTGGTTTTCATGAGGATTAGGTTAATTACTTCTTTTTATTCAATTTATTTATTAATGTCTTCTAAAGTATCATCCATATAGGCGATCTTTTGGACGAGAGATTTACAGATTGAAACATAAAGATAGAGTATTAAAACATACCCCTGATATTAGAATGTTTCAGTGAATAATTATTTTATCTAGAAACTTTAAGTTGAAGTACGTTTAGTTAATATTTTCTCATTAAGTATTAATTGGCCCCAATTTGGCCCCAATTAGAAAAAGATTAAGTTTCTTCTTATTAAAGAAAACAAAAAAACCTTGCTACAGCAAGGTTTTAATGATGCCCACGGCAGGATTCGAACCTGCGACACACGGTTTAGGAAACCGATGCTCTATCCCCTGAGCTACGAAGGCATTATGATCAACACCCATTATTATACAATAAAATAGGGCATTATTTCAAAAACTTCATACGGTAGCATATCCAAATACCAAAAATTACTCCAACACCCTTTCCATATATAGTATAGAAGAGTTTCTTTTAGTATGATATTATTAGAAGATATCTGTCAGTATTTCATTTTGATTGGGGGAACGACAATGGCAGAGGTCCCATTTATTGCAATAGAAGGGCCAATTGGTATTGGTAAAACATCATTAGCTAAAAGGCTATCAGAACATTTTAATTTTCATTTGTTAAAGGAAATTGTGGAGGAAAACCCGTTTCTTGGGAAGTTTTATGATGACATTGATGAGTGGAGTTTTCAAACAGAAATGTTTTTCCTTTGCAATCGATTTAAGCAACTTGAAGATATTGAAATAAAGTATTTACAACAAAAAAAGGCCGTTGTTGCAGATTATCACATATCTAAAAATATGATTTTCGCGAAACGTACACTACAAGCAGATAAATTCGAGAAATATGAACAAATTTATCATATTTTAACAGCGGATATGCCTGTTCCAAATATGCTAATATATTTACATGCGAGTTTAGATACGATATTAAATCGTATTAAACTTCGTGGTCGAGAAATAGAGCAGAATATAAAAGCTTCCTATTTAGCACAGCTATCTGCGGATTATGAAGCTTATATGAATGAATTTGAAATCATGCATCCTGACATTCCTGTAATCCGTATTAACGGAGATGAAATGGATTTTGTGAAAAGTGAGGATGACCTAAATATTATTATTGCTCAGGTTGAAAAGCAGTTAAAAGCATTTGAACCCGTTTCGAAATAATCGATTTATACTATATATTTCTAAGGAGACCGTATCATGAATTTACGCGAAAAGTATAACATCCCGAATGACAGTATTATAACTATCGCTGGGACTGTTGGTGTTGGAAAATCAACCATGACAAAAGCATTAGCAAATGCTTTAAATTTTAAAACTTCATTTGAAAAGGTAGACACCAATCCTTATCTTGAGAAATTTTATGCTGATTTTGAACGTTGGAGCTTCCATCTACAAATATATTTCCTAGCTGAACGCTTTAAGGAACAAAAGAAAATCTTCGAATATGGTGGTGGATTCGTTCAAGACCGCTCTATTTACGAAGACACTGGTATCTTTGCTAAAATGCACTTTGATAATGGCACAATGTCCAAAACCGATTATGAAACATATACAAGTCTTTTTGAATCCATGGTCATGACACCTTATTTTCCACATCCTGACCTCTTAATTTATTTAGAGGGATCATTTGATGAGGTATTACGTCGAATTCAAGAACGTGGTCGTGAGATGGAAAAGAGTACACCAGTTTCTTATTGGGAAGAAATGTACAATCGCTATGAAAATTGGATTAACAATTTTAATGCATGTCCGATACTACGCATTAATATCTCTGATTATGATTTAATGAATGATAATACATCCATTGAACCAATCTTAGAGAAAATCGGTCATTTCATTCAACAATCCCGACGTTGGGAAACAAGAGAACTAATAAAATAAGCTTATGGATAACGATGATACCTATTACCGTATTATCGTTATTTTTTGGTTAAAACGACATTTCATCCTGCTGTTCATAGGCATTTATACTATAATAGAAGTATAACGACGAAGGGAAGTATACAACTTGGAAATCGAATTAAATCAACTGAAGCAAATTCGGAACGAAATTACTCGTTTAATGATGACTTACCAATTCGGTCTAGATGAAATGAATACCAAGCTAAATATATTACGAAGTGAATTTCAATATATACATGACTATAATCCAATTGAACATATTAAATCGCGAGTAAAATCTCCTGAAAGTATTTTTAAGAAGATCTATCGGAAGAATCTACCGTTGAGCTTAGATTCTATCCGAGATAATATCCGTGATATTGCTGGAATACGCATTGTTTGCTCATTCCGATCTGACATCTATAAATTATTAGATTTAATACAAAACCAGGAAGATGTTACAGTTGTCGATATAAAAGACTATATTCAACATCCGAAGCCAAACGGGTATCAGAGTTTACACCTTATTGTAACCATCCCTGTTTTTCTCTCTGATCGTGTAGAGAATGTTTATGTTGAAATTCAAATCAGAACAGCTGCTATGGACTTCTGGGCAAGTCTGGAGCATAAAATATATTATAAATATGATAAGGCTGTTCCTGAAGGGCTACGCAATGAATTGCTAGATGCAGCAATCGTGGCAACTGATTTAGATAGACGCATGGAAAAGCTTCACGATGAAATGAACGAAATTAAAGAAAAACATATTGCAGAAGAAGAATTGACTCGTATTGCGTTAAATAATGAAAACTATCATCTGCCATTACCGCTTCTGAACTCTCTATTAGGAAAATAGAAAAAGAATCGTCTCACTTATGATAAGCGGGACGATTCTTTCGTTTTTAATATACTAAAAAAACCACTACAGTTTGTAGTGGTTTCCGTATCTCCAAATTTATGCGCTTTGTTTATTAAATGGAGGAGGTAGAGGGATTCGAACCCCCGCGCGGTTTGACCCGCCTGTCGGTTTTCAAGACCGATCCCTTCAGCCAGACTTGGGTATACCTCCCTAACAACAAATATTAATATACCGTATTTGAATTTCAATGTCAACGAATTTTAGCACTTTTTTTGTCGAAAATAAATAAAAAACTTTTCCAATTTGAGTGATAATTTTTGAAGTTGATAGGTCTATACAGTGGGGAATAGCTCCCCACTGTATAGATAAATAGCTTACTTAATTACCTCTACTCCACCCATGTATGGTACTAATACTTTTGGAACTTTGATAGAGCCATCTTCTTGTTGGTAATTTTCAATAATTGCTGTTACGGTACGTCCAATTGCTAGGCCAGATCCGTTTAGTGTGTGAACAAACTCTGGTTTGCTATCTGCTCCTCTTCTAAAGCGAATACCAGCACGTCTCGCTTGGAAGTCTTCAAAATTTGAGCAAGAAGAGATTTCACGGTATGTTTCTTGACTAGGAATCCATACTTCAATATCGTATTTCTTCGCAGCAGTAAAACCTAAATCTCCTGTACACATACTCATCACACGATATGGTAGTTCAAGTAGCTGTAGTACTTTTTCTGCATGACCAGTTAATTCCTCTAACACTCCATAAGAATCCTCTGGTTTTACAAATTGAACTAATTCCACCTTGTTAAATTGGTGCTGACGAATTAATCCACGTGTATCACGACCAGCAGACCCCGCTTCAGAACGGAAGCTACCACTGAAGGCAACATATTTTATCGGAAGGCTATCCACATTTAAAATTTCTTCACGATGGTAGTTTGTAACAGGTACTTCTGCAGTTGGAACCATGAAATAATCCCAATCCTCTAATTTAAATGCATCCTCTTCAAATTTTGGAAGCTGTCCTGTTCCCGTCATACTTGCACGGTTCACAATTGTCGGTGGAAGCATTTCTTGATAGCCATGTTCATCAGAATGTAAGTCCATCATAAAGCTCCATAAAGCACGTTCTAATCTCGCTCCAAGACCTTTATAGAACACGAAGCGGCTTCCGGTTACTTTGCTTGCTCGTTCAAAATCTAGAATATCTAAATTCGTTGCCACATCCCAATGGGGTTGAACTTCAAAGTCAAAGCTAGGAATCTCTCCCCATGTACGTGCGACAATATTATCATCTTCACTTTCACCGACCGGAACACTTTCATGTGGGATATTTGGAATAGATAACATAATGGTTTCTAATGTTTCTTCAATTCCTCTTAGCTCGTCATCAAATTCCTTAATTTGATCACCAACTTCACGCATTTCCTTAATCGCCGCTTCAGCATCCTTTTTCTCTTTCTTCAATTGTGAGATTTGCTTCGTAACCTCGTTACGTTTTGCTTTTAGAGTCTCCGTTTTATTAATTAGTTCACGACGTCTTTCATCTAATTCACCGAAACGGTCTAATTCGGATAAGTCTTCACCACGGTGTTGTAATTTCCCTTTTACTTCCTCAAAGTGATTACGTAAATATTTCATGTCTAGCATCCTAAATTCCTCCTAATTTTTTATACAAAAATACAAAAAACTCCCGTCCCAAAAATAGGGACGAGAGTTTATATTCCCGCGTTGCCACCCTTGTTGAAGAGTTTCCTCTTCCGGCTTTAATCGTGTTAACGGTACGGCGCCGGGTTTACCTACTATTTGTTCAGTAAACCAGTTCAAGGATGGATTCACAGTATTCTTCCATCGATTCACACCAACCATCGACTCTCTTGAAGAAAGGGATACTGCTACTATTTCCTATCATAACTATTGACATGCATTTTTAATTACAAAATATCATAGCTAATTTTCTACATAATTGCAAGTTTTATTCCTAAACTATCGTAAAAAATAGGCTATCTAGTCATTTCTAATTCCTACAGCTTAAGAAAACCAACCTTTGACTGTATCCACTATAGAAGAGAAAATTCCACTAAAGAAGTCACCTACTGCACCTAGTGCAAGCATGAACCAGTTTGATTTTTCTACTGCCTCATCTGTTACTAAATCAACAGTAGTTGTTTCTGCATTAAAGATATAACCATGTTCCCCTTCACCAGTATATACTAGCTCAGCATAACCAATCTTTTCTCCCTTTTTAATAGGAGCTACTAGTTCGCCTTCTTTGTTTAGCTTGTCTTCATCAATGTGGTACTTCACTTCATATAACTCTTCTTCTCCACTCTTAATCGGTATCGTGAAACCTTCGCTAAGAGAAATGCTTACGGTATCTTCTTTACCTTTCGAGATTGGAAGAGTTTTTTGATCTTTTAACTGATATCCTTGTGGGAATAGCTCTTTTGTATTAAATTGGCTAAATCCATAATCCATTAAACGTGCCGTTTGCTCAAAACGAGCTTCTTTACTATCTGTACGCATCACTACTGATATTAGTCTTCTTCCGTCACGTTCAGCTGTTCCAGTGAAAGTATAACCAGCAAGGCCTGTATAGCCGGTTTTCAAGCCATCCATACCTTCATAGTAGAACTGTTTTAAATACGATGCTTCATGTGGAAGCATCCAGTTTAAGTTCTCTACCTTATACCCTTCAAACTCATCCTCTATTCGACTAGAGATATCAAGTGCATGTGGAAAATCATTAATCAAATTATATGCTAATAAGGCTAATGAACGTGCAGATAAAAGGTTAGAACCGTTTGGATCTGTACCTTCTGGATAATTTTCACCAAGTGAGCTGTTTTCTAATCCAGTAGAATTTACAAATTGAGCATCAGGAAGGCCCATTTCTTCTGCCTTCTTATTCATGCGCTTCACAAATTCTCCTTCAGAACCTGCAATTAATTCTGCAAGTGCAATGGAAGTTCCATTATCAGAGAAAATTGCCATTGCCTCATATAACTCTTTAACAGAGTAGGCTTTATCTTGTGTTAAACCAATCCCTGAAAACTCAGGATTAGCTGAAATACTATATGCATAATCACTTATTTGTGTAGTAGTTTCCCAAGTAATTTCCCCATTATCAATTGCTTCCAAAACAAGATATTCCGTCATCATTTTTGTCATACTTGCTGGTGGAAGTGCAATATCAGGGCTTTTGGCAAATAGTACTTTCCCTGTTTCCGCATCAACTAATATAGCTGACTCAGCATCTAATTCTAATTCTGCTGCTTGTATCATCAATGGTTGTGTTATGAATGATGTCATTGTAAGAAGTACTACAAGAACCATCATAAAGACTCTTGAATAGATCTGTTTCACTTTTTTTCTTAACCTCCACCCTATTTTTTCATTCTTTTTTTTACGAACACCCTTAGTATTTTATCATATCTCAGAAGAAAAAAATAGACGGGCTAAAAAGCCCATCTTCAGTTTTTCTCTAGTAATATTTACCCTTTTAAGGAGTAATTTGGTGCTTCCTTTGTAATTTGGACATCGTGTGGATGACTTTCAATTAGACCAGCATTTGTTATCCGTACAAATTGCGCATCTGATCGCAAGGCATCGATGGTAGCAGCACCACAATAACCCATTCCAGAACGCAATCCACCTAATAATTGATGAACAGTATCTGCAAGAGGTCCCTTATAGGCAACCCTTCCTTCAATACCTTCAGGAACTAATTTTTTCGCATCCTCTGTATCTTGGAAATAACGATCCTTCGATCCAGCCTTCATAGCGCCTACAGAGCCCATACCACGATATACTTTATATCTTCTGCCTTGATAGATTTCCGTTTCACCAGGGCTCTCTGATACCCCTGCAAACATACTTCCGAGCATAACCGCATGTGCTCCTGCCGCAAGTGCTTTAACAATATCACCAGAATACTTTATACCACCATCTGCAATGACTGGAACTCCATATTCAGAAGCCGCTTCTGCACAATCGTACACTGCAGTAATTTGTGGTACCCCGACACCCGCTACAACTCTAGTTGTACAAATAGATCCTGGGCCAATACCCACTTTCACGATTGTTGCACCAGCTTCAATCAATGCTTTTGTTCCTTCTGCGGTTGCAACATTACCCGCGATAATATCAAGCGTTGGATAAGCTTGACGTACACTTTTCACTTGTTCTATTACACCTTGAGAGTGACCATGTGCTGTATCAATTACAATAACATCCACACCTGCATTCACTAAAGCATCTATTCGCTTCATCGAATCCCCAGTAACACCTACAGCCGCACCAACTAATAATCTTCCTTGTGCATCCTTTGCAGCATTTGGAAATTCAATTACTTTTTCAATATCTTTAATTGTTATTAAACCTTTTAGTACTCCATCTTCATCTACTAATGGTAGTTTTTCAATTTTGTATTGTTGTAGAATCTTTTCCGCTTCTTCTAACGTAGTACCTACTGGAGCAGTAACCAGGTTCTCACTAGTCATTACTTCTGATATTTTTATAGAGTAGTCTTGAATAAAGCGTAAATCTCGATTCGTAATAATCCCAACTAATTCTTGATTCTCTACGTTATTCACAATAGGGACACCGGAAATTCGATATTTCCCCATTAAATGTTCGGCATCATATACTTGATGATCCGGTGTTAGAAAGAATGGATTCGTTATGACACCACTCTCAGAACGCTTCACACGATCAACTTGCTCTGCTTGTTCTTCAATGGACATGTTTTTATGGATGATTCCTAGTCCACCTTGTCTAGCCATAGCAATTGCCATGGTTGCTTCCGTCACCGTATCCATACCTGCACTAATCAATGGAGCATTTAATGTTAAGTTCGGACTTAGGACAGTACTTACATTTACTTCACGAGGTAGCACCTCTGATTTAGCCGGAATTAATAACACATCATCAAATGTTAAACCTTCTTTTGCAAACTTATCCTTTCTCATATAAACCCTCCTTAGTTGGTAATACAGAATAATATTTAAATAAACGGGAAAGATACAATGTATATCAATATCTATTGTTATATACAATACTTGAACTTAGGAACATTTTCAATAACAGAAACACTACAAATTAAAGTTGATATATTCTAATTTTTCTATCAAAAGAGAAGGTAATTTGGCATGCATTTTCATGATGACCCTAAAATGATATTTACCTATTTACAATCACAGCAAACAGCGCAAAATTTTTTGTTAGAATGCTATAAACAACTACATGATGTAGATGCTGAACGAAAAAGCTATGAAAACTGTAATGTATTTATGTATTGTTTAAATCATGGTATGGAATATTATCGTGCAGGGGAAAAAGTAGATATCGTACTGAAGCCAGTTATGTATTTTTATGGAATGGCACATTTATTAAAGGCATGCTTATTGATAAAGCGGCCAGACTATCCAGAATCAACCTCTGTCCTAGCTCACGGAGTATCCACTAGAAAGCGTAAAAAGAAGGACTATAACTTCCTCGAGGATGAAGTAAAAGTTCAATATAAAGGTCTTTTCCCTTATTTCTCAGAGCATTTATTTCGCATTAACAAGCTTCCCTTTGAAAAAATTACGATGAATGATTTACTTCGTTTAATACCAGAACTAATCCCTTATTATGATATCGAACAGAATACGAGCTTAGTGAAAGTTGGAAAAGTAGGGGAAAATATACTCTCCATTCCTACACTTCTCTGTGATCATTATCATATGACTGAAAATGCACTCTTAAAAAAACTTAATGCCTATGTACCAACTATTGTAGAGAGTCGTCAGAAAGCAGAAAATGTTATTGTCGTTCTAGGGGATGCTCTTTCCTACACCATTAGTCCTTTCCAAGTAGATATGAAAGAGAATATATATTTACCAACAGACCGTGAAATGTTTTTCCCCATATCAGAAGTCATGGTCCATTATTTACTGCTATATAATCTTAGTATGTTATCTCGTTATGAGGCAGAATGGTGGGGAGAATTACTAGCAACCAAGCCAGACAAAGACTACCCATTTATATCAAGTTTTTTAGATATTACACAAGTAAAGATACCAATGATTATTAGTAAATTTCTTATAAAGAATATGACTGGACATAATTGAGTTTTATAACTTCAATGTTGATATTCGGTCATACTAGCACTGGAAATATACATAGACTCCTTGAAAAAGAGGCACTTTTTCTGCGTGCGACGAGCCGCTGACGTAGCGTTTCTTGTCCTGCGGGAGGGATAGGCATCGGTGAGACCCCGCAGGAGCGAAGCTCTGAGGAGGCTCACCAGCCGCCCGCGGCAAGGTAGACACTGCGAGGTTCTTTCGAGCAGATGTCGCCCCTGTGCTGGAAGTGGAAGCGGAGTAAATTTCCGGGGCGGGTTTTTACGCCAAACCAATGTTTTTTATTTTTGAACATACAATACTAGTAAAATTTATTATAGTATTTCACTAATATGCAAATCTGGCTGGTTACTCAATGTAATAATATCGCCATTATCCAATTTAACAATTGGCCTTGTTGGATTATGCTGCTCAATAAAGACAATCTCACCAGTTTGATCATTTGATAATAATACTTTCGTACCCATTGAGAAGTTAGCAATGGCCTTCACAAAAATTTGAACAACCCTTGGATCTAATTTACTAAACTGCTCTTTCTGTAATTCCTCTATAACTTTAAATGGTGACTGTTTCTTACGGTAGAGTCTTTCACTAGTCATCGCATGATAAATATCACAAACAGCAATAATTCGAGCGAATGAATGAATTTTTTCCTTTGATAACCCAAGTGGATAACCACTTCCATCAATCCGTTCATGATGTTGAAGAACAGCAAGTTTTACCGTATAGGGAATAGAAGCAACATGCTCTATCATACGATAGGAGTATGTTGGATGCTTTCTAATTTCTTCTAGTTCCTCATTGGTTAACAATCCTTCCTTTTTGAAAGCAAAGGAATCAAGTCTAGCCATACCAGCATCACTTAGCAACCCTGCTAGTCCAATTTGGAACCATTCTCCTTTTTGGTAACCCATTTTCTTCCCTAAATACGCACTTAAGACAGAAATTGCCACACTATGATGATAGAAATAATCCTTCTTATCCACATATTGATGAAGGGTATAAACAGCTGAGCCGATATCATCCATTCTATTGATAAGAGGGACAATCAGATTGCGTACAGTCAAACTATCAAATAGAGTATTTTTTCTCCAGGAGTTAAATAAATTCTTATACTCTTCTACTACGGAGATATAATGCTCCTCAAAAGAGAGTTCTGTTACATTTCGAGTAGTTTCCGATGATGACGTTTCTTCTGTCTTTTCTTCATTCATTACTGGATTAGGGCGGAATAACTTCCCATCACTCAACCGTTCTGAAACATCTACCTGATCGATTAAAAAGTTATGTAACACCGTAATATGCTCTTCCGTCAAAACAGTATTTTCTGGGATTATTGGTCGATTGGTTTTTCCTTTTACATCCCGTAATAGAACACAGCCTGGGACTAGTTGTCCTTTGGAAACTCGCATTTTCTTCCCCCCTATAATGGATAAGAAGACGGAGGAAAATATTCACTCCGTCACTTAGTTCATCTATTTATTCTTCATCTGAGGTAGATTCGTTCATTTCAATAGATTCTGTTGCTACTTCATCTATTGATTCTTCCTCTTCTTCATCTTCACGGTCGATTTTAGCAACTGTTGCTACCTCTTCACCTTCTTGTAGACGAATTAGACGTACTCCTCTTGTATTTCTACCTGTTTGTGAAATGCCTTCCACTGGGATACGAATTAATACACCAGCTGCTGTAATAAGCATGATATCTTCATCACCAGTTACAGCTTTCACAGAAACAATATCGCCAGTTTCCTCAGAAATTTTGGCCGTGAAGATACCTTTACCACCACGTTTGGTAATACGATATTGATCCTCAGGAGTTCTCTTACCAAGACCTTTATTCGTAACGTGTAGGATTTGAAGCCCTTCATCTAAGATCTCCATGGAAACTACTTCATCATCGTCTCGTAAGGAGATACCACGAACACCAGCTGCGGTTCTACCCATTAATCTTACTTGTTCTTCTGGGAATCGAATGAGATATCCATGCTTGGTTGCAATCATAATATCCTTTGTACCATCCGTTAAACGTACCGAGATCAACTCATCATCTTCTCGTAAGCCAAGTGCAATTAAGCCACCTTTACGGATATTAGCAAATTGGGACAATGATGTACGTTTAGAAATACCATGCTTTGTTGTAAAGAAGAAATTATATTCCTCTTTAAATTCATTAACGGATATGACAGCATTGATCCACTCTTCTTTTTCGATTTGAAGTAGATTAATAATCGGAAGGCCTTTAGCAGTACGGCTATATTCAGGGATTTCATAACCTTTTACTTTATATACCTTTCCTTTATTGGTAAAGAATAGAATCGTATCATGGGTAGATGTAGATACTAGATGTTCCACAAAGTCATCTTCATTTGTTCCCATTCCTTGAATACCACGGCCACCACGTTTTTGAACACGATAAGTGGAGGATGGTAGGCGTTTAATATAACCTTTATGGGTTAATGTAATGACAATATTTTCCTCTGGAATTAAATCTTCATCCTCGAAGAAGTCAGCGCCGCCAACCGTAATTTCTGTACGTCTCTTATCACCGTACTTTTCTTTGATTTCGGTTAATTCCTCACGAATGATTTGAAGTACTTTCTCTTCATCCGCTAAGACAGCTTTTAACTCTTCAATTAATCGTTGAAGTTCATTGTATTCATTCTCAATTTTTTCACGTTCTAAGCCTGTTAAACGTTGCAATCTCATATCAAGAATTGCTTGCGCTTGCTTTTCAGTAAGCTTAAAGCGTGTCATCAATCCTTCACGAGCCACATCAGCTGTTTTAGAATTACGAATTAATGAAATTACTTCATCCAAGTGATCAAGTGCAATTCGTAAACCTTCTAGAATATGCGCTCTTGCCTCAGCTTTCTTTAATTCAAATTCTGTTCTTCGTCTGATAATAACTTTTTGGTGCTCTAAATAGTGGTATAGACACTCTTTAATATTTAGTACCTTAGGAATACCATTAACTAGCGCTAATGTATTTACTCCAAATGTTGTTTGTAAAGCGGTATATTTATATAAATTATTCAACAATACGTTAGCATTCACATCACGACGTAATTCCATAACGATACGCATACCATTACGGTCTGATTCGTCGCGTAGATCTGTTATCCCTTCAATACGCTTGTCACGAACTAACTCTGCTATTTTTTCAATT
This sequence comes from Ornithinibacillus scapharcae TW25, assembly GCF_000190475.1. Lineage (GTDB taxonomy): Bacteria > Bacillota > Bacilli > Bacillales > Amphibacillaceae > Ornithinibacillus > Ornithinibacillus scapharcae. The sequence continues at coordinate 18,227 of NZ_AEWH01000018.1, forward strand.
AGCTTTGCTTTGTTCACTTGGTATGGAAGCTCCGTAACAAGGATAGTCGCCTTACCATTCGGATTTTCTTCAATCTCAACCTTTGCTCGAACCGTAATCGATCCTCTACCAGTTTCATAGGCTCTACGGATACCGCTTCGTCCCATAATAATACCGGCAGTAGGGAAATCTGGTCCTGGTAAGTGATTTTCCATGATTTCATCAATCGTAATGTCTGGGTTTTCACTGACAGCTAGTACAGCATCAATAGTTTCACCTAGATTATGCGGCGGAATGTTTGTCGCCATACCTACTGCTATACCAGAAGCACCGTTCACTAACAGGTTTGGAAAACGAGCAGGAAACACAACTGGTTCTCTTTCAGAACCATCATAGTTATCCTGGTAATCGATGGTATCTTTATTGATATCACGTAGTAATTCCATTGATATTTTGGACATTCTTGCTTCTGTATAACGCATCGCAGCAGCAGAGTCACCATCAACCGAACCAAAGTTACCATGACCATCTACTAGTGGGTTACGATAACTAAATGGCTGTGCCATACGAACCATTGCCTCGTAAACTGCTGAATCACCGTGTGGGTGATACTTACCGATTACTTCCCCTACGATACGGGCAGATTTTTTGTATGCTTTATCCGAGTGCATACCTAAGTCATTCATTGCATATAATATTCTACGATGCACTGGTTTCATCCCATCTCGAACATCTGGCAACGCACGAGAGACAATAACACTCATTGCATAATCTAAAAAGGAAGTTCTTACTTCCTGACTAATATTTATTTCTTGTACACTTTGACGTTCCTGATCCGCCATCGATTTTAAACCTCCTGAGTATGTCTTAGCCTATTAAATACTAGCTAGACATTTAGAAAACCCACATTGACTATTGATTTATGAATGTGCTAGTTTCCTTATTCTTTCCTAACGTAGAACGAAAAGCGACTATGCGCTTTTCGAAGCTTAGTTACAATCCTACTTACTAGATATCTAAGTTTTTAACATATTGTGCGTTTTCTTCGATAAATTGACGACGAGGTTCAACCTTATCCCCCATCAACATATCAAAAACATGATCCGCTTCAATTGCATCGCTCAATTCAACTTGAAGTAGAGTACGATTTTCTGGATCCATCGTTGTTTCCCAAAGTTGTTCAGCGTTCATTTCTCCAAGACCTTTATAACGCTGAAGTCCAGGTTTTGGTGATTCTGGTAGTTCCGCTAAAATTCTATCCAGCTCTTTATCATCATAGGCATAATGAACTACTTTACCTTGTTGAACCTTATATAAAGGTGGTTGTGCAATATACACATAACCATGTTCAATCAATGGGCGCATAAAACGATAGAAGAATGTTAGAAGTAATGTTCTAATATGTGCACCATCGACATCGGCATCGGTCATAATTACAATTTTATGGTATCTAGCTTTGGAAATATCAAAGTCATCGCCAATCCCAGTTCCCATTGCGGTAATCATTGAACGTACCTCATTGTTAGAAAGAATACGGTCTAGTCTAGCTTTTTCAACGTTTAAAATCTTTCCACGTAGCGGTAAAATAGCTTGGAAATGTCGGTCACGACCTTGCTTCGCAGAACCACCCGCAGAGTCACCCTCAACGATATAAAGCTCACTAATGGATGCATCCTTCGATGAACAGTCGGCTAGTTTACCTGGAAGATTGGAAATTTCCAGTACACTCTTTCTACGCGTTAAATCACGAGCTTTTTTAGCTGCTGCACGAGCTCTTGAAGCCATTAATCCTTTTTCGACGATTATTTTTCCAATTGATGGATTCTCAAGCAAGAACTTTGAGAACATCTCACTGAAAACAGAATCTGTTATCGCACGTACCTCACTATTACCTAGCTTCGTTTTTGTTTGTCCTTCGAATTGTGGATCCGGATGTTTGACAGAGACAATTGCAGTGATTCCTTCTCGTACATCATCTCCAGTTAGGTTTGGTTCACTTTCTTTCATAAGACCATTTTTTCGAGCATAATCATTAATCACTCTTGTTAAACCAGTCTTAAATCCTGACTCATGTGTTCCGCCTTCATACGTATGAATATTATTAGCAAAAGAGTAGATACTGCTATTAAATCCATCATTGTATTGTACCGCTACCTCTACAGCAATGCCTTGGTCTTCACCTTCTGCATAAAACGGCTCATGAAGTCCCTCTTTATTACGGTTTATATACTCCACATACTCACTAATTCCGCCTTCATAGTGGAAGGATATCGGCCCTTCATTCGTACGTTTATCTTCAATGGATATACGAATTCCTTTATTTAAAAATGCTAGCTCACGTACACGTTGAACTAGTGTATCTAGATCATAAGTTGTTGTTTCTGTAAATATTTCAGGATCCGGTTTAAAGTGTGTCGTTGTACCTGTACGATCTGTTTCACCAACCACTTCTAATGGTTTAACTGGTACTCCTCTTTCAAATCCAATCATATGAATCTTACCATCACGGTGAACACTAACTTCTAGGTTAGTAGAAAGTGCATTTACTACAGATGCCCCAACACCGTGCAATCCACCAGAAACCTTATATCCACCACCACCGAATTTACCACCGGCGTGTAATACAGTCATAATTACTTCTACTGCTGGCTTACCTGTTTTCTTTTGAATATCTACTGGGATACCGCGTCCATTATCCATTACGGTAATACTATTATCTTCTTCAATAATCACTTGAATGTGATCACAATAACCAGCCAGTGCCTCGTCAATACTATTATCTACGATTTCCCATACGAGGTGATGAAGTCCTTTTTCACTAGTTGATCCAATATACATACCAGGTCTTTTTCTTACCGCTTCTAAGCCTTCTAAGACCTGTATCTGGTCGGCATTATATGATGACTCTTCTGTTTTTACGTTTTCTTCCATTGCCATTCTCCCACCTACTTCTACTCGAATTATTCAAGCTCTAATTCGTTTGAATAGTCTTCAAGTTTACTTATTGTTGAAATCATACTTGCCCGCTTTTTCAAGGTTGCAACAGACAATGTACTTAAATACAAATAATCATTTGTGATAACGACTGATTTTGCATCGTTTAGAGGTCCAATGATTATTTCTTTATTATTACGCATCATCTCGTCCATGATGGTAGATGATGAAATAAATTGATAATCAATGATGGAAATGATATTTTTTGAACGGATAACATTTCCATTGCCAATGTGAATAAACAAGTTCTACTCCCCCATTGTCACGTTATTATGGTGTGACATTTCCGTTTTGAACTCTAAAAATCTCAGCTTTATCCAAGGTTTCATGGTGAATTCCATCTACACTTGTAGTAGATACAAAGGTTTGCACTTTTCCTTGGATGGTATTTAAAAGATGTGACTGTCTAAAGTCATCTAGTTCACTTAACACATCATCTAACAGCAGGATAGGATACTCTCCTACTTCACTGTAAATCAAATCGATCTCCGCCAGCTTAATGGAAAGTGCCGTTGTACGTTGTTGTCCTTGAGATCCAAAGGTTTGAACATTTTTTCCATTCACATAAAAAGAATGTCATCCCGATGTGGTCCAACTAGTGTTGTCCCTCGCTCAATCTCTTTTTCTACAACTAGTTTAAACTTCTCTTGATAGCTACTTTCTATTTTTTCCTTAGAAGCACTTTCTAATACTTCAATCGAGGGTGAATAGACAATATCAAGTTCTTCCAACTGATGACTGATGCCATGATGAATTGGTTTTGCCCATTTTCGTAGTAATTCTAAAAAGGCAAAACGGCGTTCCAAAATAGTGGAAGCATGTTCAACGAGTTGTTCTGTTAAGACGCCGAGCATCATTCGATTCATGCTTCGGTCACGTTGCATCTGCTTTAATAAATGATTTCGCTGCTTCAGTACTTTTTGAAATTGTCCAAGATGGTAAATATATCGAGGCTGTATTTGCCCTAGCTCCATATCTATAAATCGTCTACGAATTTGAGGCGGTCCCTTTACTAACGTTAAATCCTCCGGAGCAAACATCACTACATTCAAATTCCCAATATAGTCACTTAGTTTCTTTTGTTCTAAATGATTCAATTTCGCTTTTTTCCTTTTCCGGAAATAACAATTTCAAGTGGTATAGAATGATTTTTCTTTTTACTCTACCTTCTATTTTAGCATAATCCTCATCCCAACGGATTAATTCTTTTTCCTTTGAGGTACGATGGGATTTAGTAAATGCAAGAAGATAAATGGCCTCCATCAAATTCGTTTTACCTTGTGCATTTTCACCAATGATGACATTTACTTTGTCATCAAATCCAATCTCTAATTTAGGATAGTTCCGGTAATTGGTTAATTTTAGTTCTTCAATATGCATGAAAAATTCCTCTTTTAGGAACTAATCTTTTTTTAAGACGATAAAAGATCCCGCTCCTTCAATTTCAACAACATCATTCGGATAAAGCTTTCTACCACGTCGATGTTCTAATTCTCCGTTCACATGAGCCCCGACATCTTGAAGATATGCTTTAACCATTCCTCCAGACTCAAGGACATTGGTCAATTTAACAAATTGACCGAGTGTAATATATTCGGTGTTAATTTCGATTTCTGTATGCAATTTTCTCACCAGTTTCTAATTTTAAATTTAGGATAAATTCCCTTCCGTTTAAAATAATCGCTTATTTCCATTTTACTAAAGTTTTTAGGTTTAGGGAAGGTAAGACCCTTAAAATGAATTTAAATCGTTTCTATATGCATATAAATGCTTTTTATCGATATTAAAAAATGACTTTTATCATTCATTCTTAAGATAAAAGTCATTTTTATACTTATATTTTTTATTTTTTAGAAAAAGTTTGGCTTATTTTAGTACGTTCTAACCGGTAAAATAAGCTGTAGCATTGCTGGATCATTCTCAGGGCGAATAATAAATGGTCTCATCGCTCCAGTAAAATCAATCTTCACTTCATCTACTTCCATAACCTTTAATGCATCAAGCATGTATTTAGAACTGAAAGAAATTTTCAATTCTTCCCCTTCGATCGATTGAACGGTTAGTTCCTCAGAAACTCTACCTACCTCTGGAGAGTTACTTGTAATTTCCAGAATATTATTCTCTAATGTTGATAATTTAACAACATTATTTCGTTCTTCTCTAGCCAGTAGGGAAGCACGATCAATACTGCTAATTAAATCCTTTGTTTTGACATGTAATACCGTTTTACTTTGTTCCGGAATTAATCTAGAAGTTTCTGGATAATTACCATCTAATATTCTCGATAAGAAGTTTAAATGCTTCGTACGGAACAATATTTGATTATTTGTCACGCTGATTTCAACAGTTTCTGATGTATCATCTAGAATTTTATTTAATTCGTTTAAGCTTTTACCTGGTACAACAATGCTAGTAAATTCAACATTAGATTGAACAGGTACTTCTCTGGAAGCTAAACGATGACTATCTGTTGCTGTAAAGCTTAATAGGTTGTTAGTTAGAGAAATATTAACACCTGTTAAGATTGGTCGAGTCTCCATCGAAGATACTGCAAATACTGTTTGCTTGATTAGGCTCTTTAATAAGTCAGTAGGGATTTCAAAGCTATCATCTGTTTGTAGCTTTGGAAGTTGTGGATACTCTTCAGCATCTTGACCATTCAAATTAAATTCTGCCTTACCAGAGCGGATGGTAACTTTTAGATTTTCATCTGCAATAATTTCAACATGCTGTTCCGGCAATTTACGAACAATATCAGGAAAGTACTTGGCATGTAATACAATACTTCCTTCTTCGATATCCTCTACATTTACAATTCCTTCTTCTTCAGCTGGAATGTAAGACTCAATCGAAATATCAGAATCACTACCCGTAAGTGTAATTCCATGTTGTTTTGCTTCAATTTTCATTCCTGTTAAGATCGGAATTGCTGTTCTTGAGGATATTGCTTTCATAACGTCTTGTACACTATCAATTAATTGATCACGTTGAATCGTAAATTTCATAAAAAAAGCCTCCAATGGAAGTTCTATATATTTATTATTTTTTATAAAGATTTTTAGTAATAATAGTAATAAGGGCTGTGATTATGTGGATAACCGCTTTGACCCTTTATAAAATATAGTTATCCACATGTGTATAAGTTGTTTATAAGTTTGCACCAGTTATCCACGTTAATAACAAAAAAAATTAAAGAGATTTCAGCTGTTGTTTGATTTCTTCAATTTCTTTTGCTAGTAAAGTGTCGCTTTCTATTAAGCCATTAATCTTTTCATGAGCATGTATAACTGTTGTATGGTCACGCCCACCGAATTCTTCTCCGATTTTTGGTAGAGAGAAATCAGTCAATTCACGTGATAGATACATGGCAATTTGTCGAGGAAAGGCGATCGACTTGGTACGTTTTTTTGCAAGAAAATCTTCTTTACGAATGTTGTATCGTTCCCCAACTACTTCCATAATTGCTGGAATCGTAATGACCTTAGGCTTGCTATTTGGAATAATATCTTTCAGAGCATCGGCTGCAAGAGCAGCATCAATGTCTTGATTAACTAGAGAAGAATAGGCGACAACTCGAATTAATGCTCCTTCTAATTCTCTAATGTTCGTATCAATTTGATTCGCAATATAAAGCATAACCTCATTCGGGATATCAAGTCCTTCTGCTTTTGCCTTCTTCGTAAGAATGGCAATCCTGGTTTCTAGGTCAGGAGGTGTAATATCGGTTATCAAACCCCATTCGAACCTAGAGCGTAAACGATCCTCTAATGTTGGTATTTCCTTAGGTGGTCGGTCACTAGAAATAATAATTTGCTTATTTTCTTCATGTAATGCATTAAATGTATGGAAAAATTCTTCTTGAGTCGATTCCTTTCCAGCAATGAATTGAATATCGTCAATTAATAGCACATCAACATTTCGGTATTTATTACGGAAGTTCGTCGTTTTATTTTCCATAATGGCGTCGATAAATTCATTCGTAAACTTCTCTGAAGATATATAAACAACCTTCGCATTTTTATTATGCTCTAAGACATAATGGCCAATTGCATGCATTAAGTGTGTCTTCCCTAAACCAACTCCACCATAGATAAATAAAGGATTATATGCTTTTGCAGGAGCCTCAGCAACTGCTAATGATGCAGCATGTGCAAATCGGTTTCCTGATCCAATTACAAAAGTATCAAATGTATACTTTGGATTTAGCATGGTTTTCCCGTCATGAACATCTGGTATGTTTTGTTTTACTCGTGGTTTAGGTTTTACATCATCTTCCACCACATTATCCAGTACGATGAGTTTGAGCTTTAGTTGTGCACCAGTTACTTCAAGAAGGATTTTTTGAATTAAATCAGAATACTGCTCTTCTAACCAATCTCTAGCAAATTCATTGGGTGCGGAAATGGTGAGAGTACTACCTTCTAGCGATTCTGCATTCGTATCTTTTAACCAAGTATCAAAGCTCGGTTTACTGATTTTCTCTTCTATCTTTTCAAGCGTGGCTTTCCATAGATCATGAATGTTCTCCAACTCATACCCCCCTTTTTAGCTTAGTAGAATTCTTGCAGTAGGAGTTCCATCTCCAACAGATTTGGAAAAAGTTTTTCCGATAAAAGATCCTCTTTAGATTTAGAGAGGATTACGTGAAATCCTGCGATAACGATTATAGATTAGCCTAAAATAAGAATAAAAAACCTCTCTCTATCTTTTACGTATAGTGAAACTCGCAAAGTCCTGAGCTACTCGCTAAAACATGTGAGTTTTCCTTATACTAGGCACAAAAAAAAGAAATTTTACGTATGAACGTATAAAAAATAGTGCCCTAACATAAAGATGGAAAGGTAGGTTATCTTGATATTATTTAACTATTATCCAAAAAATAGTTAAGATAGGTTGTGGATATTTTAGATAGTATTGAATAAGTATTTTATAGAGTTATTCGCAGATAGTGCATTTTGTGGATAACATTTAAAAACAAACTGTGAATTAATGTCCACAGGATATCCACAGTTTGTGAATAAGTTAAAATCGTGTGTTTCTTATTCACATGTTAAAACACAACTATAATATCAAAAAAAGACTAGTTCTGCAATGCTTTTTCGACACTTATCCACAATGTCCATGTATTGTAGACAAAAAATATTCACACTACCATATTTTGTGATTAACCTGTCGACAAATGTTGTGGATACTTTTTTAGGGTGGAAAAGTCATAAACAAGGTGTGTGGATAATTAAATGTGAGTGGATTTGTGAATAATTTTTGGTGTATGCAGGAGACAGATGTAAATTTTAATTAGGGAGTATGTTTTGGAGGATGAACTAAAGACTAAAATGTATGGCCAAGTTTTTATAAAAAAGCGAGTTGACTGTCATAAAAAATTTCTGTATAATTACATGGACTGTCTATGGAGTAGATTGTTTTAATTGAAATAGATCCCTCGGGGAGGTGCAGTATAAATGAAAAGAACGTTTCAACCAAATAATCGTAAACGTAAAAAAGTACATGGCTTTCGCGCACGTATGAGCACTAAAAACGGTCGTAAAGTTTTAGCTCGTCGTCGTCGTAAAGGAAGAAAAGTATTATCTGCATAGGCCGCTGAAACCATCAGTGGTCTTTTTTCCTTTTAAATAGATAATAATGTATTGAAGAACAAATAGTATTAATGGAATAAATGGTAAAGCAATGGTTCAGAATGGTAGTACTAAAAGTTCCATTGCTTTTTGTTTATACATAGTTAGGAAAAGTATGAAGCATGGTAATTTGCGTTAGGTGATGAAGAGTGAAGAAAGAATATCGTGTGAAAGATAATAAGGAATTTCAAGTAATATTTAAAAAGGGAAAGTCCTTTGCAAATAGGCAGTTAGTTATCTATTATATGAAGAAAGAAAACCAAGATCATTTTCGAATTGGGTTATCGGTTGGTAAAAAAATCGGCAATGCAGTTGTGAGAAATCGTATCAAACGATATTTGCGCCAAGCATTTCATGAACTTGAAAAGGATATTCTACCAGCATATGATATGATTATTATTGCTAGACAACCCACAAAGGATATGGGGTTCTTTGATATGAAAAAAAGCTTAACGCATTTATTGTCGAAGGAAAAATTGTTGAAAAAATAGGAAAGTATTAGATTAAAATAGAATCTAATGTTTGTTTATTGTAAAATATAATATAGTATTTGTAAGCGATTTTTTTTGTGTTGGACTAGTTAGGAGGAAGAGATTTGCGTAAGAAGTTATTTCTAATAGCATTATTAATAGGATTGGTTGTTTTTCTATCAGGATGTACAGAAATAGAAGAACCAATTACTTCCGAAAGTGAAGGAATTTGGAATACATATTTTGTTTATCCGTTATCATGGTTGATCATTTATTTTGCTAATTTATTTGATGAAAACTTTGGACTTTCCATTATTTTAGTTACAATAATTATTCGTACTGTATTACTACCACTAAATATTAAGCAGTTAAAGAGTTCAAAAGCAATGCAAGATATTCAGCCAGAATTAAAAGAGTTGCAACAAAAATACAGCTCAAAAGATGCAAACACGCAACAAAAATTGCAACAAGAAACAATGGCTTTATTCCAAAAACATGGAGTAAATCCACTTGCAGGATGTTTACCGATTTTTATTCAAATGCCAATTTTACTTGCATTCTATCACGCAATTATGCGCACAGATGAAATTGATGGACATTCATTCCTTTGGTTCCCGTTAGATGAGAAAGATATGATTCTTCCATTTATCGCAGGGATTACAACATGGTTACAACAGAAGCTAATGATGGCAGGGAGCCCAGGTGCAGATAACCCACAAATGAAGGTTATGCTATACATGATGCCGATTATGATTGTCGTATTCGCGTTTATTCTACCTGCAGCCTTACCATTGTACTGGATTATCGGTAACCTATTCATGATTGCACAAACCATTTTCATTCGTAAGCCTATGATGAAGGATACGAATACTGGGGGAGACAAAAAGTGAGAGAAGTAACTGCTACTGGACAATCAGTTGATGAAGCGGTCCAATCAGCATTAGAGCAGTTAAACACATCCAGGGACCAAGTAGAAGTTGATATTATTGATGAAGGTAAAAAAGGAATTCTTGGCGTCTTTGGGGCTAAGCGAGCAATTGTAAAGGTAAGACTTGCGAAAAATCCGATTCAAGAAGCTGAGAAGTTCATTTTAGATGTTGTTCAAAAAATGAATGTTGATGTTGAGATAACAACAACAGTGGAATCCAACCATGTAACGTATGAATTAAGTGGTGAAAAAATTGCACTACTAATCGGAAAACGTGGTCAAACCTTGAACGCACTACAGTATTTAACACATTTAGTTATTAATAAAGAAGGAAATCAATATTATACCGTGACACTAGATGCTGAAGGCTATCGTAGCAGACGTCAGGAGACTTTAGAAGGCTTAGCGTTACGAATGGCTGATAAAGCGAAACGGATTGGTAAAAAGGTTGCTTTAGAACCAATGCCAGCATTCGAGCGAAAAGTTATTCATAGTGTTTTACAGGATAGTAAAGAAGTCACAACGTATTCAGATGGTGTAGAACCACATCGTCATGTCGTGATTAAACCATCATAATAGATGTATACCTCTGGGAAACCAGAGGTTTTTTTATGTTTAAATTGTTATTCTGACATACATATTTCACATATTCTGTACCATACTAACTAACAATGTGGTGCTAAAGGAGAATGATGTGTGGATCAATTTCAAGGGACGATATTCCAAGGAGATTTAGATGATAGGAGTTTCTACTTAACCCAGGTAAAAAACATAACCACCGCTTCATCATTATCCATAGATCAATTAGTAAAGATGGCAGCATACCTAGAGAAGCAAGAAGAAACTTGTACAATAACCGTCAACGATCAAATTCCTTTATTGTTAACGAATCAGGATATTAAGGACTTACAGTTTGATTTAATGGGTATTTTAAAACACTATCATTAGAGAGGAATGAGAATATGGCAAAAGATAAACAAGAACAGAAAAATTCGAATGAGGTTGCTGAAAAATATTATGATGTATCGGGATATCAAAGTAATAATCAAACTGAAAAAGGACTAGCTATCACTCATGAACAAGCGACAGATGCTTATACGGAAGGAACCATTGAAGCTAAGATTGATCAGTTAGATGAACAAGGTGAATTAAAAAGTCATAATGGAGAAGATATTAACCAGTGATGGAGTTATGAAGAACTTAGATGATCAAATCTAAGTTCTTTTTATTTTAGATTAATCGGAAATACTTTTGTGAATAACCTAAAGTCTTTCCTTAATAAAACTTATCCACATGTGAATAAGTTCAGAAAGTACAAAAATGATAATTTTATTGTGGATAAGTTTATTTTTGATTGAAATTGTGTTAATCTATTAAGTTAGTGACGGTAAAAATTACGTTACTATAAATAATTAAAATTTATGTGTTGATATAGATAAAAAATGTAGTGGAGGTGAACGGAATGTTTGAGACGGATACGATTACAGCAATATCGACTCCAATAGGTGAAGGTGCAATATCGATTGTAAGACTAAGTGGTGCAAATGCGATTGAAATAACGTCAAAGATATATAAAGGAAAGAATCTGGCGGAAGTAGATTCGCATACGATTCATTATGGGAAAATTATTGATCCTGCTACCAATGATGTTGCGGAAGAAGTAATGGTAACAGTAATGCGAGGGCCAAAGACATTTACTAGAGAAGATGTAGTAGAAATAAATTGTCACGGTGGTCTTGTTTCCGTAAATCGTGTATTAGAAATTGTCTTGAGCCAGGGAGCTCGTTTAGCAGAACCAGGAGAGTTTACCAAACGTGCCTTCCTAAACGGGAGAATAGATTTATCACAAGCAGAAGCGGTAATGGATCTAATTCGTGCCAAAACAGATAAGGCGATGAATGTAGCTTTAAAACAGATGGATGGTCGACTTTCTTCCTTAATTAAAAAGTATCGACAATCCTTACTAGAAACAGTTGCTCATGTTGAGGTAAATATCGATTATCCAGAATATGATGATGTAGAAGAGATGTCTCATGAAATGATGCGCCAAAAGACGAAAGAAGTGCATGCAGAAATTGAGGAGCTATTAAGTGTAGCAAAACAAGGGAAGATTTTACGCGAAGGTATTGCAACAGCTATTATTGGGCGTCCAAACGTGGGGAAATCCTCCTTACTAAATGCATTAGTTCAAGAAAGTAAAGCGATTGTAACGGATATTCCTGGTACTACTAGGGATATAATTGAAGAATATGTAAATGTTCGTGGTATTCCTTTACGTCTAGTGGATACTGCAGGAATTAGAGAAACTGAAGATATTGTGGAAAGAATAGGTGTGGAACGGTCAAGACAAGCATTGAAAGAAGCCGACCTTATCCTATTTGTCCTGAATTATAATGAAGAACTTAACGAGGAAGACCTACGATTATTTGAGGCTATTCAGGGACTAGAATATATTGTTATTATTAATAAGACGGATCTAGAACAAAAGCTAGACCTGGAAAAGGTTAAAGAATTAGTAGGCGATAAACGAATAGTTACTACTTCTTTACTAATGGAAGAGGGAATAGCTGAATTAGAAGGTGCGATAGCTGATTCTTTCTTTGCTGGTGAAATTGATTCTGGTGATTTAACCTATGTATCCAATGCAAGACATATTCAATTGTTAAACCAGTCTAAGAAGGCACTGGAAGACGCAATGGATTCGTTGGAGATGGGGATGCCACTTGATATTGTACAAATTGATGTAACGCGAACATGGGAATTCTTAGGAGAGATTATTGGGGATACGGCTAGCGATAGTTTGATTGACCAGCTCTTCTCACAATTCTGTTTAGGAAAATAAATTTGGTAAGTAAAATAGAAAGGAAGAAACAAATATGGTATATGATGCAGGGCATTACGATACAATTGTAGTCGGTGCGGGTCATGCAGGTGTAGAAGCTGGTCTTGCTGCTGCAAGAATGGGTGCCAAAACACTCATGCTTTCTCTAAACCTGGATATGGTTGCCTTCATGCCATGTAATCCATCGATTGGTGGACCAGCTAAAGGGATCGTTGTACGGGAAATCGATGCTTTAGGTGGAGAAATGGCAAAGACAATCGATAAAGCTTATATTCAAATGCGTATGCTAAACACAGGTAAAGGCCCTGCTGTTCAGGCATTACGAGCTCAAGCTGATAAACCGATTTATATAAAGGAAATGAAACAAACACTTGAAAATCAAAAGAATCTAACCCTCCGTCAAGGTATGGTAGATGACCTTATTATCGAGGACGGCGTATGTAAAGGAGTCATAACAGAAACTGGTGCTGCATACCGTGCAGAAACGGTTATTATTACGACTGGAACCTTTATGCGTGGAAAAGTTTTAATGGGTGATTTGGAATATGAAAGTGGTCCAAATAATCAGCGACCATCTATTAAACTGTCAGAGAACCTAGAAAAACTTGGAATAGAGTTAGTTCGCTTTAAGACTGGTACTCCTCCACGTGTCAACAGCCATACGATTGATTATTCGAAAACGGAGATTCAACCAGGTGATGACAAACCACAAGGATTTTCTTATGAAACGACTGAATTTATCATGGATCAAATTCCTTGTTGGTTAACGTATACAAATGAATTTACACATCAAATTATTAATGATAATTTGGGTCTTTCAGCGATGTATTCTGGCGCTAAGCGAGGCACAGGTCCACGTTATTGCCCATCTATTGAAGACAAGATTGTTCGTTTTAATGATAAACCAAGACACCAAGTATTCTTGGAACCAGAGGGTAGAGATACAGAGGAAGTCTATGTTCAAGGACTTTCTACTTCATTGCCAGAGTCTGTCCAACACGAAATCATTCGCTCTGTACCTGGATTAGAAAATGCAGAAATGATGCGTCCTGGTTATGCGATTGAATATGATGCTGTTGTTCCAACTCAGCTTTGGCCAACTCTTGAGCTAAAGAATATTCCAGGATTATTTACCGCCGGTCAAATTAACGGTACATCTGGATACGAAGAAGCGGCTGCTCAAGGAATCATGGCTGGTATTAATGCAGCAGCTAAAGTGTTAGGGAAGGAACCAGTCATCCTAGATCGTTCGCAAGGCTATATAGGGGTATTGATTGATGACCTTGTAACAAAGGGCACAAAAGAACCTTACCGCCTTCTAACATCTCGTGCAGAATATCGCTTACTGTTACGTCATGATAATGCCGATCTACGTTTAACTGATATTGGCTACGAGTTAGGTTTAATTTCAGAGGAACGCTATCAAAGGTTCCAGATGAAGAAACAACTTGTAGAAGAAGAAAAAGAACGTCTACGAAAAATTACGATTAAACCAACTCCTGAAGTACAAACTATGCTTGAAGGGGCAGGTGCAACACCATTAAGAGAGCCTATGAAGGCTTACGATTTACTAAAACGTCCGGAATTAAACTATGAATTAATCGATCAAGTGATTGAATCTAATACCGAGATTCCTACGGATGTAAAAGAACAAATCGATATTCAAGTGAAGTATGAAGGATATATTAAAAAGGCAAATGAGCAAGTGGAACGTATGAAGAAGATGGAAGACAAGAAAATCCCTGATGATATTGATTACGATGCAATTAGTGGCCTTGCAACGGAAGCAAGACAAAAGTTAAAATTAGTTCGTCCATTATCAGTAGGTCAAGCATCTCGTATCTCTGGGGTAAACCCAGCAGATGTATCTATTCTTCTTGTGTATATCGAACAAGGTAGAATAGCTAAAATAGCAAATTAAATGCATAGGTCAGATCTTTTGATAGAGATCTGGCCTTATTCTTCAATAAGGTAAGGATAAAGCTTTTTCTTACCTTGAGATACATACAAGTGAAAAGAACAAACAAGCGAATGCGAGTTTTTAATACATAACTTTAGTAGAGGAGTGTCATGTAGATGAACCCAACTCAATTTGCTACAGAATTAGAAAAAAAGGGAATTAACTTATCGGAGCGACAACTGGAGCAATTTCACATCTACTATAAGACTTTAGTAGAGTGGAATGAAAAGATTAACTTAACAGCATTAACAGATGAAGAAGATGTATACTTAAAGCATTTTTATGATTCTATATCTGCTGCATTCTATCACGACTTTACAAAGGAACAGCATATTTGCGATGTCGGAGCAGGGGCTGGTTTCCCAAGTATCCCAATCAAGATCTGTTTTCCACATCTCAAGGTTACCATAGTAGATTCCTTACAAAAAAGAATTGGTTTCTTAAATCACCTTGCATCTCAATTAGAGTTGTCTGATGTTGCATTTTATCATGATAGAGCCGAGACATTCGGTAAGAATGGTAAATTCCGTGAATCCTATGATACAGTGATGGCAAGAGCAGTTGCCAGAATGTCCGTATTAAGTGAATTATGTCTTCCGTTAGTTAAAAAGAATGGGACATTTATTGCGATGAAAGGATCACAAGCAAACGAAGAATTGCAACTTGCAAAAAATGCAATTGAAATTCTAGGCGGTGAAGTAGATTCAAACCATACATTTTCACTTCCAGAAGAAAATAGTGATCGTTCCATTGTAATCATATCCAAGAAACGTCAAACACCGAAGAAATATCCACGAAAACCTGGTACACCAAATAAAGAGCCAATCGAATAATAGATGAAAACAGGGGAAATATAGGTTTTTCCTGTTTTTTTGTCGAATGGGATATAAGAGCATATCCAAGCCGAAAAGAGTGTGATAAAATAGGCTTAACGTGATTTCTATGGTAAAATATAATAGATTTCGTATAGTTAATAGTTGTACATATTAATTAATGTTTCACGTGAAACATTTTAATAGATAGAGAGAATATAGAATCTATTAATCTATAGTATAAAAAGGTGGTGCTGTAGATGGTAAGTCCATTTAACCGCATTTTTGGTATTGGTGAGAAGGATAATGAAGTAGTTGAGGAAGAGACCTATCATCCAGATGAAGTAATACAACTTCCGGTTAATCAAATACAACCCAATCGTTATCAACCTCGTACCGTATTCAATGAAGAAAAAATCGAAGAACTTGCTAAAACAATCAACACTCACGGTATCATCCAACCAATTGTTGTTCGGAAGATAGATAATGATAAGTATGAGATCATTGCTGGTGAACGTAGATGGCGTGCAGTTCAATCACTAGGGTGGGAGAATGTTTCTGCGATTATTCGGGATATGAATGATACCCAAACCGCCTCAGTAGCCTTAATTGAAAACTTGCAACGCGAAGAACTGACAGTGATTGAAGAAGCTGTTGCATACGCTAAATTACTAGAACTACAAGGTCTCACTCAGGAAGCACTTGCACAGCGATTAGGTAAAAACCAGTCGACTATTGCCAATAAACTTCGCTTATTAAAGTTACCTGAACAAGTACAGGAAGCATTATTAAGAAAAGATATTACCGAAAGACACGCTAGAGCACTCATAAAATTAAAAGACGAAGCTTTACAATTAAAACTACTTCAAGAAATTTTGGAGCATGAATTAAATGTAAAGCAAACAGAAGAAAGAATTGAAAACTTAAATAATGCGAAAGACAAACCAAAGCGTAAAAAGCCTGTCTTAAAAGGTGTTAACAAAGACATCCGAATTGCAATGAACACGATTAGACAGTCATTAAGTATGGTATCTGATACAGGTATCGATATTGAATCTGATGAACAAGATTTGGATGACTACTATCAAATTACTATAAAAATACCAAAAAGAAGTAAATAGATTATGCCCCATCTACAGAGATGGGGATATTTTTATGCTATATCATGGGGATTTTTAACTATTTTTTGAGGATATATTTCATTTCCATAAAAAATAGTAAATTTAATAGTTATTCATTCGAAAAAAGTGATAAAATAAATAGTATATTGTTTTTAGGTAGGTGAAATTATTATGGGGAAGATTATGTCTGTCGCCAATCAAAAAGGTGGCGTTGGAAAAACAACTTCATCAGTTAATCTAAGTGCCTGCTTAGCATACTTAGGCAACAAAGTGTTGTTAGTAGACATAGACCCACAAGGTAATGCAACTAGTGGGGTAGGTATCAATAAGGCAGATATGAATCAATGTGTATATAATGTACTTGTGGAAGATCTTCCTGCAAGCGAGGTTATTGTACCAACAAGTGTTGAAAATCTTGATATTATACCAGCTACAATTCAATTAGCTGGAGCAGAAATAGAATTAGTACCAACGATTTCCCGTGAGATTAGATTAAAAAAGGCATTAGATGAAGTACGTGATAATTATGATTACATTATCATTGATTGTCCACCATCTTTAGGTCTTCTTACGCTTAATGCGTTAACTTCTTCTGATACAGTATTAATTCCTGTTCAATGCGAATATTATGCACTCGAAGGGCTTAGTCAATTGCTAAACACAATACGTTTAGTACAGAAACATTTAAATAAAGAACTAATGATTGAAGGTGTACTTCTTACGATGCTTGATGCTAGAACAAATCTAGGGATTCAAGTAATTGAAGAGGTTAAAAAGTACTTTCAGGATAAAGTCTATAACTCTATTATTCCAAGGAATATTAGACTTGGAGAGGCACCGAGTCATGGACAACCAATTATCACATATGATCCAAAATCAAAAGGTGCAGAAGTATATCTTGAATTAGCAAAGGAAGTGATGGCTAATGGCACGAGGGTTGGGTAGAGGATTAGATGCTTTTTTCCCTGAAATTGAGGAAAAAGAGGATGATGTAGTTCAACAGATATCAATTAAAGAATGTAGACCGAATCCATATCAGCCTAGAAAGGTTTTTCACACAGATGCTATTGAAGAATTAAAAGAGTCTATTTTGGAATTTGGTATTATACAGCCCTTAATCGTACGTAAAAGTATTAAAGGATATGAAATTGTAGTAGGGGAAAGACGTTTCCGTGCTGCAAAGGAAGCTGGATTAACTGAAATTCCAGCAATCGTAAAAGAATTATCAGATGAGAAAATGATGGAATTAGCATTATTAGAAAACCTGCAACGTGAGGACTTAACTCCTATCGAAGAAGGTCAAGCCTATGCTAATCTAATGAAAGAATTAAATATTACCCAAGAAGAATTATCAAAACGACTTGGAAAAAGTCGTTCACACATTGCTAATATGGTAAGGTTACTTGGTTTACCTGAGAAAGTAATTGCGTATATTAACAATGGTGAATTATCTATGGGTCATGGTAGGGCGTTACTTGGACTTAAGGATAAAGACAAACTTATACCGTTAGTGAAAAAAATTATTAGCGAAAAATTGAATGTGCGCCAGGTGGAAAAGCTAATTATTATTTTGAATGAAAAGCCAGTGAAGAAGAAGATAAAGCCTAAAAAGGATATTTTCTTACAAGAAAGAGAATCTGTATTACGAGAAAAACTTGGGACATCGGTTTCGATTCAGCGAGGCAAACGAAAAGGTAAAATCGAGATCGAGTTTTATACGGATGATGATTTAGATAGAATAATAGAGGTACTAGAAAGATAATTATATATAGTCATGAGGGAGTGGGGGATACCACTCCTTTTTTTGAACGTTTATTTCCTTACTACTATTTGATGTTAGTTCTACTATATAGACAATAATGGTTCATAAATAGTATGATTAGTAAATATTAAAATGTTTCACGTGAAACATTATCATGAGAGACTCATGAACGGCGCAGAGAACGGGGGTTTAGCATATGGCTTTATTCGGGACATTAGTAAATGGCGGGTTGATAATCTTGGGGAGTTTATTAGGTTTGATGTTCACCAAAATACCCGAACGATATAAAGAAACAGTGATGCATGGAATAGGCTTAGCGGTTATCCTAATTGGAATACAGATGGCTTTTTCCACACAACTCATTATAGTCGTATTACTAAGCTTGTTAACCGGAGCAATCATTGGTGAGATGTTCAATTTGGAAGAAAAGCTTAATCTGTTTGGAAAATGGATTGGAAATAAATTTACTACCAGTTTAGAGGGTAATAACTCTATCTCACAGGGATTTGTTACCGCATCGTTAATATTTGTTGTTGGTGCCATGGCTATTATTGGTGCATTAGATAGTGGGATAAGAGGTGATCATGAAGTACTCATTACAAAAGGGATACTAGACGGATTTGTAGCGCTTGTATTAACGACCACATTAGGATTTGGAGTTGCATTGTCGGTTATTCCAGTAGTACTATATCAAGGATCCATTGCTTTATTAGCAACACAAATAGAAAGCTGGATACCAGATTCCTTTCTAAATGGCCTCATTGTGGAATTAACCGCAGTTGGTGGCCTACTTATTGTAGCAATAGGGCTAAATATGCTGAAAGTTGTCCAAATCAGAGTCGGCAACCTATTACCATCCATTCTTATGGTAGGAGTAATCTATTATTTATATCAGCTATTTTAGGGTAGGACATGGTGAGGGTAAAACAAACGAATACCTAAAGGACTAAAATATTCTCTATCAGCTCTTTTCATATTACAATGGCATACCATGTCCTATTAGGGAGATGGTATCCTGAGTACTCCTGTAGAAGTTAGTACGAGTAAGAACGCTAGGTGACCTATACTAGAAATAGATTGATTGGAGTGCCTACGCAACCCTCTAGCGAGTTATTTAATGAAACACTTAAAACCAGTTTAAATCAAATAGGTTCTTTTCTTGCCCTTGGCATCACAATTGCTGGAGTAACATAGCTTGATTTTAGTTGTTGGTCAATGTTATCTATAACATTGGCTATTTTTTTGGCCATTTCCACTACAATAGATAATCTAGTGTTTTGTAGTACGGAATACTCCATGAAACCACTAATATTCACGACGCCTGTTATATGAATATTTCCAACTGGGGGCAGTGGTTTATTTAATGCTGCACCTGGCTTTAGAGCACCTTCACAGGCAATGATTTGACCAACAGAGCTAGTTTTACCTAGACAAGCATCAATTGCAATAATATAAGCATTTCTATGCTGTTTTTCAATTAATTGAATATATTCTTCGAGATTTGTTGCATGGACAGGATCTTGTAATGTCCCATAAACCGTCATATGTCTTAATTTTTTTCCATTAAATACGATCCAGTTAAAGGACCTAATGCATCACCAGTTGAGCGATCGGTACCTACACATACAATGACATATTCTTTTGGAATATTTGGGAACCAGTTCATAATGGAATCACTCATGGAGGTCATAAGGTTAGGGTCAGTATGTATCATTCTAATTGTTTCATTTTTTTGCGTTAACCGATTCTTTAGATTCATAGGTTCTCCTCCACATACATATTGTTATTAGTATACGGATTTACTTTTGTTTTTATACATTATCCATTACATAAACTTTTGGACTGTTGATGGAAATGGAAAATGGATTAAAAACTTAGTCAGATTCGTATCAATATGGATTCATTACATCAAATTGTATATAGAATGACAGAGGTAGATGATGGAGGAGAAGTGAATGTGGAAATCAGGATTTAAATGGATGTTCCTTATTATTGGAACAACTATTGGAGCTGGGTATGCATCAGGTAGGGAACTATGGGAATTTTTTGGTCATGGAAGTGGACTTGCTATTGTATTGTTCATGGTGTTTTTTACAATATCGCTTTATGTCATTATGTCGGTTAGCTATAAAAATGCATCAACAGAATATAGACCCGTTCTGAGAGAGATAGTTGGCGATAAATTGGCACCCGTATATGATGTCATGATATTTGTCTATCTCTTTACAACAACGGTTGTCATGATGTCTGGTAGTGGTGCGACCGGACAAGCTTTTAACTTCCCGTATTGGTGGGGGATTGTTTTTATCTGTATCATGTTGTTTTTGTTATTTTTACGGGATATTAGTGGATTACTTTCCATGAACCAGATTATATTGCCGATTCTAATAGTAGGGCTACTTTATATTTTATTAACGTTTACGTATGATGAGAGTCTTAATCTATTCTCAAATTGGCGGGAGCAGCATAACTGGACATCGGCATTTCCGTTTACAGCACTCAATATCCTACCATTAATCGCAGTACTTGGTGCAGTAGGGGATAAAGTGAAGTCCAAACAAGAAATATGGATTGCTAGTCTTGGTAGTGGATTGATATTAGGAGTGTTAACGTACATATATAACAATAGCTTAATTCAAATTGCAGAAGAAATTCTATTATACGAAATACCTTTATTTGCGATATTAAGTAATTATCCATTTCAAATGGTTATATTTATGACGATATTATTATGGTTTGCAATTTTTACTACTGCAGCATCTGGTGTATTAGGGCTAACAACCCGATTAGTAAGCTATTTTAAAATACCATTTTGGTTGCTTGTCACCATAATTTTAGCTACAATGATACCATTAACAACAGTTGGTTTTTCAACTTTAGTCAGTGTTTTATACCCTTTATATGGATTACTAAATTTATACGTGCTAACAAGACTTCTATTGTTTCCATTGTGGTATAAGACAGGAAAAAAAATATAAAATCAATTTAAGGGGAAGTACAAAATGGTGGATAAGGAATTTCAATTACATGATATTGTACAAATGAAAAAGCCCCACCCATGCGGGGAAAACCGTTGGAAGATTATACGTATGGGAATGGATATACGAATAAAATGCATGGGTTGTGACCATAGCGTAATGATTGCACGCAAGGATTTTACAAAGAAACTAAAAAAGATATTAGAAAAAGCAGAAAATTGAATTGATTTCTCTTGAACTAAATTATTAAAAAATGGTAAAATTAGTATATAGATAGATAGAGAATTTAAAAATAATAGGGTAAATAGGCGAAAATAGGCCCCGTTATGGGGTCTATTTTCGCTTTTTGCTTGCTTGTCTTTTTTGAAGTCAAAATCTATAATTGAATTAGTGAACGCGTTCTATATGAATGGAATCCTTAAGGAGTGGAATTGAAATGGCTTTAACAGCAGGAATCGTCGGACTTCCAAATGTAGGGAAATCTACATTATTTAATGCAATAACTCAAGCAGGTGCAGAGGCTGCAAACTATCCGTTTGCTACAATTGATCCCAATGTTGGGATGGTAGAAGTTCCTGATGAGCGTCTAGATAAATTAACAGAATTAGTAAAACCGAAGAAAACAGTACCAACAACATTTGAATTTACGGATATTGCCGGTATCGTAAAGGGTGCTAGTAAAGGGGAAGGATTAGGGAACCAATTTTTATCCCACATCCGCCAAGTGGATGCAATTTGCCAAGTGGTTCGTTGTTTTGTGGATGAAAATATCACGCATGTTTCTGGTAAGGTAGACCCTATTGATGATATTGAAATCATTAATTTAGAACTAATTCTAGCAGACTTAGAAACCGTTAATAAACGAATCCAACGTGTAGAAAAGTTAGCCAAACAAAAGGATAAGGATGCACTTGTTGAATATGAAGTGCTTTCAAAAATCAAAACAGGCTTAGAAGAAGAAAAACCTGCACGTGCCCTGGAATTCACGGACGAACAACAAAAGTTAGTTAAAGGTCTGCATCTACTAACAAGTAAACCGATGTTATATGTAGCTAATGTTGGTGAAGATGAAGTAGCAGACCCAGATGCTAATCCGAATGTACAAAAGGTTAGAGATTATGCTGCAAAAGAAGGGGCAGAAGTAATCGTTATTTGTGCTCGAATTGAGGAAGAAATTTCTGAATTAGATCAGGATGAAAAAGAAATGTTCTTAGAAGAGCTAGGTATTTCAGAATCTGGTCTAGATAAGCTAATTAAGGCCTCTTACAGCCTTTTAGGACTGGCAACATACTTTACTGCTGGTGAACAAGAAGTACGTGCCTGGACATTCCGTAAAGGGATTAAAGCACCACAAGCAGCTGGTATCATTCATAGTGATTTTGAAAGAGGATTTATTCGTGCTGAAACTGTTTCTTATGATGATTTATTAGAGGCCGGTTCCATGGTACATGCTCGTGAAAAAGGGAAGGTAAGACTAGAAGGAAAAGAATACATTGTTAAAGATGGCGATGTTATTCACTTCCGCTTTAATGTTTAATAGGTTATTACGTAAATAGGATCTCTCGAAGACTTGTTATTTCATATAATGTTTGTTATAATACACTATTGTGAGTAATGAATTTTAATTACTCCTTGCTCTTGTTGCGAAGTTTACTTCAATAGATAAGGGCCGCTAAGACCAAAAGGAGGTGTAACGGATGAGAAAATATGAAATCATGTACATCATCCGCCCAGACATGGAAGAGGAAGCGCAAAAAGCTTTAATCGAGCGTTTCAACGGTATCTTAACAGATAACGGGGCGGAGATTGAAAATGTTAAAGAAGTAGGCAAAAAACGCCTAGCATATGAAATTAACGATTACCGTGATGGATACTATGTTTTAATTAACTTCTCTGGCGATGAAAAATCAGTTAATGAATTTGATCGTTTAGCTAAGTTCTCTGAAGACATTATTCGTCACATTGCAGTTCGAGAAGACCAATAATAAGGAGTGGTTCTGATGTTAAATCGTGTCGTTCTTGTCGGCAGGTTAACGAAGGATCCTGATTTACGTTATACACCAAACGGAGTCGCAGTAGCCAATTTCACTGTTGCTGTGAATCGCCCTTTTTCCAACCAACAAGGAAATAGAGAAGCAGATTTCATCAACTGTGTAATTTGGAGAAGACCTGCAGAAACGTTAGCGAACTACATGAAAAAAGGTAGCCTAATTGGTGTCGATGGACGAATTCAAACTCGTTCCTTCGAAGGTCAGGATGGAAAAATGGTTTATATAACAGAAGTTGTTGCTGATAGTGTACAATTCCTAGAGTCAAAAGGTTCTTCTCAGGGCTCAGGCCGTGGTGGACAAGACTCCTATTCACCAGGATTCCAACAAAATCAGAACCAAAATCAGAATCGAAATCAATTCGAGGATGATCCATTCAAAGACAATGGTGAACCAATTGATATTTCAGATGATGATTTACCATTTTAAATGATACGAAATTGTTATATAAAAAATAATTTGTAGGGGAGGGTTTTAAATGGCAGCAGCTCGTCGTGGACGCGGTGGTAAGCGCCGTAAAGTGTGTTTCTTCACAGCTAACGGTATTACACACATCGACTATAAAGACGTTGATCTTCTTAAGCGTTTCATTTCTGAACGTGGAAAAATTCTTCCTCGTCGTGTAACTGGAACTTCTGCAAAATATCAACGTAAATTAACAATCGCAATTAAGCGCGCTCGTCAAATGGCTTTATTACCATATGTGGCTGAGTAATTAAAAAAAGTAGTACAGATCATAATTTTATGGTTTGTACTACTTTTTTGCATTAAATCGCCATTTTATATTTATATCCGATAGAGTAGATCATTCAACTCATAAATAAATAGCCTCTAAACGCGGAAATTACTACAGGTTTAGAGGCTCACTACTTTAGTTAAACACGCTTCATATTTTCCTTCTAGGATAAACCTTCATTACTAGAAAGACTATTATCGAAGTATAAACAATCGCAATGAGTAAAAAAACATCGCTAATAGGGAAGAATAGAGCAATAACGGTATACAGTAGAAATGGTATTGTCGTTGCATATGCGAACATCTTCCATAATATTTGCAGCTTTAGCTTCCGTTGCATTGCTTTAGCAATCCAAGTAAATAGATAAGCAAAAGCCGTAATAAGTAAAAATATCATGATGGTTAGTGGTAAATAGTTAAAGATAAAGAAGTAGATTAGTTTAAACACGATGTTCATATCCGACCCTAATCCAGATGACTTCACTAATTGTTGAATTAAGGAAGGAATGGAAATAAAAAGAGCATTATAAACATATAAAAACGGTTATATCCATTGGTACTCTATTTAGTTTGAAAACGGCCTGTTTGCTAGGGAGTCTGAGACTATGTAAAAATGTTTTCCAAAGAACCATGTATGTTTCAATCCTTTAATTATTACTTCCTTTATATTATAATAGAAGTTGTCGAATAAAGCTTTGAATTCATTCGTAATAATTATCTTCCCAAGCTTCCAAGTAGTATGCTCCTCATTTTATTTGGCAGATAGAAGGATGTATAACCCTATCTCACCTGCCAAAGGAAATCTAACACATAGCCAGTCTTTCTAACATCACTCTTAGAACTCATTCTAATAACATATACCCATTTAATCATGTTATCATATTAAAATAAGCTTTCACTTGAAATAGAGGTGCGTACTATATGAATAAATCAAAACAACTAATAGATGGAGCGCTAATGACGGCAGTGTTTATCGTGATGTTATTGGTAACGATATTCGCTCCAGTGATATCCGTACTAACGCTGATTTTCTTAGCTGTACCATTTGTTATATTTGCAGCGAAGCATGACTGGAAACCATCCTTATTGATGTTTACCGTCGCGATATTATTATCCATTCTATTTGCTACGTTTATTTCGATACCGTTAACGGTGCTAGCAGGTATTGGTGGAATAGTAATTGGCTCTGCTATTTATCAAGAACGATCTCCATATGAGACACTAGCAAGAGGTACAGTTGGTTATGCTATAGGTATCCTATTGTTGATTGTCTTTAATATGGTTTTGTTAGATGTTAATATCATCGATGAATTTAATCAGGAAATGGACGAAGCGATAGAAACGAGTAAGGAACTAGTAGCAGACTTTGGGATGGGACAAGTATCCGAGAAAGACCTTATGCTAATAGAACAACAACTGAATGTATCCAAACAGTTGATACCAGTAGGAATTGCTATTTTTTCACTTGCTTTAGCCCTGTTAAATCAGTGGCTAAGCTATAAGCTGTTAAATCGAATAGACAGGAAGCGACTACAATTCCCTAAGTTTCGTAATTTTCGTTTCCCGATATCCGTTATTTGGATTTACTTACTTGCTATGGTCCTATCACTCTTTCAAACAGACCCAAATAGTACAGTATTTATCGCATTACAAAATGTCATCATTCTAACTGGATTATTATTGGCGTTACAAGGAATTTCCTTTATTTTCTTCTTTGCACATCATAAAAATATAACCATTGCAATGCCAATAATTGTTACTATTATAACGATTGTTTTTGCACCATTACTACTTCCATTGGTTAGAATCTTAGGTATAATTGACTTAGGGTTTGGTATGCGAGATCGGATGGTAAAATAAATGTTAATCGTAAACGAAAAGCGTCCATTAGTAGGAGCTGAATCTTAAATGTCAGAGATGAAAAAACGTCCAAAGTTAAGTAATCATTTATGGCTGATATATGCTGTATCTGTTATTTTACTTGGACTTATTTGGTATTTTGAATGGATACTAGGAATCATTATGACCGTATTATTAGTATTGTCATTTTACTATACCATTCAGATTGAAAGAAGAATTAATGATGAAACCGAGCAATATATATCCACCTTATCGTATCGTGTGAAAAAGGTTGGCGAAGAAGCATTATTGGAAATGCCTATCGGAATTATCCTGTATAGTGAAGATTATAATGTGGAATGGGCAAATCCTTATATGAATCAATTCGGAGAAGACGATTCTATTGTTGGTGAATCCTTGAATGCCATTTCAGAGGATCTCATTCCAATGATCAAAGAAAATCATGATGAAATTCGTATTGAGCTGGATGCATATGAGTTTCAAGCAACGATACGAAAAGAAGAACGTCTCATTTACTTATTTGACCGTACAGAACAGGCGGAGCTAGAAACACTTTATAAAAATGATCAAACGGTATTATTTATTATCTTTCTTGATAACTATGATGAAATCACACAAAACATGGAGGACACCATTAAGAGTCAATTAAACTCTGAAGTAACGTCCTTCCTAAATAAGTGGTCACATGATAATGGGCTATATTTAAAACGTACCTCACAAGACCGATTCTTAGCAGTTGGTACGAAGGAGATATTAGACCATTTAGAGAAAACGAAATTTGACATATTAGACGAAATGCATGAATTAAACTCAGAGTTAGATATCCCAATCACGTTAAGTATTGGTGTAGGTGTAGGAAATGCAACATTACCTGAATTAGGACAATTAGCGCAATCCAGTCTAGACCTTGCCCTTGGACGTGGTGGTGACCAGGTAGCGATCAAAGATGATTCTGGTAAAGTCCGTTTCTATGGTGGTAAAACAAACCCAATGGAAAAACGTACTCGTGTTAGAGCGAGAGTAATCTCGCATGCTCTAAAGGATTTAGTGCGAGCTAGTGATCGGGTAATTATTATGGGACACCAAGCTCCAGATATGGATTCGATTGGTTCAGCAATCGGTATTCTAAATATCGCGCAAACTAATGGTGTTGATGGTTATATTGTGTTTGATCCAGAGGATGTTAGTACAGGAGTTCAACGATTAGTAAATGCTATCAAGGCGGAGCCTGCAATTTGGCAGCACTTTATTGACCCTGATATGGCTGAGGACTTAATTACTAGTCGTAGCTTGATAGTCGTGGTAGATACGCATAAGCCTTCCATGGTAGTAAGCAAGCGTCTTTTAGCAAAAACCGATTATAAAGTCGTTATCGACCACCATCGACGTGCTGAAGAATTTATCGAAAACCCTACATTAGTTTATATGGAACCATATGCTTCATCGACAGCAGAATTAGTAACAGAGCTTTTAGAGTACCAGCCAAAAGGGGAAAAGCTCAAAATGCTGGAAGCAACGGCCCTACTTGCTGGTATCATTGTCGATACGAAGAGCTTTACATTACGGACGGGTTCAAGAACATTTGATGCGGCATCATATCTACGAGCAAAAGGTGCAGATACAGTACTTGTACAACAATTTTTAAAAGAGGACTTGGATTTATACGTTAAACGGAGTAAACTAATTGAGCGAACTAAAATTTACCGAAATTCTATTGCCATTACAAAAGCAGATCCAGGTGATATATTTGGTCCGGTTCTGATTGCTCAAACGGCAGATACGCTATTAACCATGACAGGTATTTCTGCATCATTTGTAATAGCAGAACGCAGTGATGGTAGAATCGGAATCAGTGCTCGTTCGTTAGGTGAGATAAACGTACAAATTATTATGGAAAAAATGGATGGTGGCGGGCATTTAACAAATGCTGCGACACAAATTGAGGATACAACGATTGATGATGCAGAAATGCTATTGAAGGATATATTAGATGAGTATTATGAGGGGAGAGATACAGAATGAGAGTAATATTTTTACAAGATGTTAAAGGTAAAGGGAAAAAAGGCGAAGTAAAAAATGTTTCAGATGGCTATGCTAGAAACTATTTACTAAAAAACAACCTAGCAGAAGAAGCAACCCCAGGTAATATGAAAGCTTTAGAAGCACAGAAACGAAAAGATAAACAACTAGAAGAACAAGAAAAAGAAAATGCTGTGCAATTAAAAACGAAGATTGAGAGTTTTGAAGTAGTTATCAAAGCTAAATCTGGTGAGGGTGGTAGATTATTCGGATCCATCACAAGTAAACAGATTGCTGATAGCTTAAACAAAGACCACAATATAAAAATAGATAAACGTAAAATTGAGCTAGAACAA
Source organism: Ornithinibacillus scapharcae TW25 (assembly GCF_000190475.1). Classification (GTDB taxonomy): domain Bacteria; phylum Bacillota; class Bacilli; order Bacillales; family Amphibacillaceae; genus Ornithinibacillus; species Ornithinibacillus scapharcae. The sequence goes on from NZ_AEWH01000018.1 coordinate 46,724, forward strand.
CCGATTCGAGCACTTGGATATACAAATGTTCCGATTAAACTTCATCCTGAAGTGACAGGGACGGTTAAAGTGCATGTTGTTGAACAGTAAGATATTAAAAGCCTTTGCTAAAGGAGGAAACAAACATGAGTGAATGGAATGACAGAACTCCACCGCATAATATTGAAGCTGAGCAGGCCGTTATCGGAGCGATCTTTCTTGAACCAGAGGCATTTTCAACAGCATCTGAGCTACTTTTGCCAGGTGATTTTTATCGAGCTAGTCACCAACGAATCTTTGAGACGATGCTCAAGCTTTCCGATAGAGGAGAACCGATTGACTTAGTAACGGTAACGACCGATCTATCGAATACAAAGCAATTGGAAGAAGCGGGCGGAGTATCGTATTTAGCACAGTTGGCAGAGAGTGTGCCGACTGCTGCGAATATTGAATACTATGCTAAGATTGTAGAAGAAAAATCAGTACTACGCCGATTAATTCGTACGGCAACAGATATTGTAACAACAACCTTTACACGTGAAGACGAGGTTGAGGATGTTTTAAATGAAGCGGAAAAAAGTATTTTAGAAGTTTCCGGACGTAAAAACTCTGGTAGCTTTAAACAAATTAAAGATGTTCTTATTGATGTATATGACAAAATTGAAATGCTGCATCGAAGTAATGCGGATGTTACCGGTATTCCTACTGGTTACCGTGATTTAGATAAAATGACATCTGGTTTTCAACGTAATGATCTCATAATTATCGCAGCTCGTCCTTCTGTGGGGAAAACGGCTTTTGCCCTGAACATTTCGCAAAATGTTGCTGTAAATGCGGGTGAAAATGTAGCTATATTTAGTCTAGAGATGGGTGCAGACCAGCTTGTACAACGTATCCTTTGTGCAGAAGGAAATATTGACGCCAATCGACTACGTAATGGTAACTTAGAGCCCGAAGATTGGACGAAGCTTACCATGGCGATGGGAAGTCTCTCTAATGCGGGAATCTTTATTGATGACACACCTGGTATTCGGGTTAGTGAGATTCGTTCGAAATGCCGACGCCTAAAACAGGAACATGGCTTAGGGATGATTATGATTGATTATCTACAGTTAATTCAAGGTAGTGGGAAACCAGGTGAAAACCGTCAGCAAGAAGTTTCAGAGATTTCTCGTTCCCTAAAAGGATTAGCCCGTGAATTAAACGTACCACTAATCGCTTTATCACAGCTTTCTCGTGGTGTAGAACAACGTCAAGATAAACGTCCAATGATGTCTGACCTACGTGAATCAGGAAGTATTGAGCAGGATGCTGATATTGTTGGGTTCTTATATCGTGATGACTATTATGATAAAGAATCGGAAAAACAAAACATCATTGAAATCATCTTAGCGAAGCAGCGTAACGGTCCAGTAGGAACAGTTGAGCTTGCTTTTGTAAAAGAATATAATAAGTTCGTAGATTTGGATCATCGCTATCAACCTAGTGATGTTCCACCAGAACCAGTTCATGCATAACAGCCTTTTCAGGAGGCTGTTTTTTTTGATGTTTTGAAAACCCCTTGCTATGCGAGGGGTTCCAGAAAGCTTTCAGCGTGGGACAAAAAACGCCTCACTTCATGGTAAGATAAAGTTGGTTTCCCGACCACTAAATCTCACCAAAGAAGGAGGCGAGTCCTATGAAGGACAAGAATAGTTTAGCACACACAACGTGGAATTGTAAGTATCATATAGTGTTTGCACCAAAGTACAGAGGGCAAATAATATACGGAAAGTACAAAAAAAGCATAGGTCAAATCATACGAGATTTATGTGAACGTAAAGGCGTGATCACGTCAATTTATGGGATATTTAAAAGGGAAAGGTAGTTTAATGATATTCGATAGACATGCCAACCTAAAATATAAATATGGCAATCGAAAATTTTGGTGTCGAGGGTTCTATGTTGATACAGTGGGCAGAAATAGAAAGCAAATACAAGAATACATTAGAAATCAGCTTAAAGAAGACTACATGTCTGATTAATTAACTATATTCGAAGAATATAATCCGTTTATAGGAGCAAAAATATAAAGAAGTAAGAGATTCTCTTAGAATCAGTGAATGAATGTGGTGCAAAAGGGGGAACCATTCGGTGGGCCGTTCAGGCCTAGGCCGGTAATAGAGGCGTACAGCCGCAGAGCAAACCACACCAGTTCACACTGGTGGTTTTGATTGTTGTTATGAGGCATGAAGGGGTACCGTCCTGAAATACGAACAATAACGATAAAATTATATATAATGTTCGTATTCTGTTGACTAATAACATAGTTATTGCTAAAATATTCAACGGATAACATTGAAATACAAATTTGATATGAAGGTGGAGTGTGCTATGTCCTCAGTAGTTGTTGTAGGAACCCAATGGGGTGACGAAGGTAAAGGAAAAATAACAGACTTTCTATCACAAAATGCAGAAGTTGTTGCGCGATATCAAGGTGGAAATAATGCAGGCCATACGATAAAGTTCGATGGTGTGACATATAAGCTACATTTAATTCCCTCTGGTATCTTTTTTAATGAGAAGATTTGTGTACTAGGAAATGGTATGGTAATCAATCCGAGAGCATTTTTAGAAGAGGTTGCTTATCTGCATGAACGTAATATTACAACAGATAATCTACGGATTAGTAACCGAGCACATATCATACTCCCTTATCATATAAAGTTGGATATCTTACAGGAAGAAGAGAAAGGCGCGAATAAAATCGGTACGACGAAAAAAGGGATCGGTCCTGCCTATATGGATAAAGCTGCAAGAATTGGAATTCGAGTGGCAGATTTATTGGATAAAGAAACGTTCCGGGAAAAGCTAGAACAAAATATAAAGGAAAAAAACCGTTTGTTTGAGAAAGTATATGAAGTTGAGCCATTACGTGTAGAAGACATTCTAGAAGAATATTATGCCTATGGACAACAAATGGCAAGGTATATCTGTGACACATCTGTTGTGTTAAACCATGCATTAGACGAAGGGAGACGTGTCCTGTTTGAAGGTGCCCAAGGTGTCATGTTGGACATTGACCAAGGGACATACCCATATGTCACATCCTCTAACCCAATTGCAGGTGGAGTAACAATAGGGTCAGGTGTTGGTCCAACCAAAATTAAACATGTTGTTGGCGTATCAAAAGCATACACGACAAGAGTGGGTGATGGTCCATTCCCAACCGAGCTACATGATGAAATTGGTCAAACGATTCGAGAAGTTGGCAGGGAGTATGGTACAACAACTGGCAGAGCCCGTCGTGTCGGATGGTTTGATAGTGTCGTTGTGCGTCATGCGAAAAGGGTAAGTGGTATTACAGATCTATCCCTAAACTGTTTAGATGTATTAACAGGCATCGATACATTAAAAATATGTGTTGCCTATAAACTCAATGGAAAAATCATAGAGGAGTTTCCAGCTAGCTTAAAAGAACTTGCTGAATGTGAGCCAGTTTATGAGGAAATGCCTGGTTGGAAAGAAGACATTACAAATGTAAAAAGTCTACATGAACTACCAATAAATGCATTGCATTATGTCGAAAGAATCTCCCAGCTTACTCAGATTCCATTATCCATCTTTTCAGTAGGACCAGACCGTAGTCAAACTAATGTAGTACGTAATGTGTATAGTAATTAGCGGATTCATGGAGAGCTAAATAGCTCTCTTTTTATTTTTTAATACATTTTTTGAAAACGGTTCCTCCTGTTGTTACAATTTTGTAATGTTAATGTATAAATATGGAAAAATATACCCTATTTCAACAACATTTTATATGAAATTAGTGTATTTTCGTAAAAAAATGGCGATTATTATACATTTTGTTTACAAAACCTCGGATAGTGTTCCTTCCCCTAGTAAATTATGATAGATTAATAGAGGATCGTAATAGGTCTTTTAATCTATAAAATATAAAAATATAGTTTTATTTATATATATATATCATTTCCACAGTAATAGGGGGAGAGAATGTGCTCTCAGAAAAGCGAAAGCAGTCTAAGAAGAATCTGCTGAAAAAGGCAATTATTAGTACTGGACTTGTATCTGTATTAGCAACGGGAATTGCCTTTGCAGAAGAAACAAATGGCTTACAAACGGTACACCATGTTTATGTTAACGGAAAACATATCGGACAAGTCAGTGACGAGCAAACCGTAACAAAGATTATGCAGAGTAAGCTTGAGAAAGCCGAAGGAATTTATGAGGATATGGAACTAGCAGTTGGAGATAATGTCGAACTTGTTTCTGAGTTAGTATTTAATCCTACATATGATAATGATTCTATCGCAAAATATTTAGAAAAAAATATTTCCGTAAAGGCTCAAGCTGTAGAACTAATGATTGGAGATGAAGTAGTAGGATACTTTGAAACCAGTCAGGATGCACAAAAGGTTATTGAAGACTACAAACTAAAATATGTAGATGAAGAAACATTAGCGTTATTAGAATCTGCAAAACCTACCGATGTGGTGTCAGACGGTCTTGAGATTGCTGATGCTCCTAGCGAACCAGCAGATATTGCAGTAGGTGAATCTATTATATTAGACGTTACCTTATCAGAAGATGTTTCATTTTCTACCGAAAAAGTTAATCCGAAAGAAGTTTTAACTGTAGCAGAGGGTTTAAAGCTATTAGAAAAAGGTACCCTTGAAGAAGAGAAACATACGGTAAGCGAAGGCGAAGTATTAGGCTCCATTGCTTCTAAGTACGATTTATCTTTAGAAACTTTGCTAGAGTTAAACCCTTCCATTAAGGAAGATACATTACTCCAAATTGGTCAAGAAATAAATGTAACGGAATTAAAACCTTTTGTGGATGTAATTGTGAAAAAGGAAGAAAAGAAAAAAGAAAAAATCGTATTTGAAACAGAAATTAAGGAATCCGATGAAATGCCAAAAGGAGATCAAAAGGTACAACAAGAAGGTTCCAATGGTGAAAAGGTTGTACAGTATGGTATCGAGATTCGGAATGGAAAAGTAGTAAAACGCGATGTATTAGATGAAGATGTTGTATCCGAACCAGTTAATAAAGTAATTATTAAAGGTACAAAAGTCATTCCATCTCGCGGTACAGGTGATTTAGTTTGGCCAGCAGTTGGTGGATATATCTCTAGTCATGTTGGTTACCGCTGGGGAGCATATCATAAGGGAATAGATATCGCTGGTCCAGCCAATCGTTCTATTCTTGCAGCAGATAATGGTACGGTGGTATTCGCTGGGTATCAAGGCAGCTTTGGAAATAAGATTGAAATCAACCACAATAACGGAATGAAAACTATTTATGCCCATCTTTCATCTATCAATGTAAGTGTTGGCCAAACGGTTCAACAAGGTCAAACAATCGGTATTATGGGTTCAACTGGAAACTCAACGGGTGTTCACTTACACTTTGAAGTATATAAGAATGGTGCATTACAAAATCCATTAGAATATTTGTACTAGTACGATAGGAAAAAGCTGACTCATGACATACAGTATGAGCCAGCTTTTTTCATACATTATGAAAACAGGAGTTGATATAATAAAGATAACGCTATACAGAAGTGGTACCCCTACAAGACTTTTCAAATAAAGTAAGTTAAAATAAAGAAAATACTAGCAAAATATAACGTTCCTTACGAATATATATAATTTAAAAACCAAAAAGGAAGTGGAAGAATGGCACAGAAGATTTTAGTTGTAGATGATGAACAACCAATTGCAGATATATTAAAATTCAACTTGGAAAAAGAAGGGTATGAAGTTGTTGTTGCCAATGATGGCGATGAAGCCATCAAACTAGCTGAATTGGAAAACCCAGATTTGATTTTATTAGACATCATGCTTCCGAATAAAGACGGAAATGAAGTATGTCGTGAAATTCGCAAGACAAAGACAATGCCAATTATTATGTTGACTGCAAAGGACTCTGAAATTGATAAGGTGTTAGGCCTTGAGCTAGGTGCAGATGACTATGTTACAAAACCATTTAGCAACCGAGAGTTGATTGCTCGTGTTAAGGCGAATTTGAGAAGACAGCAGCATGTACCAGATGATACTACGAAAGAAAATAAAGATATTACGATTGGATCACTTACGATTCATCCGGACGCCTATACCGTCTCAAGAGATGGGAAGGAAATCGAGTTAACACATCGTGAGTTTGAGTTGCTGCATTATTTAGCTCGTCATATTGGGCAAGTTATGACAAGAGAACATTTACTGGAAACCGTATGGGGATACGATTACTTCGGCGATGTCCGTACAGTAGACGTTACCGTTAGAAGACTGCGTGAAAAAATAGAGGAGAATCCAAGTAATCCAACATGGATTGTAACACGCCGTGGTGTTGGTTACTATTTACGTAATCCTGATCAGGAGTAGGTTATATGCATAAAGTCGGCTTTTTTCGCTCGATACAATTTAAAGTTATTATTATCTATATTTTATTACTGTTGGTTGCAATACAAGTCATCGGATCTTATTTTACCACCTCTTTAAAGGCGGAATTATTAACCAATTTTAAAGGTGACGTAGAAAAAAGAGTAGATGTATTAAGCCACTATTTAGAGAATGCTTTCAATCAGGAGAGAACCGGTGAAGAGGAGACCACACTTACACAGGATATCCAAGGCATTGTTCATGATCTAGACACGGATAGTACGTGGAATGTACTCGTTGTAGATGGTCAGGGGCGAATACTTGCAACGAATAACTACAATGAACAGGAGAATGTTGGTAAAAAGTCTACAAGAGAAATCATTCAACTGGCATTGATAGTACAGCGGGAACGTGAAAGTGAGGCAAAAGATCGAAAAGGGAATATTGTCTACTCCAAGGCAACCCCTTTATTCGATGATGAGGAAGTCATGGTTGGGCTTATATATGTGGAAGCACCAGCACAGAGTATCTATAACCAATTAGAAGAAATTAATGAAATCTTTATCAATGGTTCTATTTTAGCAACACTCATTTCAGCATTGCTAGGAATTTTGGTAGCACGAGCGATTGCAAAGCCTATTATGGAGATGCGCAGACAGGCCCAAATTATGGGGAAAGGTGATTTTTCTCAAAAAGTAAATGTCTATGGTACCGATGAAATAGGTCAGTTGGCAATTGCGTTTAACGACCTGAATGATCAATTGAAACACTCCTATGCCAAAACCGAAGAGGAAACTCGGAAATTAAATTCTGTTTTGGAGAATATGTCAGATGGCGTTATTGCCACAGACGAAACGGGTGCTGTGACATTAATGAATGAAGCTGCCGGAATTCTACTTGGTGTTAGTCCCGAGGATAGCTATGGAGAACAGATAATTGATGTCCTGAAATTAGATGAGAAAGTAACCGAGTTAACAGACCTACCAGAAAGTGGTTCTATCATTATTGATTTTAGTGACGAAAATGAAATCTTCCTTCTTCGAGCAAATTTTTCTACCGTTACAGATGATGATGATGACGTTACTGGATTTATAACGGTAATTAGCGATGTTACCGAGCAAGAAAAGCTAGAGCAAGAGAGACGAGAATTTGTATCCAATGTCTCCCATGAATTAAGAACACCATTAACGACAATCAAGAGCTATAATGAAGCATTACTGGATGGTGAATGGAAAAACGAACAGATTGCACCGAAGTTTCTAACGGTTACACACAATGAAACAGAACGAATGATACGAATGGTCAATGATTTGTTACAGCTATCTAAAATGGATAATAGGGAGCATCAGCTACAACGAGAACGTACCGAATTTATTGGATTATTCCATCATGTTATTGATCGATTTGAAATGAATTCTCCAGAGCATATTGAATTTATTCGTGATTTACCAAATGAAAAACTATTTGTTTGGGTCGATAAGGATAAGTTGATACAGGTGACAGATAATATTATTTCGAATGCGATTAAATACTCCCCAGAAGGTGGCAAAGTTACTTGTAGAGTTGTGAAACAACGTCATCAGCTACTAGTATCGATAACGGATGAAGGTATGGGAATAGCTTATGACAAGCTTGAAAAAATATTTGAACGTTTTTACCGTGTGGATAAGGCACGTACAAGAAAACTAGGTGGAACAGGCCTAGGATTAGCAATCTCAAAGGAAATTGTCGAAGCACATCATGGAAAGATATGGGCGAAAAGTAAAGAAGGTAAAGGAACAACTGTTTTATTCACTCTCCCGCTGATGGGTAAGAAGCGGAGGAATTTCTAATGAACTTTGAAGTAATTAAAACATATACACTAGCGATATTAGTAGGAATTAGTCTAATACTTTCCTATAGCCTTTGGAGTTATCATTCTAGTGATCGAACTACACTACAGGAAGATGATGCCTTATTAGGAGAAGATGTGATTACCTATGATGGGGAGATTGAATCGATGAGGTCCCTCATTAAGCCTAATCTCATTATCTTTGATAAATATGATAATTACTTTGGTTTTTCATCCCCCTCCCAGAGATATAGTCTATATGAAGAGATGAAGTCGTGGGTCCTATATAACTTTCGAGAGTCTGAAGCAAATGGTCCACCTAACGAGGGGGAACAAATAGAGATAATCTTTCCTGTTGAGCTTCCAATGGAGATTATTCCAAGCCTTTTTACGGTTAATAATGAAGAGAGTGTATTTATTCCAGAAAATCTCGATTTTGAGAGATTATATATCACCTTTAGAAATGACCATTCCTTAACGTTTAATTTTCTATCTACCGATCATAGAAAGATTATCAAAGCAGATGTGAATAATGCACAAAAATATGAAATCTTAAAAAACTACATGACGACGTTAGAAGGGTTGGAAGAGTATTCCCTTGTAGAGAATACATTAAAACCAATCTATCTTCCGATTGAATCGGTAGATATGCAAATTTTTAAATATACTGCTGTAGCATTAGAACCAGAAATTTTAAAAAATACACTATTCAAGGATACATCCCAAGTTAAAACGAATGTCTCTGAAGATGGTGAAATATGGTTTGTGGACGGTCAGCGTACCATGCAGGTTTATAAAGACAAAATAAATATGGAATATAATAATTTACAAGAGCCAGTTAAGAATCCCATGTCTGCTTTTGAATTATTAGATGCAAGTATTACCAATATAAATAGCTATAAAGGCTGGACCCAAGATTATTACTTGGAAAGTCTTGATTTAGCTGAGAATAAAATTCGCTTCCAGATGTCACATAGAGGCTATCCGATTCATCATTATGGAGGTCTCTCAACGATTGAACAGGTGTGGTTAGATCATGAACTAATTGAGCATAGACAACCGTTATATCGTGAAAATGCTCCAAGTATTATTGGGACGGTGGAGCTGCCCTCTGGCAAGGATGTGCTCTATCATTTGAATAATAATAATGCCTATAGACTAAGTGAAATACAGGATATACAGGTTGGCTACCGTTTAAGCTATCAAAATACGTCACAGTATACGATAGAATTAAATCCTGCTTGGTTTATCAAAATCAATGATAATTGGGAACAACTGTATCTTAATGATGAATTGTTGAGAAAGGGAGTGAACTGAGGATGCAATGGGGTCAAATAAAAACATTATTTATCCTCTGTTTCTTACTCCTAGATATATATCTTCTTTTTCTAGTCCTTCAAAATCAGGGAACAGAAGATCTTGGTCTAGTACAACGTGAAGAAGAGAAGCAAGACCATGAACAATCACTGAAATCCGAAAATATATCGATTCCAGATGATTTACCAGAAAAATTACCGGATGAAGCAAATATTAGCATCAGGCAAAAAACTTTCGATAAGAAGGAAATTACCTCAATCAAATCGATGGCTAATCAAGATGTCGAAGTGGTCAATGATAGCTTTATTATTTCAAAAATAAAAGAGGAAATTCCCATTCCAGAAAATGCTACTAATGATGGTATAGCACAACTGGTATCCAATACGGTATACTTAGGAAAGGATTTTAGATTTCATTACTGGGATGAACAACGAAATATTCTAGTGTTTTCCCAATTAAAGAACAACCGTCCTGTCTATTATAATCAGAATGGGATACTACTGGTATTTTTGAATGATGAAAATGAAATTATCGGATATATCCAATCGTTCTTAGGCGAACCAGAGAAAGTACAAGAAGAAGAGAAGAGACCGCTTATCCTTCCGATAACAGCGATTCATCGTCTTTATGAAGCAAATATTGTATTACCATATGATGAAGTAGATGAAGCTGAAATAGTCTATCATTCACGATTCCCATTAGATAGCGGACTTCAAGTACTGGTTCCGGCTTGGAAAATATCCGTTAATGGCAAACGTGAACATTTAGTAAATGCGATTGAAACGATAATCATCTCGGTGAGTGAGGATTTCATCGATAATGTTATTGAACTAAGTATAGAAAATACTAGATCCATTAAGGGAAGAGAAGATTTTAAAGAAGACATGCTAGAGATATTAACTAGCAAGCTTAATACTAATCGGAGTGAATCAACATGACATTGCGTTTTAGTGTCCTAGCATCCGGAAGTTCGGGGAATGCGTTCTATATAGAATCTGATAAAGAGAAGCTTCTAGTAGATGCAGGCTTAAGCGGAAAACAAATGGACAAGCTATTCAATGATGTCCATGTTTCGCCAGCAGACCTTTCCGGTATACTAGTAACACATGAACATAGCGACCATATCAAAGGGCTAGGAATACTAGCTCGTAAATATAATCTACCAATCTATGCAAATGAAAAAACATGGAAAGCCATGGAGGGATCAATCGGTAAGCTATCGCTTGATCAAAAGTTCATATTTAACATGGAAGAAGTAAAAACCTTTGGCGATTTGGATGTAGAATCATTCGGTGTATCGCACGATGCTGCAGAACCAATGTTTTACGTCTTCCGTCATGCAGGGAAAAAGGTAGCACTCGTAACCGACCTTGGTTACGTATCAGAACGAATAAAAAAAACAGTCGAAGGTGCAGATGCCTACATCTTTGAAGCGAACCACGATGTCGGCATGCTACGCATGGGCCGTTATCCATGGAGCGTCAAACGCCGTATCCTAGGCGACTCAGGTCACGTGTCCAACGAAGACTGCGGATTAGCACTAACCGATATAATCGATAACAACACGAAGCGGATCTATCTCGCACACTTAAGTAAAGACAACAACATGAAAGATCTCGCCCGCATGTCAGTAGGAAACATACTAACCGAGCGCGGCATTCAAGTAGATCTACATGATACAGACCCCGCAGTACCAACCGCAATGTACGAGGTTGGCTGAGTTGGGGAGGAGGGAGCGACTATGTCGCTCTTTTTTTTGTTTTGGGGTTGGTTGTGTGGGGGGGAGCGTATATTAGTGAAAAGCCGCATGAGAAGTTGATAAAGGAGGCGGTCTTCACGTTCTTGAGAGGAAAGTTGCACGAGAAGATGATGAAGGAGGCGGTCTTCACGTTCTTGAGAGGTAAGGACGCACGAGAAGAAGATGATGGAGGCGGTCTTCACGTTCTTGAGAGGAAAGGATGTATGAGAAGGTGATGAAGGATGCGGTCTTCACGTTCTTGAGAGGTAAGGACGCACGAGAAGAAGATGAAAGAGGCAGTCA
>NZ_AEWH01000017.1 GCF_000190475.1 Ornithinibacillus scapharcae TW25
AGGATTCCTCAATAGTAACATTCCAACCTTGTAAATGTTTTTCCACTAATCTAACCCTCCAGTTAATATTTTTTAGAAAAATAACTGGAATTATATGTTAGTAAGAGTATCTATTAACGTAGGATTGTAAGCTTCAGAGCAAATAAAAAGCCACAAGGTATATTAAATAACCCTGTGGCTCACAATCCGTCCAATAAAAAATACTGATTCTTTTCACTACCATTCTCTACTAAATCTATATTTCTAATCAGATCCCGAATTTATTAATCCGCATGAGTGAGAGGCAATCATATAATTTCCAAGGTTATCCTTCATTAAATTAGTCATTGCGATATCTCACTCCTTTCCGTAATTATTAGAAAAATTATACCATTTAAACAATTAACGAGTCAACCCTATATTTCTCAATATGTCTCCTCTATTCTCCGAAACATATCAATATAATCTCTAAAATTAAATAATCGCCACCATAGCTAAGGGTAGCGATTGATTTATTAACGATCTTCAAAAAATTTACGATTTAAAAGAATATATTCATTTTCCGATTCTGGAACTTCGTCTTCCATAAAGATTGCTTCTACAGGGCAAACTGCTTCACAAGCTCCACAATCAATACAAATATCTGGATCTATAAAAAACATGTCTATCCCTTCTTCAATACAATCAACCGGGCAAACTTCTACGCATTCCCCTGCTTTTTCTGTTTTACAAGGTGATGTAATTACAAATGCCACTTGAATTCCTCCTCTTCTTTACTATAAGGTCCATATAACTTTTACGATAACCAGAATAAATGCCATATTATAGTAATTATACTACATAACATTAATTATTTGTTCAAGCAATTACTTATAGAATCACCTTTTTTCGATTTTTTCATACGATTAATTAGTCATTCGCATAAGGGGCGATAACATGGAAATCTTTGTTCGAACTGGGGAATCTTTCTGGTATTATAGCCGATTATTTCAAGTACCACTATCGTTAATCACTCAATCAAATTCTTCTATATCACCTTCTGCCTGTCATTATAAGATTTCTAAATCATTATGCACTAGCGATTACGAATAATCAGCCTATTAGAGGGCTTTATATGCTTCCTTAATATGCTTCTACCCTTTTATCAGCCGTACCGATGGTTAAATCCAGACGGTGTTAATTTAGATTAGGTAGAGGTATTAACCCACTTCCACTTACACAATTTGAAGAGATTTATGAAGAGACATTAGGAATTCTACTCGCTAATTTTTAATATGTAATGAAAAAGTAAAAAGTAAGGAGCTTATGTGACTCCTTACTTTTTCATTATCTTTGCGATTCAATAAATTTAATAAATGCTTCTACCTTACTATCAAGAAAATCGATAGTTGTTTGATCTGTTATGGTATCAGTTCTAACATCTAACTTTTGTGTAACCTGATTAATTAATATTTCGTTCGCTCCTGGAGGTAGAACCTTTGCTTGAATTCCCGGTGCTACTAGAATCTCTCGTAAATGTAATTGTGCGCGTATAGTCCCCATCATTCCCGGTGTTGCTCCAAGTGGCATAACAGGTTTATCTAACAGCACTCTTTCAACACGTGAAGTCCAGTCAAGAGCATTTTTTAATACTCCTGGTACAGACCAATTATATTCTGGTGTAATGATTAAGACGCCATCAGCATTGGCAATGGATGATTTAAAATCTTTTACTACTTGTGGAGGATCAAGTTCAATATCCTGATCAAAAAAAGGTAGGGACCTTATATCCGCAATGTGCATATCAAGCTGGTCTGCATAGCGTTCCTGCATAAACCTAGCTATTTTCATATTATAAGATTCTTTTCTAATACTTCCTACTAAAGTTATAATTCTCATGTAAAATCCTCCCTATGTACATAATTTGATTTCTAAATATATTATTTAAGAAATTATTATGAATTTTGTCGTTAATATAACAATAGATGCTTCTATTTCGCTTGTCAACTATACTGTTCATTTTACCAATGGCCTGTTCAAAAGATATTTACGGGTTCTATTAGTCAATTGAAAATCCTAAATACCAAAAGATTATCAGGCGATGTTCTTTTGGTATAATTAGGAATAAGAGATTCGACACCTATAAAAAAGATCATCATGACTGATGATCTTCTCTATTGTATGCTCTAGCTCAATATAAATGAAAGTAAAAATATTAATCTAATTCTTTAATTTCTCCTTTATTTGTTGCAAATGGTGGATATCATGTTTTACAAAGATTTTCACAAAACTTTCGCTTGAGAACTGACGCTTGCCATTTCCAATTGTAAATCTAACATCTTCTCCTACTTTTGAAATGCTTTTTATTAGTTCTTCCCGTGTCTCGAGAAAAGCATCTAAAATAGCTTCCACTGAAGAGTCTCTTAAATACGATATCGCTTCCTCATTATATTGATCATGGTCTGGAAACTCTGGTAAGTTTGCTCCGTTAGTCATTTCTGGAACCATTTTCTCAAGATTGTATTTATCCCAATAATATAAGTGTCCTATAATTTCTCTAATGGACCATTTCCCCTCACTAATAGGTTCCTTTAACAGAGATTTATGTACATCTTTTAATTTCCGAATCACATCCAGAGTATCTTCAAGTTGTTTTAATACTTTCTTCAAAACCCTTCCCCCTCTATCATATAATATTAAATACTACTGTATTTATTATTGTACACTAAGATAAAACAATTGTGAACATATGTTCTGTTATTATTTTGGGATATCTTCCTGTTATTCCACTACCATGACATAGAAAAACCCTTGGCAAATCCAATGGGATTTGCCAAGGGTTTAAGTTTAAATAGATATCTAGCAGTCTATTTATATTTAACCACCTTTATACCAATTAATGCAGCAAATTTATTTACTCTCTGTTTATATAACTCCCTGCGCCAACATTGCTTCCGCCACTCTTACGAAACCAACAATATTTGCACCCGCTACTAGATTACCAGGAACACCATAGTCAATTGAAGTGTTCAAGCTTTGCTTATAGATATCTTTCATAATAGTTCTCAATTTACTATCTACTTCCTCTGCCGACCAGGATACTCGTGCACTATTTTGTGCCATCTCCAAAGCGGAGACTGATACACCACCAGCATTTGCTGCTTTTGCAGGTGCAAATAATATCTTGTGATCTAAGAAGGTATTAATCGCTTCAAGGGTGGTTGGCATATTTGCACCTTCCCCTATTGCCTTCACTCCATTAACAATTAATTTCTGTGCAGAAGACGAATTTATCTCATTTTGTGTTGCACATGGTAAGGCAATATCGCACGGAATAGACCATATCTCCTCACAATTTTGATGATATGTCGCTTCTGGGTGTTCACATGTATATTCTTCGATTCGTTTCCGCTCAACCTCTTTTAGACGTTTTACCGTTTCAAGGTTAATTCCATTCGGGTCATAAATATATCCGTTCGAATCACTACATGCGATTACAGTAGCACCTAACTGCATGGCCTTTTCCATGGCATAGATGGATACATTACCAGAACCCGAAACGATAACCGTGCTATTTTCGAAGCTCATGCCATGTTGATTTAACATTTCTTCAACAAAGTAAACCGTTCCATATCCGGTTGCTTCCTTCCTACCTAAGCTACCGCCATAGAGGATTGATTTTCCAGTCAAAACACCTGATTCGTATGCACCTCGTATTTTTTTATACTGACCAAACAAATAGCCTATTTCTTTAGCACCAACTCCGATATCACCAGCAGGGACATCGATATTAGGACCTATATGCATACTTAATTCTGTCATAAAGCTTTGGCAAAATCGCATAATCTCCATATCCGATCTTTCCTTTGGGTCGAAATCTGATCCACCTTTGCCTCCACCAATCGGTTGACCTGTTAGTGCGTTTTTAAATATTTGTTCGAATCCTAAAAATTTTATTATGCTTGAATTGACAGAAGGGTGGAATCGAAGACCGCCCTTATAAGGACCTAATGCACTATTATATTGTACACGGAAACCACGGTTTACTTGTACGATGCCTTCATCATCTACCCAAGGTACACGAAACGTGATAAACCTTTCTGGTTCAACTAATCTGTCAAGTATTCTCTGTTTAATATATATTGGGTTCTTTACAAGTACTGGAATTAACGAGTCAAATACCTCTTTTACTGCTTGGTGAAATTCAGACTCATGAGGATTTCGATGTTTAACCATTTCATATAAATGATTGACATAATTTGAAACGTTCTCTGTTTCTGTTTCTAATTCATACAAACAAATCATCTCCTAACTGTTCTTGCTGATTCAAAGGTATTTTATAATTTTTAGCAGTTTTGGTATGAATGCATTACAGGAATTATGTAGATCAGACTATGGGTAAAAATTAGTACGTAATGTATTAAAAAAGAAGAAATATCGAAGAATTACTATAGTAAATAACAATAGCAATTTTTAATTATAAGAAATATTGTACCATATATTTAAAAAAGTTCACAAATTTTACCTAACTACAACAAGCTGTACGACACGGACTACTTCTGTTTAGGAAGAAAAATAAGAACCGGTCTATAAAGACCGGCTCCAATTAGATTTCTTTAAAATAATCCTTTCGAAAACCTGCAATTCGATTACTGTCATCAAAAATAAAATAGAATTCCTCGGTCTCATTTTTAACATCATATATTTTTCCTGGAGTTAACTTATTATCAACTACGAATTTTTTTGCGTTAGCATGTACACACTCTATTTGTTTCGCTGTTGGATTATTCTCCCATTTTAAATGCATCATCTTAATCTCTTTCTCCTTTAGTTAACATAATATTATTATTGTTAAGAGGTTAGTTAAATAACCTTAAATAGTTACCATAGCCTTCCTCTTCCATTTTTCCTTTGGGTATAAATCGCATCGCTGCAGAGTTCATACAGTATCTAAGCCCGCCTTGATCCTTTGGACCATCGTCAAATACATGACCAAGATGAGAATCTGCCGTTCTACTTCTAATTTCGGTTCTAATCATACCGTGTGATGTATCTAGTTCTTCTACAATCTCATAGGAATCTATTGGTTTGGTGAAGCTTGGCCAACCACACCCCGCATCATATTGATCCTTTGATGAAAACAAAGGTTTACCAGATACAATATCAACATAAATTCCTTCTTGATTATTGTCCCAATACTCATTTTGAAACGGACGTTCTGTTCCTTTTTCTTGAGTTACGTGATATTGAAGTGGTGTTAGTTTTTCTTTTAAATTTGTTTTATCCATTTTCCATGTATTCTTAATAAAATCTTCCCTGCCAGAACCTTTTTTATAAAGACGATAATGGAAGGATTGTTTTTTATAATAATCCTGATGTGCTTCTTCGGCCTCATAAAAAGGTTTTGCAGGGAGTATCTCGGTTACGATAGGTTTTGAAAATTTACCACTATCTTGTAATGCTTGCTTAGACTTTTCCGCAATCTCTTTCTGTTCTTCCGTATGATAAAATATTGCTGTCTGATAGGATTCTCCTCGGTCATTAAATTGACCACCAGGATCTGTTGGATCAATTTGCTGCCAAAATGTCTCGAGTAATTGCTCATATGGCATCATTTGTGGATCATACGTAATTTGAACAGCTTCCACGTGTCCTGTTGTATTCGAGCAAACTTGCTCATAGGTTGGATTTTCAACATGTCCACCTGTATAGCCCGATACAATACTCATTACTCCCGGTCGTCTATCAAACGGTTCAACCATGCACCAAAAGCACCCACCAGCAAATGTTGCTTTTTCGATATTAGTCATGTACACTACCTCCATTTATGCTTCTTATAGTACATTCTTTCTTTTTTAAAAAGAAAAATCAAGTAAGGTGCTTCCTAAATAAATAACTTTGGCGTTGATTGTCCATCTCTTTCTACAGATGACTCCTCTGCCAATTGAAAAGAAGAACTACTGGTTAACGATTCGAACTCCTGACTCTCAAGTTCTCCACTTTTTTCTTCTGTATCATTATTTTCCAAACCTTTGAAGGCTTTCACCATACGATACATAGTAGGTAAGTTCCGTACTATTGGACCATACTGTTTGACGATTGGTGCTGCCGTGTCAACAACACGTAATATTTGCTGTACCCCGTTTAGGGTTTTTGAAATGCCATCTACTCCTCTTGTAGCCATTTGTCCGAAATTCTGATTTTGACCAATAAATTTCTGTAGCATCCCACCAAGATTATTATTTCTAGCTGGTCCTGGATACCCTTGACGTTGAGGAAACATAATATCGTTTCGTTGTTGTCTCTGCGGAGAGAATATCATAAACCATCCCTCATTCCTAAGTAATATCTAGTTTATTGTACGTACCAACACATAAAGCGTGTAGGCTATTGGAATATTATTAAAAAATGAGTAGTTATATTTCCCGGGTAACCGCAGAAAACAACAATATATATAAATTTTATGCGATTATTGACGAATCAACGCAAATTATTGTAGATCAAGGGATTTTCTTTGCTATTTTCCATAAGTAAAACTCAAATTGGACCCTCTATGAGAAGGGGTAATTACCAATTTAGTGTGAATCTCGTTTTTTAATGAAGGAACATGCGAAATTATACCAAGCAAACGATTACTCTCTTGTAAATCTTTTAAGCAATCAATAGCTTGTTGCAACGAAATTTCATCTAATGTACCAAAACCTTCATCAATAAATAACGTATCTAATTGTACACCGCCTGCGTGTGCTTGTACAACATCCGCTAGACCTAATGCTAGACTTAAAGCTGCTTTGAACCCTTCCCCACCAGACAACGTTTTAACGGATCTGGTAATTCCAGTGTGGTGGTCCATTACTTCTAGATCGAGCCCACTTTGTGCACCTCTTTTAGCAACTTCCCCACTTCGAACTAATTCATAACGGTGATCAGTCATCCTATCTAATCGCAAATTGGCTTGTAGTAATATCTCATCTAAGAAAGAGGCAAGTACATATCGTTCAAAGGATAACCGCAATGGATTATTCCCGCTTGAAAGATTAGACAAGGTTCCAACTACATAATACTCCTCTTCTAAACCCTTCATTTCTTTTAAAATACGATTCAATTGTTCTAAAATCTCTGTATCATGCTTTAGCTTATTTTGGATTTCTAATATATTTTCTTGAATCTCATCTAGTACCTTTCGATTTGCTTCCACTTCCGATTCGTATTCCGTAAGATTTGCTCGTTCAACATTAGCTAACTGCTCTTTCAGTTCCACTAATCGAAAGCGAATTCGCTTCACTGTAGTTTGGTATTCTTCTATCTCATTCGCTAATTGAGTTTGCGCTTCAACAGATAATTTCGCTTCCTGATAAGCTTCTAAATGTGGAAAACCATTTGCTTCCATTGCAACAAGAAACTTCTTTTGTTGTTCCTCAAAGCTTCTCTTAGTTTGCTGTTCGAATTCTTGTAATTGCTCCAGTATCGTGTTTTGTTTCTTTAACACCTCATCTTTTTGTTCAAACGCAGCCTTTAATAACTCCCATTCTTTCAGCATCTGCTGGTATAGCTCTTCTTTCCCTTTTAACTGAAGTTTGAAATCATTGGCATCTTGAATCGTTTCTGGAAGCTGTTTTCTTAAATCATCCAATTTAGTTCTCGTTTGAATCAGTGCTTCATGGTCTAGTCTGTACTCATCATCAATTAAATCAAACGTTTGTTTTAATTCTTTATTTTTATCTTGAATCGCCGTTTTCTCTAATTGAAGAGCTTCTAATTCCTTTTGCTTGAGCGAGATACCTTCTAATTTCTGTTTTAAGCTCCGAATCTCATGAGTAACCGTTTCGGATAATTGCGGTAAAGTTTCATGAGTAAAGTTAGGAGAAATACCTGACAAGTTTTCATAAAGTTTATCAACGCTAGCCCGTTGTGTTTGACCTAGTATTTTTTGATCCAAGAACTCCTGTTCAATGCTTACAAATTCTGCTTCTTTCTTTTTAATAAGGATCTTCAATTCTTCTAACTCTTCAAAGTCATGAGGTACTTTATCATGAGTAGCTTTGTTTGGATGACTAGTGGAACCACATACTGGACAAGCTTCTCCTGCTATTAACTGATTAGCTAAAATCCCTGCAAATTGTTCTTTTTGGGCAAGTTCTAATGTATCGTACTTCTGTCGTAATTGTTTTATTTCTTCTTGTTTATGCTGGTATTTTTTTTGTGAAGTTGTATATTGTTGTCGAAGAACAATTAACTTACGATAGTCATTCTGATACTCATCCAGCTTACCTTTAATTTCTTCTTGCTTTACTAAAGCTTCTTTTGTTTCATAGAAAGCTTTGGTAAGCATCGATTCCTCACTTAGCTGTTTCTCTAACTTTGTGATTTGTATCTCATTTTCTTCAATTGTTGTTTGAAGGTTCTTTAATTTCGTTTCTTTATTTGCTTTTTGTTGCGAAAGTTCCGCTTCTCTCTTCTTCATCGCAAGGTACATTTCTACATATTCTAATTGTTGCTTACCCTGTTTAATTTCCTCTTTTAGCTTCTCACGATCCGCTTCTTTCTTAGCTGATTCTTCATACTTTAATTTGATTTGAGCCAGTTCTGCTTTAACTTGTCCTACTTCCTCTTTCTTCTCAGTTAACTTATTTAACTGAGATTGCCATTCCGAATGTCTAGCATCACTTTGCTCTTCTAGTGGTACAATTTGTTGTGCAGTCCTAGCTTGCTGCAGTCTTTCTTCTTTAAGACTAATAGACTCTTTTAACTGTTCTAGTCTTTCGCTTTCTTTCATTAGAGATTCTTGTTCTTTAAACTTTTCTTCGATTAGGCTAGCATATCTAAGCTTTTCTTCTACAAGCCGTAGTTTTTCTTGTTGTTTCCGTTTCATTTCCTGTTGTTCCGCTTCTATCTTGCTTGTTTGTTCAATTTCTGACTGCAAGTACTTAAGTAAAGTGTCCGTAGTATCATCTTCCGCGGTTACATGCTGCCAATCTATTTAGATAACCCATAATTAACATCCGCTTCCAGTTTTTTTACCTGAGACTCTAAATCCTTCGCTTGGGCTTTTAACTCTTCGGTCATTTTTTCGTAAAAATACGTTCGAAAAATCTTCTGAAGAATCGCTTCTCTTTCTTTACTATTCTCTGAAATTAATTTACGGAATTCACCTTGAGGGATTAGTACCATTTTACGGAATTGTTCGTAATCAAATCCTAACTTTTCTTCAATTGATTCATTTACATCTTTAATACGAGAGGATAGTAGCTGCTTTTCACCATTTACAATTTCATAGAGTATCGCCTTCGCAGGTTCCTCCGTAAATCCTTCTCCCCTTTCTTTCTTTTTCTGTTGTTTTGGATTTCGAATTATTTCATAAACATGATTATTTAAAGCAAACCGAAATTCCACTTCTGTAGGCTCATCTATTGCCGCAAAGTGACTTCTTAACGAATCTTGATCACGGTCTGAACCACTTGCTCGACCATATAAAGCGTAACAAATCGCATCAAAGATTGTTGTTTTCCCAGCTCCAGTAGGTCCAGTAATCAGAAAAATAGACTCATCACCAAGCATTTCAAAATCTATCATTTGTTTCTCCAAATAGGGACCAAATGCTCTCATACTCAGTCTTATGGCACGCATCCTATTCCCCCCTTTCTCTTGTCATTACTCTCGATATCGTTTGCTCTATATATTCCATTTGTTTTTCTTCCATTTCTTCACCTGTTATTTCTTCATAGAATGAAGCAAATAACTCAGTATGAGATTGTGTTTGTTTTTGGCGTATTTGTTGTAAGTCTAATAAGCTCTTCGTAGTGGTGAAAGCCACACGCTCCAGCCTTAGTATATTCGGATATATTTTACGAAGCTTATACATTGGATCGATAATTTGACCTTTATCTAGCAATCTAATATGCAAATAATCCTCGTGATTTTCCAATGGATGATCCATTAACTCTTGAAAATAGCCATCTACAACACGCATATCATGTCTAGGTACTAATGGTAAAAACGATAATGTACAAGTACCTGTTTCATCCATATCAATCATCGTAACAGACTTTTTATGCGTTGCTTCTGAAAAAGAGTATTTTAAAATAGAACCACTATATCTAACTACATCCCGTTTAATGCGTTGTGGTTGGTGTAAATGTCCTAAAGCAACATAGACAAACTCATCAAATAAAGACGCATCTACATATGGTGTACCACCAATCATGGATAGTCTCTCTTCTGACTCCGATTCCATTCCACCTGCCACAAAAGCATGTCCCACAAATATATGCCGTTCAGCCATATCGTGATGGTCCTTGATATATTGAATGACCGCTTCCATAGCCAATTGATGAGAATGAATATTAGGATCTTGAAAGAATTCTCTCGCCTCTGCAGGTTCAATATAAGGCACCAGATGAAAATACACAGGTCCATGTTCATCATGGATGACGACTGGTTGCAGGCTTCTACTTAGCTTTGTTTCAATATAAAGATGTTGTTCTCTAAACATCTCTGTTCCAAATTCAAGTCTTTCAGGGCTATCATGATTACCTGATATCGCTAATACTGGTATCTTAATATCTGTTACAAGGGTAGTTAACACTCGATTCAACAAATCTACTGCTTCCTTCGGTGGTACAGCTCTATCGTATAAATCCCCGGCAATAATTAATACATCCGGCTTCTCCGAACGAATTAAATCTATTAATTGATAGAGAATAAATTCTTGTTCTTCGGTCATGTGAACACTATTGACAATTTTTCCTAAATGCCAATCAGCAGTATGCATAATTTTCAACTCTACTTCCCCCTTGTAAAATCTACGTTTGTTCTTAATTTTATCATGTTTCGTCTTTCTCGAGTATATCTGATTCTTGATAAACAAACAAATGTTCGCATATAATAGAAATGAGGTGATTACAAAATGGTACATGACAGAGGATCCATCAAATGGACATCATTAATGCTTCCAGAGCATGTAGAGCTACTAAAATCAATCTGGAACGAAGATAAGAAAATAAAGAAGCCTGTTCTCGATGAACAAGAAATTGAAGTCTTAAATATGCTGTTAATCGAGGCATACGAAGAAAAACAACCTATCACAATCACATATTATAAAAACCATCAATTACTTTCTATAAAAGGTCAGATAATCAAATTGGATTCCATTCATAATTCCGTATTCGTAAAAAGTCCAGATCAAACTTTTACCATCCCCTTTTCTTCTATATATCAAATAACATGAAAATGCTCTGGAGAAATCCAGAGCACTTAATCTTTTTCTTTTATTAAATATTCATCCCAAAGGGAATCAAAAACCGATATGGCATTTGTAAATGGACTATTCCATTCCAAGTAGTCACTAATTTCATCATAGCTCATGGATTGCTTTGGAAAATTATGATCTGAAAACATCCAGTCAGCCAACTTACTTTCATCATCCGGCTTTTTCTTCCCTCGATAACTCATCATAAAATGATAAAACGAACGCATATGCAACACCTCGAATAACAGTTTTAAGCTTCAGCTTCCATAAATTCCTGATGTTTCTTTTCTTTTTTCCTATAGACTGTTGCAGAGAGATAAATACTTATTTCATATAAAAGGAAGAATGGTATGGATACAATAATTGGCAAGATGAAATCTGGTGGCGTTACCATTGTAGCCACGATAATTAATACAAAATAAGCGTACTTTCTAATTTTCCGCATAAAAGCCGGAGTTAATAAACCAATGCTAGTAAGAAACATTGCGATAATAGGTATCTCAAAAATAATCGCAAATGGTAGTGTTATTCGGAAAACAAACTTAAAGTATTTTTCCGCAGTAAACATTTCAACAAATGTACCATCATTTAAAGATAAAAGAAATGGTAAAATTAGGTTAATAAACATGATATAACCGACAACTAGTCCACCAACAAATAATAAGAATATTGCTGGAATATATGCTAAAGAAGCCCTTCTTTCCCGAGAAGTTAACCCCGGTTTAATAAACATCCACAGTTGAAAAGCTAAGATTGGGAGTGTTGCTGCAATAGCCATAATGCCAGCTATTGTAAACCACACCCAGAAAACTTCTGCCACGCCAGTCAATGTTAACTTAAAGTCGATATGACTTTCAAAAAACGATAGATATCTTCCACAAAAATATAACTAGCTATAAAAACACAATAAAAAATATTGCCGTTACGACAAGTCTATTTCTAAGTTCCGCTAAATGCCCAGTGAAATTCATTTCTTTCTCTTGATTCTTACGCGCCATATACTACACCCCAAATATTAGAGTTGATCCATAACAGAAAAAGAAGATGCAAGGTTAGAAACCTTACACCTTTCCTTAGTCATTTTTAATTGTTGTATTCATTTCATTTGTTGGTTCTTTTTTAGGTTCCTCAGATACAATATCTTTGGCAGCGTTACGAAACTCTCGTAAAGAACTACCAAAAGCCTTACCGATTTCAGGAAGCTTAGAAGGACCAAAAACTACTAATGCAACAATAAGAATTAAAATTAAACCTGGAACACCGATACTACTCATGTCTGTTCACTCCAAGTGAATTATTTGTTTTCTTGTCCTTTAACAATGTTCTTCGCATCGTTAATCTCATCCGTTACATCTTCCGTTAAATCCTTCGTTGATTTTTTAAATTCGCGCAACGTTTGCCCAGCAGCTTTTCCTATTTCCGGTAGCTTTTTAGGACCGAAGATTACTAAAGCAATAATTAAAATTAAAATCAAACCAGGAATCCCAATCGTAGCCATGATTACACCTTCTTTAATCTGATTAATGTCATTATAGTAGATAAATCTTACAATTGATATGTACCATATAAAACGATCACAAAAAATTCATAAAGATGGTTAAAGTGAATAACCATCTTTATTTTATCAGTTACTCCTATATTATACAACCATCAATGCCTATTACTTCACACGGTCATATTGAATAAAATAATAGTCATAGGGATTTTTTTCATCTCTAATCCCCTTCGTCCTAGAAGTTTCATTCCATTCTTCTAAAGAGACCGCAGGAAAAAACACATCCCCATCAAATTCCTCTTCAATTAACGTTACATACATACGATTGGCATACGGTAAGATTTGCTCAAATAAACCTCCACCACCAATAACGAAGATTTCTTCTATTGGATTCTCTTCATCCATCTGTAAAATCGTATTTATGTCATGTATTAATTCAACCCCGGCCGGTAACTGTACATCATTTCTACTTAACACTATATTTCTTCTGTTAGGTAGAGCTCTACCGATGGAATCAAACGTTTTTCTTCCCATAACAATTGTATGTCCAGTAGTTTTCTCTTTAAAGAATTTCAAGTCATTTGGGAGGTGCCACGGTAAATCATTGTTGGCACCAATTACCCTATTTCGGTCCATAGCAAATAATAAAGAAATCATTCAAGCCCTCCTTATACAGCAATTGGTGCTTTGATAGTAGGATGTGGATCATAACCAACAATCTCAAAATCTTCTAACTCAAAATCAAAGATAGATGTTTTATTCGTATTGAATCGTAATTGTGGCAATTCCTTCTTTTCACGATCCAGTTGAATCATTACTTGTTCCACATGGTTTTGATAAATATGTGCATCACCTAGCGTATGAACAAACTCTCCAACCTCTAATCCTGTTTCATGTGCAATAAGATGTGTTAATAATGCATAACTAGCAATATTGAAAGGCACACCTAAGAACACATCGCCACTACGTTGGTAGAGCTGACAAGATAGCTTTCCATCCGCTACATAAAACTGGAATAACGTATGACACGGCGGTAAAGCCATGTTTGGCACATCTTCAGGATTCCATGCAGATACAATATGTCTACGAGAATTCGGATTCGTTCGAATGGACTCAATTACCTCTTGTAATTGATCAATTGTTTCAGCCTGAGAGGTTTTCCAAGACCTCCATTGTTTTCCATATACAAAACCTAAGTCACCGTACTTACTTGCAAATTGGTCGTCTTCTAACACCTTTTGCTTAAAAAGATCCATCTGTTCCTGATAAAGATGATTAAATTCTTCATCAATCTGACTACGATTTCCAAAGTCTGTCATGTCAGGGCCTTGGTATTCATCACTTTCAACCCACTTTTTAAATGCCCACTCATTCCATATATTGTTGTTATTCTCTAATAAGTAACGAATATTGGTATCACCTTTTATAAACCATAACAATTCACTGGCAACTAAACGAAACGGTACCCTTTTTGTAGTTAGTAAAGGGAATCCCTCTTGTAGATTGAACCGCATTTGATGGCCAAATATAGAATATGTACCTGTATTAGTCCGATCATCACGTTTCATTCCATTACTCAAAATATGGTTACATAAGTCCAGATAAGCTTGTTCTCCTGTTATCATTAGTCTTCCCCCAAATCTATATCGTTTTTAACATTGTAACATAATAATCTTGTAACATAATCGTAATTCATAAAAACATATTTTTTGCAATAAACCTAGTTAACAAGAGTCTAAACGAAAGGGGATTATTGCGGATGTTAAATGGAACCGTAGAGAATATCGCAAAGAATTCGCTTTTATATACTTTCGTACTTAGTCAACCGTTTGCTATTTATGCAGGAGCATACCCGATATTAGAGAATAAAACGTTATTGGAAGCGGAGCAAATAGAATATGGTGATCATGGTGAAGCAGTAAGAATACTACAATACAAATTAAATGAGTTAGCCTATTATGAGGACGAAGTTGATGGTGAAATGGGATTATTAACTGAGCATGCCGTCAAAAAGTTTCAACGTGACCATAATATCACGATTACCGGCCAAGCAGATAAAGAAACGATTATAGCACTTATCGAAGTTGACATCGATAGACATATTAAAAGACTTGAGAATCTATCGGATACTGTTTATCCAGGGCTACAGGGCGAAGATGTGGAAATTATTCAGGAGTCACTGCAATATTTTGGTTATTATGAGGGAGAAATTGATGGTATCTATGGACCTCTCACCAAAAAAGCAGTAGAAATTGCGGAAGAAAAGCATGATATAGACTTTCTGGACGAAGCACCACGTGAATCACTTTATGCCATGTATTCATCTGAAAGAGAACAAACAGCCTCAGCCAACGTACAAACCGCTTCAAAGTCTAATGTTAAAAGTCTATCCGTCCAAACCAACCATTCTGGCATAATTCAGACTGCCTATGCACATGTTGGGACTCCTTATGTGTGGGGAGGAACAGCACCAGGAGGCTTTGATTGCAGTGGTTTTTTGCAATATGTCCATAGCGCACATGGCATAACGATTCCCCGGACTGTAAGTGAGATTTGGAATTACGGTTCCTCGGTAGGTACCATGTCTGTAGGAGATATTGTTTTCTTTGAAACCTATAAACCTGGACCTTCACATGCTGGTATTTACTTAGGTAATGGTCAATTTATCCATGCTAGTTTGGACGGAGTGGAAGTAAGCAGTATGGATGAACCATACTGGCAACAAAGATACTTAGGTGCGAAGCGGATTGGAAACTAGTAATGACCAGCAACCCCTAAAGGGATGAGAAAAAGGAACCACTTCTGATAATAAATGATTCAGATAACGTGGAGGAAGCGCAAAATGTCACTACAAATCTCATACCAAAGGCATTGATTTTAACACCCTAATACAAAAACGCTTGGAAAAAGATTTGCAACACCCGAAAGTTAGAGTAATAGATCTAAATTTTTGGGATCTCTTCAAATCCAAGCGTTTTTTAATTCTTTCTATTTTCTTTTTCAACTATATCACCAGTTACTGTAAGTGAATTTAGAGTTACTTATTAGTAAACATACGAGCTAATAAGTAAATGCCACCTACAATTGCAGTAATTATAATCAAAATTATTATTAAACCTGGAATACCTATACTACTCATCAAAATCTCTCCTCGAATGTCCAATTTTAATTCATATGATCGCCGTAACAATTCTATATATTAAATTAAATCCCCCTTTAGAAGATACTTTCTACCCCAAAAAATCTATACATCGTCCTTGTTTCTGTTCTTTTGCCTTTTGGTAGACATGCCATGCCCCAATTAAATCTTGAAAAGCTAACCCCACAGCTCCGAAAATTGTAATTTGATCGTCATTTGTTCTTCCTAATTTTCCGTCGATTATAACCTCGCCGATTTCAGCATGAATGTATTCTTTCGTTAATCCAGCGCCACCTATAGCACCCACCTGAACTGCAAGATCTCTATCATCACAAACAAATATGGATTTTTCAATTAGCTCTGCACTAACTTCACATTTACCTGCTGCATCTGGTCCTAAAGTTGTAATATGTACACCTTTCTTAACCATGTTTGAGTACAAAAAAGCATCCCTTGACCACGTGGCGGAAATGATAATATCTCCATCAAGCACCGCTTCTTCAACACTATTACACACTGTTATAGGAATGTCTAACTCCTTCTTAATATTTATTGCAAACCTATCTGCTTTTTCAGACGATGTATCATAAACGAAAACATTAGAGATTGCCCTAAATTGAAAGAGTGAGTGAAGTTGTACTCTACCTTGGACACCTGCACCGATGATAGTCACATTTTCAGCATCCCTTCTTGCTAATAAATGAGTGCCAATAGCACCGGATAATCCAGTTCGAATAGTAGTAATATAAGTAGAATCCATAATGGCTAATAATTGTCCTGTTTCAAGATCATGGAGGTTTATCACACCTTTTATGGAAGGTGATTGAGTTGGAAATTTAGCATGATCCTTAACTGTGTAAGCTGGTATATTTGAGATGAGTCCAGGGAACAAGAGCATAACACTGTTGTTTTCTTGAGGAAGGATGGAACTGGCCCTTTGTGCTGGAATCTGACGGTTTAATGAATATGAAGCAAAGGCTTCCTTTAAGGCTGGGTAAAGCTCTAAAGGCTTCAGTAGGTTTTGTACTTCTGTTCGAGTCAGTAATAATGTTTCCATTATATAGAATACTCCTTATATGTAAGAGGTAGTGGTTAGATAAACTTAATAATTAATGATTGTATTCGCTAACTTTTCTAGGAATAACCCCTAAAAAAGAGATACCTTTCATTCGGTTTTATCTTGTTCGTTGCTCACGCTTCTACTTTTATTTTATAAGGATAATTCGGTACATTAATGAGCTTTGTTTTATCCCCTTTAATTGTCACGTTAATATTTGAAATAACAGGGGTTTTATCACCCATAAACCATTTTCTGTTTTTGTTGACAACGATAAATAATCCATTATCATCACCCATTGCTTTAAACTGATCAAAATCTCTAAACACAGGAATATTAAGATCATTTATTAGCACTTTGAATTCCTCGGGACTGTCTACTGGAATTCCAATTTCACTTACATTTAAAATTGAAGCACCACTAAACTCTTGATCAACAAATTGATTAAGCCTATCCCTTTCAATTAGTTCCACGATATTCCCTGATGGATCAAAAAAGTAAAGTGCATTTGCATCCCACGGACTGGGAAAATGAATTATCTCTTCTCCATCCTCTGTTAATATTTCGGTCCGCTCCGCTAACCAACTCTTTGCTTCTATCAATTTATCGTTCGGGATATTAAAAGCAAAATGATAGAAAGAATCTTCATCACTACCCACAAATTCAAGTTTCGTATTACCAATCTTCAATGTAAATGATTGCTCATTTTCTATATACAATGGAATGCTAAGTTCTTCAACATAAAATTTCTTCATTTCTTGTAATTTAGATGTTAATAATGAGATTTCTTTAAATTCCACGAAAACCCTCCATTTATCATAATCATTTTCTAAATTTTAGCATGAAACGAACAATTATAAAAATATGAATTTCTTTTCTTCATCGATAAGTTTTTCTTATATAGCAATACCGATAATGCAGGACTCAAATTATTTCAAATATTATTACATCTGTATAACAAGAAATAGAAAAATCTTCTTCACCAATCTGTCCCAATAGTTAAATATTGGGTACAGCTTTCCTTATTAAAGGATTGCACCCTTTCACTTAAGGTAATATCCCTTCACCATATGTTGTGTAAATAAAATAGAGGTTGCTACAGTTAGCAACCCTAATGTATATTATCCTATTCTATTTTCTAAATTATCAACTCCCAAAAAATTTAAATTACATTTTAGGAGCTTCCCTACCTGTCATAGCCCATTCCTCTTTTGCTGGACCATAAATACCTGGGACGGTTAAACCTGCTTGTCGCATCAATATGGTCATTTGACCTCGATGGTGAATTTGATGTTGAATCAAAAACGTTAACAGTTCGAGATTGGACAATCTCTGTCCAAAAACATCTTGTTCATCACTAAGATTTTTGTCACTCCATTGATTTTTTACTGCTTGCGAAAAAGCATTTCTTGCTTGTTGATAGCTATCAGAGATGAAGTTTGCTGAGGTTGGCACAGGATAATCTTGTGTAGGTGTGTCAAGGGTAAGGTCAGTTTGAGATAAGATTACACCAATCGCTGTTACAGTATGCCAAGCTATTCTTCCAAGTGTCCAATTTTGAGATGTAACTTCTTGGGATAAGGATTCATCTGTTAGTTGATTAAGGATTTTCTGAGTAGCATCTGCTTCAAAATTCCATAACTTAAAGAAACCATCTAATGTTTGAAACATATTCAACCTCCTCACTTGATTACTTCATAAATATATTCTGCATAAGCTAAAAATTACCACTTCATATAACAAAATAATCAAACAAATAATCCGATATAATAGATAAACTAGCCTACCCATTAATCCAAGAACAGTAGATCAAATTATAAACTAATGCTCTATTTGTTTATGCTCCACAATAAATAAGAAATAAGCGATTCATTTTGGAATCGTACATGTGTTTATTTAATTAAACTGTGACTTTCTTAGTAATACTCCGTTTGCAATAAATCCGATAAATCCACTAATTACGAAAACATATGCTACAAACAAAGGTGCTAGATCAAGTGTTTCAGTAAGTATCCTAAACAAACCAACTGCAAAAATAAACAAACTACCTAAAAGTGTTATAATAATTTGAGTTTTATTTTTCACTTGTTATCCCCCTTGCTTATTCCTTAACTTGTTTTTTAACCTTAATTTCTATATCTCCATCCCAATTTTCTACCATTACCCTTTTAATTTTGCGTTTGGAATAAGTTAAACTCAGTTATTACATATACGTTTTAAAAGGGAAAAAAGTTCTATGAAACTAGGTAATATCTTCATTCACTATCCTGTCCCGTTGGCGCGATAACTCCTAACTAAATAACAACATAATATTGCAAATATATATTGGGAATCTACCATATGAAAAAGGCGGTCTTCATAGATCACCTTCTTTATCTAACTCACCTGTTAGTAAAACAAAAAAATGTGCTTCTTTAGGTTTAATTCTGAAATAAACAATTACCACCACCATCTGAACCACCACTATCAAAACTGGAGCCACTACTGAAATCATCATTAGAATGCTTTTCATCATCATCGTTTAATCCAGTAGATGCAGTACCTGAGATGAAAGCTCCACCATCTCCCCAGTTTTTATTATTTTTGAATTGCTTTTGATTTTCTTGTATCCTCTTTCTAAACCAATTAAACATTAGCCTCTCTCCTTATATTTTGTTGACATAATAGATTTTTTGTTTCATTTAAAAACATTCTCTAATTAAACTGCACCTTTAGTAAAATAACTTAACCTTCCAGAGTCTAATCTAATATTCAAATATAGCAATATTTGCAGAGAAAGATATATCGTTTTTGATCGCCTTTTTAACTCTTTCATCCTTTAGTTAAATAATGGTATTATTCAGCACCTATGTGAAAACCATCCTTGTACGTTATTAATGCAACCTTATTTCCGTCTTTTTCAAATATAGTTTTAGAGCCTAATCTGTCTATCTCTTTCCAGCCGAATAATTTTACGTGTTGAACATAAAGAGTATTTATCCCATTAAAGTCATATGAGATACTGTTTTCAGAATGCTTTTCGTCAATTTGTGCAATAATTGGTACTGGAAATTTATATATAGAGGACTGTTTAAGACTTCCGAAGACTAATACGAGAAGAAGACAAAGTATAGCAGATATTATAAGTATTTTTTTTGACTTCATTTTCCGCCTCCTCTATTTTTTGTTGCTAAACTAAGCACACGTTGATGAACAAGGTATGATAAATATCTACAATTAATGTAAATTATCTTTAGAGTATTATTTCGTTAAAAGTTTTCTTACTTCTCGAGTTAATGCGGCACCGCCTCCATCATCATTCGAAAGAGCGATGAATATGTACTCGTTATCAGGGTATATATCTAAACGATTACTCACACCAGGGAATCCTCCATCATGTCCAATAATTTGGCGGTCGTTAATTCTTTCAACAAAAAATCCATAACCATACCCTATAATTGAAACCTCATCCGAATAAATTTTTTCTTTTTGTGTTATGAGTTTTTTTGTCTGTTTAACACTCATTAGTTTATTTTCTAATAATCCTTTAGAAAATAGCCACAAATCTTTTACAGTTGAATAACCACCACCTGCTGGTGATCCATTTGAACGTATTGATAGATTATCTGTCTTTTCTTTTTGAAATGAACCATCAAATTGAAAGTTAGTATATCCAATAGCTAATTGGCCATGATTAGCATCCGATACGCAGGTATCTGTATCATTCATACCCAATGGTTGGAATATGTGTTTATTTATATAATCAAAGTAACTTAGATTTGTAAGGTTTTCTATAATTAATCCTAATAAAATATATCCTCCATTACTATACTGAAAGCGAGTCCCAGGTTCAAATTGTAGTTTATCCTCTACAAATAATGGAAGGTAGTCCGATACTTTCTTTAGGGTGGCTTTCTTTTCTAAAAACTTTGTATTAAAGAAATCTCCCACACCAGAAGAATGAGTTAATAAGTGGTGAATAGTAACCTCCTTATAGGGAAAATCAGGAATATACTGACTAACTGAATCATGAAATGACAGTTTCTTCTCTTCTTCTAAAATTGCTATAGCTACACTTGTAAACATCTTATTCATGGAAGCTAAATCAAATTTCGTATTAACAGAATTTAAGATTCCCTGTTCTTCATTCGCAAGCCCGAATGCCTGATTATATAGTATATTATCTTTGTCAGCGAATAAAACGGTACCTGAAAATCTACCCTTTCCAGCTAAATCTTCAACATTATGATGAAGTTGATTGACAATTTCTTGTTCAATCTTTCTTAATAGATTCATTATACCCCTCACAATTTTAAATTGCCTAACTTGCCCTGTTTAACTATAACAGCCCGTATATTGGGGATTACTTATTCTGTTAGGCTAATTGACAAATAATTTGTAGAACTAATCAAAACAACCTTTATATCATCTTTTCGATACATCGATGCAGAACTTTCACGCCACTTAATCTCCCATCCTTCCTTTTTCAACTCTCTTTGGTAACTTCTAGGGACGCCATCTTCTTCTGAAGCCCTCGACCAATAGTACTCTATAATACTTTCTTCTTTAATTACTTCAGCAGCTTTTGGAATAGGAAATCCACCAAATTCCTGTATTGGAACATATGAAACGTTAGTTACAACGAAATACCCCGCTATCATAACTAGGATGGTTCCAAGCAATGTAATTAATGCCTTTTTATCCATAGCTCACCTCTTCTAATCAATATTCCTGCCCCAATAATTACATAACGAGTACATCATTCTTACTTAAGTAAGGCACCCGTTTATTAAGTAAGTTTAAGAAGTACCTGCCGCCGAAGCTCCCATAATATGAATATTATCTTTCATTACTCTCCTTCATATTTTTAAAAAAGGGTTTTCAGTTTGTCACTCAGTGAAGATAGCAAGATTCTCCAGTGTGGATCTTAAACCTATGTCATGATCCTCCTTTCGCACTCCTTCAGGTACGTTTTCACAAATGATAGTGACCTTTGTGCCTTCTGAAACAGCTTCCAAGTACCAAGTCTGTATCATCTCACCCGAAAACGCTGGATTATCCGAATCGAATTTAACTGATTGCGCAATTTTCTTGTCTGGAACCAACTCTAAAAACATCCCTTTGGATACATCAGTGTTTTCTGAAGTCTTTCCAGGGGATGAGTGGTCTAACTCGTACGTGAGGGTCATACAATAATGTCCGCCTTTTCGAGGCTCAAACATGTCAATTTGACCTGACATTCCTTTAGGTGGAAGCCATAAAACTAATGATTCTGGATTCATGAATGCCTGATAGATGGTTTGTGGTGATGCCAGAATCACTCTTGAAGCAGAGTCTATTCTATTTGTCATTATAAAACTCCTTTTCTTTTTAAGCTTTAATACTATGAATCCTTATAGTTTCTCCAGTTTGTACAGTATACATATTTTTTAACTTTACTTTCTAAAACTCTTCTGTACCGTTACTTCATAACTTCCATTTGAATATTA
The DNA here is from genome assembly GCF_000190475.1 of Ornithinibacillus scapharcae TW25. GTDB lineage: Bacteria > Bacillota > Bacilli > Bacillales > Amphibacillaceae > Ornithinibacillus > Ornithinibacillus scapharcae. The sequence goes on from NZ_AEWH01000017.1 coordinate 22,366, forward strand.
GCATAATATTCCAAAAATAATATAGGCAATTTTGCTATTAGAAAAGTCGTTCCTCTTGGATTGTCTTCTTTTAGTTGGTGAATGTTTTGATAAAAGTTCTAAGAATTTCAGCTAATTCATTCTTTTTACTCAGCCATATATAATGTTCAGCCCCTTTAATTTCAATATATCTAGAATTACTTATAAGGTTGGAAATTTGCCTGATTGACCATGAAGGACGGATATCTTCTTCTGCATAAATGAACAACGAGGGTAATTGAAGTTGTGAGATATCCTTTAGTAATTCTGGTTTTTTTATGAATTCTCTCCAAGAATTAATCAGCGAACGATGAACAACCTTGTTCGCCTTATATTCAAAATCTGGTTTCAATTCACCAATTTCTTCTTTTTTTCGATTATAGGTATCCTTCCAGTCCCTATCATTTTGTACTCCAGTTCCCGATATAGAAATATAGCCTAGAATAGACTGAGGAAATAGCAATGAGTAGACTAATCCTAGATCCGCTCCCCAAGAGTGTCCAATAACTACCCACCTTTTAATTTCGTACTCTTCACGAATACATTCAATGTCTTTCAGACAAGATTCTATATCGTACCCTTTTCCATCATAACTGGAACGACCACAGCCTTTAGGATCAAACATAATAACCTCACAATTATCGTCAATAAGATAAGATACTGGTTCTAAATAATTACTAGACCCTGGTCCTCCACTTATTAAAATAACCGGAACACCTTTCCCTCTTTTTTAGTCCATAGCCTGCCATTTTCAACCGTAATGTATTTCTCAACCATCATTATCACCCTATTGTTCTACTTAGATAAACATACTCTTTTCAACAAACCTGTCCCGTTCGTTTAAGTACAATGTCGTATACAATCACAATTTCCGACAAATTTACTTAGCCATTAATATTTACAACTACTTGAGCAATTTGTCTTTCTCCATTTTTTTCAAATATCTTGTATTCCTGCATCCCTATTTTCTCCGCTACCTTTTGCGAGGGTATATTTTTAACCGTGGTATACGAAAATAACTTAGGATAGTTAAAAACCTTAAACGCATAATCCTTACAAGCAATTGCGGCTTCTGTTGCATAACCTTTATTCCAATAATCCTTTATAATATGAAATCCAATCTCTGGTACTGTTTCTTTTTCAATAATTTGCATTGTTATTCCACAATCTCCAATAAACTTTTCTCCATCTTTTAAAATTACAGCCCATAATCCGTGGCTATACTTTTTATAATTATCAATATTCCATTGAATCCACTTTTCTACCTCGTCTTTGCTAAATGGATATGGGTAGTATTGCATCGATTCTGGATCAGAAAGAACCTTTGATAACTCTTCTATATCTTCTAAGACCAATTCCCTCAAGTACAGTCTATTTGTTTCAATTATTTTCAATATTTTCATCCCCATTTATCTCAAATATGTTTAACACTATACCCTATGGAATTAAAAAGGTTAGATTATTTTATTCCTGTACTAAGCTGCTTGGTTACTTTAATAATTTACATCTTACTACTAATGTAATATTCTAAATATAATATTAAACAATACAAAAAGACAACCCTATTTGTGGACCGCCTTGTTTAACAATTGCACTGTAGTTGAAAAAGATTTTTTACCCTTCACAGTAGTATTCAGCAATATATAAAAATCCAAATCTCTTAGCTGATGAAGAAAAGTCAAAGTATATACATACTCTTGAAAAAACCTGTGAAATGAAAACGACTCCTATTATGGTTTAATAAAAACAGGCTAACACTACAGCCTGTTTTGTATTTATCCCTATGGGTCAATTTTGTATTTTTGCATATCCTCCGAAAAAGGGTATGCTTATTCAAGATAAGGGCTCTACTTCAACGAATGGGTGAAATTCTAAAAGACTGCTTTAACATCTGCTATTATAAATTATGAATATCGTAATGAAGTAGATAAAGCTAAATTTGCTGAATTAACTGCTAAAGCATATACATATCCTAACAAAACCACCAATTGAAAAAGCAACTCAAGGTGAGTTAAGAAACTATATGGTTCTGCGTAGATAGCCCTCGATAAGCCTGTATCCGAATACGAGAAGGATCATCTCTCGTAGATACAATGATCAGAAATTTGCGATACAACCGTACTCTGAGAAGCCTTTGTAATATGCAGGAATTATGGAATAAACACGATTATCTTTTTCAATGGATTTTAAAATCGATAGATGTTTTCTAAATCCTTTTGGATCAATACGAGGTTTAAATAAGTCATCCTATCTCATTGTTGCGAATAACGCCCTTAAATAATCTTCATACAGATCATACTTTATAGCCCAGTTTGAAATAACATCATCGGATGGAAAACCAGGGTTTTTGTTCAACTAACCTGCCCCCATAGTTAGTTTAAGACATTGCTTTACATATCCTTATCTTATTCTAACATATTTGTTGAACAATTCTAAATAACCATGAAATTATCTGATTGATTCACATACAAATTAGCATACAATTCAAAGCGTATTATATATGATGCATTGTCAATTACTATTGTCACTTGGATACTTTTTGTGTTTCTTACATTAAATAACACTCATAACCTCCAACAATTGAATTAATAACAAAAATAATAGTGCTAAACACTATGTGGTTCAGCACTATTATTTTCCATTTTTCCAGAATCTGGACTACTTATTTGGATGAACGATTCTTTTTTTGATTTTTTGGGCAAACTTCTAAATGTTAGTAATTAAATTGGAAAGTATTCCATTGGTTCCAAGCAATGGATATAGCCATTCTTTTCATAATAACCGATGGAATCTTCACTTGGCCAAACAATAATAAACTCATACTTGTTCTCTTTAATCCATTCATGAATAGTCTGAAGCAACTCACTACCAATGCCTTTATTTCTATATGCAGGTATAGTATAAACGTTCGTCATATAGGCAAAAGGATAGGTGACTCTCCCTGGGCGTGGTACTTTTTGAATGACTTCGATATAGATATGGCTTACAATCGTATCTTGTTCCTCAGCAATCCATATATACCATTGCTTTCCGCTAATGGCTTGTTCCAAAAAGCTCTGACATTCCTTTTCAAAATCCTCATAGGAAGCGGTCCTTTTACTCTCATCATGCTCAATCGTAAAATCCCATCTCATCTTGATTAACTGCGTAATATCTTTTTTCTCCGCAAGTCTAATTACCATTCGTCTCCCCACTCTTCCAAAAATTGGTCCAAAAAGCTTTCTACAAAACGATGTCTCTCCTCGGCAAGCTTCTTTGCAGATTCCGTATGAAGAGTATCTTTGAGCTTTAAGATTTTATCATAGAAATGTTGGACGGATGTACCAGACTTATATTCATCGTGGTACATTAACTGTCCCTTAGCTCCACCATATGCAAAAGTCCTAGCAATTCCAATTGCTCCGATGGCATCGATACGATCTGCATCTTGAATAATTTTCCCCTCAATCGACTGCGGTATTTTTCCTTTACTATAAGAAATAACATCTATAGACGTTAAAATCTCATCAATCTGGTTATTCGGTATATCTATAGAGGTCAAGAAAACCTTCATATCTGATATTGCCTGATCAGGATGTTCAAATAATTTTACATCCCCGACATCATGTAGCCATGCACCTGCTACAGAGATAAAGTAATTCGCTTTCTCTTGAAGTGCAAATTTACCCGCGAGTTTAGCAACCCGCTTCAGATGATAATAATCATGTCCACTGGAGTCTTTAGAAAATAACTCATGACAATAAGCACTAATTTCTTTTAGTTGTTTCTTTTCGTTCGAATACATTTAGAACAAACCTACTATCTTTCCATCTTCTGTCACATCCATCCTTAATGCGGCAGGACTTTTCGGTAAACCAGGCATCGTCATGATGTCACCAGTCAATGCCACAATAAATCCAGCGCCTATTGAAGGGCGTAATTCTCTTATTGTGATTGTAAATCCAGTTGGACGTCCTAAACGTGTCGGATCATCGGATAATGAATACTGTGTTTTAGCCATACAAATTGCCAAATTACCCCATCCTTGACTTTCAAAGAAATCGAGTTGCTTTTTCGCTTTAGGTGAGAAATCAACCCCATCTGCACCGTAAACAACCTGAGCAATTTTGCTTATTTTTGTTTCTAATGAATCCTCTAATTCGTAAACTCGTTTAAACTCATTCTGTTTCGTGTCTATCGCATGGACGATTTTCTCCGCAAGTTCAAGACCACCTTCGCCACCTTTTGCCCAAACATCGGTTAAAGCTACCTCATAGTCTCTTTCCTGACACCATTCATTGATTAGCTCAACTTCTCTAGGTGTATCGGTTGGAAACTTATTAATTGCTATGACAAAAGGAAGTCCGAAATATTGAATGGTTTCAATATGCTTTTGAAGATTTTCCATCCCAGCTCTTAGCGCATCAATATTTTCCTCTGTTAGTTTATCTTTTGGAACTCCACCATGCATTTTTAGCGCTCGAACTGTAGCGACGATAACAACGGCATCTGTATCAATATTTCCAACTCTCGTCTTGATATCTAAAAACTTCTCTGCACCTAAATCTGCACCAAAACCTGCTTCTGTTACGACATAATCCCCTAATTTTGCTGCAGTGTTCGTCGCAATAATACTGTTACACCCATGGGCGATATTGGCGAATGGCCCTCCGTGAACAATAGCTGGTGTATTTTCAATCGTTTGCACTAAATTAGGTTTAATCGCTTCTTTAAGTAAGAGTGTTAATGCACCTTCCACTTGTAAGTCTCGAACATAGACAGGTTCTTCCTCATAGGTGTAGCCAATGACAATACTGGAAATTCTTCTCTTCAAATCCTGTAAATCATTCGATAAGCATAAAATTGCCATAATTTCAGAAGCTACTGTAATATTAAAGCCGTCCTCCCTAGGTACACCACGCAGAGGACCACCTAATCCAACCACGATTTGTCTCAATGCCCGGTCATTCATGTCCATTACTCGTTTAAATTCAATCCTCCTAGGATCGATATTTAATTTATTGCCCTGATGAATATGATTATCAATCATTGCTGCTAATGCATTGTTAGCGCTTGTTATCGCATGAAGATCACCTGTGAAGTGTAGATTAATATCTTCCATCGGTAATACTTGTGAATAACCTCCTCCTGCGGCACCACCTTTGATGCCCATGACAGGTCCAAGTGAAGGTTCCCGTAATGCAATGACTGTCTTCTTACCAATTTTATTTAAAGCTTGTCCTAGTCCAACTGTTACAGTAGACTTTCCTTCACCTGCAGGAGTAGGACTTATTGCGGTTACTAATATGACCTTTCCATCTGGTTTATCCTTATACTTATCCAATAGTTTATCCGATAGCTTCGCCTTTGTATGACCATACGGTTCCCAGTCTTCTGGCGATAAATTTAACAGTTGAGCTATTTTATGTATTGGCTCTAATTTAGCCTCTTGGGCAATTTCAATATCTGTCTTCAATTTAAAACGTCCCTTCTTCCTAATTTAGGTAACTAGAAAACATGATACATAAAAATCATTAAAAATAATACAATAAGATTATACAATGAATGTCAGTCAAAAGACAGACAGATTAGACGATTCTGTATTATATAGCTTAATGAAACTTGACTGACATTTTAAAATGAGCTATAGTTGAAACAAGCAAAGAGGATTTATGGATCATTAGAAAATGGTAGCTTCGACTCGAAAGAAGTGGGTTCAGTATGATCCAGTCTTTCTGTCTTAGCTGCCTTTTTTGATACTCATTTTTCTGATTTGTATTACCACGTTTTACGTGAAAGTTTTAGGAGGTTTAATCACATGGAAAACGGAGTTGTAAAATGGTTTAATGCAGAAAAAGGATATGGTTTCATTTCTGTAGAGGGTGGAGACGATGTATTCGTTCACTTCTCAGCTATCCAAGGTGAAGGATTCAAGTCTTTAGAAGAAGGCCAAGAAGTATCTTTTGAAATTGTTGAAGGTGAACGTGGTCCACAAGCTGCTAACGTAGTGAAAAAATAAATGTAAATAATAAAACGGTAATCCAACGTGATTACCGTTTTTTTTTGGCAAATAGGAAAGAATGCTACCCCTCCTATTAAATTAGATAACTAATCGCAGTATAACATTAACACATACGTCCGTCTTCTACAGCTTAGAAGTAGATGCAAGTGCTTTTTCTTCTGCAGGTATCCGAATACGTAATAATGAAATATGTAAAATCGGGAACACAATTGCTGTGATATACGCCCCAAATAACATTGGAATAATAAATAACTCTACTGCGACAATAACATAATTAGGGTGTTTTATATATTTGTAAGGCCCTTTCCGAATTAACGCAACTCGCGGTAAAATAATAATTTTTGTATTCCAAAACCTTCCTAAGGAATGAATACACCAAACACGTGCTAGTTGAGCCGCAATAAATACCGTAAAATAAAGATAATTAATACTATTAGTTACGTGATCAGGTTTACTTATCGTCTCCAACAGGATGCTTATAAAAAAAAGTACATGTAGGTAGACAAACCATTTATAATGGTCACTTCCCGCTTCAATACCGCCTCGAGCTTTCATCCACTTCTCATTATTTTTAGCAATAATCAGTTCGATTAGACGCTGCCCAATTATAAAAAATAGCAATATCCACATCCATAGTTCCATACTCAATTCCACTCCACTAATAATATTTCTGAACTAAATCCTGGCCCTAAAGCAGTTAGTAAGGCCTTCTTCCCTCTTTCCACATCCGATGCTAACCACCTTTGTAGAACATACTGCACGGTTGCCGATGACATATTTCCATGATTCTGGAGGATTTGATAGGAATACTCTAATTTATCTAAAGGTATATCAAACACTTCCATCATCGCTTCTAATACCTTCTTACCTCCAGGATGAGCAATAAAACCATCTACCTCATCTATTGTTAATTCCTCTTGTTTCAGAAAGTGCTCCATATGTTCTTTCCAAACTGTTTTCACTAATGCAGGTATACTTTTTGAAAAAATAACTTCGAATCCCGAGTCAATAATTTTCCAGCCCATAATCTCTGTACTGTTCTTTTTGGTATAGGAGCTGTAATTTTTAATACGAGGGGAAGGTTTTGTTAGGTGCTCTCGAAATCTTGAATGGTCTCCTAACAATAAAACCGAACTAATTCCATCGCCAAATAATGCTGTTCCAATCAAATTGCTCTTTTTCTGATCTGACTTTTGAAACGTTAGACTACATATTTCACAGTTCACAAGGATTGCTGTCTTAGTTGGATTCGCCTTTAGCCAGTTGAACACTCTAGACAGCCCAATTGCTCCTCCTGCACAACCTAGTCCCCACAAAGGCATACGCTCCACATCTGGTCGAAACGGTCGCTCATTCATGAGAAAGGTATCAATCGATGGTGTTGATACACCAGTACTAGATACAAAAACTAATAAATCAATATCTTCATACGCTATCGATTCTCTTGAATTAGCCTCATTCAAACACTCGTCCATCGCTTGTAAGGTATATTGAATTGCGTTTAAGTGATACAAACTATTTCGTTCCTCAAAACTATGTTCTTCCATAAACCACTTTTCACTGACTACAAATTGTCTTGTTTTAATAGCGGAATGGTCAAATACCGGTAACAATCTATTAATTTCTCTATTGGAATAAGAAAATAATCCTTTCACTAAATCTTTTACACTATTCTGTTCTAATTCATAGGTTGGAACTGCCTTCCCAACCGAACATATAATCGCCATGATCTCACCTTTTTAAAAACACATTTTTAGGTTAGTTTGTATTTGTTTTCAAAAATTATTACCATTTTTTACACACTTTTGCCAAACTTTTCTTAGGTATTTATACCCGAATCTTATATCTATCAAGGGGTTAAAGTCCTTATTGAACAAAAAATGAACGTTTGATTTACATAATTTTCTATAGGAAAAAAATGTGTATGATGAAGATGTAATAACCATTTTCTATGAAAAGGGAGGATATCTCGAATGCGAAAACGGAAGGATCATCAAGCATCTGAGAACGAAAAGCCCAATCTAATAGGTACATTTATCTCCGTAATGCTACTGGGTGCCTTTATTATTATTACTTGGTTTGGGGCCTATGCATTATTTATTTCAAGGTAGTCTATCAAAAAGGAGAGTGAATGAACGATGCATTTGCATAAGTTCGAAAAAATTTGGTTAGTATGTGGAATTGGTTCATTAGTCGTTTTTCTTTTCATTGTCGGATATGGTGCCTTTTGGCAAGGTACTCATCCACAAAGCCACGGTGTAACCATTGACCCGTATAACATCGAGTCAAATGAGGCTTTCAAACCAGAGAACTTGGGTCTGACGAAAGTAGATGATGATAAATATATTGTTAACATCGCTGCCAGTGCCTTTAACTACGACTTAGGAAAAGATGAAGAAGGAAATGCAGTGAAGACTATTCGTATTCCAAAGGGGTCCACGGTTTTATTCCAAGCCGCTACAAAGGATGTTGTTCATGGCTTCCATGTTGCTGGGACAAATGTCAATATGATGGTGGAACCAGGTTATGTAAGTAGTCTTGAAACGGTCATGGATAACGCCGGAACGTACACAATCGTTTGTAACGAGTACTGCGGAGTTGGTCATCACATGATGTACGCTACAGTGGAGGTGTATGAATAATGGAACTTGCCAAAAAGGATCACGAACAACCATCTGTACAATCTTTAGCTATTTCTAAACCAGAATCTAGACTCTATATGTCATTTATATCCGTTGCATTTATTTCGTTACTAATTGGTGGCTTAATGGGTTTACTACAAGTATTCATACGTTCAGGAAAATTCACGCTCCCCGCAGGTATTGATTACTACCAAATATTAACGGTTCATGGTGTGATATTAGGGCTCGTTTTAACGACATATTTTATCATCGGTTTTCATTTCTCCCTTATGGGAAAGACGGTTGGTATATCCATAAAACAACGTAAAACGGCATGGGTTGCCTTCTGGATTATGGTCATTGGAACAATTATGACTGCAATCACTATTCTATTTGGGGAAGCAAGTGTACTTTATACGTTCTATGCTCCGCTTAGGGCTCATCCAGCGTTTTATATCGGATTAGCCCTCGTAATCATCGGCAGCTGGATAGCTGGATTTGTCAATTGGCGACAGCTTGCATTATGGAAAAAGGCACATCCTGATGAAAAGTCTCCCTTACTAGCCTTTATGGTAACCGTTAATACTGTCATGTGGTTTATTGCTTCTTTGGGTGTTGCTGTAGCGGTTTTAGTTCAATTTATTCCTTGGTCTTTAGGTTACGCTGAAACGATTAATGTATTAATTAGTCGTACACTATTCTGGTATTTTGGTCATCCATTAGTTTATTTCTGGTTGCTACCAGCATACATGGCATGGTATGCAATCATTCCTAAAATCATTGGCGGGAAAATATTTAGTGATTCCTTAGCAAGATTATCGTTTGTTTTGTTCTTATTCTTTTCGATTCCAGTTGGATTTCATCATCAATTAACTGAGCCAGGAATTGACCCAACCTGGAAGTTTATTCAAGTTGTTTTAACATTCATGGTTGTTATTCCAAGTTTAATGACCGCATTTTCTATGTTTGCTACATTTGAAATTACGGGGCGTCGAAAAGGAGCAAAAGGTTTATTTGGTTGGTTTAAGAAGCTACCATGGAAGGATGTTCGTTTCCTAGCCCCATTTATTGGAATGCTAGCTTTTATTCCAGGTGGAGCTGGTGGTATTATCAACGCTTCCCACCAAATGAATGCATTAATCCATAATACCATTTGGGTTACCGGTCATTTCCATTTAACAGTTGCTACAACAGTAATGTTAACTTTCTTTGGGATTAGTTATTGGTTAATCCCGTATTTAAGAGGTAGAAAACTGACACCTAACATTAACCGTTTAGGTATCATACAAGCAATAATTTGGACAGTTGGGATGACAATCATGTCAGGAGCCATGCATATAGAAGGATTACTTGGTGCACCAAGACGTTCCTCGTATTCTGAGTATGGTGGCGGAGAGCAGGTTTCCGAATGGATCGGATATCAGATGGCACAAGCAATTGGTGGGACCATCCTATTTATTGGTATTGTTCTAATGGTCTATATCTTTATTAAACTGACTTTCTTTGCTCCAAAAGGAGAAGAAGAATTTCCAATTGCTGAAGAAGAGGTAGATGCACAGCCAACACCTGCATTTTTTGAAAACTGGAAGCTATGGATTGGGATTACAGTAGCATTAATCTTAGCTGCATATACAATCCCATTTATTGAAATTATTCAAACATCCCCTCCAGGATCTGTACCGTTTGACTTTCCTATAGGAAGGTAGGATATGAAAACGCCTTGCCATGAGACTGCAATGCAGTTCACATGGCAAAGCGTTCTTCATTTTTAAAAACCTCTCTTCTGTTCTTATTGTGTTAAATGTTTGTATTCTAACACATCCACACTGAATCCATGATTACAGTTAATTTTAGGACTAGCACAAGATGGAGATACCCTTACTTTCACCAGGTCTTCTGTATAATTTATAGGTGCATGGCTATGGTTTGGTACTTGAATCCTTATTGAAACATCATAAGAATGGTTGTTGTTATAAACAATATTAACTATCCTATCTTTCCCCCACCCAAAACTTGAATCTTCATTACCTCCATATTCTTCCATTACCCTTTTGTCAATAGTTGGAAAAATAACATCCCAAATAATGTCTTCTGTTGTAACGTACCAATCTTCTGCAAAGGGTTTAATTTCCTTTTGCTCTTGAGCTATAGCATGAACATAGTAGCTATTTAAGCCATATATCATTAGAATCGGTAATAAAACTAATATTTTCTTCAAGATGCTCACTCCAATTGTGTTTATAATTAGAATTCGCACCTTCATTTTTTCTATCCATTAGTGAATAACATCACTTTGATGTTCCACACTTCACTCTTTCAACTCGATTCCTTTCAAACTACATATACCTAGTATATTTTCATAGTTTTCAACATGAACAATCTTCTCGCTATAATCACTATTTTTAATAAAGTTTGGTAATAATTCCTGATTATATCTCTTGTTCCATTTAATCAGTTCCATTACGCTCTCAATTGATTCCTTCTTACTTGAAGGTATTATCCCTTCTTTTCTATCTTTGTACCTTTTCCATATCCTCTCTTCTTGAATTTCAATTGGAGTATTTAGGATAAATATTTTATCAGCTAATTGGAAACTAGGTGTTACCCACTTTAAATATACTCCATCTATTATCCATGCAGGTTGATCGACTATTACTTTTAACTTCTTATCTCTTAACGCCAATGGAGTCTTTACTCCGTAATTGTTTGCATCTTTATCCCAAAATACATCATCCAAGTCAAAATGTGGTATATTTAACGCTTTGCTCAGCCGTTCCGCTATATATGATTTTCCGCTACCTGCACCGCCTATAATATGTATTCTCATCATATCCCCCTCTATTCAAATCTAAAACCATTAGCTGGAACGTAATGTTTCATCTAATTGTATTTGAGCATTTTCTTGTATGAGTTGTATTATAAATTCACGTTCATTTTTTGGTGATATTAGAAGAACATCATATTTGCCATATTGAATTTTCAACCTATCTATAGATAACGCCGGTGCTGCCAAAGGATTTTTGCTTTTACTTATTTTTTGGATATCACTTATCATTATCACCTTACTAAAGGGACCAAAAACAACTCTTAGATTACCATCCTTTACGATATAAGCCGTTTTAAACCAAAACCACAACAATAGTATTGCGATTAAAATCAAAAACACTCGTCCAAGAGAAATATATGAATCTGGAAGTAATGGTAGGAAGATTGTAATGAGAACAGTTCCCTATACCAGGAATGTAAGCTATATGTCTCTATTGGAAGGAAAATACAATCTAATAACCTCCTTATATGTTATTTGATTAAACTAGCAAATGCCCTTATTAGCTATCGTTAATCTTTATTTTATATACGAAAAGAACCATTAATAGTTTCGATATATCATAGAATATTTTTTTCAAAAAAAAGACCATCATATTGATGATCCCTTTTCCTTCATTGTCTACTATCATTTTACCATTTTGATACGATTAATAATAAAGAGCAATACACCACTTATGAACTTTTCACACCCAGCGCTTCCTTTGCCATCTGTTCATATTCCTTCACGCCTGACACCAATGCAAACTCAGCGATTGCAACGCCGTATGCTGCATCAAGTTCAATAATATGCTCCTTCATCTTAGGCCAGTAATATCCACCCGCTTCTTTATAAGCAAGAATGAGAGCCTCTAGCCCTTCATCTCCAAAAGCTTTAAAGTGGAAGATAAAGTCACTCGAAATATCTGTCACTTTAGCTTCGGTCCAATCGATTAATCCTGTCACATTCGCATCTTGATCAATCATAATATGTCCAGCATGTACATCACCATGAATCAATCCAGTTTGCTTCGGCCACATTTGATTATTATTGATCCATGCTTGCCATCTGTTCCATAAATCCTCACCAACACCAAACTTGGCTTTTACCGCATCCATCCGTTGTTTCATCGACATTCTTGCCTCTTCTGCTGAATGCACGACAAGGTCGAATTCTGCAGCCTTCTCACTTGGTATGTTATGAAGTTCAGCTAGTACTCTACCAAGAGACTTATGAAATACTTCTGGGATATTATGGATATCGAGTTCCCAGACATAATTTCCAATGTTATGATCAATAGTCCCTGCTGGTACCCCATCTAACTTTCGATATGCGATTAGCTCATCCGTATAAATAATCCAGTTTGGTGATTGGAAACTTTTAGCATACTGATTCACCAATTCGAGTGTTTGTTTCTCTACCTTTGTTCTAGGCATAACATCTTCTCGCCTAGGCAATCTTAATACCCAATCCGTTCCATTTTCATCCTGAGCAAATACAACTTGAAAGTCCAACCCAGATTCATTAAAGTGCATTGATTCTTCTTTAATTTGAAGATTATTCTTTTTGGTTATTTCGATAATGTTATTCGTTTCTTGAGTCATTACAATCCCTCCAATCTTATTTTTATATATGAATTTGAAACTTGTTACATGCTTAGATGATACATGGATAATTAATTTCCAATCATTTCTCGTGTCCACTAACATCTAGTGCAATTAATATCGAACTAGGTATAATTTAAGGAAGATGAACTCCGTGCTCATCTATGATAGTAGGGCTCTAAGTCTGTTAAGACGTCAGATTTCACAAAGGTCTTGAGTTAGAGCGAAGGGGAACCATCTTCTATTTTATTAGCTATATATTTTGAATTATATCCAATACCTTGTAATAAAGCAGAGCCAAGTCGATATTGCCATGGTAAACCAATTAAATATAACCCCTTTGTGTTTGTTACTCCTCTACTATGTATTACTTTACCTTCTCTATCTAAAATTCCATCCATTTTCCACCAATGAAAATCATGTTTAAATCCTGTTACCCATATAATATTGTTTACTTTTAGGGTTGTATTATCTTCAAATATTAACAGATCCTTATCAACACCAATTAACCTCTTCTTAACTTTGACATCATTTGTTTTGATTGTATGTTTTAATTCAAATCCAAATATAGGGTCTCCTTTCTTTTGAATCTTCTTTTCCAAGAAAAGAATTTCGGTTTGCCCGTAAGATACCACTAATACATTTCCATCCAACAACTGACTTGAGTTTTTATACTGTGATGAGTGTAGTTGATTAATGCTACCGTGGATGTCTTCTGAAAATAACGGGATATTAGGATTTTGGAAAGGACCTGTTGCAATAACAACATTTCTTGCTCGATATTCATCTTGTTTTGTTTTTATGAAGAAGCTATCATTTCCCATTAAGACACTTACAACTTTTTTTGAAAAATGTATAGGAATTTTAAAGCCGTGGGGTAAATAAAGTTAAAGAATCATATCTCTTTTTCCAACTATCCCCTACCTCATTTCCTTTTTCTAAAAGAATAAAGTTATGATTGGTTTGTTTTAAATAATATCCTATTGAGAGACCCTGACCAGTACCCATTACAATTACATCATACATATTTACACCCCCATTCATTATGTGAACATATGCTCATATACTAATTATAAGATTTTTATAATCTTATGTCACATAAAAAAGAGTTACCATCATAACTCTTTT
>NZ_AEWH01000016.1 GCF_000190475.1 Ornithinibacillus scapharcae TW25
AAACTTTCCCATTCTTCCCGTAAAATTCCCATACGAATAGAATCATAATAATTACCTTCGTAGTAGCGAACTTTTCGAATTCGAGCTTCCATTTGCATACCTAATTTTTCTCCTACACGAATCATACGCTCATTGCCAGACCAAGTGGTCAAACCAACTCGTACTACAGGCAATGTATTAAAAATGTGATCAATCCAAAGTTTTAAGGAACGAGTTCCTATGCCTTTGCCCCAATTATGTGATTCATGTAGAACAATTCCTACTTCCAACCAATTTTTTTGATCATCTTCAAAGTAATAGGAAACAATACCACATACTAGTTCATCCACACAAATAACCCAATAATCATCATTCCCAATCCAAGTAATGCCCTTTTCCATAAATTGTTCATATGGCATAGACTTGTGTGGAAAATATGGCGCATCCCATTTTTTCCACTCTGGTGTATCCTCTTTATAAATTAGCTCCCAAAGTCTAGTTAAATCTCTTTCCTCAACCGGACGAATTAATAAATCATGATCACGGTACATAAACTTCCTCTTTTCAAGATTTAATAGTTTTTTTGGATTGAAAAGAAGAATAGCACTATCTTTACTTTTCAATCACCTTGTTTAATAGTTTGCTTCTCATTTATATCACACCTTTCTAAATAGTCTTTCATTTATTAACCTTTTAGTAATAATATACTATATTTTGCTAACCAGCAATTTCAATGATTTAAATTAATCCTCCGAATACAGCTTCTTCTTGAAAACCACTAAGAGTTTAATTGTAAGGATTTTTCCTCAAATGCTTTTTATATAATTTTGTAATGCAATAAAAGGAAGTTCTGATGCTGATGGATGAACACTGACAAATGATGCCGCTTGATTGATGGAGACGTTTAATTTAATTATTAAAGCAATGGTTGCGATAACCTCTTTTGCTTGATGACCTACACAGGATGCTCCAACAATTATGCCATCTCTATCCCATACAATTTTCAAGAAACCCTCTCTCTTGTTAGTCATAAAGGCTTTAAAGTGACGTGTTTGGTAAGGGATCTTCTTAAAATTTATATCTTTGCCAACGGTATTAAACTGACCTACAGCTCCTATTTGTGGGTTTTCATTAAAGCATAGAGGCAGTGTGTGAATATCTATAGGGTCTGTTTTCTTCCCGGCGGCATGCAAAGCAACGACACGTGCCCTTGCGATGCCATGAATGGCGGTATAAGAGACTGGCAATAGCGCATCTCCTGTTATATAAATAGACTCGTTCAATGTTTGTCCATACTCATTACAATCAAGTGAATGATATGGATTCAGTTCTAGATTAGTATTTTCTAGTTTTAGTGAATTTAAATTAGGACGAAATCCTAATGTCACAAATACTGAATCAGCTTCGAATGTTTTGCTATCTTCGCGAATTACTTTAACACTTCCATTATTAGAGTACACCTTGTCAACCCACGGTCCACTAACAATTTGTACGCCATTATCTTTGTAAAATGAGTGCATGTATTCTATGATATCTTTATCCAATAGTGGATTTTGATTTTCTGGTAGCAACCAAGTGACACTTAGTCCTAACTGCATAAAGAGATTTACCATTTCATAGCCAATAGGGCTATCGCCAATAACTATAATGGAAGATGGGATTTCTTCCAAATTCTTTATTGTTTCATAAGAGAATATGTATTTACCATCCGGTTTTATTTTATCTGGAAAAATAGGGTGAGAACCAGTTGCTATAATTATTTTATTACTGTGAATGATCATTTCTTGATCTTTGTGCCCAATTACTTTCACAGATTTTTCATTTACAAAGGAAGCAAATCCAGTTACTAGTTGAACGCCAGCATTTAATAGTAGCTCTTTTTGTTGTTCTACCCAATCATTATAAATAGTCTTAAATTGTTCAAGTGAGAAACTGCCTTTCTTCTTAATCTCTTCTATATTTTCTAAAAATATATTCGTATATCCAGACTTCCAATCACCAACAGACTCATTTGATACAAGCGTTACATTATTGGAATAAACACTAGCTGTTAATGCTGCTTCAACCCCAGATGGTCCTCCACCAATTATTAGTATATCCGTGTTCATATGTACCCTCCTTTTTGTGACTAATTTCACAAATACTCAAGTACCTCTCCTATAAGTACTATTATGTAGCTCTTATAGGAGAATCTCATTATCAAATTTAAGGTAACCTTTTACCACGTGAGGCAACATAGAGAGAATACCATTCTTCACGAGTCATAAGCTCCGCTTGCCTTATTGCATCTTGACATTTTGCAATTCTCTCTGGGTTTGTTGTACCTATAACAGGCTGTATCATAGCAGGATGACGCATTAACCATCCAAGCACAATTGCTTCTGTAGAGGTTTCTTTTTCTGTAGCCAACTTCTCTACCAATTCTATTGTTGCAAGATCAGATTCTGATAGATTATCGCTAGCACGACCAGAATACATTCCATTTGCTAGAGGTCCCCAGGCTTGAATTTGTACATTGTTTAAGCGACAATATTCTAGCGTTCCATCTGGGAAATTCACTCCTGTTCCTTCTTTTTGGTTCACTAACACACCTTGGTCTAACCAATCAATTTGTTTTAAGCTCATATTCAGTTGGTTTACAACCATAGGTTGAGAACAATAAGCATTTAAAAATTGGATTTGAGAACCACTCATGTTAGAAACCCCGAAATGACGAACTTTTCCTGACACCTTCAATGTTTCAAATGCCTCTGCCACTTCTTCTGGTTCCATCAAGGGGTCTGGGCGATGTAATAAAAGAATATCTAAATACTCGGTATTCAATCTATTTAAGATACCATCCACTGAATTCAAGATATGATTCTTTGAGAAATCATACCGACCTGGATTTTTGCCATCTGCAAATCGTATTCCACATTTAGATTGAAGTACCACATTTCCTCTAAGTTCTGGACGTGATTTTAAGATTTCACCAAATACTTTTTCTGCTTTTCCCGACCTATAGATGTCAGCATGATCAAACATCGTAATTCCGTTAGATAATGCTGTATCAATTGCCTTTTCTGCTTTTAACACGTCCTTTTTTGAATATGGAGTTCGATCCCAATCCCCACCAAAACCCATAAAACCAAGTATAAGACGACTAGTTGTGATTTCTCTTTTTTCAATAGGCATTATTTTCATGTTGTATTCCTCCTGAACTTATTAAAAAGAATAATTATTATTAAATTATACCAAGATTAGTCTTTCTATTGCTCTTAAAATATGCGTATAATCTACCAAATGACAGCCTACACCATATATCTATATACCTTATTTGCAGAATTAATTGGATCTTCCATTTCGAAATAAATGTTTTTCGTCCTAACCAAATAATCTTCTTTTAT
>NZ_AEWH01000015.1 GCF_000190475.1 Ornithinibacillus scapharcae TW25
ACGTACACACATTATGTGCCTTTTTCTAATGTTTAACTTTTCTCTATAAGTTGTCTCAATGTATTTTGGTATCTTTTGTTGCAATGATTCAAAATGTTTTATGTCACTTAATTTGAGACGACTTATTTTTGAAAAAGCTTGTCTGTTTAATCCTCTATATATTCTCATAGCTATTAAGTCGATTCCTCTTAATTTTGAGTAAGCCATATTGTTAGATGTTTCTTGGATCAAGTGTAAATATCTTTCTACCTTATTTCCAATGTCTTCCCGGGCTTTTTCGAGTTCTTCTACATCATACAACCTACGACCCTTTACGACTTCAAAATCCACTTCATACATAGCGGCCACAAAGATATCAGGTAAATTTTCTACTCTAAAGGTATGGTCTGCTTGTGGCATGAGCTTCTCTTTTTCTTTCTTTTCATCAATCCAAGCTTTCCGTTCATCCTTAACTAAAGACAGACCCTTTAATTCTCTTAATCTATTACAATATTCCCATGCAGTGATGTTGTAATGTGTCAAAAAATCGCTCATAGGAATTCGCGATAAATATTCCCCACGTCTCATACTCTTAATATCTTCACTGGTCAAATCATAAAACTCTTTGTCAACAAAATTATATTGTTTCATCCGATCTCTCCTCTCATACTTTAATTATAATGAAATTAAATAATTTAAAAGTATGGAAAAAGTATGTTTTTTATATATCGTTCTGTACTCGTAAAATACTCTGCAAGCCCGATAATTCAGCCTGTAATGCTTCTAATGACTTAATAGCTGCCTTAAACATATCCTCTGCATAATCACGTTCAAATTTTAATTGCGCTATTTCTTCGTTTCCTTTGGCTATGTTGTCAATAATGGTTACTTTCATCCCATCGGCTTTAAGGGTTAATATCTCTTTCGCTAAAGCCACACGATACTTTTGCTCTGTTTCTGCTTTATTCTTGGCTAGTTTATATACTTCTCTTGTAGCTTTGTCTATGCGCTCTGATGCGATCATTATCATGTTAGTTATCTTTTGGAGTTCCATTTACTCACCTACTCGACCGTATAGATTTTATTTGTTCTAAATGGGATTCCATAGAATGTATTAGGCTTTTACACTTTTTAAACTGCCTATCGTTTTTCTCGGATTTTCGTATGGTTGAAACAAGAGTGTCGTTTCCTGTTATATCTTCTATCTGATTGTAATTGTATTTGTATCTAATCCAGCAGATGTTGAACAATACATTGTATTTAATGAGTTTCCATGCTTTCATCACTTCAACCCCTTTATACAATCCAATATTTCATCAACTAAATAGGAATCAGTTATCTCTCCAATACTTCCTTCTCGATACGATCGGCATACATTTTTTATATCGTTTACTGTTTCCATTTGCTTTTTAAACGTACTTATTGGCAATACTACTAATGGCTCTTTCCTATCTGCTTTTATTACAAGCGCATCTACATCTTCACCTTCTAGCCACCCGTATATCTGTTTAAAGCCATCTTTCCTAGCCTTAACCTCGAAAGTCATTCCGTAAGCTTCTACATCACCTTTTGCGTATGAGGTGGCACCAGAGAGAGGTACTCGTTTACCGTTCAGCATCTTAACTATTTCCCTCTCTACTCTTGCCCCTTTGTCACGTTGCATCTTACCCATTGAACAGCACCAACGATTGAATTAAAGTAAGTAACGACATAATACTTAGTGCCAGCCATAGCCATTTATTGATTTTGTGAGATTCAGTAAGCTTACCTAGTAACTTTTCGTTCTCCGCTAATAATCCCCTGTTTCTAGTGTTTAAATAGTTTATCTTAGTGTGTACGT
>NZ_AEWH01000014.1 GCF_000190475.1 Ornithinibacillus scapharcae TW25
ACGTACACACTCGCCAGAATTAAGCCGAATTTGTCTATTTTTGCAGGTTTAAGTAAATTTTTTTTAACCTGGGAAAATTTATTGAAAAAGGATGAATTAATAAAAGGTTTTCACTTGAAATGTACGAGTATCATTAAAACTCTAGAAAAGAAGGGAAATTTGTCCTTCCTTTCTTAAGTTTTTTCTATAAATTTAAATAGAGATGTAGATATCATAGGAATGGTTTGGAAAGGGGATCAGTTTCGCAGACTGACACCCTCTTCTGTAAGTTGTGATTCGTTCAAAAAGGATGATAGAAGTATCATAATTATTTTGATAGAATAATACGTTCCTTCGTAAGATAAATGGAATAGAACCAAACTAATATCCAGGTGAAGACTGTTAACAATGCACAAAGAAGTGAAAATTTCCATGAACTAATATCTAGATATCCTGTAAGTGACCCCACAGGTATACCAATTAATAACAACATTCCAACGAGATAAGAAGGTGCAATTGACAATTCTGAGCTAAGAATCATCGACAATTGTACTGTAAATATTGTTAACCCTAAGTACATAAGTGGTGTAATCAAAAAGATAGTAAATAATAATGCTGCCGGTATCGTTATTAGTTTACTAACTGCATATGTAGCTATTAATGATGAAACAAATGAAATGGTAAAGGTCGGTACAAACACCGCAAAACTTTTCCCTAACCAAATTTCTTCTTGTCTAAGTTGCGTAGATAATAATGCAGATATTACGCCATTTGCCTTTTCTCGGGTAAATGGCCCACTGGTAAAAAGAGGTATACTTATTATCAGTGGTGCCATAGCCAATAATAAGAGAATGTGGAATGTAATTATCTGATAAATATGATCATCATTTTGCCCATTCATCCAGGTCATATTTGGCAAGATAAAATTAGTCATCAATATGGCTAGTATTATAAGTATTCCAAACAAAAAAAGGAGAATATTATAGGACTTCCATTTAATAAATTCATTATAATCACGCTTAAACACGACGGATATTCTTTTAAATTTTAACTTTGACATGATAAAACAATATCCTCCTTGTTTAGTTTCGAACGATTTGCCATACAAATCAGATACAAAATTAATGCGATAGCAATATTCCCCAAAAAGAATAATGGCGTATCTAACGAGATTACATTACGGGCTAAAAGGTTTATAAAAAGTGCAGAAATTGAAGGTAGAAATATGGAGGCAATTACTATTCCATTCTCAACATTTCCTACAAGCCCAACAAAATGAATCAATAAGCTTAAACAGAAGAACATAACTGGTACTGCTAAATATGTACTTAATAAAATCCAAATATTAGTGGATGCAAAAAAGCTTGAGGATAGATAAGTCAAGCTAAAATATTCAGTTAGCAGATACGGAATGAAAACCCCGATAAGTAATCCAGGGATAAACAGGGCAACACTCTTGGCTACCCAAACTTCTTTTACACTTGATGCTGTAGCTAGTAGGGATTCAATCACTTTATTGACTTTATCACGTGTTAGAGGAACTGAAAACAAAACACAATAATTAATCCCTGTTAAAATGAACGCAGTGCTATAACCAATGATTCCTATGTAATAACTAAGACTACTTTTATTGATTAAACCGTTACTCATGATTGGTTCAATAATTAGCTTTGATCCAATTAAACCAATGGCCAAAGCACATATTAATACAATTCCCAAATACACAATAATCAAAGATTTGAATTGAAAGATACTTCTTAAACTGGCATTAATTATTGGCCCCATTCTCATTTATCCTCAGCCTCCCTTACAATATTATTGTACATTTCCTCCAAAGAAGATTCTTTTTTAGCAACTTCATCTACTTCAATACCAACTTTCACCAACTGATTAATGATGTCAGAAGTTTTAACATTAATGGACGGGGTAAATAATAGATTGCCGTCTTGTATTTTATAAAAACCAAAATCTTTCTTTTGCTTAATCTCGTCTAAATTATCTTGATTTATTTCGCTACTCGTATGCACTGTAAGAACATTTTTACCCATCTGCTTTCGCAATTCATCCAGATGGCCATATAATTTGATTTCACCCTTATCGAGCAAAGCAATTCGATTACAAATTTTTTGTACTTCATCCATATTATGAGAACTGAAAAATACTGTCTTTTTTTCATTTTGAACAATATCCAATAATATTTTCCTTATGTCCAACTGTGCAGAAGGGTCAATTCCAGATGTTGGCTCGTCCAGAATTAGAACTTCCGGATCATGGACAAGAGCCCTTGCTAGAGCTAATCTCTGTCTCATCCCTTTAGAAAATGTTTGTGCCTTATCTCTCGCTCGATCAGCTAGACCGACAAGTTCTAATACTTTCCCTATTTTCTTTTTATCTACCGACTTTTCATAAATCATTTGATAATATTCGAGATTAGCAATTGCAGTCATATTGTCATATAACCCATCCCCATCAATAACAAAACCAACTTTTTTTCTAGCTTCATCATCTGCAACATCACGCCCCATAATGGTCGCACTACCAGAATCGTATTTATATAATCCTAATAAAATTCTTATTGTAGTAGTTTTTCCAGCCCCATTTGGTCCAATGAAACCAAATATATCTCCTTGTTCTACTTCAAAACTTATCCCTTTTAAAATGTCACGGTCTTGAAGGGATTTTTTTATATCCTTTACTTCAATTGCTAATTTATGCATAATTTACCTCTTTTCCTAACGTTTTACTAAAAGCATCGTGTAAGGAGTTTTTAGTTAGTTCAACCCCATATTTGAAATAAAAAAGTTCAGATGAAGAAATTCTAATCTAAGAATTTCTTCATCCCATAGAAACACATATGTGATCCTCTTAATCTATATTTTTGCTTAACTAGTATTTAGATGTTATCTCTTCATTTTGATACTCTCGTCTACTTCATCTTTTAATATTTCTAGTATTCTTTCCTCAGATTGACTTTTATCAATAAATACATGATCTCCAGCCATGGTGTATAGCTTAAATGATTCAGTTGTTATATCGTCCCATGCATTCATATCATCTAATAGAACCCTTTCATCGTCGACTCCGTGGAAACCAACAATAGGAATATGGAACTCTTCAGATTGATCATATACATACCTTTCAACAATACGGTACGCGGATACGATCAATGGCAATGTTAGTTTCGTTCCCTCTAGTAGGTCATTGATTGCCTCCTCATCTATCCCCCATCCTCTCATAAAGGCTTTACTTACTAAATCAGAAGATGCAGTAGCCTTAATTTCTTCAAAATCAGGGATATGATCGATACCAAGTAGTTTTAATTCACTTAAAATCTCCATTAAGCTTGTATTCGGTAATACTGGCGAAGTATAACCAGATACAAATAACTTTTGAAAATCAACATCTGATATTTTAGAAAGTTTATATGCCATCCGATAAGCAAACAATGAACCCCAGCTATGACCAAATGTCATACAAGGTTTTTCAGTAAGGACGTCTCCCAAGGCATCGATAAGTGTATCGATAAATTCATCTATGTCTGTTGATATACTTTCATTCATTCTCTCAAAGTCGAAGCCTGGGAGCTTTATAGGACAAACTTCGATTTCTGGACCAAGTCTTTCCTGCCACTCTCTATACATATCCGCACTTCCAAATCCATAAGGAAAACAGAAAATACGGACTTTCGCTTCAGCATTAGGTTTGTAGTCATAAATCCAAGTCTCTATACTGTCAACCGCCTGATTATTCTCCTTAGATTTTAGTTGTCCTGCAAATTCTTCTCCCCCAGGTAGGAATTGAGTCAGTGTTAATGCAACCTCTGTTATAGTTGTTGACTGAATCAAATCTACAAATGATAAGGATGTATCTAATAGCTGGGTTAGTTTACCATGGAATTGTAATCCCATCATCGAATCTAATCCATATTCATCCATTGGAGTACTGATATCTAATTCTTCTGGCTCCATTTCAACAATAGAAGCAAATATTTCACGGACATAGTTAGTTAACATATCCAATCTTTCTTCAGTATCTGCCGCTTCATACCTTCTTAAGAATGAACTTTCCTCTTTTGTTCTTGAGGCAGGTGCTGCTTCCATAAGTTCCTTCATAGCACCAAGATATGCTTCATTAAACTCCTTTAACACAACTCCATCAAGAGAGATTAACGTTTTACCAGATCCATCTAATAGTTTAATTACACCCTTAATCTCACCTTGTTCATCATCGTACTGGAATACATTAATGTACGCATATAACGATTCCGTTCGCTGTATCGATTTGAGTGTCGAATCTCCTAATCTAGAAATCATAAATTTTTTATTTTCCGACATCGAATCAATAGGCACGAAGTTAAATACTTGCGCACAACTATCGATTACCCCTGGATGAATACTCAAGGCATAGTCTTCTTCTTTTACTGCATTATTTTTAATCTTTATTAAGGCTTCGCTTTCTTGATACCAAATTTCATCAACCCATTGGACAGATGGACCAAATCGGAACCCACGTTGTTCCAGAATATTATAAAAACTTTCTCCAGAATTATTGCCCTGGTAATTGGATTTGATAGCGTTAATAGCAACTGTATCCGTTATATCAACATCCTTCTTATCCATGGTCATGGTTCCTTTTACGTGTAAGTTCCACGACCTCTGTTCTTTACTCTTACTATGAAATTGGTATTCAATAACCTGGTTCTTATCTTCTAATACTAATAATATCTCTTTTACCTCATTCTCAAAGATCATCATTGGACTGATAAATTCCATATCTTTAACAACGTAATTCACCTTATCTTGGAGATTATTTACGGTATCTGCAAGCATTTCAGTATAGTATCCGACATGAACGACACCCGAATTATCGATAAGCTCTGGTAAATTTTGATAGTTAAATATAAATGAATATTGCTTTTGTCGATATGGTAAGTCTATTTCCTTTCCTTTTAATGGATTAATGGTATTGGAAATATTCGTATCCATATTCAATTCTTCGAGAGAAGGTGGAGCAATCCAGAATTTTGTCTTTGCAAAAGGATAATTCGGCAATACTGGCTTATGATAGGAGAAGCCTTGATAATAACTATTCCAATTAATTGTAGAGCCTAGACACAATAATTTCCCGAGTCCTTGCAATAACTCTACAAAACTATTATATCCATCACTAACTAATGGAATACATACGACATCTTCCTTTTCGAATAATAAGCTTTTATTCCCATTAGAAGAAGTTGGATCACCTATAACAACAATATGGCGATACCCTTGTTGATATAGTGAATCTAGTGATTTTTCATAGTTAATGGTGGAAGTAAGATTCTTCTTCCAGTCATCGACGGTAAGTTTCTTTGAGCTACGAAGTGCTTCACCTGTATTTGCCAATACATATCGACATTTTGGTTTGGAGAAAACATCATCACTAATACTCTCTCCATACGCTTCTATATCAGTTTCAAATAAACCTGAAGGCATACCAAATTCCTCATATTGCTCAGTTTCAATACCCATTTTAGTAAATTGCAATGATGCTTTCTCCAAATCAGATGCTCGACCAGATATTATAATCTCATTTTGGGAATACGAACCCGAAATATATACTCCTTCCATATCTCCTTGTAGGACTTCTTCTACCTGTTCCAACTCTGCAAAAACTCTAGAAAATTTTATATCCAATTTTCTAGTCAACTTCTGAGCTTCTACAAATAGTTTAACAGCCGTCTCTATATTCATGACGCCAGCAGTTACGGCAGCAATATAATTTCCAGTTCTTTCACCAAATGTAATTTCTGGTTTAATGCCAAGCGATTCCAATAATCGCATCATGGCATATTCTACTACGAACAAGTACATGTACTTAACATCCTGCTTGTCGTCAGAATAATCCTTTTTCAGAAAAGCATCCATTAGTCCTGAACCATAGTACGGTTCGAAGTATTCTAAACAACGATTAAACTCTTCCTCAAAAATAGAAAACATGTGATAAATATCGACTGCGTTTTCTAGTATTTCTTCCGCATTACCCCCGAAGATAAAAGCAATTTTTGGAGGGAATTGTTCATTAATTTTTGCATAATAAGTCTGTCCGTTATGTAATTCATTAAAGGTTGATCGGTTTACAATATTACTTTCAATTATTTGATTAATTCTGTTTCCATTATGATCACCAGACTTGTCCGATCCCACCCGTGCTAAATATTCTTTAAACCGTCCTCTGAAGTCATCTGCGTGCTTCCCTATAAATACAGCACGGTGAGCATAATTCGGACGACAAGCATTCGCGACATAACAAACATCCTTAATATTTGCTTCAGGGTGGTTCTGGAAATACTCGTCATATCTTGCTACTAATTCCTGTAACGCATTTTCATCTTTTGCACTTAAATGTAATAAGTAAGATGGAAAACGATCATGATTCGGTAACTCCTTCTTTGGAGATTCTGACAGGATAATATGAGCATTTGTCCCACTAAAGCCAAATGAACTAATACCGGCAATTCTTTCTTTCCCTTCTGGAACAAACCATGGAGTATGTTCACGAGGTAGCTTTGCTGGTATTTTCTCAAAATTAATTCGTGGATTCGGCACATCTGAATTTGTAATAGGTGGTATCTCCTTATGATAAAGGCTTAGGACAACCTTCATTACGGATGCTACTCCCGCTGCACTTTCGAGATGTCCAATATTCCCTTTAACAGCACCAATCATTAAAGGATTCACTCTATTTTCACTTTGGAATACTTCTGTAATTGCGCCAACCTCAATAGGATCTCCTAGAGGTGTTCCTGTACCATGAGCTTCTAAGTAACTAACTTCATCTGGTTTAATATTACATGCCGCTAAGGCAGACTCCATAACCATCTTCTGTGCTTTTCCATTCGGAACAGTTAAGCCACTGCTAGCACCATCATTATTTACGGAGCCACCACGAATTAACGCATAAATAGTATCTCCATCTTTTTTGCATCCTCAAGTCTTTTTAATACTAGGATGCCGCAGCCTTCACCTCGTCCGTAACCAGATCCATTCGCATCGAAAGGTTTACATTTTCCATCTTTTGAAATAGCGTTCATCATACTTAAATTAGACATGACAATCGGTGAGAGCATTAAATTCACTCCACCTGCTAACGCCATATTACATTCTCCTCGGCGCAAGGATTCAACTGCTATATGAGTACTTACTAAGGAAGATGAGCAAGCCGTATCAATCGACATGGATGGACCATTAAAACCAAGGACATACGATATTCTCCCGGAAGCAATACTTGCGGTAGTTCCTGTTCCGATGTATTGATTAACTTTAGATTGATCCTGTGGAAGCATAGCATATTCATTCGTTCCAGATATCCCAATAAATACACCCGTTTTACTTCCCTTAAGTTGATTTGGGTTTTGGCCAGCATTTTCGAGAGATTCCCAACATACCTCTAATAACTGACGTTGCTGTGGATCCATAGAATTTGCTTCAGCGGATGATATTTTAAAGAATCTCGCATCAAACTCCGATACATCACGTTGTAAAAAGTTACCTTGCTTCACATACATTTTACCGATTGTATCTGGTGAAGGATCATAATGTTCTTCTGCATCCCATCTATCTCCGGGAATATCCACAATAGTATCTTCACCCTTTTTCAATAGTTCCCAATATTCCTCTGGTGAGTTACAACCGCCTGGAAATCTACATGCCATTCCAACAACAGCTACCGGTTCTAAATTTCGATTTTGATTAGCTTCTTCTAGTTGTTTACGTAATTTTTGAATAGTAAAAAGCGACTGCTTTAATAATTTGTTGTTCGATGAATCCTGCATTAAATTATTCTCCTCTCACTATTAAATTTTCATTCGGATAACCTGCAACGTAAACAACTGGTGGGCCGTTTTTCTCCATTTTCACCATGTCTACTTCCCAGGTGTAACCCTCTACTTGGATGGTATCTGTAATCTGTTTTAATTCATCTTTTGTATAAACTCGAACAATCGAAATAAATGTGTCAAACATCATTACTAATGGTGCAATCGGAATTAAGTAGGTAATTAGTAGTCTTCCCATAACGGTCAAAGGTTTTCCTTTCATTACCTTCGCGAAATGAAACCAATAGAAGATTAAAAACAATGGAGAAAGAAGTAATAGAATAGGAAGTGTAATCCACGCGAATGTGGGAGGCATTAACATAACCTCTCCAACAACAATACCCTCACGTTTCTCTGCTGCATTTTTAAGGATGTTTGTAGCAACAGTTGGATTCATGTGATGGAACCCACCAAATATAGTTCTTACACCAGTTAAATTACTCGGCACTTCTGCTGCATCAACTGATTCACGATAATATTCTACTTGTCCTATAAAGTCCTTTGAAACTCTCTCAGCAGATTCTTTATTCGGAAACTTATCTGTAAATGTAAGTTTAATAGACTTATTTTCTTCTTGGACCTCATCTATCATACTAAGCCATGGTCCGCCTGCACCTGAACATAAATCTACAATTTGGTTGGAATTCGTCTTCGCCATTACTTTTTTAACGACGGGAATGATTTGCGTAAAAAAACTCTCTTTAGATGCCATTGAATAAAGTACATCGGTAATAAGATCTCTAGTAAATTTCGGAAACCATTCAAAATCCATAAGTTCAAACAATTGAACTCTTTTCATTTCAAATACCTTCCTTTCCATTTTTTATTTTCAGAGATAATTCTCTTACTTACATACTTGTTAATGGTCTGACTTTCGCAAAATTATGGATGTATTAATGCCACCAAATCCAAAGGAGTTACTCATCACTGTATCTATTTCTACATTGATAGAATGACTACCTGCAAAACGCAAATCGGGATCAATTGGGTTTTCTAAATTCAGATTAGGATGAATAAAGCCGTTTTTCATCTGCTCTATGCATGCAATAAGCTCGATTATACCTGCAGAAGTAAGGCAATGTCCGGTCATACTCTTGGTAGAATTAATCCAAATTCGATTAATCTCATTTTTAAAAACAGATTTTATCGAACGTGCTTCTATTTCATCACCTAATGGTGTAGAAGTAGCATGTGCATTAATGTAATCAATATCTGATATCGATATATTACTTTCGAGTAATGCCTTTTTCATAACAGCAACCTCACCACTCTCCCTCGCATCAGATAGACGATTACCATCTAAGATCATTGCCCCGCCAGCTAACTCTGCCAGTATATCGGCCCCCCTATTTTTAGCTGATTGAATCGATTCTAAAATCAAGCATCCGCTTCCCTGCCCATAAATAAATCCATCATGGTCAGCGTCAAAAGGTCGGCAAGCCGCTTTGGGATCTTTTACCCCATTACCACCAAGTGCCCCAAGATTATAAAAGCTCTGTAGTTCGATTGGTGAAAGATCTGACATTGGCCCAGCCACTAAACACTGATCAGCATAACCTGTTTTAATTAGTCTATAAGCCTGAAGCAAAGCAGAGTTTCCACTTGCAGAAGCCCCGCCTACCGTATAGCCTTCACCATGAATATTAAACAGCTCACTGAGCGTTGCCATAATATTCGTATCAAAAAACTGTAATGCATAGTTAGGGCTCACAAATTCTAGATTATCGAAATGTCGCTCAGCAGTATTAAAATTGAGATTCTGTGAAAGGTTACTTCCAGCTACTATAATGGAGGTTCTACTTGTTGGAGGTTGTTCTAAGCTTAATCCTGCGCATTCCATTGCTTGCAGTGCTGCAGCGACTACTGTCTCCATCATGAGAGGAGCACGTCTCGTCATTTTTTTTACTCTATTAATCATGTCTATTGAAAAATTTGCGTCTAATAAATAGTTTCTTAATGAGAAATCTTTTATTTCTGCTCCGATGTTCACTCCAAGTCCTGTTCTACTATCCTTCAGTTGACTAACTCCCGACTTGCCAGTCCTCAAAGCTTCTGTGAACTCCTCGCTATTATGACCAATAGAACAAACTATGCCATAGCCTGTTATTGCTACCCCTTGATTATTCATCTATGACACTCCTAATCGATACCAACACAGATTCAGCTATTAATATGTAATTCATCGATTGCTATGTCGATAATTTCTACAATATCCTGGATATTCTTTGCTTCTCCAAATTTAATCATCGGTATAGAAACATTGATGCTTTCTAATGTGGTAATAATGATTTCTGCACGGTCTATTGAGTTGGCCCCTAAATCTTGTAAACTATCTTCTATCGTAATTTTTTCGCCTTCCAGTTCTGGAACAATTTCATATATACTTTCTAATAGAACCTCAAATATTTCATTTTTTGACATATTCATCTACATCCTTTTTTAATTCAATTTGTTTATACTGATTATTGAAAGACTTCTAAAGCACCATGTTAGATAGAATCTATTTTTAGTTAGGTTACATCGAATACGAATCAGGCTTGTCTAGGATCGATGTATAGTTTTTGAATATTTTCTTTCACCTCCGGCTGGTGAAAGGTAATATCATGCATTTGAACCTCTTGTTTAATAACTTCAGAAATCGCGTTTCTATGCTCCTTGACCAGTTGATTCTTTAACGTAATCAGAGATAAACGTGGTTTTTCCGCAATTATTTCTGCTAGTTCCAGTGCTTGTCCTAATACCTCTTTACGCGGATAAACTTCAAATGGAATGCCTCGTTTTCTTAATTCCTCGCCACGAAACTTCCGAGCACTTATCAAAATGTCTTTAGCCAGTGTAATTCCTAGCTTAGCAGGAAAAATATAGGTTGAACCAAACCCAGGTGTAAATCCAAAGTTCATAAAGTTAGCTGTATAAACACTTTCCTTAGAAAGAATGATAAAATCTGAGAACAATGCAAACGCCAAACCTCCACCTATTGCATGTCCTTGTACAGCAGCTACTACTGGAATTTCACAGTCTAAAGGAAGGCTGTATATATTAGGGATTCCAGGAGAAATCTTATCAAAATTTGCTTTTCCTTCTTGAATAGCTATTAGGGCATCTTTCGTACCACCTGACGCAAAATAATTATCATACCCGGTAATTACCAATACTTTAAATTTAGTGTTATGTTTCACTTCTTCAAATGCATCTTTTATTCCTAGCAAAAATTCATTTGTAAAAGTATTTTTGTTTTCTCTATCTTGCATTGTAAGTAATGCAATTCCTGGTTTAACTTCCCGTAACTCTACTACCGAATTCATTGTTCAATCCTCCCATGGTAGTACACCATTTTCTACAAATTGATAGATTCGACTCAAGTTATCTTTATCCGTAAATATTTGTCGATTAGCAGAAACAGCACTATTTTTACTCTTAATAAGCGTATCATTTAGCTCAGCCATATAGTTCTTATAATGGATAACCGCTGATTTTGGAAGCTTTGTTAGACGAGTAAGGTGTTGTTTTAAGAGCAAATTACTATTAGGCTGAAAAGCATCAACTAATCCCCAACTATGGGCCTGTTTGACATTGATACCATTTGTCTTTAACGTTAAATAGTTTGCTCTTTGATAACCTATTTTTCTAGTTAGAAAAGGTAGAACCATTGCAGGATATAAACCGAACAATAATTCCGATAAGCTAAATACTGCTGTCTCGTCAGCGATAACGATATCGCTTGCGGCAACAAATCCCACTCCTCCAGCGTTCACATTTCCACGCACGTGTGATATGGTAATAAACGGCCCACTCGCCATCTTCAACCACAAGTCATAAAGTACATCTGGTCTATAGGATTGATCACTACTTTGATTTACATCTACTTCTTGCAGGTCAGCGCCAAAACAAAATACGTCTTTTGACCCTTCAAATATAACAATACTGCACCTTTCCTCACATATCCTCATCACTTGAGTACATTCTTTTATTAGTATCTCATTGATTGCGTTCTTTGCCTCAGGTCGATTGAATTGTATAAAACAGATAGGATCTTTAAAATGAACTTTTATTGTTTTCCATTCCAATCTTATACACCTACTTGAAATTTTAATAACTATGACCCCTAATTTCTTATCTATATAGTGGTAAACTAACGCGGATATCTAATGTATCATCCTCTATAATCGCTTGAGTGCTTCCTCCCATCTGCTCGGCAAGAAGCTTCACGATAGCTAAACCAAGTCCACCAGACTTACCTCTTGCTTTGTCTCCGGTATAGAAACGCTCAAAAAGTCGCTCTCCATCAGAATGTGGTAGATCCCTTACTAGATTTTTGAAAGAAATGATAGCATTATCTTCCACCAGTAGACTCACCTCAATAACCCCTTTAGTATGTTGAATACAATTTTGTATAAGGTTCTTTATAATTCTCTTAACCAGATGTTTATCTGCTAGTACAAAGATAGATTGTGATTCTGTTAATCGAATGGACAAATTTTTCTCTTCCAAGTAAGGAATAAAAGTAACAAGACATTCTCCTACTAGACTATTAAGGTTTGTCCTCTCTAAATCAATCTGGGGCTCTGCATTTGTAAGGTATGAATATTCAAAAAAGTGTTGAATAAGATTCTCTAAATCCTCGGTGTGTTTTTCCGCAATTTTCAGTCTTTTTATTTGCTCTTGAGACAACTCTTCTCTCTTCATCAACTGCTGATACCCCTTAATAGCTGTAAGTGGCGTGCGCAAATCATGGGAAATATTCACGATTAATTCCCTGAACTTCTTATCTTCCCGTATTCCCTTAAGGCGGAGATTTTCCTCCACCTTAAGGTACTTATTAATATTCGCTGTTAGTCTATTGATATCTTTATTGATTAACTCAATACTTACAGGCTGACGGGTATTCTCTCTCAACCGTTTTTCAAGTTGCATATTAATTTTACGCACTTGTAGTTGTATAAGTCCGATATAGATGACTAATACAAAAATTATTACTATCAGTACAACAACTACAATCTTCACTTTGATCAGCCTTCCATTTATTTAATTTCTGATTTTTTAAATGCTCCATTAGCAATGCTAAGCATCCAGACTATAAACAAGAAGCAAACACCGATTGCTTTTAATATGTCGCTAACTTCTGAATCCATTGCTAGCACCTGATTATTAACAGAAAAAGGGGTGATGGAAAGAAACTTTTCGATTGCTGTAATCTCTGTCCCTATTCCTCCTAAGATTTGTAATACTAATATAATCCCGAACCCTAAGAATATAACTAAAGAAGTCTTTCTTAGAACAAATGCTAGAATGATCCCTATACTCATTTGGGATGCATATGCTAGCATCATAACAAACATTATGACAAGCATTTTCCCAATTACTGCACCTGTTAAACTTAAATCCGTCTGATTTGCTAATATATGGAGAAATACAGATGCGGAAAACGGTTCGGAAAACTCTGCTCCAGTGGCAAATGCAATGATGGTAACTACTGCGTAGGGTAAAATCATAAGAAGTACTAATAGATATAGGACGATTGCCTTACTTATAATGACAACTCCTCTACCCATACCACATGAAGAGATGGTATCATTGATAGATTTATTGCTAAAATCGCTACAGATATATATCCCTGCTAAAAACGGTCCGACAATTGCTATCGTCATCACATCACTTAATCCCGAAATAGGACCACTTATTTCCATACCAATCTTTCCTTGTGCTACTAAATAGGACACAAATGTCACAATAGCAGCGGCAGCCCACATAATTAAAAACAGGATTTTTATAGGTTTAGACTTTTTTAATTTATATAGATCAGCCTGAATGATATTAATCATTCTTTTCTCCTCCAATAACAGAAATAAAATAGTTTTCTAACGTGTCTCCCTCAACAGAAAAATTGGTTGTAATTATCCCATTCTCAAAAATTGTAGTGGCTACTTTCTTCTTATCATCTACATAATCATATAGCTTAATAGTCTTGTCAGGCATTAGCTTATAATTTGTTGTCCCTAAATCGTTTTCTAATATTACTAATAGATCCTCTGGTTTTTCACACTCGATAAGAATATGTCTTTGACATTTATTCTCTAACTCTCCTAGAGTTAAGGTTTGTTTAATCTCCCCATCATGGATAATAATATAGTCGGTTGCTACCTGATATAATTCTGGTAGATTATGACTGGAAATAAGAACCGTAATATGTCTTTCTTCACATAACTTCTTCAGTAATATCCTTATCTCTTTAACCCCTAATGGATCAAGCCCGTTAATTGGCTCGTCTAGAATCAGTAACTCAGGATTGTTTATCAGTGAAACAGCAATTCCTAATCTCTGTTTCATACCAAGTGAAAAATCTTTCACCTGCTTTTTCCCCGTGTCTCCCAATCCAACTAACTCAATGAGTTCATCCTCAAGCTCTACATTTGAAATTCCGCGTAAAATTCTATGATACCGGATGTTCTCCTTAGCAGATAAACCTAAATTGAGACTCGGTGATTCTATCATACATCCTATTCTTTTACGTTCTGCTTGAATTGCTCTAGCACTCTCTTTCCCAAAGAGTTCCATGCTACCGGATGTAGGGAAGCTAAGTCCCGCTATAACTCTCATTAATGTACTTTTACCTGCCCCATTACTTCCTATTAGTCCATATATTTTTCCGGGGTCTAATGTAATGGATACGTTACGTAACGCATCCGTCTGACGAAATGTCTTGGTTAACTCATTTGTTTTTAAAATGTAATCTGCCACTCATCATCACCTCGATACTAACTATAAACACTAAAAGTTAAGAAAAGGTTAAGAAATAAAAAAAGGTTTAAGAATTTTTTTTACTTAAACCTTATACAAGCGATATCCTAACCCCCAGACTGTTTCAACATAGTCTATTTCCGGATTAATAGTTTTTAATTTATTTCGTAAATTACTGATATGCGTTTTTACCGCATTATCATCTCCTAAGTATTCTTGATTCCATAGAGATTCGTAGATGTTACTTTTGGAATATACTTTTTCAGGATTTCGCATTAGTAATTCCATAATTAGATATTCCTTGCCGGTAAGTTCTATTTCCACTCCGGAGATGGTCAGTTGTTTTTTAGTAATATCTAATTCTAAATCTCTATATTTCAAAATGTTATTTGTTTTTTCTGGCTATTATAATGACGCAGGTTAGTCATAACCCTAGCTGCAACTTCGCCTAGGTTAAATGGTTTAGTAATATAATCGTCTGCCCCTAAACGCAATAAGTCGATCTTAGTAGTAACCATATTTTTAGCTGATATGATTATGATCGGTATGTCATGTTGAGAACGTATCTCTTTTAAGATTTCCTCACCACTTTTATATGGAAGCATAATGTCCAATAAAATCAAGTCGTATTGATTACGTTGTGCTTCATATAAACCATCCATTCCATCAAGTGCTGTACTCACTTGATATCCTTCACCTTCTAAAGTCTCTGCTAATAATTTACTTACATCTACATTATCTTCAATAATTAATATTTTTTCCATCGCTCTAGACCAGAAGAAGCGCAGGTTTATACCTAGCACTTAACTTCAAACTGTATCTGCTCTTTTAGAAGATACAGTTATTTCTCCTTTCCTCAAAAGTCTATTTTACTAGTGTAATATTGAATGAACATACGTTATTTTAAATTTCTCATTTAAATAAGAGAGGTTTAAATCTGGTATAAGAGAAAATATATTTCATTGTCTTATATCGCTAAGCCATTACCCTCTTCCATTATAATTATAATACAATTTTTCCATATTGTAGTTGATAATTTACATAATTTATTGAAAAGTCTATATTTAAGATAATAGTACTATATAAATGAATTAATTATATCTATTGATTATATTTTTATGTATTTCTTCGTAAAGATAGTTATAAGCGATAACGCTTAAAAAACATAGGGAGAGTGATTAACATGATTACATTTCTAATCGCAGTTGCTGCATTGGTCATTGCTTATTTCACCTATGGGAAATATATCGAAAAAGTATTTGGACCAAATGCAGAAAGACCAACACCAGCTTATTCTAATAAAGACGGTGTTGATTATGTACCGATGAATAAACAGAAAAATGCATTGATACAACTATTGAATATTGCCGGTACTGGTCCTATTTTTGGACCAATCATGGGGGCTTTATATGGACCAGTGGCTTTCCTATGGATTGTACTTGGTTCTATATTCGCTGGAGCTGTGCATGATTACTTAAC
Source organism: Ornithinibacillus scapharcae TW25 (assembly GCF_000190475.1). GTDB lineage: Bacteria > Bacillota > Bacilli > Bacillales > Amphibacillaceae > Ornithinibacillus > Ornithinibacillus scapharcae. Next base: position 16,052 of record NZ_AEWH01000014.1, read on the forward strand.
AGGTATGATTTCCATTCGAAATCGAGGCGCTCATATTCCTGAGCTTGCTGGGAAGTTTTTGGGGAAAATATCTCGACATCTCGTTAACTTCTTTGCGTTACTATTATTGTTACTAGTTGGGACTGTTTTTGTTACGACACCAGCGTCCTTATTACATAACTTAATTGATGGTAAAATTGCTGTAATTGCAATTGTTTTATTCATCTTTATTTACTATCTCTTATCTACTATTCTTCCAATTGACAAGATAATTGGACGGATTTATCCGTTCTTCGGAGCAGTGTTACTAGTAGGTACAATAGGGGTAGGTGGAGCATTATTAATATCAGACTACCCCATTCCTGAATTATCTTTATCAAACTGGCATCCAGCTGACCTACCAATTTTCCCAATCTTATTTCTAACCATTACTTGTGGTGCTTTATCTGGTTTTCATGCAACTCAATCTCCGCTTATTTCCAGAACGACTCAAAATGAAAAACAAGGGCGTTATATCTTTTACGGTATGATGGTTGCTGAAGGTATCATTGCAATGATTTGGGCAGCTGCTGCAATGAGTTTATTTGATGGCCAAGGTCTTCAAGGGTTAATTAATCAAGGTACTGCCTCCCTTGTAGTGAATGAAGTATCCATGACATTACTTGGTGCGGTTGGAGGTACAATTGCTGTGCTTGGTGCAGTAGTATTACCAATAACCTCTGGTGATACAGCATTCCGCGCAGCACGTAATATTATCGCCGACTATATTAGAATGGATCAAATCAAAGTGGTAAAACGTTTAGCGATTGCAATTCCAATGTTTGTGGTTTCTTACTGGTTAACGACTATTGATTTTAATATCCTATGGCGTTATTTTTCATTTGCCAACCAAGGTACCGCAGCACTGGCCCTCTGGATTGGTACGATGTATTTATTTGTGAAAAAGAAGAATTATTTCATCGCACTTGTCCCTGCCATATTTATTACGGATATGGTATTTACTTATATCTTATATGATAGTAATCTTGGTTTTGGTTTATCTTACCAAGCAGCACATATAGGCGGAATCATCATGACTTTATTCATTGTTGCCTTATTTTTCTGGAAGGGGAATAAGAACAGAAGTGAAAAATTGTCTGTTGATATGGAGGTACCTCCAACTCGAAAAGCAGGGTAATAGATCAATGAACTGATGTTCACGAGTATGAATGAAACCAGTAAACCATGGCAAGCATGTTTACTGGTTTTCATTTATTTACGTATTATTTTCCAAATCAGCACGTTTTATCTTAAAAATTCCTATGAGTAAAAGTACAAGTCCTACTAGAAATATTAGTGGCATGACAATTCCTATCGCGATAAGTCCAGCAAGAATACCAGATGGGGCATCTGGGAATATGAGAATAAATAAATAGATACTTAATGGTAACCCTAGCATTTTGGGGAGTAAAATCATTGTCACTAATCCCCATATAATAAACTTTACTTTTTTGCTTCTTTTTATCGTAACTAGGATTGTTATCACAATCACAACTAATAATGGAATAAGATATTCTGTCATACCACTTCCCCCTTATTTATCCTATGAAGATCCGATGATATTTATCTGTTATACGATTTATTTCGCAATTGGTTCCGTTTAATTGGGGGTATGCTGGTATGGATAGATTTATTTTTTCAAAAAAACACTCACAAAAATTTTACTATCCATATTTGTGAGTGTTTTGATTTCATTAATTTCTAACACCATCTACATGAATCGCTTCCCATTCCTTGATAAATGCTTGTATTGATTGGTTAACCTCTTCCTCGCTTGGGACACTTTGCAATATTTCCTCTTGATTGTATAATTTTCCACCTTTCATGATAAGGTCTATTTCCTTTGTGTGCTTAATATTCTCTAATGGATTCTCATTTAGAATTATTAGGTCTGCTATTTTCCCCTCTTGGATTGAGCCAATCTCATCTAGATTAATAGACTTGGCCGCATTGACCGTTGCTGCTTGTAGAGCTTCCAATTCTGTGAAGCCAATTTCCACAAAGATTTCTAGTTCGCGGTGCAATGCCATTCCAGGGTATGTAAACATTAAGGCTGGAGTATCCGTTCCAGCTACAACCGTTCCACCCATATCATAATAGGTCTTTGCGATTGCTTTTGTTAAATTGTTTATCGTAGCAGTTCTTAGTTTTACTGTATCTACATATTCTGTATTACTTTTCCACTCTTTCATAAGAAGATTATTATTTTCTATTGCACGTATTACACTATTATCCGGTGCCCAATAATCCGGATATAGCATGGACTGATCAAAACAAACCATAGTTGGACATAATTTCACATTGTATCCTAGCATTTTCTCACATAGTTTCTTTACTTTATCTTGATCTGGATTATCCCAGTCTATATGACTCCACTCGTCTTGGTCCACTAATGGATTCCAGCCTTTATAAAGTTCCTGTGCAAATCCAGATGCATGCTCTAACCAATTAACCCCTAATTCCGCTGCATCTAATGCAGTTAGTTCCTTAGAATTTACTAAATCACAGGCAACCTCCAAGTTATACTTTTTCGCCTCATCTGCAGCCGCTTCCATCACATCTCTTTTTATCCATCCGTACAGCTTTATAAACTTCGCACCTACTTCTACTTGCCTACGAACCTCTTTTCTTGCTTCTTCTGGATCATCTGTTACGCAATTACCATAGCTGTTTGGCCCCCATTGACCAGGTGTTCCATCAATCATTCTATCTGAAGCATAAATTCTTGGTGTAGGTGCATCATCCGGTTTTTCAATTAAGTTCTTTAGTAAGAGAACATTTCCTGCTGCATTTCGTACTGTCGTTACCCCTGAAGCAACAAAATGGGGCGCATAACTTGCATTAATATGACAATGCATATCAATTAGTCCAGGAATAATATATTTACCTTTTACATCAATAGTCTCCATTTCCTCTGGTAATACTTCATCCTGTGTATAGATTCTTTTAATCTTACTTCCTTCCACTTCGATAGCTCCTACGAAAGATACACCATTGTCTACATCGATAATCGTTCCATTATGAATTAATAAATTCTTCATTTATTTCTCCTCCTCAATGATATAACTGTATTTATTATTCTGATTTTATTGTATATTGATAACAACAATAGATTTGTAAAATTGTCATATAGTGGAATTTTTTCACAGGGGGTTCGAAATGCTTGAGGAATATGGTAAAACACTAAGAATGGTACGAAAACAAAAAGAAATTACCTTAAAGCAACTAGCAGATGGTATTTGTTCTATCTCTTTTCTATCAAAATTTGAACGTGGGGAATCTGACATTACGCTTGGTCTGATGACAAAAATCTTAGAGAAGCTCATGATGAACTTTGATGAGTTCTTATACATACATCATGATTTTCAGCCTGATAAACTGCAACAGTTTTTTAGTGCTGCAAGTACTGCTTACCTAAACAGAGATGTGAAACACCTAAAGCAATTAAAAAATGAGCAATTAAAAAAGTGGAAGCAATATAGCGTGGAAACCTATCATTATAATGCTCTATTAATCGAAGTATATCAAAGTATAGTAGATAAGGACTATATCGAAGTAGGAGTACAAGAAAATGAAATACTTCTCCTTTCTGATTATTTATTTCGGGTGGAGATATGGGGATATTATGAATTAACACTTTATAATGGTACGTTACTATTACTCCAGCCAGAAATGGTTATTTTGTTATCAAGAACCGCTTATGAGAAAAGTGCTCGTTTTAGAGATTATCGTAAAGTAAATAATGCGATCACATCAGTACTATTTAATACGATTATCTATTTACTCGGACCTGTAAATCGATTTCATGAAGAGTTTTTATATCAAAGGGAATTTAGTGAATTTATTTCCTATCTAGAGGAAATTACAATTCCTGAAAGTAACCTGATGGAAAGATTACATCTATTACAGCTTAAGGGTGCCTATGACATTAGAACTGATAATAAAGAAGAAGGTACTGTAAAAGTAAGACAAGCTATCCAACTATTACATGACTTGGATTCTACTAGGTTGGCAATTAATCTCGAGAAATATCTGCTGCAAATTATATAAGAACAAAGTAAGTGCAACATATATTCATCTAATGACGATTCAGCTTGCCTACTTTAGATAAATGACATTGAATAATTGAAGAAAAATACATGGAAGGAGAGAAGGAGTTTGAAAATATGGAAAATCAGTAGGTTTAAGTCGCCAAGAACCATTGCTATAATCCTTCTTGTCATAATAACATTTTCGATATATGGATACTCTCGTTAGCAAATGACTTATCCTACTATTCAAGTAGAGTTAGAATCTAACTTTTTATCCGATACGTACTTTACAGAGCTTACAGACCAGTATGAAAAAATCAGGTCCGAACATAGGAAATGGTATCTACTTGACCAATCCAAAGCAATAGCATCACATGCTATCGTTATGCGTATGATGCAAGACTTGACGAATAATCAAGCACTTCTATATGGACATAAGAATTCTAACTTGTTTTTTGATACCTTTGACAGATATGTAAAAAAACTGCCTTATATCACAGAAGAAATCCACCATTATCGTAATGAATTAAATAATTATGGAGAAGCGCCTGAGGAATTAGAAGAAATGATTGAACTTGCAGCTTGCGGAAAATGGAAAGTATTCAGTGCCAGGTATCACCGATATGAAGTAAACGAGTATGATTCTGCTTATAATGTAAAGTTTATTTCATCTGATGGACGTTTTGAAGTTGTATATAATATGGAATCTGGAAAAATGGTTACAGATCCAGTAAACATGGGTACATATAACTTTGCTCCTGGTAGTATCGTGCCATGGAAGTATTACCAGCACCACAAATATGATAAAGTTCCTTGGAAAAAATGGGGAAATACGGATCAGGTTTCATACAAGGAAATTATTCAAAGAGAGTTGAAACATGGTTCTAACGAGCAAAAAAATAGCTCAGATGAACTTGAGCAAATATTGGAAAGTAAATCGTCTGAATTCCCATCTTGTTAACATGAATGGCACGAAAGGTCATACTCTCGCATGTTTGCTAATACTGAAAAAAAGAACCAGCAACAGGGCTGGTTCTTTAATCTATTGAATGCTTTCCTCAAAGTACATTTGTTTTGGTAACTTTATCTTGTTATGTTTTTGAGGCTGTTTTGGAGTTTGGTTATCGAAACGAGCAAAGTCATAGATTGCTGTACCTACAATTTCTGCAACATCTTGAAGTTTTTCTTTGCTTATTTTATCAATTGTGTCCTCTGGTGTATGGTACCAAGGCTCAAGTGGGCTATGAATAAAGAGTGCTGCTGGAATACCCGCTTCAGCAAATGGAACATGGTCACTGCTTCCACTGCGTCCAAGTCGCGAAGGCTCACCATTTAAGCGTAAGCTAGACGCTTGCGATAATTCTGTAACTAAGTTCGGTTGACCATCTACCGTATTTATCACAAGCTCCCCAGCATCACGGCTCCCAACCATGTCTAGGTTAAAATTAGCAACAATACGATCAAGGTCTCCTTCTGGAAGATTGCTTACATAATGACTTGAACCGATTAACCCTAACTCCTCTGCACCAAATGTAATGAACCGGATTTCCGTATCAGTCGGTAAGTTTTTAAATACACGAGCTAATTCAAGAACCATTGCTGTACCTGAAGCATTATCATTTGCCCCTGGTGCACCAGGTACAGAGTCATGATGAGATGTTAACGTAATAACTTTACCAGTATCTTTCTTTTTATTCGTAGGTTTCTTTGAAGCGATAACGTTATGAGATGTGCGAAGTCCTGCATCCGCTCCTAAAACTCTTAAAGAAGCAGTTACCGTTTCACCATTATGAAGCTTGGTAACCAGCTCACTCCCCTGCGCTTGAGTGATCGAAACAGCTGGTACGTAACGATCGTCGACTGCCCCAAGGGTACCGTTAATTGCACCAGCAGCATTATTGAAAATAATGATACCAATAGCTCCCTTTTCAGCAACATTGATTACTTTTTCAGCAAACGAATTCGTCCCCCGCTGAACTAGTGCAATTTTCCCCGTCAAATCTTCTCCTTCCAACTCAGCTTCTGTTCCTTGCCCTACATATTGTAACGGTGCTTGAACATCTCCACTAGGGGTGTATGTAAACGGAAGAGGGTTCAGACTTTCCCCATTAATAGTTAATTCAATTGTATGTGGAGCTGTATAACCAAAATATTCAAATTCCTGTACTTCCACATCATATCCATAAGACTCAAACTGCCCCTTAACATATTGAACAGCTGCGTATTCCTCTGGTGTGGATGCAACTCTTGGTGTTTGTTGTAAATAGTCAATCGTGTTATAAATATTATCTGCATCAATCTTGTTAATTACTTTTTTGTCTAGCGGATTATCCATACTTTGCGGTTGACCTTTTGTTGGATGAGCAAAGACCGGTACACTTAAACTTCCAATCACTAAAGTAATGGCAAGTGCAATAGATAAAAATTTACTTTTCTTACCCATAATAAATCCTCCCCTAGTAAATTTAGTAGTTGAACTACTACTAAAACTTTATAATAGTCGAGATATGATAACGAGAGGATTTTTCCCTAAAATTGATAGGCACTTCTATTCATTTATTTTAGTGGCGTCCCTACACTTTGTAGGAAAGATGTTGACAGGTTTTATTTTTTCTGATAAATTACCTTTAATACAAAAATCGATGACGAGAGCAGTAAGTTAGGAAATCTGATCCAAAGAGAGCCGACGTTTGGTGAAAGTCGGTGTTCAGCCCCTATCCGAAAATCATCTCTGAGATGCAAAGCTGAAAATCTAGTAAGCTTTGACGGGTTGTCCACCGTTACAATGGAACGCGTATGATAGTACGTTGACTGAGCGCCGTTGTTTTTTTATTTTCTGCGGAATTAGGGTGGTAACGCGAGTATAAACTCGTCCCTTCTTTGTAAGGGGCGGGTTTTTTTGTATTCAAAAACAATGAAAAGAGGAGAAACACATGCGTAAATTTGATTCACTTTTTATCGGTCTACTGTTATTTTCCATGTTCTTTGGAGCTGGAAATCTGATTTTCCCGCCATTCTTAGGTGCTCAATCTGGAACTACATTTTGGTTAGCAATAGCGGGGTTTATTTTTACCGCGGTTGGATTGCCGCTGGTTGTTCTATTTGCCATTGCCCGTGTTAAGGGGGGCATTCAAGCAATTGGAAACCGAGTTCACCCGGTATTCAGCACTGCTTTTATGGTCATCGTTTATTTATCTATTGGTCCTTTTTTAGCAATTCCCCGGAATGCGAATGTTGCCTTTGAAATGGGAGTCATGCCTTTGCCTTTTATCGAAGGAACCAACACAACGGTTATTTTACTGTTATTTTCCGTTGTATTCTTTTTACTCGTGTATCTCATTAGTTTAAATCCTACTAATCTAGAGAGATACCTTGGGCGCTTTATCACACCAATCTTACTCGTTGCAATGGTTATCTTATGTGTCGTTGGCTTTATACAACTGGATGGGAAGTTCCAAACCCCAACTGGTGGATATGAAGCTGGAGCATTTTTCAAAGGATTTATAGAGGGTTATAACACAATGGATGCCTTAGCTGCGCTTGCCTTTGGTATAGTCATTTTAACGGCATTCCGCGAACGTGGGATCTCGGATGAAAAGCAATTAAAAAGCTACATGCTAAAAGCTTCTCTTATTGCAGGAACACTACTCGCTGCTGTCTACGTTTCGCTTGGCATTGTAGGCAGTAAAATGGCTATTCATGGGAGTTTTGCAGATGGTACTCAAATTCTGTCAACCGTTTCTTTCAATCTATTTGGGAGTAGTGGTACGTTACTAATTGGTTTAATATTTACTCTAGCATGTTTTACAACAGTAGTTGGCTTAACATCCGCTTGCGGACAATATTTCTCAAGACTCATTCCGAAAGCAAACTATAAAACAGTGGTCTTCGTTACAACAGTGATTGGTTTTACACTAACTAATATGGGACTTAGCCAAATTTTAAAAGTGTCTGTTCCATTCTTGGTAACGGCTTATCCATTAACGATTGTGTTAATCGTACTAACATTCTTTCATCATCAGTTTAAAGGGGCGAAAGTCGTCTATGTCAGTGCCCTTTCCTTTACAGGAGTATTTGCTGTCATCAGTGGGTTAAATGCCTTTGGATTAGACTTGGGTCCGGTCGATGCTATTCGTTCATCATTACCATTAGCTGATGCAGGGTTGGAATGGTTCTTCCCTGCACTATTAGGGACTATTATTGGTGTAGTAATTGCCAAATTTAGTGGTCAATCGAAAGTTGTTATAACGGAGAAACTAGATAACACGGCTAATGGATCCATTCTGAGTAAAGATTAAGAATGTTAACCAGCAGGGTTGTACGGAATGTTCCTTACAAATTAATCTATGTTAAAATAATGGCAGAATATGTACTGAAGTTTAATAGGAGAATATAACATGACAAACATTCTAATTGTAGATGATGATCATCATATATTAAACCTTGTATCCATCCATCTGTCCAAAGCAGGATATCAGGTACTAGAAGCGAAGGATGGAACTGAGGCGTTAGATATCCTTATTCATAAACCTTGTGACTTGGCTGTGGTGGATGTGATGATGCCCTTTATGGATGGCTTTACCTTAACGAAGGAAATCCGTAAAAGATATGATATCCCAGTTATCCTACTTACAGCTAAAAATCAAATTGAAGATAAAGAGGAAGGCTTCCAATCCGGTACTGATGACTACTTAGTTAAACCTTTTGAGCCGAAGGAATTACTTTTCCGAATTGAAGCTCTACTCAGACGCTATCACAAAAAACTAGACAACTCCATCGTCAAGTTAGGTAATATGACGGTGAATATGCATAATTATGAAGTTCAGATCGGAGAGCGAACTATCCTCTTGCCTTTAAAAGAATTTGAGCTACTCTATTTCTTAACAGCTAATCCGATGCAAGTATTTACACGAAATCAACTGATTGACCATGTATGGGGAATGGATTTTGAAGGAGATGAACGAACCGTGGATGTCCATATTAAACGGCTACGAGAGCGTTTTTCCACATTTTCAGTTGATTTCCACATCAAAACGGTTCGTGGCGTTGGTTATTTATTGGAGGCAAAAGACAGATGAAATCCTTATATGTCAAATTTGTCGTCATCACAATTAGTATCATGATTTTAAGTGGTGTTCTTGCCTTTCTCATATCGAATACCTATTACCAACAGAGATTAAAGCCCGAAAACGATGAGAAAAACACCCGTATCGCATTAAATATCGCATCATTTATAGAGGATCATCCTAACATAAACTTAATGGGGTACTTAGACCATCTTTCTTCCATTGGATATCAAATCTTTCTCACCGATTATTTTGGTAATGAAGCGTTCTTTGGTGCGCCTTATCGAGTTACACATTTACCCGACTCTATCAAAAACGATGTGTTCGATGGCAATATTTATCACGGAATGCTTCATTTTCCTAGAGAAACATTTGTTACAGGATTTTTTGCCAATGAATTAGAGAATACGATTGGGGTGCCTGTTACACATAATGAGACAGACTATGCCCTTTTCCTTAGACCTGACATTAAGCTATTGTTTAATGAAATGCATGTTTTATTTGGCTGGCTATTAGCGCTAACTATATCTTTGAGCATCCTCTTCGTCTTGATAAGCACGAAGTATCTAGTGAAACCAATTTCACAGCTAACAGCAGCAACAAAATCACTAGCAAAGGGTAATTTCCATGTGGATGTCAGCACGTCCCGCCATGATGAATTAGGAGAGCTGTCTCATAGTTTTCAAACGATGGCTAAAAAATTAGAGCAGCTGGATGATATGAGGAAAGAATTTGTCTCTAATATTTCTCATGATATCCAATCACCACTATCAAATATTAAAGGGTACACCAATTTATTGGAAAGCGAATCATTAAGTCAAGAGAAAAAAAATCAATATATTACCATCATCCACGATGAGATTAAGAGACTTTCCACATTGACGAAACAATTATTGTTACTAGCTTCCCTAGACAAGGATGAAGACCGATTATCAAGAGTACCCGTTGATATCGGAAAACAACTCAAAGAACTTATACGAAGTTACACATGGTTATTTCATGAGAGAGACATCATGCTCGATTATACCATTAGCGATACAATAATTGTGGGTGATTCTGCCCTATTAAACACCGTCTGGGATAACTTAATGTCCAATGCTATCAAGTACAATAAGCCGGGGGGGAGTATTGAAATAACGGTGGAAGAAAAAGAGAAATCCGTCATGATTACGTTTCGAGATACTGGAATTGGAATGACGAATAGTGATAAAGAGAGAATCTTTGACCGCTTTTATCGTGTGGATACTGCTCGATCCAGGTCAACAGAAGGAACAGGACTTGGCCTTTCGATAGTTGCCAGTATTATAAAACTTCATAATGGTCAAATCTATGTGGAAAGTAAGAAAGATAGAGGAACTACGTTCACTGTAGAATTACCGAGAACATAATTTTTATAGCCATGCCTCCTACCAGTGAGGCATGGCATTTTTGTAATCTTTTGTTCATCGTTTGTTCATATTCCAAATGTATAGTAGAGGAGAATATTTAATCATTCTAAGGAGGATTTATGAATGAATACAAACAGCTTAACTCTACTACGTCTTGCAGCAATTTATGGTGTCATCGGCGCCATTCTAGGTGCCCATATGGCAGGGGCTGGATCATACGCATTCCGCCCTGTCCATGCCCACATTCTTGTTGTTGGATGGTTAACTCTATTCGGATGGGCAATATTTTATAAAGCATTTCAGGTTAAGGAGTCTTTATTAACGAAAATTCATGTTTCTACTGCCATTTTAGGTTCAATCGGATTGACCATAGGAATGTGGCTATATATGGTCAAACCATTAGACTTATCAGAAGGAGTTACTCTTGCCATTTATATTGGTGGGGGGGTATTACTACTAGTTAGTTTTATCGTATTTTTACTGATAACCATATTTCTTTGTGACGAAAACTAGTTGCATATATTAGATTGGAGAGATTTCTATGAAAATGGCATGGAAGGAAATTGTAAAAAATAAAGTACGATTTCTTATTTTAGGTTCGATTATTTTTCTCGTAAGCTTATTAACTTTTATCATTTCTGGGTTGGCCAACGGGTTATCACAGGATAATGCCTCCTTCATTACAGACCTACCAAATGGTACGTTCTACATGCAAGAGGAGGCGAACGAGTCTTTCCCATTATCAAGAATTGACAACTATACACTAGAACAAATTAAACAAGGTCATCCAGATGCTGTGGCATTTTCCATTCAAATGGGATTTTTACATGACGAATCCGATAAGCAACAGAGTGTAGCCTTTGTGGCAGCTACTGATTCACCTCTATTCGAGCAGGTGAGACACGGTGAAATAATCCTAGACCAGTCACTCGCTCAAGAAGGAATAAGCGTTGGCGACTCATTAACCATTAGTCAACTTAGTGGAACACTCGAGGTTAAAGGGTTTATAAATCAAAAAAATATAGCCATGCACCTGTCGCATATATCAGTTTAGAGGACTATGAAGAGATATATCAGACTACTGCTATGCAACTCGTTTTTGTACCTAATATGGATATGGCTCAGGAGTTTGTAGGACTACAATCTCTTACAAATAATGATTTTCTAAAAACGCTTCCTAGTTATAGCGCGGAACAAACATCGTTAAACATGATTGTTTGGTTCCTCATCGCCATAAGTGGCATGTTATTTGCAATCTTCTTCTACATGATGAACGTACAAAAAATCGATATGTACGGTATCTTAAAGGCGATTGGAGTAAAGACAATTACCCTATTCATCATGATGTGGACACAAATGCTCTTTATTACGGCGATAACTCTTTTAATCTCTATTATATGTAGCCAGTTATTCGTCATCCTTGCACCAGAGGGTATGCCATTTCATTTAAATCTTCTTTCTGTTTCGAAGCTCGCCCTTATTTTTATTATCATTGGGTTGTTTGGCGCTACGCTCTCCGGTTTGCAAATTAAACGGACAGAACCATTACAAGCTATACAGAATGGAGGTAATTAAATGTTAGCATTGAAAGATATAACAAAAACATTTACTAATGGAGAGATAGAGGAAGAAATCTTAAAAGGAATTAGTTTATCACTAAATCCTGGCGAGATAACAGCATTAGTAGGAGCATCCGGTTCAGGCAAAAGTACTCTATTAACTATTGCAGCAGGGCTTCAATCGACCACAAAGGGACTTGTCCAGTTTAATGGTCATAACCTGTCCAACATGAAACCAGAACATCTTCGTAAAATACGTGCTAGCAAGTTCGGTTTTGTATTTCAATTTTCCCACCTTGTTCCATTCCTAACCGTGGAAGAACAACTATTCTTAATGCTTGAAGTTGCAGAATCTAAACTAAAGAAGACACAAAAAAAAGAAAAGGTTCATCAACTACTTCAGCTAATCAATTTGGATCACAGAAAAAATGCATATCCAGCTGTTTTATCGGGCGGGGAAAAGCAACGGGTAGCCATTGCTCGCGCCATTATCCATGAACCTAACGTCCTATTTGCCGATGAACCAACAGCAAGCTTGGATTCTAAAAGATCCAAGGATGTCATGGAACTAATCCGAGAGTTAACTAGAATACGAAATATATCTACCTTAATGGTGACACATGATGAAGAAATGTTGCAGTACACGGATCGTGTCATACGAATGGTAGACGGGAGAATAGTGTGAAATAGAGGTTTTTCAGTCAGAATAAAGTAAAATAAAAATAAAGAAAAAATCACTTATCAATTTTACGTCTTTCGTAAATTGGTTCATTTTGAACCCGCTCCTTATTCGGAATAAGGAACGGGTTATGTTAAGGCAATTGAACTTGAGTAATTAAAACCACCTTATCACTTTAAAAAAGAATTGATAAAGTCCATTAGCATCCCATGAATTCATAAAGTCTTCCGTAGATTGACAGGATAATTGTGCAGAGTCTAATACATAAATAAAGGTGTTTTTGTCTACCTCTATTTCTACCATTTCCTCTTCTTCATTTATTACTCCGCCATTTGGTGCATCATCTTTACGTTCCCAACTAGCATAGTCCACTACATGTAGAAGAAGATTTTCTATCTTTAACCTCTTCAAGTTTATTTCCTATATGCGTAAGACATTTTAGATAGACGTTATGGAATTAATAAAAGATTATTTAAATATCACATTTCCTAGGGTACATTTGTTACTCCAGATCCCTCTTGTTCCGAGTTCCTAATGAGATAGGCCACAGAGACAGATGATTCGGCTTAGAGCCTAGCATCCACCCCCATGGCACAAAGTTAGGTTGTGTCTTTCTCTTCCCATAATACTCCTCGACGTCCTTGGATCAAATAAATCATTTCCAATACCACCTTCCTAATTTTTACATTCCAATTTTAAAATAACGGATATAATGAGGTATATTATTTTTATTTTCTTCATAGTATCTTTTTGCTCTTTGATTATGAAGTACTTCCTCAAATGAAGTTTCACGTTTTTTAATTGTTATCGTGAATAGAAATATATTTAATGTCATACAAATCACCTCCTTAAATTTACCCGGAATATAAAAAAAACCGCAGAGAGACTCCTCCCCACGGTAAAAAAAGACACAAAAATACCGCAGGGCACACTTCTCCCTGCGGTATGGGTATGCTTAATTTTCATTAGAAAAACTCACAATACGTTCGTTTTCCTTTTACATGCGGAAAGACATTCTACTTCCCAAAGCAAAATCTTAAGCGATCCATTCCGTTCTGGTCGAATGCGCAGTGTTATATTTAGTTGAAGTATTAGCTACTAAAGAAATCAATTTAACAATTACGTTCATTTCATCCGACCTCCTTAAGAATTTTTCACTTACCTGGTAAGTATATCCAGTTCTTTACTATTTGTAAATAGTTTTTTGCATATTTTCTAAAAATAGTTACCTTTCCTGTTCCTAAAGACAAAAGAATGGTTACTTTGCTTGTTAATTTAGTTTATTACATTTGCCAATTACTTTAGCTCTAAAAAGAGAAATAGTGGATAAAATCATCAGATTGATGACCTTACCCACTATTTTTAGTACGTAATGTTTAGTAGTTTTTTGTATACAAAGTTGATACCGGTGGTCGGGGTCGAACCGACACTCCCGAAGGAACGGGATTTTGAGTCCCGCTATTAGGTATCTACGTAGTTAATCGAATAACGGCGTACATTCTACGGAAATTGAGCGATACTAGGTAATAGGACCGCTTTCCTTTGTTACCGTATAGTATAGCGAATCGCCACGGATTATACAAGCCTTTTCGATATTACCCTCGGTTGCTCACGCCTTACCTCTCGTTTCTCACCCGCCACACTCCGCATAAAGTCGTGTATTGACGGCACTTGAAATACTCGAAGCACATCCGATTTAATTTCGTATCTTGTATCGCTAATCATAATGATGTACGGAAACACTTTCCGCGCCTTCTGCCACGGTTCCTTTTCGATAGTTCCGGAGTAATATAACGATTCATACCGTTTTATCTTCTTATCCATAACGGCTTGCGAGTAGGTATTTCTTTGGAGTTCGATGTAAAATGGCGTCCCTTTAAATATCGTAAAAATGTCGGGTTCGCATAAACCTTTTTCATATCGAACTTCAACCGTAAACACCTTTGGTTCGGCGTACTTCTTTAACTGTTTATACACGTTAACTAGTTCGAGATAATGCGGAATTTTCGTAGAGTTCCGCTTCATTTTCGAACCATGCGGAAAATATACGTAAGGTCGGAAGTCGGTACCTACCTCGATTTGCCCGTCGCGTGCTAACCGTTTGAGTACGATATTTGCGTTGGTGATCGGGTTCTTTAAATGTCCGAAATGTATGTCTGCGATATCGTTTCGACTCATGACGCGGAACCTCTCCAAGTCCTTAATTATCGCTAAATCACGTTTCATCATCGGTAAGCACTCCCCATATATCCTCTTTTTTAACGGTTTCTTTACGTATTGGAACGACATTACTCGTAGTTTGTTTATATTGCGCTAATAGTTTCCGAGCCTTATCCGCATCCAACCAAGGAGCTTGAATCTGTTGTAAGTCGCTATTTATACGTAATATCATCCGTCCAGCCGTATCTAACTTTTCTGCGCCAGGTGTACCGATAATTTTCGAATTGATTGCGTCAGCCGTCTTGAATCCCATACGAACGGTTAAATTAACCTTTAGCTTACCGTCAAGTAAATTACTATCGGGGCGTTGCATAGATAGTATTAGGAATACGCCTAGTGACCGTCCTATGCTCGAAATCTCCTCCAAAATATCCATGATATCCGTCTCTTTTTTCAGTAGAACTATTTCATCGATACAGACCACTATCTTCGGCGGTTTCTTATCCAATTCGTCAATCGATGTTACCTCTTGTTCGTCGAGCAAATTACCGCGTTTAATCATCTCTCGCTTAACCTTTGCTAATACCGGTCGCAATTCATCCGCCGAATGGTAGACGCCCTCTACATGGTCGATATTCTTAAATACGAAAAATTCACTCCTTTTGAGATCACCTAAAATTAGTCGTACTTGCTTCGGACTTTGACTCTTAATAAGCGTCGTTAAAATACTGCGAACCATGCTAGACTTACCACTGCCCGTTTCACCCGCAATTAATAGGTGAGGATGCGTCACCATGTCGTAAGTAAACAGTTTCCCGGCGAGATTCATTCCGCATACTATCGGAAGTTTTTGCTTTGATACGTCGATATCCTCGAATTTATACTTAAATTCCCTCGGAAGTCCTTTCGGATAAACGTTCAATATACCGCGTTTACTCTCGACTTTTAGGTCGATATAGTCGTTAAAATGCTGCTTAAATACGTAAGACTTCTCAACGAATTTTTCCGGATTGACACCTTTCGGAATAGAAAATACAAACGTCATTTTGTCGTCTGATATCTTCGTTTTAAGGATATTCGGCTTAATCTTTATTTTCTCGTCCTTTCGTTTTAAGAAGAGCTCTCCATTAAGAAACGCTTTCCTTAACTTAGAGTTCTCACTACTCTTTTTAATACCGTCGTAAACATAAGGCGCGGAACCATATACAACCGAACCGATTAACGTTGCCCAAGCTATCTCCATAATCATGCTGTCGACCTCCTAAAAGAACGTAATGGTAATCGAATTAGTTACATACCACAAACCGCCGGCAATAAGACCGGTCATAACTAGGTAGCCTATAATCGATAATAACTCATTTTCGAACCTTGCCATGGCTAACGACAATAAACCTACCGCGCTCATAGTTAGTAATCCCCATGTTGCCAATGCGCCCATTCCTTACCCTCCTAATTTTCTGAATTTTAATTCTCCCCCTCGCCGCTCCCCCTACAGTCCGCTTCGCTATCGCTCTTCTTTAAACAGATTTCTTTTTCTAATATTTTCATAGTTTCATAACTTGTATTTCCTTGTAAGAATACTTTTATCGATAATTTAGTAGGAGCCTATGTAAATACTTTATTAATTCTTTTGTAAATAATGCGTGTCCCTGTGAATTTAAAATACAAAAATGTGAAGTAATAATTCACAAGGGTTTTAGAGACTAGTTGTAGAATATGTATATAGGGTGATTAATATGGAGTTGAGATCGAGGATAAAAGAGTGGATTGTACGTAGTGGATACACAAACGAAAGGCTTGCGGAGGAGTTAGGCGTTAGTAGGGAAACTGTCTCTAAATGGGCAAATAGCAAATCGTTCCCAGGCGTTAAGACGTTATGGACATTATCTCGTAAGTTCGGATGCAAAGTCGATGAGTTATACGAAATTATCGAATAAAAAAGAAGGGTCGGATTATCCCGCCCTTCGCATACTTGCGATTTTAGTATAGGTCGACTTGTCACATTCGATGTGTAAGACGTACTCTTTTTCTTTATCGTCCATTAGGTATATAAACGCTTTGGAGTTATCCTTACGCCTTCCACCGATCGCTGCGCCAGCAACCCCGGCAAGTGGTCCCGCAACTAACGTCCCACCAATCGCACCAACTGCGGCTTTCCCTGCGCTTCGTTTAGCGCTCTCTTCCCACTCGATATCGATTAGCTTTGCGATAATATTTTTCGCACCAGGTACGAATATTTTCACGAAACCGTCACCCTCGTCGTACATTTGCGTTTTCTTAAATCCGCCCGGAAACATCGCGTTTAACTGCTCACTTCCCGCCAATATAACAAGCTCAACTTGCGGTTTCATTGCGTCCTTCATGCCCTCTTTAAACCATTGCTTAAATCCCATCGTAATCCCCCTTTTAATTGACTGACTTATCTAAATTATATCATATGTAGACGGGCAAAACACCCGCCATTTCAACGTTTTAAGCGTTTTCTAATCGTTATGTCATCGTTAGTGTTTCGTTATGCCCCTGCTTCGGCATCACGTAAAATCTTAATCGCAAGTTTGTTGGCGATCGCATCGATATCGGACTCTTTACGGACGTGCATATCTCCGTTAAAGTTAACGACAACCCCGCCTTTTCCTTGCTTGCTTTCCGAGTTCTCTTGCGCCGTCATTATACGCTCGCCCTGGTGGACGTATCGCCAACCGGACTTAGCTACGTAAGGGTCTCCGTGGTAATTCTGATTACCGACTTTCTTCGATGGTGACGTATTGGTATTCGCATTGACATCGACATTTACCGTTTTCTTCTTATCGAAGATTCCCGTTATGGAATCCCATATTTTCTGCGCAGTCTTTTTCAGCGAGTCCCATACCGCAAGGAATCCGTCAATGATACCTTGAACGAAGTTTTTACCGATATCGACTGCGCCCTTTATCCAATCGCCGAAAATTTCATTGATGTCTTGGATAGCCGTCGATATAGTCGTAGTGAGTTCGTTCCATTTTGTCTTAATCCAATCACCGATCTTTGTAAATACTTCTTGGATTTTATTCCAAATGTTGTTAAATATCTCGGAAGTTTTATTCCACACCATACTCCATGCTGCGGAAATTACCGCCCAAACTTCCATTGCTTTGGCTTTAACCCAATCCCAATTGGCGACTAATAGCGCAATCGTTGCAATCAACGCTACAATCCCGGCTACAATCCACGTCATAGGACTTGCCCATATGGCAGCGTTGAAGCCGAGCATTGCAATTTTACCAGCTATTGAAGCCGCATTGAACGCCTTAATGAATCCGGTAACCGTTTGAACAACCGTCATTATCTTAAATGCGGCGAATAATGAACCTAATGCAACGGTAATACCTACAACAATAGGCTTAATGGTCGACCAATTATCTTTAATTGACGAATATAGTTCTTTCGCTTTTTCATAAACGGTTTGGATAACATTTCCAACCATTTTTAAGGCGTCCCATATACCGGAAGCTATGCCTTTAATATTCGACCAATTATCGCGGATGTAAGACCCGAAATCTATCGCCTTTTCCGTAATGAAGGTGATACCTTTCTCGACTGCGCTAAATATTCCGTCTGCTCCTCCGGCACTTAGCCAATCGGCAGCAGCCTTTAATTGCGGTTTTAGACGTTCTAGCGCTCTATCCCCCGCATCAGATAATCCGGAACTTATCGTACCAGTTATCGTCGATAATAGACCCTTACTAGACTCGCCAAGTTTTTCTGCTCCGCCCTTGAAGGTTTCGGCAATTTGGTTATTCATCACTTCGAAAGCTCCTCCGGCGGCTTTAAGGTCGTCCGCGGAAATCTTGAACCCGAACTCCTTTAACCTCTCCGTTTCGCCGGTCGCTAAATCGGCTAACGCCTCCATAGCATCTGATAACGTTTTCTCCGGATTGAGTGCCGCCATGTCTTGCGCAATAGTTAGCATCTTTTTAGCTTGGCCGATATCTCCGCCGGCTACTTGAATTGACCGTCTACCGGCTCCGATAACTTCATCGGTAGCAAACGGAGTCATATTCGCATTCTTACGCAAATATTTTACGTATTCTGCTGCGGCGGTTTTAGCCTCTTCGGTGCTACGAGTCAACCCTAAGAAGTGTTCCATCGAAATCATCTGCTGCTCCATATTCGCGGCTCCGCCAATGGTTGAGGAAAATCCCTTGTATGCTAACGCCACTCCACCGACCGCGCCCGCTAATGCGGTCATTTTTCCGATTGTACCGGATGCTTTATCGCGCAATCTACTGATTGAACCTCCTGCACCGTCGGAATAACGACTCATTTTCTGCATACTAGATGACGTTCTCTCTGATGCGGAATCAAGTTTCTGCGCAGCCGAAGTCATCTTTTTAAATTTACTAGAGAACTTGTCTATTACTTGTACCCTCGCCGTTAAATCAAACGCCATTTTGTTCCCTCATTTCTTCGACCTTCTTCGCTGCGTACCTGTATCCACATTTTCTAAATACTTCAAGCGTTTGGTAAATCTGTTTTTCTTGTGACGGTTTTATAGTCCCGTTATTCTTTTTAGTCCGCTCCATTAACCTAATAGCGTTTAGCAAGCTTTGACCTGCTTTCCTGCAATCCATATCGTCGGACTTTACGAGTTCCCTCGCGAATCCCTCGATAAAAAATGTGTTAGGATATGGCTTTAATCCTACCGATGCGGAATAAATCATCTCGTTTGCACCGGTTAGAACTTTAAAATAATAGAGTTCTCGTTCGCTTTCGTGAACTTCGTCCGGTAATTTTGCAAAATCCATCTCGTCACCCCTTCGTAATTTGTAAAAAATAAATAAAAAGACCCACCGTAATGGCAGGTCAATTAAAGGAGATTCTCTTGCTCCGAAAAAGGTTTGTCATACCTTTTCCATCATCGCAATTTACTTAGTTATCTTTCATTTCTTCTGTGTCGAGAAGGTTCCTTCCTCGCTTAACAGTTGCGTACATTCCTATCGCTTCCGGTGAATTTAATTGGGAGGCTACATCTCTCGCGATTGTTAAATCATCTTCATTAAAACCGATTCCTTGTTTCATTTTTTCCCGCAATTTATTTAACTCTACATGTGCTTTCATATTATATTTCCACCTTTCCTCTTACTTTTGGATTGTGTTTTATTTCGTTGGGTACATTCCCTCTATGGATTTGTCTAATTTGTGTCCAATCGAAAAGGTATACCAGTTTTTCATCTCTGTTTTTTAAAGCTATATCTCCGAGTTTGTAGTGGTAAGCATCCCCCAACTCATCCTTATACTCTTTCTTTATTTCATCAAATTCTTTTAACGATTTGAGGTAGTCAACGACAGCGTTGAGGTATTCAACTTTGGCGAAGGCAAGCCGATCAAGTATGTCATCGAGTCGTTCTTCTTTAAACTTCGGAACTACTTCTTGGTTAAACTCTAGCAAGACATCCTCTGATGTAACTTCTGCTAGTTTCAACGTTCGAAACGTTTGATGTTCTTTTTTTCGCCTTTCAACTAGTTCTTCTTGGTTTGCTATTTCTTCGGATATTTTGTCAAGTTTATCGGTTTTATCTTCACCTGATAAGATTTGCTCTTGCATTGTTTGGTCAAATTGCTGCTTTAATTCTTCTAATTTTTCTTCCTCTTTCTTGATGCGTGCCCTCATTGTGCTATCCGATTGTGCCATTTTTTGCTTCTGTTCTTGGAGCATTTGAAGTTTTGTTTTCTCCATACTTTTTTCCACCTTTCAATAATTCTATTATTTTTTCTAACTTTTTTATTATCCATCCGCGCCATATTGGGAATGGTTTTGATTCACTCGGAACCTCAACCTTCGGATGTAAATCATATAAGTCGATTAATTCCTCTTTATATTGCATTAATAGACTCCTAGTATTACTCGTATCGTTAGCTACTTTATACACACCGTTAAATCCAATCACTTTAAACAAAATCGTATAAATCCCTTGGTTTGATGTCCATACGTCCAGTGGATATAAGTCATATTGGATTGCAATATCTCTAATTACATCTAAGACTTGATTATCGTTGTTATACGGAAGTATCAAACTCTCGGTCATTTTACCTTCATAATCGTATAGAATCGCAACTATAAACGGCTTACTCTCGAGCATCTCGACATTAATTATTAATATGGGTTTCATTTAAAACACTTCCGTTTCAGTAGGAAAGTTATTTTCAAAAATATTAACCTGGTTAAATCCTTTATCTCTAGCTGTCTCATACGCTCTATTTTTAACGTGGTCGCACAATACCCCGTAACTTAATCCGGTATATGTCTGCGACCAATCCTCGACTATTTCCCCTGTCTCCGCATCAACGATTTTGACTGAAGCTAAATGACTCTTCATATCTTGCGGATAAACATTAGCAAGGATATGACAAGCCTTAATCGCCACTTAAACGCCCCCTTATTGCCTCGATATCCTCTACGGTTGCTATTACTGTTGATTTCCTATTTTCTGCGTCGGTTGCTAACGTATCCAAGTCCGCCCTATATGCCCGTCCAATTTTTCTATTTCCGATTGAAACAAACTTTAGCGGTGTGGGCGACACATTTTCGGCAATCTTTGAAAGTGCCTCCTTCTTGAAAAAGATGTTATTGCTTCCACGGATTACCACTCCCTCAACATTCGGTAATTCCGGAAGAATCTGACTCATTATCCCGGTAAATTTCTCTCGATGTGTGATGTTATTCGGACAATAGAATGAACCAACCTTATACAGATAAAAAGTTTCGTCATATCGTTTTAGCAATACTAGGACGCCTGCCGATTCGGGTTTAAATAGTATATTGAGATAGTACATACGATCACTGTCTAGTTGATTTTCTTCTGTAATTTCAGTCACCTCCTTTTACAATGATTGTCCCATCCTCAAGCATAATCGCCTCAGTTTTATTTTCAGCTTGCTTAACTTCAATGATTTCTCCCTGTGTTATATCTTTGACCTTCCTCTTAGGCAGAAACTTATTATCGTTATAGCACTTAGGTATGAGTTGAAGTACTTTTTCTAATTTGTAATGTGGACCGAAAGAATAAGTAACAAATTGTTTCCCGTCATATACCTTAGCGGTTACGTTGAAATACTTCGGAGCATGTTCGCCGCCATAACAAATTATCGTACGTAGTCCAGTACCAGGTACGCGTACTCCAAAATTACTCACAACACGATCCCTCCATGAATTTTATAAGGCGTTCTTTGGTATCACTGCTTATTAGTAAATCAACTGAATACGTTGCGCGTCGATTACGTTTTAGCTTTCTTTTTCGTCTCTTTACTGTTTTATTCAACCAGTTCGACTCCCTTCGTTTTCCCGATACCATATAGACAGAAATCGGGTGTATAGCGAGCAAATAAGCACACTTTTAACAGCTTCGCTTGTATTTGTACCTACTAAGTTAAAAGCCTCTTAAAACGGCTAATTTTATGAAAAATCTGCTATGATACTTTTACTCCGAATCTACGTTCAGCCTGGCGCCTATCTTTCACCGGTATTTTAAATTGTGTCGCCTTGATTTTTCCGTTAATCATATACTCTGCCATGACTTTCCAGTCCTTGTTAGAGCGCTTGATATTTTTAACTACTTGCCTATCGGTTGTGTATGCTGCAAGCCAGCCAACTTCTAATCTCCATAGTTCATTTTCCATTTCAATGCCTACTGTCCCCTATCTATTTTTTGTAGTTGACATTCCACCCCATTTGACATACACTTAAAATTGGATAAGTATATTCATGGTAGTTAATGTAAATAAAAAATTATAAAGCTAGTTTCTTACTCCGTTCCAAAAACTCGATAAAATCCTCTGTTGGTTCGAAGTTTTTTGCAATTTTCGCCCTAACTAGATCGGTGACCGAGCGACTACCGGCTTCAATTCTAGAAACAGTCGATTGGCTAATCCCTAAAAACTCACTAAACTCCGGTTGGCTCATACCTAGCCATAGTCGTATAGATTTGAAAGTTTCTCTATCCATTCCTTTACCTCCTTTTTATGACTTCCAATCAAAAAAATTGAGCAGATACGCTGCCGGCTTGCGTACCTACCTGGTTACTAATAATGGGGTTTTGCCCACGGTTATTAGTCACTTTTTCTACATATTTTTCTAATTTTTCTCGTTTTATTTCTTCATCAGATAAATCTGCTAGATTGTAAGTTTTAACTGGATATATAGGCAGTTTCTCTTTTTTTAATGGCGCATACCTTATCGGTCGATTCTTACTTATTTCTCTCTCTAGTTTGTCCGCCTCTACCGCAATATCACGCTTACGAGTCCGATCTCCCACCGATTCATCGAGCGCTGGCACGTAATACCATCGCGATAAGTATGATCCGGTCTCCTTATATCGTTTTATTGATTCGTGGTGCTTATCCTTGCAATCTTCGCAACAGAATCGGCTGTCACTTCGTTTTGCACGCATACCTTTAAAGTTGTCCTTATCAATCGGATACATATTAAGGCAAAACTTATGCTTGCATTTGCGCCATTTCTTGCGTTCTTTCCGGTAATCCGACCAAGTGGCGTTGCCTTCCTCGATATCGTCCTTGTAATCGGAGTATAGCGACATTATAGAGTAGTCTGCGCGCTCGACATACGCTTTATCGTATACGGGTGGATTCGCCTTTATGCGTTGTTGCTCAGCGTGTTGCGTGTTAAGTATAAGGGTATTAGCAACGCCTTCTAACGTGTTTAGTGGCGCTCGTTTTAGCTTAACGTCGTCAACGTTGGCATACTGCTCTAATTCCGATAATTTCCGTTGAGGAAAAGCCTTGTCATACATTACTGAATGAGTTGCTTTAAGTTTTCTTAGTTCTCGCATTTTACTCCCTCCTTCTAAATTTCGTTTTCTGCCCATTGCTTTAATACACGCCTCATACGTTTCGAAGGTAGATACAAGTCTATTGGTTGTCCGTTTCGTATCCTGGAGCGATATACCCATTGTAATAAATCCGATACGGCTAATAATTCTTGATTGACCGTGACACCGTGATCTTCAAAAAATGCCCTTTCCATCGGACCCATATATCTGTTAAATGCATAAGCTAACGACCATCTATCTTGGTACTCATTAGTTGCCCTAGCGTTACAATGAAGAAATGACCTAGCGTAACCCTTGCCGGACAGTCCCGATTTTGCATCTTTAATTGTCGTCCATAATATTTCTTTGCTTTTAGCTTTTGAGATGTTTCGAAAATAGTTATAGATGTTTTTGCGAACCTCGTTTTTCTTTTCCGCTGACATATTACGTAAATAAGAAGCACTAAATGCGTTTTCCAACTCTCCGATATCGTTTAAATTTCCGGTGTACAAGTTAATTAATTCATAGAGCGCTTTTCTATTTTCATTGTGCGGATTATAGTCAGTAATTTCGTATTTATCTCCCATGCGTTTTATTGCGAAGTATCTGTATTCGAAATTAAATAAGTCGAAATAATACCGTTGCAACTGCCCTTCGAACAAATATGTCATTACGTACACATTAGAAAGCGCTTCGAATACCCTTGGTGGAAACGCCCATATCAAGAACCTCCCACGGTGATAAAATAGATTACCGGCTTTGGCTAACCGCATTATGTCTGCATATTTGGCTAGAATGTCATAACCATCGTATAACCAGTCGACTCGATTACCCCTTACTTCGATATGCCCTAACGCAATTAAATCACGTATATCTTGCTGTGTTACGTTAGCTTTGTCTATAACGTCCATAACCTCGTCTAATATTAATGTATACCCCGAATCGGTTAAGAGTTCGATTAACTCGTCATCCGCCGTTTGGAATAAAGAATGCGTCGAGACGATATCCTTACCGTCGACTATCAACTCTTTTAAACTCCGCATTTTACTTCCGTCTTTATTGTTGTTATTCGGCTCAAAGAACGTCCGCTCAGTGTTTGCGCGAATACGCTCAACTTCCGATAGATACGGAGTTATATAGATAAATTTTTCGAGCGCGCTTGCTTCGTTCATGTATTGGATGGACCAGGACGTTTTACCGCTACCCATGATCGAGTCGATTATATTAATTTTCGTCATAACTTTTCCTCCCCTTTTAATCTAATTCCTGCCATAATTGTGACACTCTGGCTTCCGCTTGCTCCCTCGTCGGTCTATTGACGTCAAGTTTTCGTTCTACTTCGGAGATGATACTCTCCACATCAAGGTGTCTATTAATCTCTCCCAGGCGCGTTTCTATTTCATTGAACATTCTATATAGAACATGCTCTAGCGTTGCATGATATTCGTTGATAGTCGCTAAGTGCTTGATATGACGTTGCCTTACTTTCCCTCCACTTCGGTAATTCTCAACTAAAACGATGTTGAATGTCGTCTGACCTGGACCTCTAACGCTTTTCCGTTTCTTTACTCTTACGAACACAACTTACACCTCCCTTATGGTGTGGTGCCTACGATTTGTACGACGTGACACAATTCGTGGTCACTACAAAAGTAACCGCTAAACTTTTAATCGTTCTGACTACTACAACCGGTTATCACGCTTATAACGGGTAAACCTAATACCTCCGACAAATACCCACATATAACACCCCCTTTCGAAATAAATACTTATATATGACCCCGAGGCAGCTTGTCTGACTCGGAATGTCTTGAACTTTGTAACTACAGTTAAACCCTTGCGTAAAAATAAAATTCAATTTTTCCGCTATCATCATTTAGCACGTTTTATACCCCTTATTTTAAGAGAGGACGCTACAAACCGCGGTATATCAACGTTTCTAACGAATTTTAGCACTTTTATTTGCTAAATCGTAAATATCGGATGTAGTAGTGATAACTCGTCCGGTAATTTTTACCGCACCATTAATCAGAAAAAATATCTCTTTTTATATATGACGGATGAGAAAGACATTCTGCGAACCTTTTCTTTTTTAAACACCTATCTCTTTAATAGATGCGCGAGAAAGACCTTCTGCGCGACTTTTCCGCCTAAAAAAGAACTTCACGGTATATGAGTTGCTTCTCAAACCCATTCCGACACATAATTTGTGAACATTTTGTGAACTTTTTAGTTTTATGTATATTTAGACGCACACCAACGGAATTTTTCACACCAAAAACGCCACCCCCGAAAGAGTGACGCTTTTTATATTTATCGCTATGACAGTCGGTCTATTATCCGTATTACTCGTCACCTTTTCGTGGTTTATCGTAACCTAACGCCTGCTTGCTATCGCTGATTCCATTCGTCGTATGGTCGGTAACAATTCCGAGTAACATTAATGCTTAAGGTGTTGCCGCACCTTTTCCGTTCAATTCAAAGTATCATAAACACACCCCATGTTTTCTCACCCGCATATTTGTAGCTGACCAAGCTTTCGGTATTTAGAGACGTGGCAGCGTCTTAAACTACGTAACTGTTGCCGCAGTCACGCGTTTATCATTTCGATTAACAAGTAGAGTAATGATCCTATAAATAAAGTGAGGTAAAACGAGTCAATAGCGTTGACCTTGCGTCGAAAATTCTTTATAATATTAATCATCAAAGTTTTATCCTTTCGACCCTTCTAGTTGCCCGCTAGAGGGGTTTTGTGTTATTCCGGCGCGTTCCATTACGAAATTAATAACCTTGTCCCATTCGTCGGCAGTCAAATCCATATTAAAGATTGCGTTCTCCATCCAATCCGGCAATACTCCTGGCGGAACATGTGCGTAATAATATGCCGATAATATTTCGTCCCAATTTTCGAATTGCTCCTCGTATAGTTTTTCTAGTTCCGGATGTCCTTCCGGTAGATGGTTACGCTCATCATTCATTAGTTGTATGTACCTATCTGCGATTGCTTTAAAATCCGTATTTCTTTCCATTATTGCTATCATTCCGATTCCTCCTCGATTATTATATTTCTATCTAATGCCGTCATTAATGACTCTAAATTAGCAAGCTCGTCCTTTACCTTGCGCCTATGCTGTAACGCAGCTTGCAAGCTCTTAACGGTGCGACCGCTATTAAGTACGTTTACATTTCTGCTAAACTCTATATCGTGATACAAGTCCGATACGGCGCGGTCGGCTTTCGATAAGCATTGGCGCACCCTAGCGCGCTCCTTGACCGCAATTTGTCGCGCATCTTGTAGTAACGTCTGTAGCCTACGAGCATTTTTAGTCGGTAACATACTTCGCCAACTCCTTCCGCATCGCCTCCACTTCATCCTCATCGAAATCGTATTCCTTTATAATGCGGTCAAATACCGGTGGTAGCTGCGCCGGATGAATAAACTGATACAGATACGACTCGATCACCTCGACCTCCGCGTTATGCGATTCTAGCGCCCATTGTTCGTATTCCGGTGAATCCTCCGGACTGTTGCGTCGTGAGTCCGTTTTGAGTTCATCATAGGTTTCGATAACTTGCTTAATGTAATCTTCACCATTGAACCAAACTACTCCACTCATCGTGATTCCCTCCTTTTAGTGTATTCGGTTTATCCGAATAACTTAACCTTAGTATACGTTCGGTTTATCCGAATGTCAAGCATAAATTTACGGTTTAACCGAATAAGTGTATAATTGATTCATACAATGCTAAAAAGGAGCTTAATAATTATGAAGGTAAGAGTAGAAATTCATTTGCAAGATTTATTGACAAAGAACGGTATGAGTCAAAATGAGTTAGCGAGGAGACTAGAATTAAGTCCGTCAACAGTTAATGATATGTGTAAGAAGCCAATTAAACGTATAAACACGGAAACGATCGCTAAGATTGCGGAAATCTTCAATATAAGGGATATAAACGATATCATTTCATTAGAACAAGTAGAATATGAAGAAAAAAGTCAAAGTTAAAATTTTTGCTCAGGCGGTTGACCCACCAGGAAACGGCATAACGATGGGTGCCGTTGGGGGTCTGCGCATAAGCTCCGATCATATTAATCGACTTATACATATCGAAGTAAACACGTTATTAATAAAGCTATTTCAACGCCACGTTGACCGTCATGAGCGCGCCGATGTGGCGTATATTATCCGTATAAATATACAGTAATTACTTCCGATAACTTACATTATGTCTACTTACTAAACGTAAGAAATGTTGATACTACTACGTTCTGACAATCGCTAATTAGTTACCGCATACAATTTTTTATGCATTACGCTGAAACCCTTATATACCGTATACTTACTAATAGTAACCGAACACTCCGAGTGCATAAAAACAGGCGCTTTTATACATCGACAGACCCCCCGAGTTTTGGATAGGCGTCCACTCCGGAGCCTCCTCGCAGACCCATAATATCCGATATATGCACAATTACGCACACCTTTTCAAAGTGTTCGGAGGGTCACGCGCCAACCCCTCCTCGCAGATAAAACGCTCAATATAGTTTAACTGAGTCGCACAAAAACCGTGCAAAATCGCTCATTAAAATTCCGTAAATTTACCGATAATTACCGATGTAAACTAACGTAAACTAACATAATTTCGGACACTATCGGACATGAAAATAACGTCATTTACCCGAGTTTCTTCTTATGTGCATTTTTCGGAGTATGTCCGGTCATCAAATAGCCGATGTTAGTAACGGACAAGTAACAAATGAGACAAGTACCAATTTTTTTATGAACGGTCGACTACTTATCAATGCGACTCTCCGTATACTTCGGTATGCAATTCCATCCAGTATAAACGTCTAAATAAGCGCTGTGCAGACGTATATAAGTATCCGTCTATATTCGAGATTAGACCGCCTTTAAAACGCCTGATAACGTCTAATATCAGCATATTTAGTTCGTCGGAATACGACTCTACACGTTGATCCTTTCGTTTAGCTCGCAGTATGATTCCGGTTAATCTGCGAATGTCTGCACCGTTAAAGAACGGAGATAATGCGTTATATATTGGCGCAGGGATTGCATTCTTAGTCGCGAGTGCCGTATCTAATATGTAATTCTTTTTAGAGTGATTAAATATAGTTGATTGCGGCTCCATTTCGGACATGCTTGCCTTGTCTCCGTTAGTTTCGACGCTCTCCGTTGTGGCGACATTTTGCGGTGACATCTCCGGCATAATACGGATTATATTAACGGAACGGCGCCACTTTTTAACCGTTGCAACCTTCTCGATCATTCCGTATTGTTCAAGCGTCTTGACCGCACGCAGAACCGTTCTTTTTGATACTCCGATACTGTCAGCGATAGTTTGGTACTTAGCAAATGATACGCCAGTAAATCGCAAACTAGAACGCCCAAAGAATCGTAATACTTCGATTACTGACGGCGCAGCTTCATCCTTTAATAGTATGTCGATATACTCGTAAATGGTATCGTCCATTTCGCGAGTGGTTTCGAATGTGCGGTACTTTTCGATATTCTCGAATGATAGTGTTACATGTTCCATGCGTATCCCTCCATATTGAGGCGCATATACACGGTTACAGACACTCCCATACATATAAATAAGTTATTTAGTCCAGAAACGTACATATTTAATATAGGAATATATGTTCTATTAGAAACGTAAAGCAAATAAGCCTTGCAATACGTTTACTTTTTCGATACAATTAAACCTAGCGACAGGTGTGATGTATCGGGTGTAAATCCGTGCATTGCACTTTTTTTATTTTATAGATTCTTTAAAGGTGAAAACTCTTTATGTTTTTCGTAAACATCACTTGAATATAAATTTACATAGACTTTTACCATTTCCATTGTGGAATGACCTAGAATTTTTTGTAGCTCAAACACTCCGGCACCATTCATAACCGATAGTTTAGCGAAGGTATGCCTTAACGTATGAGGACTACATCGGACGTCTTTTATCTTTGCTATCTTGCCATACTTCGCAACAATCTTTTGCAAAGCACTTCTTTTCATAGCCTCTCCGTCCAAAGTCACAAACAAGTGATTACTTTCACATGTCCCTCTTAATTTTAAATATCGTTTTAACTGCTCTTTCATTTTTGCTTGTATCGGCACATATCGGTGAAAGTGATTCTTTGTATGTCGGACAAAAATAACCCCTTCCGACAACTTCACATCCTCAACTAGAATAGCTGCGGATTCTGATAGTCGAATACCAGTCTCCAAGAGTAATAGCATGTATGTATAATCTCTAACTCCTATAAATGTCCGCTTGTCGGGCGCGTTAAGTAAGTCCCGTAACTGCTTTATAGTAAAGGTTTCAACATTCCCCGATCGCACACTTAACAACGAGTAGCCTTTTAACGGGTTATTACGTAGATATTTAGATTCGTAGAGGAATCCGAAGAACGACCGTATTGCACGAATAGAGGTATTGATAGCTCCGTTTTTTAGTCCTCGGTTATCTCTTAGATAGACCACATAGTCGTCAATATCTTGTCGTAGGACCATGCTAATTTTATCCACCTTGTCAACCGACACCAGCCACCGCCTAAATTGACCGAGCTTTGTCCGGTAGTACGTAATAGTGTCCGGACGTAATCCTCTGCGTTCACCGTCAGAAATGAAGCGACTCATAGCCTCGTCAAAGGATAACGTATCCAGTTCGATGGGTTCCGAAGCTATCTCGATTTCCTCTGCGGTAAGTGCGTTATTTCTACGTTTTGACATAAAAAAAGCGCTCCCCTTCGATAAAATCAAAGGAAAGCGCGTGGGACTAATCTTCGCACATTCTGCGTTAAATTGAACGCAAAAAAGACGACGCTCCCCGTAGAGAACGCCGTCCTATCAACGTTTTATGATACCGGTGGTCGGGGTCGAACCGACACTCCCGAAGGAACGGGATTTTGAGTCCCGCGCGTCTGCCAATTCCGCCACACCGGCATAATAATAAATGACGTAAATCTTGACTGACAAGTAATAATATAGCACAAAATACTCCTCTAAGTCAATGAAAAGTTTATTGTTCACAATGTCAGTTTCTATTTGCCGGCAGGCTGTTTTTATTTTGCCAACTTCCTAATAATTATCTGGATTGCCTTCCCAATGAAAAATCCTAAAAATAGAAATAGAATAGGTAACCATATTGGGCCAAAATAAACACGACTAATATGAAATAAAGGAGAATAAACTACTCCAATCGTACCAATAAAAGCAGAAAACACAAATGGTAAGAAAGCATAAGGTTCCTCTCCTCCACCTGCATCCCGATATGCATCCCACATGGCAAATAAATATAAACATGGATAAAACATTAACCATTGATAATTCACATGTGAAATCGCCGCGGGTATATCTCCATAAAAGCTTGGTAATATGGCATGATTAAGTCCTGACTTAACATTAACGATAAATTCCAATAATATTAAAACCGTACCTTTTACTATTTTTCCGTTTAAATATTGACCAAAACCTGGTAAGGCGATACTCCAGAAAAATACTTCTGCTTTTCTACTTTGAGACATTAACCACACTACCCATCTGCTAATTTACCTCGGTCTAAAGCCATAGGTGGTTCCTCAAACCAACCATTTTTAATCATAATATTAGCTCCATCCTCTGCATACTTCATAATTTCAGCCAATAAGCGGGTATAGTGGGTAGACACATCTCTTCTCATACTTTGAGACAATGCAAGGCCATAATACCCCATGCTGGCTGAGATTAAAGAGGAAGTTTCAAACATCATTAATTTATCAGAGAAGACAAACGAAGTATTATCGGTAACTTCTGAGCTCCATGACATTGGTGTTGGAAGGTCTTCCTCATTTAATAAGGAGCCAAAGATTTCAACGTGTTTAGACGCTATTTCCTTACCTCTAATTAGATATTTTTTTACATCCTTTGACTGTGCTACCTGCCCAAATCCAATTAATGTTGAACCACCTAAATGGTTTCGTTGTATATTTGCATATAAGGTTGTGATTTCCAACCCTGTTAATGGTCTTCTCTCACCAAACCAACCGGTTAAAAAGCTCTGCTTCTTAACGTAGTCCGATTTAGAAGGTGGTTGTAGATATGGACCTCTTACATAAGTACCTTTTTCAAGCATGAGGTTCTTAGCCATTCGATGAAGTTGATTGGTCTTAGCAAAACACGCTGAGAAGTATTCATACACATCTTTCCTTGCTGCAAGTCCAATACATGCAGCATACGTATTCATCCCTATCATTGCATTGTCACGAACGTTGTTTAGGATATAATTATCAGAATAGAGTTTAGGAGCATGTACATCAACATCTTCCTTCACATTAAATCCAATTGGAAGCGGATATCCTTCCTTCTTAAAAAATCCCTCTAGAGCATCTAGATTTGCTTTTGACAAATCTAGACCAAATCGTACTACCTCCTTTATACTTTGATCCTCTACACTATTAAGAAAATAACTATAAGCACATACTGAAAGACTGTTTGTCATATACGCATTCCAAACCTGTGTTATTTCAACAGCAGATAAACGAGGGTTATGTTCTATTTCCATACTTACCTTACCTCCAGAACTAATACTAAACATTAGTATGCCCTAGATGTAAATATTATACAGTCATAACTCCCATAAAAAGGCAAAATAAAAACTCTCTTGTTTTAGTTGCTATGAATATAGCAGTTAAAACAAAAGAGTTTATTCTGAGAATAAAGCTATTATTTATTGATAGAAAGTAAATCTGGAGGCGGTAACCGGATTTGAACCGGTGATAAAGGTTTTGCAGACCTCTGCCTTACCACTTGGCTATACCGCCATTATCATGTAATTGGAGCGGAAGACGGGATTCGAACCCGCGACCCCCACCTTGGCAAGGTGGTGTTCTACCACTGAACTACTTCCGCACTGGCTGGGCTACTAGGATTCGAACCTAGGAATGACGGGACCAAAACCCGTTGCCTTACCGCTTGGCTATAGCCCAATAATTTTGGGATAATATGGGGCGATCGGTGGGAATCGAACCCACGAGTGCCGGAGCCACAATCCGGTGCGTTAACCCCTTCGCCACGACCGCCATATTAAAAAAATGGCAGGGGTAGTAGGAATCGAACCCACATCAAAGGTTTTGGAGACCTTCGTTTTACCATTAAACTATACCCCTACTGTCAAAAATATGACTACTATTTAATTGAAAGTGGTGGAGGGGGGCAGATTCGAACTGCCGAACCCGAAGGAGCGGATTTACAGTCCGCCGCGTTTAGCCACTTCGCTACCCCTCCAGAAAAAGAAAAAAACATAAATGGTGGCTCGGGACGGAATCGAACCGCCGACACACGGATTTTCAGTCCGTTGCTCTACCGACTGAGCTACCGAGCCATTATGTATCAAATAAAAATTATAGTGGCGGTCCGGACGGGACTCGAACCCGCGACCTCCTGCGTGACAGGCAGGCATTCTAACCAACTGAACTACCGGACCAACTATTAATGATTTTGGTTGCGGGGGCAGGATTTGAACCTACGACCTTCGGGTTATGAGCCCGACGAGCTACCAGACTGCTCCACCCCGCGGTGATATAAAGTGTATCTTTTGAAGTAAAAATTTTAAATGGTGGAGGATGACGGGCTCGAACCGCCGACCCCCTGCTTGTAAGGCAGGTGCTCTCCCAGCTGAGCTAATCCTCCACATGGTGACCCGTACGGGATTCGAACCCGTGTTACCGCCGTGAAAGGGCGGTGTCTTAACCGCTTGACCAACGGGCCATATAAGAGTTTGGATATATAAGAATAGTGGCGGAGAGCGAGGGATTTGAACCCTCGAGACCACTTTCGCAGCCTACACGATTTCCAATCGTGCTCCTTCGACCACTCGGACAGCTCTCCATATGGCTCCACAGGTAGGATTCGAACCTACGACCGATCGGTTAACAGCCGATTGCTCTACCACTGAGCTACTGTGGAATGGAATTAAATGCCTGGCAACGTCCTACTCTTGCAGGGGCAATGCCCCAACTACCATCGGCGCTGAAGAGCTTAACTTCTGTGTTCGGTATGGGAACAGGTGTGACCTCTTCGCCTTCATCACCAGACATAATACTTAATCACCAAGTGATCAGATTTTTTCGTGACAAACTTTATTATAATCGTTTTTTCGAAAAAAATCAAGTTTTTTTAAGGAATTATACCTT
>NZ_AEWH01000013.1 GCF_000190475.1 Ornithinibacillus scapharcae TW25
ACGTACACACTTGTGCTTTCTTGTATCTGCCTTCATGAGCATATACTACATATTCAATATAATCTTTCTTAGCTAATGCTCTTTTTACATCAATCAGATTCGGAATTTTTAGTGAGGATAGACTCAAGTTGTTTCAACTCCTCAACCGATAGATTACTCAGATCGTTATGGTTTACATTGTGGGTTGTTTCTCCACTATGTTCTACTTTGTCTGTAAACATCCCCAAATGTCTTCCCATATCTTGAAGTGCTTTCATTTTGTCGTGGAGCTTAAATTTAAGTTGTCCATCCTTTAATTGAACTTCACTAATGACCGCACCATCTATTTCATCACTGTCTTTCATTTGCACAACGTGAGCATAGTCAACAATAGGCTCGTTATCATCGTAACCGACAATGGTTTTTGCAGTGCTAAACGAAAGAAAATCAGTTATATTAGCAAATCCAACTTTAGCAAGTTCGTTTAATACTCTATCTTGTGTTATTTCAGTACGTTTTGAACGTTTCTTCTTTGCGATTTCAATAGCTTCTGTAACCCTAGTTTTCCCTAGTAGTTCAGGACCAATTTTATCAGCGTTTTTTTTACTATATCCTGCACGTATAGCTGCTTGTGTTGCGTTTAAATCGATTAGGTACTCTTCCACAAACCTCTTTTGTTTCTCTGTTAGTTTCACATCTGTTCACCTACCTCCTACACATAATGAATGTCCTTTACTTCACTCTCGCTATATTCAAGTATCTGAAATCGTTTATGTGCTGTTGTATATCCCATTATGTCATGCCAACCATCTGTCATGTTCCCTGTTGGCATACGTCTTAATACTAATCCACCACTATCCGAAACAATAGTTACTTCTTCTGTGTGTTCATGCCCAACCAATACTTCTCTTGTGGTTGCTTTGCTCCATTCAATAGGAAATTCTGTCGAGAAGTTTTCTGGTAGCTTCTTTAGTTTCTTTTTGTCACTATGATTCATTCCGACAAAGTTAGTACCTAGCATGTGTACTTTTCTTTCCTTGAATCGTGTATCAAATATTACTTGGTCATAGTATCGTTTCTCTAACGCTTTCACGAATGACCAGCCACTAAATTCATCATGATTACCGATAGAATAATACACATGGACTTGTTCACTATGTTCAATAGCCGAATCAATTAAACCCGAATAGAACTTCCAGGCATCTTCAAAGGCTTTTTCCATATCCACCTTTTCTATTTCCCTACCACTCGATGTTCTGCCCCTCATATCGTCATTGTGAAAGAGGTCTTGACCAATAGGGATTAATATATCCTTTCTCCCTTGCTCTATATAGTGTGTGTGTACGT
>NZ_AEWH01000012.1 GCF_000190475.1 Ornithinibacillus scapharcae TW25
GCAAAATCATTTATGCGCTTTTTAGCGACAAAAAATATCTTACCACATTCCAAACTATGAAGTCAATCATTTTTTAAAAGAAATTTTGTTTCAAAAAGTAATTTCATAGTTTTGTGCGGTAGATATATAATTTATCACGTATGGAATATAATTGCAAGACTAAATAGCATCCAATTTATTCCATACAATTTCCCAATTACACACCTTTCTAGTTATCAACTTATCAACACAGGCCAAATTAATACCCACTAGTACAATTAAAGAATCCATAACTATAATTGAATCATGATTAAATTTAATAGAAATAAAAATCTACTCAAATTGAATCTGAGCTACTAAACACTTTCAATTATTGAAGTGATTATAACCTATCGTCTCGTATTCTATATAACGACATACAAGTGGAACAGTACTTGACTGTTCCACTTAATCTATTAATTATGTATTTGTACGAGAATTAACTGCATCCAGAATACTCGTAACAGTACCTGGGTCTTCCAAACCAGTCACATCCCCCACCACTGTTCCATCTATTAGTATTTCTTTCAATAATCTACGCATAATCTTTCCACTTACGGTTTTTGGCAGTACTTCAGTTACAATGATTTGTTTCGGTCTTGCAATGGCTCCAATTTGATCCATTATACTGGAATTTATATTACGTAACATACCATCTGACTCTACATACCCTTCTGCTAGTCGGACAAACACAACAGGTACCTCACCCTTAATAGCGTCTGGCACGCCAATAACTGCTGCTTCAGAAACTCCCGGTACCTCTAGAACGGCACTTTCCATTTCCATTGTACTTAGTCTGTGACCTGCGACATTGAATGCATCATCGGAACGACCAACAACCCATATGTAACCATCTTGGTCCATAAGTGCTAAATCAGATGCAAAATAGCAACCTTCCACTTGGCTAAAATATGCGTTATAGTATCGTTCTGGTTCCTTCCACAAAGTCCTACAAAGCATTGGAAATGGCTTTCTTATCACAAGATTCCCTAGTGTATTGGGGCCAACTGGTTTCCCTTCATCGTCCACTACTGCAACATCCGCACCTAAGAATTGCATACCGGCTGAACCTGGTTTCATTGGAGTGAGCCATGAGGCACCCGCGATTGGACAACCAGCAGTTTCCGTTTGTCCCCAAGTATTATTAACTGCTATTTTCTTTTTCCCAAGTACTTCATATGTCCAATTCCACGTTTCTGCATCAAATGGTTCGCCAACTAATGAAATGACATCGAGACAACTTAGGTCGAAGTTTTCCAGAACCTTATCCCCTAGACTCTTTAACATACGTAATGCTGTAGGTGCTGTAAAGAGCTTGTTCACACGATATTTTTCCATAATTTGATAGAAGCGATCCTTTGTAGGGTAGTCAGGTGCACCTTCATATACAACTGTGGTTACACCGTTAGCTAAGGACCCCACTATTCCCCATATATGCATGGTTAGCCATCCAATGTCCGCCGAACACCAAAACACATCATCATCTTTGTGATCCATATGATATTTTGCATAAATATAGTTTTGTACAACAAATGCCATGCCGGAATGGACGACGCCCTTTGGTTTCCCAGTTGTTCCACTTGTATAGAAAACAATTCCTGGTTCATTAGCTTCCATTCGTTCTGGCTCGCATGTCATACTCATTTTTGCTCTTAAATCTTCCCACCAATAATCTCGACCAGGTTCCATCGTAACTTCTGCTCCAAATCGGTTTACTACAATTACTGCTTCAACAGAAGGAACAGTCGGAATAACGATATCTACTTTTTCTTTTAAAAAGATTTTCTTACCACGACGTTGTGTGGCATCTGCTGTCACTATTACTTTTGGTTCAAAAGCTACTAATCGATCATTTAAGGACTTTTCCGAGTAACCAGAAAAGATAGCATTGTAGACTGCACCTATACGAAAACAAGCAAGCACAGTTATAAAAGCTTCCGCTAAGTTTGGAAGAAAAATCGCTACCCCATCACCCTTATTGACACCCAGTGAACGCAATGCATTAGCAAAACGGTTTACTTCAGCTAATAACATACTATATGTAAAGAATTTGGTGTCGCCATTTTCCCCTTCCCAAATAAGGGCGGTTCTATTTCCAGCGCCGTTTTCAATATGGCGATCTAATAAGTTAATGCAAGGATTGCTAATTCCGCCTTCAAAAAAGCGAAAATCGGGGAGTTGTCCTGTGATTGTTTCTTTCCAAGGTTCAAACCAAACAAGATCTTTTGCAACACTGTTCCAGAAACTAGTAGGATCTTCCTGGGATTGTTTCAATAGTTTTTGAAAAGCTTCTGTTGAGCCAATTGAAGTTGCACGGGATTTTTCTTCATTCGGATATACTAGCTTGCTATTTTCAACCACCTGTAAAATTCCACTTACATCCATGTTTAACTCCTCCTTTAAAATTAACTCGCTCTAATAAATAATACCAAAGATTCTGAATATAATAAACATAATTTTATTACTAATTATTAGTAGTAGGTCTTACTTATTTTCAAAAGAACTCATACACTAATTTTCCCTTGTGTTTGAGTTGTCATTTAAATCGGCCATACTTCATTAAAGTAAGTAAGTGGGTCGCTAAAGGATTGGAAGTATCATTTATTACAGTTTCATTAGTCCTTTCAGGGCCACCATCTGCATCTAAAACACCGATAGCACCAGTATCGTCGTTGCCTAGATTCATTTTTGTATTGATATATTCTACTCCATTTTGTTTAAATTCAAATATAAATTACGATATCAGACATTTCCTGCATGGCAATATCTGTTTTGCAATAATGAGCTTGCATCCAAACATTTCGAATAGCTTGTCTCGTACCTATTTCTAACGCTCTTAATTTATGACTATCGGCAAGCCCAGCTGCATCGTCTGTCGCGGAATTTATCTTTTTTCCGCTTGTTAATCTCTCCAATGACTTTTGAAGATTGGATTACTTTTCCTTTGTTTTATTGGAGAGTATCTTGGATAGATGGCTTGCGTTTATGTACATGGTGATCCTTCTTTCGATTGCTATAAGGTTCTTAAAAAACAAAAGTATTTATATTTACTATTCAGAAAAAACTGGTTAATCTTTATATAAGTTAATGATTATCGTTCGCAATAGCTTGAACAACATCAGTTTGCAAAGTTTTTTTATTGGTAGTATATTTTACATAAATTATAAAGTTAGATGTTGGAGGAACTGATGACTCTTGACTATACAAATTCTATTCCACTACACGTTCAATTAAAAGTGGAACTTGAAAAGAAAATATATAATGGGCTATATAAAGATAAAATACCGAGCGAACGAGAATTAATGGATGAATATTATGTAAGTAGAAGTACAGTAAGGCAAAGTATCAATCAATTAGTGAGTGACGGCATATTAATTAAAAAACCAGGAAAAGGTACATTTATTGCTTTAAAACCTATTAATGATTGGTTAGGGAGTTTAAGTAGTACTTCTGAAGTCATTGAAAGAATGGGAATGCAACCTGGAGCAAAATTAATAAAAGCAGAAATTAAAACAGTAAATAAAGAGCTAAGTGAGCGAATCGGAATTAATGAGATCTATCACTTTAAAAGAGTACGTTATGCTAATAATATACCGATTGGTATTGAAAGACATTACTATCCAATCCATTTTGGTGAAAAATTAGTAAACTATGATTTAAATAAAGAAGCTTTCTATGATTTGTTGGAAAGAGAACTCGGTGTAAATCCTTTTGAATGTGAACAATTTATCAAAGCAGGGAAAATAAATAAAAGCGATGCTAAACTCCTAAATATCGAACCTGATTCTAGTATCTTAATTGCGGAGAGAAAAATTACTGATATTAACAATGAATTTGTTGAATTCGAGCTTGCTTATTATCGTTCTGATATGTATTCATTTAAGATTAATTTATCTCGAAAAGGATTATAGCTTGCCAACCTATACTGGTACGGACGTTATAACCATATTGCAATATATATGCATTAATACCTATGATAATAATGTCGAAATTTATACATTATTGTCGGAGGAATTAAAATGGAACAAAGAACAACTTTGAAAAAATCTTTTAAACCACAATGGGTTTGGGCAATTGCTCTTGGCTCATCTATTGGTTGGGGGGCATTTGTACAGCCTACTAATTGGATAGCCACCGCTGGTCCACTCGGGTCTATCATTGGCTTCGGAATCGGTGCGTTACTCATGATGGTAATAGCAGTAAGCTATGGCTTCCTGATAAAGAGCTTTCCTGTATCAGGTGGGGAATTTGCTTATGCCTTTATTGGTTTAGGTAGAACACACGCATTTATTTGCGGTTGGTTTTTAACACTTGGTTATATTTGTATCGTTGCACTCAATGCTTCAGCATTTGCATTAATGTTCAAATTTGTATTTCCTAGTTTTATAGAACATTTGCATCTATATGAAATAGCTGGTTGGAATGTATATGCCACAGAAATAATCTTAGCTTCGTTAGCATTACTATTATTTGGTTATTTAAATGTTAGAGGCAATGGCTTTTCCGGTAGAATTCAATTTATTTTCTGTGTGGTAATGGTAGTTAGTGTACTAGCCTTAGCCTTACTAATCGGTGTACAACCCGAAGCGGGATTTAATAATGTCCAACCATTATTTCCTCCAGAAAAGACAGCACTTGCTGCAATTATAGCAATTGTTGCTATCGCACCTTGGGCATATGTAGGATTTGATAATGTTCCACAGTTAGCCGAAGAGTTTAACTTTTCTTCTAAAAAGGCGTTTAATCTAATTATCATCGCTTTAATATTCGCAGCTTTCCTATATATAATAATGATTTTAGCAACTGCTATGGCTCATCCATGGGAACAGTTGGTCGATCAAAATTTGTTATGGGGAACTGGTACGGTAGTTAGTAATCTAATAGGTAATTTCGGATTACTAATTTTAGTAATTGCAGTTTCTATGGGGATTTTTACTGGGATAAATGGATTTATTGTATCATCTAGTCGTTTATTATTTGCAATGTCACGAGCGAAATTTATACCCGAGGCTTTCTCAAAATTACATCCAAAATACAATACACCATATGTAAGTATTATATTCACAATAATAATTTCATTACTAGCCCCTTGGTTTGGACGCCAAGCCTTAACATGGGTAGTTGATATGTCTTCTATTGGGGTTACAATTGCTTATTTTTATACTTGTTTTACTGCTTACAAGTTATTTAAGTGGAACATGGATAGTGACTTCAACCCTACTATAAATGAGATTTCACCATCTAAAAAGTTATTTGCACTTTTAGGTTCTATCGTTAGTATTATTTTCCTTTGCCTTCTATTAATACCAGGATCACCTGCATTCCTAGGAATTGAATCTAGAATCTCACTATTAATTTGGATTATTTTAGGAATAATCTTCTATCTTATTAAGAGAAATGAATTGAAAGTTATTCCCGAAGATGAATTACATTATCTTATCTTAGGTAAACAGAAATACCAGAAGTAATTAAAAAGGTGGGTTAAGAGTTATATCTCAACCCACCTTTACCTTTAGAGTGAATCTAAGTAAAAACAACTATAATAATGGTAATTTAAAATAATCATTGGTTCCCCTTAATAATATCCATATTTATACCGATATATACTATGTAGAATAACTAATAATTATATTGAAGGGTGTAACATATGTCTAGTAAACAACTTGTTCAAGTTAATAATATACTAAATACATTAATAGAAGCTACTGAGCATTTTCATGGCTTAGTAAAAGAAAAAGAGTTTAACCAAAGCATCTATATTTTTAGTTCCATTGTTGATGGATTTGGAGCAATAAGTAAGGTTGATTATCCTTTTGAAAACAGTGATTGGGAAAACTATAAATTAAAAGTTGAGAATTATTTTCTCAATATTGCTCAACAACTTGAAAATGCAAATCTAGTTAAAGTAAGTGAAATACTGCAGTTTTCTTTACTTCCTCAACTTAAAAAGATGAGTGATACAGTATTCAAAGATTTAGGAGTAAACGAGGAAAGTAAAACTATTACAATAGGTGTATTTTCTTCCGCTACAAATCCTCGAAATATCTATCCCGAGGATCGCTTAAATGCCCTAATTCAAGAGAGTATAAAACAAAATTCCAAACTTCTATTTTTCTCAAAAAATGATGTTGACTTTGAAAACAAAACAGTAATTGCTGATATCTATGATTCTGGAAAATGGGTGCGTCAAACCGTTCCGTTTCCTGATGTCATAAATAATGTAGGTGGCGTAATAAGTTCGCATACAGAGAGAAAACTACGTAGAGTTTTACCTTTTACCAGCTTTTTCGTTGGGAACAAAGTATCATTACCTAAGAGAATTGTTCAATATCGTACTTATGCTGAGTTACTAGTACCATTTATTCTGTGTTCTAACAAGGCGAAAATTAATCACTTCCTTGATAAGAATAATAAAGTAGTATTTAAATACCTTAATAGTAACCGTGGAGAAAATATCTTTTTCGTAACAAAAAAAGGGAATAGATATATATTATTAGAGCATAAGAAGGAACGCATTCTTAGCCAAGAAACATTCGATTCATGGGTAGAGAGTGTTATTTTAAAGGAACCGGAAAGTTTTATCGTACAGAAGTATATTCACACCCGTACTAAAAGCGGAGAACCATACCATATTA
The DNA here is from genome assembly GCF_000190475.1 of Ornithinibacillus scapharcae TW25. Taxonomy (GTDB): domain Bacteria; phylum Bacillota; class Bacilli; order Bacillales; family Amphibacillaceae; genus Ornithinibacillus; species Ornithinibacillus scapharcae. The sequence continues at coordinate 6,654 of NZ_AEWH01000012.1, forward strand.
GAGCTCACGTACAAAAAAATGGAGAAGGACAATGGGTATTAACACATATTTATCCGCGTATTGGTAACAAAAAGAGTAATCTAAGTAACGTTGCAACTGAAGGACGAATTGAAGATTTCCATTCATTTCTTATTAAGGAATACGGTGAACAAACTGGCACAACCTATGAGCAAAAGATATTAAAACTGTCAATAGACTTAGCCCACCATATTGATAAACTATATGATTTGGGCATTGATGAATTAGGTATTGACTTTGCAATTGATGATAATGGGAGAATATGGATGCACGAAGCTAATAATGGTCCGCAAACTGCATTCCATGAAGAGAAGCGAGCAAAGAATACAATAGCCTACGCAAAATATATAGCTAAAAATGGTATCTTCCATACAGATTATTTCATAAAATCTGCAGCAGGAATGTTTCTTTCTAGAAACTCCAATTTAGAGTATGCCTCTCTAAATAACCTGCCAACTATCGGTATCCTAACCGACAAAATAGAAGAAAATAACTTGCTAGATTCGTTTGCATCAGAAGTTACTAATGCAAATATTAATTTATTTGCGTTTAAGCCATTAGACATCGATTATGAAGAAATGTTGATTAGAGGGTACTTTTTCGAGGATGGAAAATGGGTAGCTAAACTAGCAAAATATCCTGATATTATTATCGATCACATTAAACTAAGGAATGATCATAATGGAAATTGGATATACGAAGAATTTGAAGATATTCCATTCACAAACAAATGGTCATCTCGACTATATAACCGTTCAGATATATATTCATCTCTAATTAGTCAATTGGATAATAATAATCAAATATCCTTCGCACCGTATGATAAAGTCAATAAAACTAGAGATATATTTAAGTATCTAGAAGAGTATGGAAAGGTGATCTTGAATCCCGAGATTGGATACTCAGCATTACAGTTTATTCAAAAGAATAGCAATGGAAAATATCAAATTACGAATGCAAAGTTAGTAAAAGAATACAGTGAATTACAATTAATGAATAAGTTAAAAGAACAGATAACTGAAAAAAATTAATATTGTTCAAGCAGATTCTAGATTCACAAGTCCAAAAGATAATATACCATACGCTATTAGTGCACACTTAATTTATGTAGATAACGAATGGAAACTGGTTAATATTTACCCTAATAACCTAGAATACCCATCAACTGAAATAAAACTTTTAGAGGTGCTTGGGGATTCTTACTCAGAAGATGTAATAGAAAAGATAACTTCAGATGCCATATTGATAGCTACGACTTTAAAGGACCAGTATAACTTTATAACAGAGTTGAACATTATTTTTGGTTTTAATGAACAACTGAGCATCATTGACGTAAATCCAGATGGTCCTAGTACACCTTACGATATGAAGAAATATACTAGATGTATACTAGACCAAGCTTTAGAAGTAATTAAGCAAAATAAATAAAAATAATAACCTTAGTGCTTCCCATAAGTTCAGATAATATAATCTGATTTCTATGGGAAGCTATTTTTTATTTACAAACACTTACCATGAACTATTTCTTTAAGAATCAATAGTATAGGAATTATACTATAAATTCATTCAATTAATGAACGAATTAGATATACAGCGTTTTATTATGTTTGGTAGCCTTAGCATCATTTCTAAGTAATTAAACCCTTTTACGATGGAACGAAAATCTTAAGCTTGATCTAACAAGAGAGGTTCTTAATTCAATAGCTCAGCTCTATAGTGCATTTATTGCGTGCGAAGTAAATATCGGGCATCTGTGGGATATACTTCTCTAATTGTGGCGTTCAGCATACACAATGACTTCAATTTTCATAAGCACCATGCTTATCTTTTCACCTACTAAATCTGCCTTTATAACCCCACATCTTTATCAATAATCATTTTTCACTGTATTTAATTATATCTTTTACCTTCTAAGCAATCCGAAATCTAACATCTGAGTTCACTATTTAAAAACTCGACCATTACTTAGTTTATGTATTCTAAACAACAAAAAAAGCTATCGAGGGTTTCTCGATAGCTTTTTTATTTACGATGATTAACGTAATAATTGTAGAACACCTTGTGGTTGTTGGTTAGCTTGTGCTAGCATACTTTGAGCAGCTTGAGTAAGGATGTTATTCTTAGTGAATTCCATCATTTCTTTAGCCATATCAACGTCACGAATACGTGATTCTGCAGCAGTTAAGTTCTCTGCAGAAGCACCTAGGTTGTTGATAGTGTGCTCTAAACGGTTTTGAACAGCACCCAGGTCAGAACGTTGAGTTGATACAGTATTGATAGCAGTATCAATAGAAGCTAATTGTTGATCAAATGTTTCTGTTGTGAAATCAGTTACATCAATTCCATTAACTCCTAGATTTTCTGCAGACATATCATCGATAGTAACAGATAGTTGTTGTCCTTCATTAGCTCCGATTTGGAAAGTACCAGTGAAAGTACCATCTAATAGAGCTTTACCATTGAATTCAGTTCGGTCAGAAATACCTTTAGATCCAGTTTCTCCACCAAGTTCTTCGATTAGAGCATCGATTTCACTTTGGATAGCTTCTAGATCTTCAGTTTCTTGTGTACCAGTGTTACCAGCTTGAACAGTTAGTTCACGCATACGTTGAAGGATTGAATGAGTTTCGTTCAATGCACCTTCAGCAGTTTGGATTAAAGAAATACCATCTTGAGCGTTTTTAGAAGCCATTTCTAAACCGCGGATTTGTCCACGCATTTTTTCAGAGATTGCTAGACCTGCAGCGTCATCTCCAGCTTTGTTGATACGAAGACCAGAAGATAGTTTTTCTAAAGAGTTTTGAGTTGCACCAGTGTTAACACCTAGTTGACGGTGTGCGTTTAACGCAGAAATATTGTGATTGATAATCATAATTTACTTACCTCCATGTAATTGTGTTTTTTATTTTTTGCGAGTCACATCCATATGTCCCGCATCTATAACAACTCTATTAGAGTTATTACCAAAGTTGTTTTAAATGTTTGGCCAAAACATTTTTTACATCATCTGATGTTGTACTATTTATATCGGCAGAATAAAAATATGTTTAATGTTTTTTGAAAAAAAATTAATAGATTTTGTAGAATGTTGTTAAACCCTTATAAAATAAGGGTTTTCGGCGACAAAAAAAGCCTATAGTGATCACACCATAGACTTCTCACCCACCAAGTTACTCGCAGGTACCATCTTTCGCTTCTTTTCAAACATCATTCGATTCAAGATTTGATACAACAGCTCTCGATCTTCTTCTAGTATATTGGTAAACTGAACACCATAACCAAACTTTTCTTTTTCCGGATACAGTTCCTTCCTTACTAGTTTCCCTCTGACTATGAATCTATTATCCCTTAACGAGAACCTAATCTTGATAACTACTTCATCCTCAATTGGATATTCATGCTCGCAGACGAATTTTACACCGCCCACACTAATATTCTTTAATATACCATTAAAGAACTTTGGATTTAAGGCCTCATTATCGACATCGATAAATTCTACAAAGCATGCGAGATCATCTACAGGCATTCGGAAGGTATCACGATGGTTGTTGCCTTTAAATGAAGGGATGACAGGATAGTCTTTGTTCTCTTTGAAAGCTGTATTTTCATGATGGTGGTGATGTGTTGGTTTTCGTAAAATATAATATAAAGACAATAATAGTAGGAAAACAACAGCTAACAAAATATACATCCAAACCTTATAATCCACTTTCTAAACCTCCTCACTCTATTTAATTGGGTTTTCGAAAACAACCACTAGGTCTACCATTACGTCAAATAGGAGATCCATAAGAACTTGGTCTCCATGCACTAAAGTCCCAGTTTTCTTCGGTAGCTAGGCTGCCATTACAGTGATGTATTAGGCCCTTTGGCTTTGCGTCCTTACCTTTCGATAAGTTTGCCTTTTTCGTAAAACCTCGATAACTAGTACTATTATACTAAAAGTTTTTCCACAATTCGACAAAATTCCGTAAAAATATCTTATTTTTATCCACTTTCTTCAAATTTGATTCTAAAGTCCTATATCCGACGTAATAAAAAAGCATGCCGGAAGCATGCTTTTTAACCTTTTTCTTCTATACTAATAGTTTTCGATCCTTACGACTTGTAAATCGCATGAATATCATTAGGGACAGTAATACCAATATCATTAACAATAGAGATAGTGCTGCTCCTAACTGCCAGTTCATTTCAACTAGGAATGCATCTCGGATAACATTACCTACCATTAATAACTTGCCACCAGTAAATAGGTCTGTTACAACGAAGACACTAATTGCTGGAACAAAAGTAATAATAAATCCTGCTAGAATTCCTGGAAATGTCAGAGGCAGGGTAACATGTAAGAATGTCCTAACTGGTCCAGCACCTAGATCTTCAGAGGCTTCCAAGTATGTTTTATCCAATTGCTCAATGGAAGAGTAAATTGGCAGTATCATAAATGGAAGAAATCCGTAAACAAGTCCTAGAATAACTCCGCCTGGTGAATACATAAGTGCTAACGGTTCTTTAATGAATCCCCAGTCCATTAGCACATTATTAATAACACCTTGATTATTCATTAAGATGATCCATGCATACAGACGAATTAATAAGTTCGTCCAAAATGGTACCATTACTAATAGAAGTAAAAGGTTCTTCCATTTTCCAGAATTAGCAATAAAGTATGCAAATGGATAGGCAACAACTAAACAAACAATAGTTGCAATTAGTGCCCACCAAATGGATTGCCAGATTACCTTCGCGTATAGTGAACTAAATGCAGCAGAGTAAGCATCTGTACTAAACTCATAAATGATTGCACCGAAGTCTCCATTGGTAGTAAAGCTGATAACGGCAATAAATAGAACCGGAATCACTAAGAAAAGTGTTAACCAAAATAAACTTGGGGACAAAAGTAAATAAGCCTTCTCAAAATTTTTCCTCATTTAACCTCTCCCCTTTTTCTCATCCTTAATCCTACTACTAATACAACGATGAACATAATAGCGATTATAATGGTAGAAAGTACATTCACTTCAGGTGATACACCGAGACGAACCATCGAATACACAAGAACTGGTAACGTATTATCGCCAGGACCTAAGGTGAAGAATGAAATAACAAATTCATCAAGAGAAATCGTGAACGCTAGTAGTGCACCGGCAATAACCCCTGGAAGAATGAGTGGAAATGTGACTTTCCAGAAAGTTTTCCATTCATTTGCTCCCAGATCCTTCGCAGCCTCTTCTAGTGAGCTGTCAAAGGAAGATAGTCTCGCTAATACAACGAGCATCACATAGGATATAGTTATCGCCACGTGCCCAGGCACTGCGGTATTCAAACCTAATGACATATTTAGTATTCCATAAATTGCTAGCAATGCTACAGCAACGACTATATCGGGGATAACTACGGGAATATAGAATAGAAACTCCACAGATTTCTTTCCGATAAAGGTGTAACGATGAAGTGCAAGTGCTGCTAGCGTTCCGAGTATTGTTGAAATAATGGTTGTGATTACTGCTAAATACAAGCTATTCATGGTGGCACTGATTAGTTGGCTATTTTGAAACAGTGAGCCATACCATTCCAGTGTAAAGCCAGTCCATACCGTACCTAGCTTCGAATCATTAAATGAATAGATAACCACAAATAATATAGGAATATAAAAGAATAAAAAGACGAGTAGGGAAAACGAAAATAATAATTTCTTCGTTCTAGGTCTCACATTTTCCACCTACCTTCCATGATATAAAACAACGTAGAGGTTGGGACAAACTAAATGACTTCTTACAATTTACTATGGAAGTCATATCCAATTCAGCTCCGGAAATATACGTAGACTCCAGCAGGAGGATAGGCATCGGCGAGACCCCGCTGTGCGCCAGCACGAGGAGGCTCACCAGCCGACCACGCAAGGTAGACACTGCGACGGTTTTGTCGAGCAGATGTCGCCCCTGTACTGGAAGTGGAAAGCGAAGTATATTTCCGGAGCGGGGTTATACGCCATACCAAATTCAACTTTGATTTCTATCGTTGAATATGCATGCAGCCAGCTTTCGCAAATCCAGACATATTAGAAGAGGATGTCCCAAGGCATGGATAAATCCCACAACCCAGAAACAGCCTCTCTATGAAATTCTTAACTATTCAACCTTTGTTTCCTGGAACAAACGGTTCATAAATTGAGTACGATCCGCATCAAGTGGTAAATTCCACTCAGCACGTTTAATCACTTCTTCAGGGAAGTTAATTCCAGGGCTATTTTTAATATTATCAGGTAAAATCTCTACAGCTGCTTCATTCGGATTTCCATAAGGAATGAACTCAGAAAGCTGCTTACTCACTTCAGGACGAAGCAGATAATCAATGAATACTTCAGCTGTATATTTGTTCTTCGATGTTTTTGGAATTACCATTGCATCTAACCAAACCACTCCACCCTCTTCAGGTAGAACGAAGTCAATATTTTCATTTTCTAACCAAGCAGTTGCAGCCGCTCCAGAATAACCATGAGCAATCCAAGCTTCGCCACTAACTAGACGATCAGATGGTGTTCCATCAAATGCTAATACATTTGGAACTAGTTCTTTTAATTTATCGAATCCTTCTTGTAACTGTTCTTCAGTTGGGTCATTCATATCATTACCAAGTAGCTGTTGAAGCATATTAGAAACTTCTTTTGATTCTTCTAGTAATAGAACCTTTCCAGCGTATTCTGGATTCCATAAATCTTCCCAGCTTGTAGGTGGTTCTTTTATGAATTCTTTGTTATATGCAATCCCGTCATATCCATACATAAATGGAACGGAGTATTTATTCTCAGGGTCAAACGGCATATTTTGCCATGCATTTGCGATGTTTTTGTAATTAGGAATATTATCAAAATCAATCTCAAGAAGTAGATCATTATCCACCATTTGTTTTACATAGTAATCAGATGGAAACACTAGGTCATAAGCGACTGTTCCACTCTGTACTTTTGTTAACATCTCATGGTTGGAATTGTATGTAGAATATACTACCTCTACACCAAACTCTTTCTCAAAATCATCAATAACATTCTGTGGAATATATTCACTCCAGTTAAAAACGATTAACTCATCACTTAATTCTTTATCTCCACCAGCATTCTCAGATTCCTTCTTATCAGAACCACAAGCTGCTAGAAAAACAATGAACAAACTAACAAGTGCAAATACAAATACCTTTTTCAATCTTTCCCATCTCCAATCTTTTATTTGAGTTATATATTATTTTTTAAGAACCACCGAATTATTAGGGCTCCAGTTTACATAGATATCACTAGTTTCTGTAAAATCTTCAATTTTATCAGGAAATTCATTAATCGTAAGCTCTTTGCCATTTGACATCGTCACGACAATTTTCGTAACTGATCCCACATAGATTTTTTCTTTGAAGGTAGCTTTTAAATTGATAGAACTATCAAATGGAGTGCTACTAACTTTCATCTTTTCTGGACGAACAGAAATATACACTTCTTCCCCTTGGGTTACTTCGTTTGTTTTTGGAATATCAATCGTTTGACCTGAAAATTCCATTCTAGCCATGTCGCCTTCTATTTCAGTTACACTACCTTCTAAAATATTAGTTTGACCAATAAAGTCAGCCACAAATCGGGTTTGTGGTCTTTCATATATATCAACAGGCAGACCAATCTGCTCGATTTTCCCTTTGTTCATTACCACGATACGATCAGACATGGTTAACGCCTCTTCCTGATCATGGGTTACATAGATAAACGTTATATTCAACGTTTGTTGAAGGTGTTTCAATTCTAGCTGCATCTGCTTACGTAGTTTCAAGTCCAGTGCTCCAAGTGGTTCATCTAAAAGTAGTACCTTAGGATTGTTCACAATTGCACGAGCAATGGCGATACGTTGTTGCTGTCCACCACTTAATTGCTTTGGCTTACGGTTGCCATATTCCTCTAACTGAACAAGCTTCAGTGCCTTTGTTACACGCTCTTTTATTTCTTCTTTTCCTACTTTTTTCATTTTCAAACCAAATGCCACATTATCAAATACATTCATATGTGGAAATAGGGAGTAACTTTGAAAGACCGTGTTTACTTCACGTTTATAAGGTTCCATCTCATCTACTTGCTGACCATTTAGAAGTATCTTTCCTGATGTTGGCTTTTCAAAACCGGCTATCATTCTAAGTGTTGTTGTCTTCCCACATCCAGATGGTCCAAGCAAAGTAAGGAATTCCCCTGCCTTAATATCTAAGTTCAAGTCATCCACTACATTCGTGTCATCAAACTCTTTCGTTACATGCTCTAACTGCACCATTTGAACACCCAACTTACATCCCTCCTTCTTTCTTAGGGGGGAACGTCCCCCAGATACACGAATCATTACCGTAATAGTTACTTTTTCCTTCTAGCCTATTACTATTCAGTTGATAGGATAAAAGGAAGATTCTAAGATGTTTTTTTACATATTTTGGGAAAGAATGACAATCAGTCATAATTTTTGGCATTAAAAATACACCCTTCTCTACCAGGTAAAGGAGCGCCAAAACGCTGTTATCCTTCCCCGTTGGGTGCGTACTGTTCGGTAAAACTATATAAATTTACTAATATACGATAAACAAAAAATTCTCTAGAAAAGAGGCTTTCTGTCCTTTCCCCATTAATGTATGTAAAGCTACTAGCACATATCACTCTTTTAAGTTATTTATAGAAAGTCGATTTATGCTAAAAAAAATATAGCAGTTTTTGTTTCGTAATTCAATAGTTTTTTTGTATTTTGTTTTAAAAAATGAAATTGGGGGTTAGTAGTTGAGTGGAATTGAGTTTGAAAACGAGATTACTATAGTATTATTACCTATCGTTCTATAATTATTTTCTGTAATAATATCTCAAGATTGTGCTATAATGATAATAAGAAAACCGAGTGGCGCTAACCACCCGGTAGTTGAGATTACAAACCGCATAAAGAGCGGTTGACCAATGATAAGAATTATATTCAAGGAAGTAACCGTCCACGCACTGGTCAATGGGGGGCGGTTACTTTCTTTTTGTTATGACGATTATCGATACAATCAAGGTTATAGCTGCAATCAATGAAGCTTAACGCTTCGAATATCGTCATTCTACCACCTCCTTTCAAAGGAGATGATCAACCGCCCACCATGCTTATGTAATTACTAAGTACTATTATAACATTCCCACTAAATAAATACGAACAAACACTCCCTCGCTTCACCCCTTAATCGCACCTTCTGTCATCCCTTTTGCAATCCTACGCTGAAAAATAATATACAAGATAATCACTGGGACAATCGCAATAACAAGACTAGCAAACAATGTCCCCCAAGCATTCGTATACTGTGCTTCATTACTAATATAATCAATTGCAAGTGCAAGCGTATAATTTGTTTCGGTTTGCAGGAAGATTAGAGCCATGAAGTATTCATTCCAGAATTGAATACAGTTCATAATCGTAACTGTAATAATACCTGACATTGTTAGAGGGGTTACAATTTTAAACAGGATTCCATAAGGAGATAGTCCATCGATCGCAGCAGACTCCTCTAACGATTTCGGTATGGTACTAATAAAGCTAGTCAGGACAAAAATACTAAATGGGAGCTGACTTACTGCATAAACAATAGATAGTCCAAGGATACTATCTAGTAAGTTTAATTCTGCTAGTAGGAAAAACAATGGAATCCATCCCAGTACCATTGGTATCATCATGGCAGAAATATAAACGGTAAACAGAATTTTACTCCCTCTAAAATTAATTCTTTCAATCGCGTAGGCAGTTGGAATCGCTAATACTAATGTTAAAATCGCACCTATCACGGTTACAATCAAACTATTGAACACGCTGACATCAATATTATAATTCGTCCATGCTTGGTTAAAATTTTCTAAACTAAATGATTCCGGCAATCCCCATGGATTACGATAAATCTCCGCATTGGATTTAAAAGAACCTAAAAACATCCAAAATATTGGGTACAATACGGCGACGGTCCATAAAATTAACGGTATTCGAATCCCGGTTCTTCCCATTATTTGTCCAACACTGCGTTTCATCCACACCCCTCCTTCGCCTAGATCAGTATTCAATCTTTTCTCTGCGCATTAAAAACTGTAAAAACAGGACCGTTATTAGGGATAAGATTAAGATCATCACACCAATTGTTGCCCCATAGCCAAAGTTATACTGCTTGAATGCTTGCTGGTATAAATAAGACCCCATCACATGTGTAGCGTTATTCGGTCCGCCACCGGTCATGACTTGTACAAGGATAAAGGAGCCATTTAGTGTGGTAATAACGATATATAAAATGGAAACCTTAATCTGTGGCCAGACAAGTGGAAGGGTAATTTTCCAGAACTGCTGCCATTCACTCGCCCCATCAATTTTTGCCGCTTCATAATAGCTTTTTGAAATATTAGCAATACCGCCCATCAGCATCAACATGAAAAGTCCAATTCCTGCCCACACTGCCGGAAGAACGATACTTGGCAATGCCCATTTTTCATCCCCTAACCATGGCTTAGCCCATTCTTCCAGTCCTAAATATCCCAATCCTGAATTAATCAGTCCTAAGCTAGGATTATAGAGAAATGTCCACAAAATACCGATTACCACTACAGACATGATATTTGGAAAGAAGAACACAATTCGGTAGAATGGTGCCTCTTTAATTTTTAATTGTGTCAGTGCTACTGCAAAAAACATGGCAAGCACCATAATTCCAATTATTTTTGTGACCACTAAAAAATAATCGTGCTTAATCGTATCGGGGATGATGGAATCTTGGAATAGCTTTATGTAATTATCGAAACCAATGAATTCTTTATTGCTTGATGATCCTGACCAGTCAAAAAACGAGTAATATAATCCGCTAAATAACGGATATAAAGTAAAAATGGCAAAGAGAATAAATGCCGGTACTAAGCAAAAAGCTAAAAACAGGTATTTTTGTTTTTTAGGCTGTACCATATAATCACTCATTTCTTAAGGGATGACTTCTATCTCAAAAGCCATCCCGGTTCATAGTAAATTCCTACTCTAATCCCGCACGGTAATCTGCCGCTGCTTTCTCCGCTTCTGCAACAAATTCTTCCGCTGTCATATTACCTAGCATGAGAGAAATCAATGCGTTTCCTACTGGGGTTTCTAAATCAGCACTCATCGGATGTGGTTTTTCATAGATTTGGACAACTTCTGGATTGTTAATCATCGCATTTGCCTCCATTAAATAGTCAGGAACATTCTCATTTTGCGATAGGTCAACACCGTTCAAGTTCATAATTGCTCCTGTATGCTCGGAGAAGGAGCTAGCATATTCTCTAGTAAAAACAAATTCAACAAAGGCTTTTGCTGCGTCAGGGTTTTCTGCCTCTTCTGCAATGGCTAGAGGACGTAAATCTGGTACAATGGCATAGGTTTCATCCGCAGCATTCATTGGTGATGGGATAAAACCAAATTCAAAGCCATCCGGAATATCATTCTTCATTTCATTTGGAAGCCAGAAGCCAACAGGGATAAATGCATTCTCATGAAGTAGGAAATTCATTTGAGATTGCGTATGATTCAATGCACCAAGTCCTGAATCAAACATTCCCTCCTCTACCATCTGTTCCACACGTTTCATGATTTCAAGAACCGGCTCGCTAGACCATGCTCCTTCTTTCCCTGTTATGACATCAGCTAAGAGTTCTTCCCCACCTGCAGCAGCGAATGCAGGGTACAGCATTCCGCGTAGGAAGTAATATGGATGTTGACCTGATGTTACAAATGGATCAATGCCTTCTCCTTGTTTAATCTCCTTCATTGATTCCATAAACTCATCAAAATTATTCGGAACGGTATATCCCTTCTCGTTAAATAGCGCCTTATCATACCAAGTCCCCCACGTATCAAATACAAGTGGTAACGAATAGATTTCTCCATCGTATGTTGCTGGTTTTACGATAAAGCTATCCTGAAGCTTATCCCCACCTTCTAATTCAATACCTGAGAGCCACTCTGTTAATTTCATTAGCTGACCATCTTCAACCATTTGTGTTTCACTTGATCCTGCTCCATCGATATAAACTACATCTGGCGGATCATTTGATACCCATCTGGAGCGCATTTCCTCGTTAATATTCGGGCCTGCATGTTCTATTACATTCACATCTGGATAGGCTTTTTTAAAATCAGCAATTACTTCCTTCCACCAGGAATCACCATATCCGCCAACGAAATATTGAATCTCCAGGTCCCCAGCGATTTCGCCATCCTTGCCGACATTCGAACCAGAATCTTTTTCATCATCGGAACAAGCAGCTAACACGATTATCAATACGACCATCAACATTAAAGCGAATAACCATTTTAATTTCATGTATTGCCCCCCTTTTTAGCATCCAGAAAGAAATCTTTAAAACTTACTTCTTTCTATTAAAAATATATGTAAACCCTTTCAGGTAAATGCTAGAAATCGGCACGAAAAAACCATTCCTGCATCTAAGCAGAAATGGCTTCCTTTATCGGTATTTTCGTTTTAAGTAAAAGTAAAATAAGATAATTCCCACGATGAAGATAGGTGTTAACATCTTCATAATATCTGCCAAAGTGAATTCTCCTTTCAAGCTTTATCACTACGGCTTTTTCTTGTTCCTGTTCCAAACATATCTACTAACATGAGAAGTAGAATTAGGATTGGAATTCCAGCGACGAGAAAATAAACATTAAAGGTAGTAATTCCATTAGCATGATGTTCTGTAACAATTTGAATTAAATTTTCAGCATACGAAGAAGATAACTGAACATAATCTGAGGTGGTGTTTTCTAAGAGGAAAGCTGAATCACTATCTAACCATAATGAATAAATCTGAGTTTCTCCATTTTGAATCTTAAATTCTAAACTGTAATCACTCGGTGGCATATCAACTTCCCCACGTTGGTTTTTAACTTTATTTGCAGCTTTTATAAGAATGGATAGTTCTTTTGAATGGCCCTCTTTCGTAAATGTATGGATACTATTGTCGTCTTGTATAATCTCTACTTCACTAATAGTATTTTTAGAAAGATTGCTGCAAGCAGTTAGTACAAAAACTACCAGGAAGAGCCAAAAAATTACAATCAATTTCTTTATGTAACGCCCTCCCTCTTGTTGCATTTATTTCCTCTCAACTAATCCGAACCCAACCCCTGTAGGATCCACTAAATAGGCTAAGTAAAAATCATCAAACTCCATTTTTTCTCTTACAATCAATGCACCGAAGTTCTTTGCTTTTGAAATCGTATTGTCTATGGACTCTACCTCTATTTGTATTCGAGTGCCATGAGGATAGTCATGCGGCCCCTTACTAACTCCGCCTTTAAGACTTGGAGAGTTATCTTCGTTTTGCTGTGACACTGGCCAGTAATCCCAGTTTGGTTCAGAAAACTTCCAACCAAATACACTTTCATAAAATTGAACTGCCTTTTCTGGGTCTTGAGAGCTTATTTCAAATCCGACTACTTTTGCCAAATTTCTTCCTCCTTTTCTTCACTTGTTTCTATATTTTATCGTAACATATTTATAATAGAATATTAAAAAAATTATTAACTAGGAATCACACTTGGGCTCTTAATTCCTTTTCTAACCGTTTCCTATGTATATGCGCTAGAGATAACAATTCTAGTTCTTTTCTATAAATTCCATCCAATAAACGCTTGGTCTCTGACCAAGCTAAATCATAGAGTTCCTGATTGATTGTTCCTGTGGCTAAGGCCTCTTCTAATTCCTCCTCATCTAATACAAAAACCTCGCCAGTTGGTAACACAACGATATCTAAATACAAGTCGTCTGTGTAGGGAACTCCATCCTCCACCCCATTTTCAACACAAATATCAATGTACCATTGGACAATATTCCCTTCTTTATCAAAGGTAGTGGTAATAGCGTGATGTTGACCATGCGGAAATTGCAACAGCCACCTATACCCATCATGCACAATACAAATTTCGTTTTCCCCATAGGTGACCATTAGGGCTTTCTTTACCTTTACCATTTCAATTAGTGTTATATTCCCTTTAAATTGCTCCTCGTCCAGATTAGCTTGCGCGTATTGCCGTTCGATAATACGGGGCCAATTTGAACGGTCTCCATATCTCCTTTTTACCATAGCAAATCTCTCTCCTTAAAAATTGGAACGAATAATATTATGTAATCGTGGCCGTAATCTTAGGATTGGGGGGGTTCTACCAAAATGAACTCGATTCGTTAACAAAATAACATATAGTTCTATTTCTGGATCGAACCATATACTTGTTCCGGTATATCCTGTGTGCCCATAGGATTTATCTGAAAAATAATCACCACAAGAAGCATAGGTGGGACTATTTAAAATCCACCCTAGCCCTCTATATTCAGAATCAAATAATGTATGGTTTCTTCGAGATAGATGTAGCGCCCGCTCAGAAAGAATCTGCTTGCCGTTATAAGCACCATGATTCTCAATCATGGTCGAGAAATTGACTAAATCTTTAATGGGCGAAAACAATCCCGCATGACCACTAATCCCACCCATGGATTCGGTATTTTCATCATGGACTATACCAGACTTATAGCTTCCTAGTTTGACGCTATACTCGGTTACAGCGTATTTTTCTGTTGAGAAGGTTGGATTAAATCCTGTCTCTTTCATCGCTAATGGAATAAAAAATTCACGCTGAATAAAATCACGAAACGTTTCCCCAGTAATTTTTTCAATTATCTTATATAAGACAATAAGTCCTAAGTCACTATAGACCACCTTTGTACCAACGGGATATTCCAGGGCTTGTTTATATATACGAGATAAAATTGATTTCGTATTCAAATTTTCCTTAAAATATTCTTTATGCGCTGGAAGTCCTGATGTATGAGTTAACAAATGCCTAATCGTAATCTCATCTTTTCCATTCTGTCCGAAGTCTGGTAGAAAGAAAGAAATTCGATCATCCAGTCGGACTTCCCCATCATCCATTAACTTCAAAACCGCTGGCAGCGTAGCAACAACCTTTGTTAAGGAAGCTAGATCAAACACCGTGTCGAGTTGCATTGGTGCCTTTTCAGGAAATACGACCCGATTACCTATCGCTTCCTGAAGAATCACACTCCCTTGATATGAAACATGTATGACTGCACCGGGAATATGGTTTAATTCCACTTCTTTCTGTAAAAGTCGGATAATCTGTTCTTTCATTTACGTCCCTCCAATAGCTTTATCGTAAACAAAATAAGCTAACCCTTCTGAGTCAGCTTTTAGATTGTATTTTTCTTATTCTTGCTTATGAAATCAATTGCATCTCTTGTAACATCAATATATTTTACTGTTTCATCGTATTTTAATGTCGCAACACGCATGAATAAAATATCGATCAATTGTAGTTGACCTATACGTGATGAGGTTGCTCCGCTTCGAAATGTAGGCTCTCTTGTAGCAGATGTATACAACCGAACATTTGCCTGTTCCGTTACTATAGAGTTTCCGTAACGAGTGAGACTAATCGTCTTCATGTTCTTTTGTTGAGCTAGTTCCAGTATTTTTGCAACTTCCCCGGTTTCTCCTGAAAAGGAAATTCCTACTACTACATCATCCCTATCCCCATTTGCTACCATAGTCGCAGCCATATGAATATCGGAAAATGCATATACTGTTTTGTTGATTCGTAGAAATTTTTGCTGAGCATCCTGTGCAATAATCCCCGATGCACCAACTCCAATAAAGTGAATATTGTTTGCATGGTTTAAAAGACTAGCTGCTTTTTCTAGTTCTTCTAATTGGATTAATTCTGCAGTTTCCTTAATTGCTAGAATACTATTTGTCGTCATTTTATTGATAATAGCCTGTAACTCCTCATGTGGTTTAATATCTCGAAATCCTTCAGGTATAGACGTTTTTTGTAAATCTCCTGCGATTCGGAACTTCAAATCTTGGAACCCCTTTACATCCAGTGATTTGCAAAGTCTCGTTACTGCAGCTCCACTAGTATTACTCCTTTTACCAAGTTCTTGAGCCGTCAATTTAATCGCCTCGTCAGGATAATCGAGTATATAATGTGCTATCTTTTTCTCGGAAGGAGGTAAAGTTGGTAACATCTCGGAAAGCATCGTCAGCCCTCCAGTCATATAGGACATGCGATCCACTCTCTTTCTATTCCAAATCCTTTTTCATAACATGAAATCTTCTAGTAATCTGGAAGCCTGACTTTACGTATAGATGACCTGCAGCACTTTTTTCACCCGTCCATAAAAACCAAGCATGGTGCAGCCCTTCTGCCTTCATATGAACCAAACATTCATGGAGCAGGAGTTTTCCAATCCCTTTGCCTTGTTGTTCGGGGGTAACCCCAAAAGGTCCAAACCTTTCTGGCACACCCTCATAACAACCATACAAACAAAATCCTACCAATTGATTATACTGCCTAGCAATAAGAATTCTTTCAAGAGGCAATCCTTGCAGTATCCCTTCACGAATTGCCCTTCCCCAGTCTGAATTAATGTTTTGATTCGTAAACTGGATAACCTCATATAAGTCCCTATCCTTTGCTTGGTTGATAGAATACCCTTCTGTTAATCTTACTTTCTTTAATTCCTCTATCTCACTTGGAATGCAAAAATGAACTAGGTTTCTATCCATTGCAACGGGTGAATATAGTTTTTGAAAACCATGCTTGGCTAAAAATTGAAATCCCCCAGCATAGGTTTCCTCATCTATTCCTGGCAAAATATAATTCGGTGCATAGGAAGAAAAGAAAATATGCTTTCGATTATACTTTTTGAAAAAGCTAACTAGTTGATTAAGAAGTTCTGTTCCGACACCTTGCTGCTGGAATGCTGGGTCTACACAGAAAAATGTAATCCAACCATTTTCCTCCTCTAACTCTGTTCCCACCATCGGTAATAATCTTCGTACTCCATACATACAGCCAATTAATTCTTCTCCATGAAAAGCTAAGCTGAGACCTTCCGGGTCAAAGTTCGCGTCGAGTAAAATTAGATGGCGAAAACGACTTGATGTAATCGGATCCTTTGGCAAGCAATTATTCCAAAGTTTCACAATTTCCACCTCATCTCCAGGCAGATAGGTATGATACGTAATCAATTAGGCTCCCCCTTTTGCTAGAGCGATATCAACTGCCTTGCGAACAAATCCATTTGCAGATTGGATTGCATCTTTTGCTTCGTCCAAGGACACACCAGCTTTGATCATGACTATTGCAGGTTTAACCTCGTTATCTGTTATTTTCAAAATATCACTCGCTTTTTCATGCGATACCCCTGTAATAAATGAGACAATCGTAATCGCCCGCTCCTTTAACTTTTCATTGCTGACTTTTACATCAACCATCAGATTTTCGTACACTTTCCCCAATTTAATCATTGTAGTAGTGGTTAGCATATTGAGGATTAATTTATGAGCAGTTGCAGCCTTCATTCTTGTCGATCCCGTAATAACCTCAGGTCCTGTAATGACCTCAATCGGGACATCTGCAATTTTACTGATTACCGCATTTTTATTACTGGATAAACTGATAGTTGATGCTCCAATCGATTTGGCATATCGGAGAGCCCCAACAACATAAGGAGTCCGGCCACTAGCTGCTATTCCAACAACAACATCAATTTCTATTAATCCTCGTTTCTTCAAATCTTGCTCTCCAAGATATTCACTATCTTCAGCACCCTCTACCGCCTTTTCGATTGCACCGGTACCACCTGCAATAACAGCTTGCACCAACTCAGGTGGTGTACTAAAGGTTGGTGGGCATTCTACCGCATCTAGAATCCCAAGTCTCCCACTGGTTCCGGCTCCGACATAAAACAATCTACCACCATTTTTCAGTGCATGATAAATTGAATCAACTGCCATCTCCACCTGTGGCAAAACAGCTTGAATCTTATTGGCAACCTTCCGATCTTCCTCATGTATTACATTCAATATTTCCGATGTCGTCATCATATCTATATTCGTCGAATGCTCATTTCTCATTTCTGTAATCAAAGCTGATAACTTATTCATTCGCATACCATCCATCCTATTTTTAACTTTTGTATTTATTTGGTTGTAGCTTGGGTTATTGAGTCTGTAAAAGTTATATGCTCCTGTTGAATCTAGTTTCTCCCGGTGAGGGACTATGTTCTGCTGGGCAGGGACTATATCCATCGCGAGTGGGACTATGTTCTGCCGGGAAGGGACAATGTACTCCGCAGGTCGGACTATAAGGTAGTTTTATATTTTCCCAGCATGGAATCAATCTCCCTACTCCTTCACGCCCCCCAATGTCAATCCTTTCACAAAGTGACGTTGGAATAAGATAAATACAATAATCATCGGTATTGCAGCAATTGCTGCACCACTCATTAATAATTTGAAGTCCGCTAGGTTTGCGTCCTGTAACGTTTTTAAACCAACTGGTAATGTAAATAAATCAGAATTGTTTAATACAATAATTGGCCACAAGAATGAATTCCAGACATTCATAAATGTGAAAATTCCGAGTGCTGCAAGGCCAGGCTTGGCGAGTGGTATGACAATTTTCCAATAGGTTTTCCATTCACTTGCACCATCAATTTTCGCTGCTTCTATTAATTCATCTGGGATAGAAAGCATAAATTGCCGCATCAAAAATACCCCAAACACCATGGACAAATCTGGTAGAATCAATGCCCAATGCGTATCCATCAAATTCAAGTCTCGGACCATAATAAACATTGGTACAAGTGTTACCTGAGAGGGGATCATCATGGTGGAAATGATCAACCAAAAGATAAAATTTCGACCTGGGAATCTCTTTTTAGCAAGTACATAGCCCGCCATCGAATCTAGTAGGAGTATCCCTATGGTTACTACGATTCCAATGTAGAGACTATTCAAGAACCATAGCCCCATTTTATTTTGCTGAAATAAAGCCTTAAAACTAGAAAAGGTATCAGCTATAATTTGGTCCATAATATCACGATGATAAGCTTCTTCCTTTATATCCCCAGCTTTTTTTGCATCATTTGCCTTTTTCCAATGTTCTACATACTCTGTTATGCCAATCGGATACATTTTAGGCGGATTGGCATTGACATAAGACGTCGGGCGGTCCAGCTCTTCATCCTGATAACTGCTTAATTGCAATGAAGTACTAAACACCCAATAAAGTGGTAAAAGGGATATAACGGCCGCCACCGATAACACGATATAAATCAATGCTTTACTCCATGTAAAACGTTTCTTCATCATATCCCCCCCTACCCTTTTCGGTTTAGTACTCTATACTGGAGCACAGAGATAACAAAGATAATAAAAAATAAAACAACAGACTGTGCAGCGGCTAATCCAAATTCAAAATCTCTAAAACCAGTTTTATAGATTAAGTGGACTAAAGTTTCCGTTGCGTATCCTGGACCACCACCAGTCATTAAAATAATTTGTGTGAAAACTTGGAAAGAACCAATAGTGCTTAATAGGGTTAAATATATGGTAGATGGTGTCAACATCGGAACCGTAATTTTAAACCACTTTTGAAATGCATTTGCACCATCAATTGTTGCCGCTTCATACAAAGAGTCAGAAATCGAACTCATGGAAGCCATATACAAAATGATTCCAACCCCAAACGGAATCAGCATTTGCATGATAATAATTGCGGATAATGCGGAATCGGTTTGTCCTAGCCAATTGATCTTTTCCATACCAAACCAACCAACTACATGATTAAATAGTCCAAATTCATAGTTATACATCCAGCGCCATACCATTGCAATGATTACCATGGAGGTAACCGTCGGTAAATAAAAAGCAGCACGGAAAAAATTCTGTGCAAATCTTCCAAGTGTATGAATGAACGAAGCAGCAATTAGTGCTGTTATAACATTAAAAGGAACCGTTACAACGGTGTAGATTGTCGTATTGATCAGTGCCTTCCTAAAGGCTTCACTTTCGAAAACTTGCTTATAATTATCTAAACCAGCAAATAAATTTGCTTCGGTAATTCGATATTCCTGAAAGGATAAAACAAATGCCCACACTACAGGAATTGCGATAAACAACGTAAATAAAATCAGCTTCGGGAGTAAAAATAAGTATGCCGCATAGTTTTTTCGCATCTGCTTCCCGGTCTTTTTCAAACTCTTTCCTGCATTTTTTAACACAAGCGATAATTCCAACATTCTCCCTCCCTACTGTATTAATGTTTATGTAAACTTTAGCCGTCAGTCACTTTACAAATTTAACTTTTTATCAAATTAACTTTTAAAAGATAGAAGGTAATAACACGCTCTTTCAGCACCTTATCAAACAGCCATGGAACTGAAGAACGTGATGGCACCTCCTACATTCACCTTCTTAAGTCCAAATCCCCAGTGGACCCAACGAGAGCCCACCGGACTGATTTATTACTCTCCTAAAAGTGCTTCCACCTCTGGTTTGGCGGTTGCCATTGCTTCTTCAGCAGTTTTCTCACCATTGAACACTAGTTGTAGTTCACGCTGAATGATCTCATCAATTTTCTTCCATTCTGGATGACGTGGTAGCATGGCGACTTGTGAAGACATTTCTTGGGCCCTTGCCATTTCGGGGTTGTCTGCGAATGGTTCTTTTTCTGCGGCACTAATTCGTGCAGGGAAGATCCCATAGGATTGAGACATTAGGTATTGCTCATCTGTGTCAGAGATAGATTTCATAAATTCTGCAACTACCTTTTTCTTTGCATCACTGTCTTGCTTAAACATTGTCCAACCACCAACACCACCAATCGTGATTGGTTCTCCAGTTGATCCAGTTGGGTAGTTTGCTACCATGAAGTTTGTTGGGTTTGCTGTTTGCGCTGAAGTAATGGCCCAAGTTGCCCAAGGTTCCATTGCAACTGTACGTTGTTCTTCGTTCGCCCATGCTTGGAAAGTACCGCCGACATCAGCTCCCCCCATGGAGACAGGTGCAGCTTCATTTACTAGTTTTAAATCTGCTAATGCTTGAATAGCTTCAATTGCTTCTGGGGAGTCAAATGTAAACTCAGATAAGTCATCACTTAAAGGCTTTCCACCATTTATATAGAAGAATGGCCATGCTTCGTAGTAACCAGGTAGAATATACGTAGAGAAACCATAGACATCTATTTCCCCGTCACCATCTCGGTCAAAAGTTAACTTTTCTGCTGTTTCAACGAATTCATCCCATGTCCACTCGCCATTTTCAGGTGGCTCAACACCTGCTTCCTCGAATAAATCTAAGTTAAGTAACATGGTATGAACGGTTAGAGAGTTCGGTATTCCATACAGTTTCCCATCATACGTATAGGCGTTTAATGCATTTTCATAGAAATCTCCTAATTCCTCTTCTGTGAAAAAGTCATTTAACGACTCTATGACACCTTGTTCAATGTGATCAATGCTTACCGCACTACCACTTATGTCTACTGGTGCAATATCTGGCCATGATTGCCCAGCAATATTGACTCCTAGCTTATCTGGCATTTCTGCCCAGGGTACTTTTACAAGTTCAATCTTCACCCCTGGATGAGATTTTTCAAATTCTGCTATCTTCTCTTCTAACCAGAAATACTGATTTCCTTTCCCTTCTTCACCAGATGTATCTCCTTCTTTTGCCCAGCGAGGGCCATCCCAAATAGTAATGGTTCCAGTCCAGTTGCCATCTTCATCTGTCGACCCATCTGAATCGTCCCCACATGCGGCTAGAACTATCATTGTAGCTATGGCCATCATCATCATCAAAATTAATTTCCATTTCCTTTTCATGATTTACTTCCCCCTTACATCGTGATATTCGTTCTATATAAATCAAAGAATAAGTGCTAAAGACTGGTTCACCTCCTTCCCTTCCCCCATGCTACTTTGCCCATCATCACTTTTTGTTTGGCACCAGTAGCTTTTGGTAAATTGTTCGTTCTTTTATTTAAATACTGATAACCCAACAGTGCGAATACCATCGCCTCTTTAGCATCAGCTGGCATACCAATTTCATCTAGCTTTCTTACAACAACTTTTGGAGGTAATCCATTGCTAATTGCTTGCATTAATACAGGATTGTAACTTCCACCACCACTAATAAAAACTTCCCTTATCCCACTTTTAACGATGTAACGATTAATTTCATTCGTTATAGTGATTGCGGTTAACTTGGTCACTGTTGCGATACGGTCATATGGATAAATTGACATATCTTCCGCTTCATCCCACAATTTCTTTGCATATCGCTCTCCAAAGTGCTCTCTACCGGTTGATTTAGGTGGTTGTTCTGCATAATACGGATTATCTAGTAATCGTTTTAGCCATTCTTCTCTTACGTTCCCTTTAGCTGCTAGTTTGCCATCAACATCATAGGATATTTTTCCATTACTGATTTGTTGGGCAAAATAGTCTATAATCATATTACCTGGCCCCGTGTCATAGGCAACGACATCATTTTCGTCACAATCCTTTGGCAGAATGGACATATTGGATATTCCTCCAATATTGACTAGCACTCTCCCTTTCTCTTTATCTCGAAATAATAGATAATCAGCATAGGGTGCAAGTGGTGCTCCTTGACCACCAACTGCCATATCTCTTGTTCGAAAGTCTCCTACAGTAGTGATTCCAGTTTGCTCAGCTATCACACTAATATCCCCAATTTGTAAAGTGGATGTAACAGGATGTCCTGCAATATTCACTTTTTCCGGCTGGTGAAATATGGTTTGGCCGTGAGAGCTGATGAAATCAATATCTTCATTACGTAAGCCAGCTTCCTTTATCACTTGATTTGCCGCTTCAGCAAAAAGCGTGCCAAATAACATATTCATCGTAGAAATCATTTGAATGGTAGCCTTACTTGGGTCACATAGCTTCAGTAATTCCTGCTTGACTGCATCATGATAGGTAACCATATCAAAATACTTCAAGCGAAGTTCAATGTCCCCGTCTTCTTCCACTATTTCAACTATTGCCACATCAATCCCATCTAAAGAAGTCCCAGACATCATACCAACTGCATGATTAACCAATTTCATTCCAGATTGTCACTCCTTCTTCTTGGAAGACTTACAGGTAACTTGCCTTTTACCTTCACCTTTCCAAAAATCGCTTCAACTGCCGTCTTTAATGCAGGTGCCGTAAATTCATAAGTTGCTATGTATGCAGAGACCTCCGGTAAATAGGCGATGTCATATGGGTTTCTTGTTGCCACTACAATGACATTTCTATTTTCCTTTAAGAGTGTTTCGACTAATGTTACTTGCTGGTCGTTTTCCTTAATTGATAAAGTCCCGATGATGATAGCTTGATATTGATTGGCTATTTCTTTCAGGTTTGCTATTTCATCATTGATTGGTGGATTAGACACCTGAAAAACTTCTAAACAATCATGCATATCTTGAACAGCTTTTTCCAAAGCAAATGTAGCATAGCGTTTATCCTTTACTTGTAGTGCGTAACTATCTCTGGGGTAAACCACTAACAAGGGATCCGATTCCTTTAACGTAAGTGGTAACATATTATCATTGTGAACAATGGTAATACCTTGTTTATAAAATTCATACGCTTCTAGCTCATGGTGTTTAGAACCGACATCTTTGGAAACATGTAATGGACTATCTAGCGTAATATCATCCCAACTCAAATACTTATCTTTAAGATCCGCTACTCTTTGATAGGCCTGAAGAATTGTCTCTTCCGCGATTTCACCTGTATGTATCGCCTCTTCGACTTGGAACAATGTTTCGTATTGTCTGGTTTGCAAATGAGAAACCATAATTAGATCTACGCCTGCTTTTAATGCCTCAATAGCACCTTCAGCTGTTCCTATTCCCTCTGAGATAGCGTTCATTTCCATACAATCTGTTGTTACGACACCTTGGAATCCTAATTCTTCACGAAGCAATCCAGTAATAACTTTCTTGGATATGGTTGCAGGTACATTTTCCCTTTCTTCTATTGCTGGAAAATATACATGGGCAGACATGATGGTATCCGCCCCTTGTTCTATCACATCACGGAACGGTCTTAATTCGACTTCTTGTAGACGTTCAATATCATGGGAAATGACCGGTAAGTCGAGATGGGAATCGATATCTGTATCCCCATGACCTGGGAAATGCTTCAATGTTGTGATAATACCTGCATCTTGCAATCCTTTGACAGCTTGTTTTCCAAAATTAGCGACCATGTCTGCCGATTCCCCATAAGAACGAACGCCGATTACTGGGTTATCAGGGTTATTATTCACATCCAATACTGGGGCTAAGTTCCAATTAATCCCTAGCGCTTTTAATTCCCTTCCCGTTAAAAGTCCTGTTATGTATGCATTCTCACTACGGCCTGTTGCCCCTAGTAACATCGCTCCAGGGAGAATAGTTGTTCCTTCGCCTAAGCGGCGAACTACTCCATTTTCCTGATCAATACATATTAGTAATGGTCGCTCATGTCCTGCCTCTTTTGCAGTTCGTTGTAATTCCGTTGTTAGTTCAAGAACTTCCTCTGGCGTACCAATATTTCTTCCAAACAAAATCACTCCGCCAATATGATGCTCTCGGATAAGCTTTATAATTTCTGGCGAAGCCTTCTTGCCTTTGAAACCAAATACCATTAATTGGCCAATTTTTTCCTTTGTCGTATTACTCATGTCATATACACCACCGTTTTTTCTCTATAATTCAAATCCTGGAATGGACATTCCTTTTCTCGTATTCATTCCAACTGGGAATTTCAATGTTTGGGCATAGGTTGTTCTAGCGATACATCCTCTTACAGTCCCAAGTGCTTGATAATAATCAAAGTAGCGGAAATCACTAGAATTCATAATGAAATCATATTGAGAAAGTGCTCTGAGGTACGTTTCAAATTCCTCTGAAACATCGACAAATATATCGGGAACATAGTCCTCCATATCTTCCCAATTTTCACTATGAAACATTCTTGTTATGGAGTGTGGGGCTAATCCTTCTATTTCAAAACCCGTTAATGCGGCTTTTAGCCATGCCGATTGCACAATCTTAGGACAAAGTGCATGATCTGGATGGATACTTTTTTCCCAATGTGTTATCACGACATTTGGCCTTAACTCACGAAATATCTTTGACACAGCTGTGACGGTTTCCTCATCTAGTTTGAGTTCAGCGTCCCGAAAATCTAATGTGATACTTTTTCCACCTAAAATCTTTGCTGCCTCTTTGGATTCCTTCACTTTTTGTTTTCGATATGCTTCCACTGTTACATGGGATGGATTTCCTTTCTCTCCAGCAGTCAAATGTAAGAAGGTTACTTCATGACCTGCTTTCGCATATTTAAGGGCAATTGCACCTGCTTGTATTTCCGCATCACCACAATGCGCTCCAATAACCATGACATGGTATTTATGATTCATAAGTCACACCTCTCTATGTAACTGTTATCCTATTCAATGCTAATGTGTTATTTTTTCAGAATAATTAAAACGCTATTACTATAAAATACTATTACAGAAATGAAATAGTAATTCATAAATTTATATAAATATCTGTTATCAAATTTCAAGCGCAGCTTCTAACGATTTTGTTTTTAGGGGGGAATAAATCTTTTGCATATAACTTTTATGGAGGTGTAGAGAATGAGAAAAGTTTGCTTAATTTTTTTCACTAGTTTAGTAGCTTTTGCAAGTATTCTAACAGGAGGTAGTATGAGTTTTGCAGAAACAGAGACACCAATGATTCGGATTGGGGTTGTACCAACTGCAGAGTCAGTCCGGTTAGGGAGTGCTGATGATTTCACCATTACAAATAAAGAGACTGGTGAAGTACTCTTTAGCGGAGAAGCTGGAGAGGTTGTTGTTGAACTCTCTTCTACAGCAGCTATTGAAACAAATTATCGATTACAGACATCATGGACAACAAGTGTGCCCTATATGCAGGATTGGTTAAACAGGGCAGAATCTGCAGGTTATGAAACGTACGTTGAGGATTATAATGGTGGCTGGCGTTTACTTATCGGAAAGTTCCCACAGGATGCTCCGTGGGGTGAGCGAGAAGCATTCCGCCAACAAATGATTGCAGAAGGTTTTGCAAGTAGTGACTCCTATTGGAGAGTTATTACAGTCTCCTCGGAAGATGCTGAAATTCGTTTAATTGCTGATGATTATGAGGCAATCATTCCAAATGCTGTGCAAATTAGCTCTGCAAGTGGTGTTATCAAAATTAACGGGAGTCAGTATCGAGGAATAGGAGAGGTCGGTTTTAATAGTACCGGTACCCTAGCAGGCATAAATGAGCTTCCGTTAGAAGAATATTTATATGGCGTTGTACCGAGAGAGTTACCTCCAGTACCCTACGGGGAATTAGAAGCACAGAAATCCCAATCGGTTGCGGCAAGGACCTACGCCATATCTGGGCTTGGAAAACGGAGCGATGACGGCTATGACTTACTTCCAACCACATCAGATCAAGTGTATGGTGGATATGATGCCGAACACCCAATTTCTACGCAAGCTGTTCAAGAAACAGAAGGGGTGGTAGCCACATACAATGGAAAGTTAATCGATGCTGTCTACCATTCTACTAGTGGCGGGTTCACTGCTAATAACGAGGATGTTTGGAACTCTGATCCAATACCATATTTAAGAGGTGTACCAGATTCCCAACTAGGAAAAGGGAAGGATAATGTACCTAGTTTAGAAGTGTTTAAAAATCACGCGAATCCAAAATCACTTCGAGCACAACGGAAAGGCGATTTCGAAGCAGATTGGTCGAAATATCATCGTTGGTATTTTGAATGGACTAAGGAAGAAATCAGTGATGTATTAAGTGAATATTATAGTACAGATGTTGGAGAGGTCTATGAAATCAACGTGTTAGAACGAGCGAACTCTGGTAGAGCTCTAGAAATTGAATTTGTAACTGAAAACGGTACTTTTTATGAATATAAAGATCGTATTCGCTGGGCACTCAAATATATCAACGCTGATGGCGGACAGAGTGTGCTATTAAGTACCTTGTTCTACCTCGAACCTGTAGTCGATAAGAAAACCAAGCAACTCTCTGGCTTTAAGGCATATGGTGGAGGCTGGGGGCATGGGGTTGGTCTAGCACAAACTGGTGCAATGGGAATGGCTGTAAAAGGGCACACCTATGATGAAATCCTAAAACACTATTATCAGGGGATTACATTAGAAGAACGGTACTAAAACGGAAGAGGCTGCTACATTGCAGCCTCTTTCATCCCTTTTATTATATTTTCTTTGACCATATCTTTTAGCATATGATGTTCAAGAAATGCTCCAATTACCGAACCAGCAACTGGTGGTATATCTGGTAACACTAGTCTATATTTGTCTAGATTGTTTGCTAACTCTTTCTTAAGAAGTTTTGGCAAGATATTTCGATTGTTAAATAGTCCCCCACATAAAATCACGTCCACCTGTTCCTGCTCATGAAAGAGCTTTTTATCCAATGCTCGAATGTTTTTTCCAATTTCTTTAGAAACATCTCTTAAAATTTTCACAGCTATCGGATCGTTTTCTTCGTAAGCTTTAAATACTAGTAGCGTAGTTTCAGAGATGACTCTTTTCGGATTAGGAGATTGGTAGATGTAATCGATTAACTCTCGAGTATCATTCACCTTAAAACGCTGAAGTAATAAGTGCAATAATATTGTTTCAGCGTTTCGCCCATCGGCAAATTTGAGCGCTTCCGAAATCCCTCTTTTTCCTACATCATAGCCGCTCCCCTCATCACCTAAAAGATACCCCCAACCGCCAACCCTTCCATGTTGTTTGTTCTGGTTTATACCATATGTAATGGAGCCAGTTCCACAGATTTGAACAATCCCAGGTTTACCATATGTACCCGAAAAAAGAGCGTTAATAGTATCAACCGTAACGGTTATTTTCGTATCAGTAGTGAAGTAATTAGTAATTTTATTTTTAAGAAATAACTCTGTTTTCTTGCTTCCGGCTCCTGCTATCCCAGCAAAAACACTTTTAACTCGTTGAAGGGGAAATTTTTTTTCTATATTACGAAAAATAGTATTAAATGTTGATTCTAATTTCTCCTTGGAAACTCCATTCGGGTTCGTACTACCATAAATATGATTGAATAGAATATTTCCTTCTGTGTCTGCTATGGCAACTTGCGTCATGGTTCCACCACCATCGATCCCAATAAAATACTTCACCCGAATCCCACCTTAATATAATAAGTAGTTACTTCTAATAGTCTGAAATTCTATGAGTTCCTTTTGTAGTCTGCTATGGAAACCTGTTGTGTCTCCTTGTTCTATTTGTAACCGGAATTGATCTGTTCCCATTAATAAATCCAAGAAATAATGCCTACCGGGTTTAATAAATGCAAGTTGCCCCGGATAAAGTTTATAGAGTGATTCAAGTAGCTGAAGTCCTAGTTTAAAGGATTGTAACGAATTCCGGTCGGAAACATGGATTTGAATGCCTTCACAAGCTTCCCCTTTATGCTTCTGATACATTGGTCGAAAGACTGTCGGCCGGAAACGCACGCCTTTGATTCTGTACGAATTCATCTCATTCGCTAATTCCCTCCCATTCACAAACGGTGCACCAATCACTTCAAACGGCTTAGTCGTTCCTCTGCCTTCTGATAAATTCGTGCCCTCTATCAAACAAGTACCTGGATAAAGAATACACATATCCATCGTCGTTGTGTTTGGAGTAGGAGATACCCAAAAGAGATCCGTTTGATCGAAATACGCCTTTCTTTCCCAGCCCTCCATCGGAATAACTTCTAATTCACAGTCAATATGAAACTCATTTTTAAACAGGAGTGCCAGTTCACCAATTGTCATCCCGTGACGTACTGGAATTGGAAACTGCCCTACAAAAGAGCGGAATCCTTCTTGAACTAGATTTCCTTCTATCGTTACACCGTTTATAGGGTTAGGCCGATCAAGAACAACTACCTTCTTTCCCTCTTGTCCACATTGTTTCATCATATTAGCTAACGTATAAATAAAGGTATAATAACGAGAGCCAATATCTTGTAAGTCACAGAAGACAACATCTACATTTTCAAGCATTTCAGTATTCGGCTTTTTGTCCCCATTATAAAGACTATAGATTGGAACCCCAGTGTAGCTATCCATACCTGATTTAATTAACTTCCCTTCATGTACTTCTCCCCGAATTCCATGTTCAGGACCAAATAGAGCAGTTAGATGAATATCTGGATGATGATAAAATAAATCGATAGTAGTATCCAAGTTATGATTAACTCCGGTTAAATTAGTTAATAATCCAATTCTTGCTTTCTTGTATGGATGGGTATGAGCTTCTAAGAAGACCTCTAAACCGAGTTTCATTGGCTGTCTCCTTTCCTCTTTTGAATTAGGAATGTTGACGTTGGGATATGTTGGTTTGTAGCAGGACGCACGAATTTTTTGGAGAATCAAGCGACCCGTAGGAATTTCCACGCGACGAAAGTCTATTCTCACGCAAGCATAATACAAAGTCGAGCGAAGCCCTATCTTAGTTACGCCTTCAGGCTAATTGCGCGCGACTTTTCCTGTGCCTCGCGCCTCTTTTGGGAGACTTCGCGCGGGGTCAGGTTAACTCGAGCGACCTGGGGGCATTCCCGCGTATCTTTATCATCTTTTCGCGCGATTCTCCATCTTTATGCGCACTATCCCCAAACTGTCCATAAACCATTTGTTTCATATATATTATTAATTATATAAAATACATCCTTTCTTCATGTTAACAAAAAAGCTACCTCAGAAGGTTTTCCTTCTAAGATAGCTTGCTTACGGAATCACGATAAACGATTTTATGCGGAATGATAATCCGTTTACATGGTTCATTTCTATTTTGTGCTTTTTCTATGATTGCTTTTGCGGATTGGGCACCCAGTTCTTGTATTTGAATATCAACTGTTGTAAGAGCTGGTCTTGTTATTTCAGATAGATAAACATTATTAAAACTTACGATAGATATATCCTGTGGAATACGTATTCCATTTTTATCTAGCATACTAAGAATTCCAAGACTGATAAGGTCATCACTAACTACGAGCCCTGTAGGCTTTGTTGTTAAGGATAAGAGATGCTCTACTGCTTCTCTTCCTCCAGACTCAAGGAATTCAGTATGAATCTTGTAGGAATTATTATCTTCAATCCCAGCTTCTTCTAAAGCAGCTAGATAACCATTTTCACGATCACGAGTCACAAATAAATCCCTTGATCCCCCTATAAAGCCTATACGTCTATGGCCCATCTGAATTAGATGTTCGGTAATTTCTTTTCCAGCTTTATAATTATCATTATCCACATGTGTGATGACGTTTTCATTTTCATATGGCTTTCCAACAATAACAAATGGAAAATCTAATTCCATTAAAAAGCTAGTTACCTTGTCATCGATACGAGAATATAGAAGAATGACACCATCCACATAACTACCATAGACCATTCGCTGCACTTCACTTAAAATTTCTTTCTCTGTTTCACCTGTAGATAGATACATAGAATATTCTAAGTCATGGATTACAGACCCAATTCCTCGAAGGATTTCAGGAAAGAATGGATTTTGTAGTGCTTTATTTGCGGAAGATGGCATAATGACACCAATTGCTTTAGTAGATTTCGCTACTAGATTTCTCGCGTTTATGTTTGGATGATAGCCTAGATCCTTCATAGCCTTCCGAACTTTTTTCTTCGTATCCTGACTTATTCTAGGGTTATTCGCTATAACCCTAGAAACTGTAGAGGGTGAAACCCCACTTGCTTTTGCGACATCTTTAATTGTTACCATTTAACTCACCCTCTACTTTACTCTAGTTCAATAGATTAATGACAGAGCTAACGTTGCCGTTTACGAATACGCTCTTTTCTGCCCCAACTACTTCAATTTTGATTTCATGATATGCCGGAAGGAAGTTTCCTTCTTTCGTTACTTGTATATTTACTGTTTCGCCAGTTGAATGAACTTCCAATTCTAATTTTACATACTCTCCATTATCATAATCAAATGTTTCCCCGTTGTCATCATAGAAGGTAAATCGATATGTTTCTTCCTTCTCAGACGCGAATACTTTCATGGTGAGCTTCTTCGTTTCTTTCTGTTGGTTAGAGTTCCATTCTCCTTGCATCAATACGGAACCTTTACGAACAAAGATAGGTAAATCTTCTAATTCCGCATGTACAAGATGTACATGGTTACCTTCAAAACTTTGGCCTGTTGTATATTCAACCCATTCCCCATCAGGTAGGTATACAACTCGGTCTGTTACGGAAGGCTGTAATATTGGTGCCATAATGATGTTATCTCCAAGCATAAACTGGTCATTCAAGTTATACGTTTTTACATCATCTGGATATTCCATTAATAATGGACGCATTACCGGTAAACCTTGCTTACTAGCTTGATAAAATAACGAATACAATTGTGGCATCCATTCGTAACGCATCTGAATATATTTCTTCATGATAGCTTCATATTTTTCCCCAAATTGCCATGGCTCTTGATAACGGAATCCAATTGCTGAGTGATTGCGAAAGAATGGTGTAAATGCACCGACTTGTGTCCATCTCGTTAATAGTTCTGCATTCGTATCATGTGCAAAACCTCCAACATCTGGACCTGTAAAAGCTACACCGGATAAGCCTAAGTTCATCACCATAGGCAAGGACATTTGTAGATGCTCCCAGAAGCTACGATTATCCCCTGTCCATACCGAACCATAACGCTGAACTCCAGCATATCCTGCACGTGTCAATAGGAATGGACGTTTCCCATTTAGGTTTTCTTTCATTCCTTCATACGTTGCTTTCCCCATTAAAAGTCCGTACACATTATGCAATTCGCGGTGTGTTGTTGGATTCCCATCATTACGATGCATGACGTCAACATCCATTGTTTTCGTCTCGTTAAAAACGGCTGGCTCATTCATATCATTCCAAATACCTTCAATTCCAAGGTCTGTATAGAATGCATGTTTATCGCCCCACCATTTACGAACCTTTTCTTCTGTAAAATCAGGGAAGGCACTACTACCTGGCCAAACATCTCCATAATAAATATCGCCTTCGATATATTTACAGAAATTATCCTCTAGAACACCTTCTTGATAGATAGGATATTCGGAATCCTTTTTCACCCCAGGGTCTACAATAGGAACAACCCGAATCCCCATTTCCTTTAGGTCAGCGATTAACTTTTCTGGATTTGGGAAGCGTTCCTTATCAAATGTGAAGACACGGTAACCATTCATATAGTGGATATCTAGATGAATTACATCAATAGGGATATCCTTTTCAATAAAGTTGTTTGCCAGTTCTCTTACTTCTGCTTCTGTCTCATAACTATAACGAGATTGGTGATAACCAAGAGACCATTTCGGTGGTAATGGCATTCTGCCTGTTAAATACGTATATTGTTCCAACACCATTTTCGGATGTGGACCTGCCATCACATAATAATCTAGTTGACCACCTTCAGCAGAGAAGGAGTAATTTTCCTCCGATGATTTCATATCAAAAAATGTTCGGAACGTATTATCAAAGAAAATTCCATGTGCTTTTCCATTTCGCAATGTCATGAAGTACGGTATCGATTCATAGAGTGCATTTGTTTCTGGGTTATGCGGTGCATACACGTCGGTATTCCACATCTCTAGCTTCTCACCACGTTTATTTAGGTGACCAGATTTTTCACCAAATCCATAAAAATGGTCTTGATCATACATCTGTTTAAATGCAATTACTTCCCCATTTTCTCGGTATGCCATTCCATGCTTATCTTCTGAAACGATTACTCTACCATTCGAATCTGATATCATAATGCGAAATGGTGATTTTTGAATGTGAATCGTTATTTCCGAAGACTTAAGTGATAGTTTTCTTTCCGTATCCTCTTCTTTAACTGCTACAGATTGTGGATTCACAATCACTGCTTTTGATTGGTTTAACACTGGATTCTTTTTAGGATTCATGGTTACTCGAACAATCGATTCCGTATAGAATTGAACTGCTACGTTTCCATTGGAACAAAGGAAGTTGTATGTCATTCCTTCTTTGTTAAAATCAATTAGATCGCCGATATCCCGGTAGATAACTGCTCCATCTTTTTTTTCTTTACCCGGATGTATTGCAAAGCTCGTATCTCCTAACATGATATACCCCCTATAAATCCAATATTGTCCGTTAATTTAACCTATTAATGTTAAAATTCCACTTAGGCTGGCATTGCCTAAGTGGATTTCACTATTAAACTAATTTATACACTCTTGCTTCATATGGTTTA
Organism: Ornithinibacillus scapharcae TW25; assembly: GCF_000190475.1. Taxonomy (GTDB): domain Bacteria; phylum Bacillota; class Bacilli; order Bacillales; family Amphibacillaceae; genus Ornithinibacillus; species Ornithinibacillus scapharcae. The sequence goes on from NZ_AEWH01000012.1 coordinate 39,877, forward strand.
AGTACTTTTTCAACTGAATTTTCATAGTTGCTTAGAAGAAGTTCTTTATTTTTGCCTTTTAATTCTGAAGGCAATGTTATTTCGGTTTCTTCTGGGTAGAGGTTTGTAATGACTAATGCCATTTCATCTCCTGATCTTCTAGTATAAGCGTATACCTTATCATGATTTTCTAGAATAAGGTGGTAGCTTCCATAGATAAATACTTGATGTTCTTTGCGAATTTCAATTAGCTTTTTGTAATAATGATAAATGGAATTTGGATCTTTTAATTCAGCTTCTACATTGATTTCTGTATAGTTCGGATTAACTTTCATCCAAGGATTACCTGTTGAGAAGCCACCGTTCTTTTCTGTATTCCACTGCATTGGTGTTCTTGAATTATCACGGCCTGTTTTCCAAATTACTTCCATTATTTCTTGTACAGGTGTTCCTTTAGCGATTTCCTCATGATAGTAATTTCTCATTCCTACATCATCATAATCATCGATAGATGGGAACTGAACATTGGTCATGCCAATTTCTTGGCCTTGATAAATGAATGGTGTACCTTGCATCAGGAAATACATGGTTGCTAAAGATTTAGCTGATTCCACTCGATATTCCTTATCATTACCCCATGTTGATACTGATCGTGGTTGGTCGTGGTTTTCAAGGAATAATGCATTCCAGCCTATTCCCTCTAAACCAACCTGCCACTTAGTCAATGTTTTCTTTAATGCCGGTAAATCGATACCATTATCAGTATCTTTACCCCAAAGGCCTAAATGTTCAAATTGGAAGATCATATCGAACTTACCGTTCTTCTCTCCAACCCAATCATCAGCTTGTTCTAAACTTACACCATTCGCTTCTCCAACTGTCATAATGTCATATTTAGCAAATGTTTTTTGTTTTAATTCTTCTAAAAACACATGAATTCCATCTCGATTCATATGTCCTTCATAGGACGGCACATACTTTAAATTATCTGGATTTGGCATATCCGGAAATCCAGGTACTTTTTTAATATGAGATATTGCATCGACACGGAAGCCATCAATTCCTTTATCTAGCCACCAATTCACCATTTCATAAAGTTCATTTCGAACTTTCGGGTTTTCCCAATTTAAATCTGGTTGTTTGGTCGAGAATACATGCATATAGTATTCTTTCGTATGCTCATCGAATTGCCATGCTGAGCCGCTAAATATAGATTCCCAGTTATTTGGTTCTTTACCATCTTTTCCTGGGTGCCAAATATAATAGTCTCTGTAAGGATTATCTTTAGAACTACGAGATTCAATAAACCATGGATGCTCGTCTGAAGTATGATTAATAACTAAATCCATGATTAATTTCATGCCTCTCTGATGAACCTCAGCAAGTAGTAAATCAAAGTCTTCCATAGTACCGAATTCATCCATAATGTCTTGGTAATCACTGATATCGTATCCATTATCATCATTAGGAGATTTATAGATTGGACTCATCCAAATGACATCAATTCCGAGATCCTTCAAATAATCTAGCTTAGAGATAACACCTTGGATATCACCAATGCCATCTCCATTTGAATCCATAAAGCTACGTGGATATACTTGGTAAGCCACAGCTTCTTTCCACCATACTTGTTTCATAACAATTCTCCTTGCTCATCATTATTCTAGGTGCATGGGATGAGGTTGGGATAAATCCCCTTCTCAACTAGAAAGACGGTCAAAGCGCAAAATCAGCTCCGGAAATATACGAAGACTCCTGCGGGAGGATAGGCATAGGTGAGACCCCACAGTGCGTTAGCACGAGGAGGCTCACCAGCCGCCCGCGGAAAGCGAAGTATATTTCCGGAGCGGGGTTCTACACTAAACTCTAATTACACGTATTTTGCTAGTTGGAAATTTTATTATCCCGACCTCATTATTTATTCATACGATTGATAAGATACCTTCTTAACAATCACCTCTAATTTTTCATTCATTTATAATCTATCGTTTTCGATTCTCTTCTTCTTCAAGCACATCATCGCTGAATCTGGTCTTTGTAAATACTAGTAATAGCAGGATGATGAATCCGAATGATTGAATCATGATCATTGTAATGATATTGAATTGGACTAGGCCGATGACCATCGCTATTAGAGTAGGTAACCCCATCGCGTTGACAACTAAATTAACCGATTCTTTGTATGTTTGAATTGTAGAGATTTGTCCTCTTTTCGTCAGATATACAAAGAACGAGGATCCTAAGCTGATAACGACAATGCTAACTAGCAATAGAATAAAAATAGAAACTAATAAACTTCCGACAATAAAGCCTTTATTTTGAATAAACCATTGTCTAGATAATTCATCCTGTAATTGTTCAACTGTTGTGATGCTTTCAATCGAAAAGTCGTTCGTATAGCGTACAGTTGATACCGCATTATCCTGATCTTTTATCACAAATTCATTCTCTTGAAAAATTAATGCATTTTCAGCCTCTAATGCTTGTTCCTCTTTAGAGGAAGATATATTTCCCCCAACTATGCCATCTTCTGTTTCTAAGTAGAAGCTGTCTGGTAACGATAGTTTCCCTTCAGAATACTCAACACTTTCAAGCTCATCTACAACAGACTCATCAAGTAAAGCAAACGCATTCGGATACGTCTCTTCTACTGGATAAGAATCGATCTTAGCCATATTTACGGAAAGTGGAACCATCATCAAACCATTAATAAATAGGAGTACGATGATAAGCTGGAACCAGTTTAATTGCTTTCTCCCAGTAAATACTCGCTTTATTGTTAGGATGCTTTTGAAATAATTGATTGGAAATATATCTTTTTTCATGTTGTTCACTTCATTTCTCTCTGAGATTAAATCCATTTCTTATTATTACCCTTTTGTACCACCTGAAGTTAGACCGGCTACAAAATGTTTTTGTAGCATAAAGAATAATACGGTTATTGGAATAGCAATTAAAATTGCTCCCGCTGCAAACAATGCAACCTTTTGGTTTTGTGGGTTGTTAATAAATGTTTGCAGACCAATTGCTACCGTATAGTTTTCCGGTGTACGTAGTAAGAATTTTGCTAGCATGTATTCTCCAAACGGAGTCATAAATGCCCATAAAGATTGTACTGCGATCATTGGTTTTACTAATGGTAGTACAATCTGAATGAAGATACGGAAGTGACCCGCTCCATCAAGTTTTGCTGATTCATCCAAGTCATATGGAACCGTATCGAAGTAACCTTTCATTAGCCATGTATTCATCGGAATACCACCACCAATGTATAGGAACATCAAGAACCAGCTTTGGTCTAAAGCTCCCATTAACAATGCCATTACATAGAATGCAGTTAGAGCTGCTGTAGTTGGTACCATTTGAATGATTAGGAAGAAAATTAAGCTTTTCTTTCTACCTACAAAGCGATATCTACTATATACATAACCTGCTAATGTAATGAATGTTACTTGTACGATCATCGTAACCAAAGCAATGATTAACGTATTCATATACCAATCACCGTATAAGGTTTCGGTAAATAATCGTTGGAAGTTACTTAAAGTCCATTCTGCATCAAAGTTTAAGTTAAAGGCAGTAACGTTACCTGCTTTAAATGCAGAGCTTGCTGTAATCAACAATGGATAGATAATGATTACAGCCAATAATAATAGATAGAAATACGTAAATATTTTATTGATTAACCGGGAGGTTTTTTGAGATTTTACTATTCTGTTCATCACTAATCCTCCATTTCAAATGCTTTCGTTTTCTTAAATACCATTAACGAAATGGCAATGACAAATAAGGAAATAAATAATGTCACGGCAGAAGCAATGGAATACTGTGGTGACGTTCCTGTTGTCAGTTTATAAATCCAAGATATAAGAATATCTGTTGAACCTGCTCCGGCTCCAATACTTCCTGGTCCACCTTCATTAAATAGGTAAATCATCGAAAAGTTATTGAAGTTACCAGTGTACTGTGTAATGAAAATAGGTGCAGCGATGGCAAAGATAGCCGGCATTGTAATATGTCTGAAACGCTGAATTAAACCAGCACCATCTATTCTTGCAGCCTCGTATTGCTCTTCTGGAATAGATTGTAGAATCCCAGATACAAGCACATATATAAACGGAAACCCTAGCCACCCTTGAATCATAATAATTGCTACTTTAGTCCAGAATGGATCTGTCTTCCATGGAAGACTTCCGATATCTACAAAAGGAATTAATGCATCAATTAGTGGGATTACTTGTGTGTTAATCGCACCAATACTATCGTTAAACATATTTGAAAAACTCATAATGGTAATAAACGCAGGTACTGCCCATGGTAAAAGGAAGATGATTCCAAATACACGTTTAAATTTAATAAACTTCTGGTTTAATACTAGAGCTGTAAAAATTCCGATTACAATTTGAAGTGTTGTTGCTGCTACAGTCCAAATTAACGTCCAACCAAATACCGCTAAGAAGGTATCACGATAAGAACTTAAGAAAAATACATCTGTAAAGTTTGAAAATCCTACCCAGTCAATCAGTTTCGCTGGTGGAATGTGATAGAAATCATAATTCGTAAATGCAATAAATATCGTTACTAATACTGGAAATACAATTGCAAAAATCATCGCTACATAAGCAGGGATTGTAAATAAGTATGGAAAGCCTTGATCTGCCACATTTAGTAGAACGGATTTCATCGAGGTATTTACTTTTTTACCTTCCGCCCATAATTTAGCAACTTTTCTAGCATCATTTAAATTAATCGCGTAAAAAAGTATAAATAATAGAAGAATTAATAGTTGTAAGGAACCTTCAATTAAAATAAATAGTGAATGGTCCAGACCAGGAGTGCTTCCTAGTGTTACTAAGCCTACTAGTGCACCGGCACCAAAGTTGATCATCTCTATAATAAATAGAGCGAAAATTAATAGAAAGATAATACCTTTGAAAATCTGTTTATTATATATTTGACCTAAACCTGGAATGATAGAGAGCAATGTTGCCTTCTTTACTCGTTGTTTATCATCTTTTTCTACGTATTCCACTGTATCTCACTCCCTTAATAAATAAACTGAGGCAGAGAGCGTATCTCTGCCAAAGTTTAACGTTACATTATTAGTATTTTTGAGAGATGTTTTCACTAATAACGTTTACTGCATCGTTAGCTGCTTCTTCTGCTGTTTTGTTTCCAGAAGCCGCGTCGAACATTAGTGTTGCAGCACCTGTCCAAACTTCTGCCATTTGTGGAATGTTTGGCATAGGAATTGCAGTATTGTATTGGTTAATTACTGCTGCTGTTAGCTCATCTCCAGCCTCAGCAACTGTTACTCTTGTTAATTGGTTAGCAGGAACTTCACCTTTGTCATCATAAAGTTTTTGTTGATTTTCTTGGTTTGTTACATAATCTAACCACTGTTTTGCAGCGTCTTTATCTTTTGCATAGTTACTTGCGATCCATGCTTTACCACCAGCGAATGGTTGGTACTCTTCACCATTTGGTAATGTAGGAATCATAGATACGCCATAGTTTACACCAGCATCTTTGTAATTAGAAGCAGACCATGGTCCACCAATGATAGCTGCTGCTTTACCAGTTGTGAATTGCTCATCGATAAAGTTACCAGCAGTTGTTGAATCTAACATACCTTGTGGCCATTTGTTAAACCACTCTGTAGCATATTCGATACCTTCAATTGCACCTTCAGTATTTAAACCAATGTCAGATGGATCAGTACCGTCTGAACCGAATACATATCCGCCGTAAGCAGAAAGTAATCCGTATGTGCTATAGAAATCTAACCAGTTAGCTAAGAAAGCTGTGCTTCTTCCTTCTTCAGATTCGAAAGCGAAACGATCATCTTCAGCTAATGCTTCTAATTCTTCGAAAGTTTCAGGAGCTTGGTCAATTAAATCTTTGTTATAGTAAAGAATTAGTGATTCAATTACGAATGGAGCACCGTAAGTTTTACCGTCAATTGTTACTTGTTGTTTATCTAAATCATCATAACGACCATCTTCAGGGAAAGTATATTCCGCTAAGTGACCTTGTTGACCTAGGTTACCAACTCTATCGTAAGGAGCAATCATAACGTCAGGAGCTATACCAGCAGGTCCATCTAATGGAAGTGCTTCCAAAGTTTCGAATAAATCTCTTTCCGTTACAGTTACTTTAATACCAGTTTCTTCTTCAAATCCAGGGACAAGTTCTTTTACATAATCGATATATCCAGCTTCAACACCAATTTCAAGTGTTCCAGCGGTTTCTTTTCCACCGTCAGCAGATTTGCTGTCTTTTTCCTTATCATCGCCACCACAAGCAGCTAATACTAGTAAACTAGCTAAAATTGCAGCAAAAGCAAGCTTTTTCCAATTAAGTTTCATAATTTGTCTTCCTCTCTTTCTGTTTTAGCTTTGTAAGCTAAAAGGTTAATGTAAAGTGAATCTAGCAATCTCATAATCTAGTAAGGTACTCCATGACTAAATGTCACTAACCATATATTGCCCCCTTTATACAGTTCACATTTTCAGTAATGAAAACGTTTGCGCAACCTTACAATGAAATTGTAACCCTTTTTTAATATTTGTGCAATCGTTTTCACTCATTTTTTAAAAAACATTTTTTGGTAAATTATATTATCTAGTTTGGTAGTTGACTTTAGAATCTTGTTCCAGTAGATTAAAAGTATAAATTTAAGGGCAATGCTTTGTTTCAAACAACAACCCCGTTTACTCTCTGGTAAACGGGGTTGTTTTGCTAAAAACAGTTAAAAAGGAGAGGTTTTACATGTTAAAAGAAGCTATTTTCCACAGACCAAAAAACAATTTCGCTTATGCCTATGACAAGGACACATTGCACATTATGCTTCAAAGTAAAAAGGATGACCTAACTAGTGTTCAGCTCATTTTCGGAGACCCGTATGACTGGAAAGATGATTCATGGCAAACACTGACGAAACCAATGGTCAAATCTGGTTCCACATCACTCTATGACTATTGGACGATAGCAGTTGAGCCTGAATTTCATCGTATGCGCTACGGATTCGAATTATCGGATGGAAATGAAATTCTCTATTATATGGAAGGCGGTTTCTTCTCTAGTGCACCAACCGATATAGCGAATTATTTTTGCTTCCCATTTGTCAATAACATTGATGTCTTTAGCGCGCCAGAATGGGTAAAAGATACAGTATGGTATCAAATTTTCCCTGAGCGATTTGGTAATGGAGATCCTTCTATTAATCCAGAAGGTACTCTCCCATGGGGAAGTGCTGACCCTACACCAGCAAACTTCTTTGGTGGAGACTTCCAAGGTGTCATGGATCATCTAGATCACTTAGTAGAGTTAGGGATTAGTGGAATCTATTTCACTCCTATCTTCAAAGCATACTCAAACCATAAATATGACACCATTGATTATATGGAAATTGACCCTCAGTTTGGAGATAAAGAAACATTTCGCCGATTAGTACAGGAATGTCATAAACGAGGCATTCGTATCATGTTAGATGCCGTATTTAATCATAGCGGTTTTTACTTCCCCGCATTCCAGGATGTATTGGAAAAACAGGAAGATTCGAAGTATAAAGATTGGTTCCATCTTTGGGACTTTCCAGTTGTGACAGAACCAAAACCGAACTATGACGCGTTTGGATTTGTTTCTTCTATGCCGAAACTGAACACAGAAAACCCTGAGGTAAAAGAATATTTATTAAATGTTGCTCGTTATTGGGTTGAGGAATTTGACATTGATGGTTGGCGTTTAGATGTAGCAAATGAAGTAGACCATGCTTTTTGGAGAGAATTCCGTAAAGTTGTCAAAGGGGTTAAACCGGACGCCTATATATTAGGCGAAATCTGGCATGATTCTATGCCATGGTTGCAAGGAGATCAATTCGATGCGGTTATGAACTATCCTTTCACAAATGGTGCAATTGATTTCTTTGCGAAAGAAAGTATCTCTGCTGAAGCATTTACGGATTCGATTGTGAAGGTTCTTCATATGTACCCTAAAAATGTGAATGAAGTTGCCTTTAACTTATTAGATAGTCATGATACTCCGCGGATTTTAACACTTGCTAATGGAAATCGTGATCGTGTGAAGCTACTGTATCTATTCCAATTAAGCTTCATTGGTGCTCCTTGTATCTATTATGGAGATGAAATTGGAATGGCAGGTGGCCAAGATCCAGGCTGTCGTGCTTGTATGGAGTGGGATAAATCAAAGCAAGATAGAGATTTATTCCAATATGTTCAAACACTATTAAAATGGCGTAAAACTGAGCCGGTATTCGGAAATCATGCCGATATTCGCTTTATTCATGCGGATAGTGAAAAAGGATATATTGTTTATGATAAGTTTAACGCGGAAAAACGTCTTCGTTTTATTGTAAATAATAGTAATAAGGCTCTTGAGATTTCAAATGAAGATCTTGGCAATGTGACGGTTCAGGAATGGAACATTCAACATGATACAAAGAAGGAATTGACACTTGATTCTACTATTAAAGTCGATGCTCTAGGTTTCCGTATATTTGAGTTTTAATAGTGTTAACGAATGTACTTAATCAAATAATAACCGAACTAATTCGAATTAGTTCGGTTTTTTCATTTACCGCTTCTTCCTGAGTAGAATAAAGATCACTCCAGCAACTAGTATGACAGTGGCTCCAGCTATCATCCAAGGTAGTGCAATCGTTTGCTCATTTCCCGATTTTATCTGATAAATTTCGGATTTTTCACTAGGGATAGTGAAGGTATATCCATCTGATTGACCGGTTACACTTTCTTCACCAAGCAGCGCCTGCAACTCATGACCTTCCTCTAGCACCTCATGAGACAATGTAATCGTTTGTTCTTCTGTTGTGTTGTTGATTGCAACAAGTAGTTGTTCTCCCTCCGATGAACGTTTAAAAACTGTCATTCCATTTTGATCATAGACCAACTCAACATCTCCACTTGTAAGTGCCGAGTGCTTGTTCCGAATATCAGCTAATTTGGAGATATAAGTCGTTAATTCATGGTCCTCAAACTCCATCATTCTACGGTTATCCGGATCATTACCACCATCCATTGCAATTTCTGTACCATAGTAGATAATTGGAATTCCTGGTGCGGTATACATATACGTAAGTGCTTGTCTTAATCTACTTACAGGTTCTTGATCCTTTTCAATTACTAGTCTAGTAAAACGTTTATTATCATGATTATCAATAAAATTTCCTAAAATATAAGGATTTTCATAAAGACTTACATTACGCTTCCAGATACCATCCATAAATTTTCCAATTTGTTGGTCTGGCTTACTAAATATCCTCGTAGCTTCATTGAAGAATGGATAATCGACAAAAGAATCAATGCCTGTCTTCGCATAATCCGCTACATACGTTGGATCACTATGCCAAACTTCTCCGATTAAAAAGAAATCCTCCTTCACTGATTTTACCTCTTGAGAAAACTCCTCCCAAAAATCCTTTGGAACATGTTTAACCGTGTCTAATCGGTAGCCATCAATATCTGTTTCCTCAATCCACCATTTCGCCATATCAAGTAAGTATTTTCGGGTCTCCGGATTTTCTTGTGCTAAGTCGGGTAAACCAGCTAATCGTCCATCTTCCACATTTTTTTGATTGTCCCAACTAATAATCGACTGTTCTTCATGGAACCAATCCTGCTTCTCTGAGTCATTCAACCATGGATGTTGATAACCAGTGTGATTGACTACTAAGTCCAGAATGATTTTGATATCTTTTTCATGTGCTTTTTCTACTAATGTTTTAAATTCTTCTAGGGTTCCAAAATGCTCTTCTACCTCATAGAAATCTTCGGTCCAATATCCGTGATAGCCTTTCGGTTCATTTTTCACGATTGGAGTCAGCCAGATTGCGGTAAAACCCATTTCTTTTATATAGTCTAGCTTGTCAATAATACCCTGAAAGTCCCCTCCATGATAGGCAGCTGGATCATTTATATCGACTTCAAAATCATTGGAAGCATCGCCGTTATTGAAGCGATCAATCATAATAAAATAAATAATCTCATCTTCCCACGTATTCTTCTCCTCTGCCTGTATCGCTACAGGTACACTAAAGACTAGGTACAATACTATGAAAGCGGTTAATTTTTTCTTCATCGTAAACCCCCCTGTTGTTTTCTAAATCATTCTAACTGATTCTAGTTTTTTTTCATAGAATTTTATCATCGTAGAAAAAAGAATTGGAAAGCTAGTATAGCTCACCAATTCTTTTTGTTACGCATTTTCTTCTAAACTAACTTGAGATCGAAACACACTTTTTCCGTCCTCTTCACGAATACCTTCCACAAGAACAAAATTATCTTCTAACTTAGATACATCTTTCTTTATTAATAACGTATCGCCAGGCATGACCTCATTTAGATAATTTACTTCTATTGAACTAGTATGATAACGTTGATGTTCCTCTAAGGCAAAACAATCCATTATGTAATCAATATACTTTGAGTTATTGAGATGTCCATTAAAATCGATATCACTATAACCAATCGTTTTATGATACACTGTTTCAAGTTCGTCGGTTGCCTTTAATTTTGCTAATGCCACATCTATAGCACGTTCCTCAATTAATTCAGGATACTCTAGGTTGATCGATTCACTACGTTTCAGGCGACGTTTGTTTAAATCCATGATTACCCATACGGAAACCGCTTTGGCAATAACTTCCCCATTCTTGTCACGTACTATATAGTCTCTCTCAAACTCTAGCTTTCCTGGCTTTAATGGCCATGTTTCAATGGTTATTTCCTCATCCAGCATAGGCGTACGAATGATATCGACCCGTATCCGCATTAAAACAAAGGCTACACCGTATTTTTCGAACAATTGCGTAATACCTACTCCCAAATTTTCTGCTGCCAGATTGGCGGCATCTTGAAAATATCTAAACAGTGCACTCAATTTTAACTTTCTCTGAAAATCAACATCACCAAGATCAATATGATAGTTTTTCGTGTATCGTGTTGTTGGTTGCATTTTTCTCTCTCCTTGCTTTTTTCCATATTATTACTTTAACATAATTATTACTGAGTGAGCTATTAAAGGAGCGGATGTTTAGGGATACTAATCCTCATCATATTTTCTGCCTGTTTTGATCCTCCGTTGTCTTTGATAACTGCTATCAACTCCATTTTCTGCCTGTTTTGAATCTCTTTTGCCTTTGATTACTGCTATCACCTGCATTTCCTGCCTACATTGGAGCTCGTTTGAAGTTGATAGCCACTTCCACTCACTCATACTAAAAAAGCTGACCCCAATAAGGAGTCAACTTTCCATCAACTTAATTTAAGCCCTTCATGAATTCTTTCAACTTAGGTGATACCAAATACAGAATGATACCAAGTACAATAGCAATACCACCGATTACACCGAAGTACATTACTTCTGTTTCGGTTGAGTAGAATTTAACAACCTGTGCGTTGATAGCTTGTGCTGATGAGTTAGAAAGGTTCCATAAGCTCATCATTTGTGCAGCAAATGCTGCTGGTGCTAGTTTTGTTGATGCAGATAAACCGACTGGTGATAGTAGTAATTCACCTAATACAACAAGGAAGAAACTTAGAACTAACCACATTGGGCTAACTAATGATTCTGTTCCATTGAAGTATGCTGGAATCATCATCACGATAAATGATAGTCCTGCAAATACTAGTCCAAATGAGAATTTCTGAGAAACAGAAGGTTGTCTATCACCAAGCTTAACCCACATACCAGCGAATAACGGTGCTAGCATAATGATAAATAACGGGTTAAGGGACTGGAACCATGATGCTTTTAATTCAATTCCTAGGAAGTTTAAGTCTGTACGCTCATTCGCATATGTTGCAAGGATAGTAGAACCTTGTTCTTGAATTGCCCAGAACATCATTGCCGCTACGAATAACGGAATATAAGCTAGTAAACGCGACTTTTCCTCGGATGTTGTCTTTGGACTGCGGTACATAAAGATAAAGTATGCGGTTGGGATAATTACCCCTAGAATACTAATTGCAAAAATTACACGTTCAACTGTTAACCAGCCACCTGAAACACCTAACCAACCAATAAGTCCAAGTGCAACTACTGCAAGAAGAACAATTCTTGTGATACGTCCTTTTTCTTCTTTTTGTAATGGATTCGGTACATAAGAACCAGCTAGTCCAAGATATTTTTTACGAGTGATAACAAATACGATTAAACCAATTAACATACCAACTGCTGCAACACCAAAACCTAGGTGGAAGTTAACTTCTTCACCAAGTGTTCCAACGATATATGGAGAAATAAACGCCCCCATGTTGATACCCATATAATAAATACTAAAACCGGAGTCACGACGTGGGTCTGTTTTACTGTAGAGATCCCCTACCATACCACCAACGTTTGGCTTTAATAAGCCTGTACCAATGATGATGAAGAACATGGAAATAAATAATCCAGGTGCTCCTGCTGGTAAAGCTAAGATGATATGACCAATCATGATGAGCACTCCACCATGGAATACAGTCCGTGCTGTACCTAAGATTCGGTCAGCAATCCATCCACCGATGATTCCAGACATATATACAAGCGATCCATAAATCGCCATTATAGAGTTCGCTGTTGTTTGGTCAATACCTAGACCACCATCGGAAACCTCGTAGTACATATAGAATAAAAGGATCGCTCGCATACCATAATATGAGAAACGTTCCCAGAACTCAGTGAAAAATAGTGTTGATAAACCCTTCGGATGACCAAAGAAACCTTTTTGAGGTATCGTTTTTAGGATGGCATCCTTATCATGTGATTTCATGTAGTGTAAAGCCTCCTGATTTTTTAAATTTAGTAAATTAACTGAAAACTCTCAAGGAGCTAACTTAGACATTTTAGGACAAATAAAACTCCTCGTAAAGGGGTTATCCAAAAGTAGAATTCTTCTAAAAAGTGTAAGAATGGCGAATCATTTTTATGTAAGCGATATATGTACTAGTATTTCCACATTTTATATTTTCATTAGCTGTAAGAACTTGGGTTTTTTCCTAAATTTTTTGTTTAATGCGGTAATCGTGAAAATATGAGATACTCTATAAAAACAATTAATGGAAGGTGTCTTCTTGGTGGAATTGCAGGACTTAGCGATGGAATTAGCAACAAAAGGGTATTATAAATCAAAAGAAATTGTAAAAGGATTACAAAACAGTAAGCAGTTATTAAAAGACTTGTTATTGGTTATGGACGAATGTGTTCGTTCTGACGAATTACCTGATGATATATATATTTTATATAGACAACTTAATGGTGTGACGAGCTTTCATAAGGATTATAGATACATCATCATACGTGACATAGCACGTATTTTAACAGAATCCTTAAATCCTAGCGATGATTTAGCTGTTATTTACATAGATGACGATGAACTTGCACAAGTAGTTACACTATATACGGAAGCAGTAACAGGAAATCTTGAAGCTCAAATCGAACTCGCACACTTTTATAAAACAATCGAACATGATGACTGGGCATTTGAATGGTTCCTTGTTGCGGCTCAGGCAGGTAATTCTGATGCATTGTACTGGTTAGGCAATTATTATTTTGTCGGTACCGTAGTGGATCAAGACCTAGAAAAAACCTACAACTGTTATAAACAAGCTGCCGAAAAAGGACATGCTGATGCGATGAACAATTATGCTGATATGTACTTACGAGGGGAATATGTCCCGAAAGATGAAGAAAAAGCATTGGAATTGTTTATGAAAGCAGCTGAACTTGGGGTGCCTGAGGCAATGTATACCCTTGGTTATATGTATCAGAATGGGGTTGGTACAGAAAAAGACTTAGAAGTTTCTCGAGAATGGTTCGTCAAGTCAGCTAAGAGTGGCGATGTATTTGCTGCCAATCGACTAGGTCATGAAGCAGTAGAAGATGGAAACGGAGAAGAAGCTCTTTCCTGGTACAGAATGGCCGCAGAGCGTGGAGATTCCTACGGTGAATTTAATCTCGGATTATGTTATGAAAATGGGATAGGTACACCAGTAAATATAAAAAAAGCAAAGTCTTGGTATCAAAAAGCAGCTTTAAAAGGGGATAAAGAGGCGAAGGAAAGGTTGAAGGGGTTATAGCTTTCACAATAATATAACTTAACTGTGAAGAAGGGATAGTAATGAAAATTCAATTACTATCCCTACATTAGACAATAACATTTACCTATATCTTCTTTCCTTAATGGAACCACAATTGGATCTAGCATAAATGGATCCTTTATTAGTTCGAACTCCCTACTAATCGTGCGTTCTACACTATCGTAACTGAATATTTTGTAGAGACTTACTACTGGGGTTATGGTTAAATATGTTGCTTCCGAATCTGTCACTTTTGTTGTTGTAATGGACGACATGAGAGAATTATCTCCTTCAGAACCTCCCAACCTCATGCAACCTTATACTCATTCCCTACATCATCTTCTATTTTTTATAAAGTTTATACTACAAATAAGGAATTGGCATGAGAAATCCTCTGAATAAAGATCTGCATTTCTGCAATTACTAAGGAAGACGACATTTTGTAGTCATGAACATCAAGTTTTTTCAGGAGGGATTTTAGGTTGAGTAATGAAAAAAAACCTTTTTACAAAAAGTTCTGGTTCTGGTTATTAGTTATTATTGTGGTTATTATCATTGCAACTAGTGGTGGAGATGATGAGGACGGTACAGCCGACAATACTAATGACACCAATACCGAAACAACCGAAGATAAAAACGAGGATACAAACGACGCTGTTGACGAGGGAACAGAAGAAGGTAATAATGATGAAGCGGTTGAAGAAGATACAGGAACCAAGACAGCTAAAATTGGTGAACCAGCTACAACTGGCGATGTAACCTTTACTGTCAACGGAGTTGAGGAAGCAACAGAAATCAAATCTGATAATCAATTTATTGAGAATGCAACTACTTCAGGAAAATTCGTTATTGTCGATGTGAATGTCAAAAATGGTAAAAGCGAGGCAATCACAATAAATTCAAGCTTCTTTAAAATAGTGACAGATGATGGTGTAGAGTATGACCCGTCAACAAGTGTTGAGGTGACGATGGCTCTCGGAGATGCAGCATCCGAATTCTTTCTAGAACAAATTAATCCAAACCTAGACAAAACTGGTAAAGTAGTGTTCGAAGTAGCGGCTGATGTTGACCTATCGAAGACTGTCTTAAGAGCGCAAACAGGTTTCTTCGGGACTGAGTCAATTGATATTTTGTTAGCACAGTAACAATTAGAGGTGACCTTAATGGTCCCTCTTTTTAGTTTTTTAGGGCTCTTCTTCTAGTATTTGTATTGTTCAATTTCTACTTCACTTTCTAGTAAATATCGGTTCTATTATGGTAAAGTATTTGGCATAGAAGCACAATGAAGTGTAAATCGAAGTAATAACTTGACATAGCAAAACAAACGTAGTACTCTATTCAATGAACTAAATGACCAATTTATTCAAACGGTCAAATAGGTGGTGAGTAAATGGAGATTGATCGAAAGAAGAAAATTGTTGAGGCTGCTACACAATCCTTTGCTTTATTTGGCTATAAAGCTACTACGATGGAACAAATCGCCAAAATAGCTAATGTCGGTAAAGGGACAATCTATACTTTCTTTAAAAATAAAGAAGAGCTTTTCCGATTAATTATGGAAGATTTAATTAGGGAAATGAAGATTGCGGCAGAAGAGACTTATGAAGAAAACTTGTCTTTTCAGGAATATGTCCATCGTGCTATTTACAAAATGTTGGAGTATCGACTAGAGCATCAATTAGCCATAAAACTATTTGAAGAAGGAAAACTAGGTACACCAGAAGTAGTGGAAGCATTAAATTTCTTTGAAGATGCCATTATAAATTATATTAGTCATATTCTAGATGACGCTATTCGTAAAGGCTATATCGTTCCGTGCAATTCAAAAATTACCGCATTTATTATTTTAAAAATGTATATTGCATTAATTTTTGATTGGGAGAGAAATAATCCTTCTCTTTCCAAAGAAGAAATTGCTGAACTACTAAAAATATACATTTTTGAAGGTTTGTCTTTAAAAGATAATGGTGTTTAAATCATTATTGCTTTATTGAGAAGCAACTACCAGGATTATCAAATTAGATGATCCTATTATTTTCCACCAATTTGACCGAAATACTGTTTTGGTCACTTATTCATACCGTAAGGAGGATTTAGAATGAATGGTGTTAAATTATTCGGCAAGGAATTACAACGTATTGTAAAAGACAAGAAATTATTTATCCCAATCATTGCCATCTTATTAGTACCATTAATCTATGCTGGAATGTTCCTTTGGTCTTTCTTAGACCCGTATGCAAAGATGGATGAGCTACCAGTAGCGGTAGTTAATAATGATGAAGGTGCAATGATGGAAGATATCAGTCTCCACCTTGGTAATGAGTTAGTCAACAGTCTGGAAGAAAGTGAAGCTTTTGACTTTCATTTTATTTCGGACAAGGAAGCGATGAAAGGCTTGGATGATTTAACTTATTATATGGTTATCAAGATTCCAGAGAATTTTTCACAAAATGCAACAACATTGCTGGACCAGGATCCACAAAAGCTTCAATTAGAGTACATTTCTAATGACAGCTATAATTTTTTAGCTAGTCAAATTGGTGAAACAGCCATTAGTCAAATACAGTCCACCATGTCACATGAAGTTTCCAAGACATATGCCGAAACGTTATTTTCTAAAGTAACCGAAATGTCTGATGGGTTTAAGGAAGCTAGTGATGGATCGAAGCAATTAAACGATGGTGCAATTGATTTAAAAGGTGGAGCAACTGAAATTAGAGATAATCTAGAGATATTGGCATCGAAGTCCATTGAATTCCAAAATGGGATTAGTACGGCTCAGGTTGGTATGAGTGATTTAACCAATGGTACAGAAGAGCTTTTAACAGGTGTAGGACAATTAACGGATGCCAGTGGACAATTATTAAGTGGGTCAGCAAAACTAAATAATGGTACCAATTCTTTAGTAGACGGACTCGCTGATGCTACAAGTGGTGCGGTAACACTTAATGAAAATATTCCACAGCTTATAGTAGGTACGGAGGAAGTCCTAGAAGGTTTAAAACAGTTTCAAGCATCACTTCCTACTGAACTTGCAAGTGGTATAAGTGAACAATTAGCAGGTAGCTCTGGAGAAATGAGCGCGGGCATCAATCAACTACATGCTAACATTACTTCTGGACTATCTGATGAGCTAGTTCCTAATTTATCTGAAGGACTTGCGCAAGGTACTGCGGAACAAATTGCTGGTAACATTTTAAGTAGTCAACAACAACAACTGGAACAACTAGATCAGCTATTAACTTCTTATGAAGTAGAAGAAAAAGAAGCTATCTTATCCGCTTTTGCAACTAACACAACTTCTAAAGAGGAATTGACGGATGATTTATATCAATCGCTACAACCAAGTATCAGAGCGGGAGTTGCTGCAGGAGTTGCTGAATCCACCCAAAGTATTGATAGAGGATTTGATCAATACCAAAAGGAATTAACTAAACAGTTATCAGATAGCAATATGGAAAAGCAAATTGCTGATTCCACCGATCCCGTATTTAACAATTTAGCTAATGGTCTATCTATCATTAATAGTGGTCAATTAGATGTACAAAACGGGATAAGTATTCTAACTAATGGATTACACGAAATAAATGCTGGAGCAATTCAAGTCGGAAACGGGCAAAATGATTGGTATACCAATATGCAGCTGTTTGCAGATAAAATGGACGAAATGAAACTTGGCGTTGCCCGATTAAATGATGGCTCCCTCCAACTTAATAATGGGATGAATCAATTAATGGAAGGTGCTACTCAATTCAGCGATGGATCTGAAAGATTAACAGATGGTGCAACACAGCTTTCAGAAGGTACGAATGAGCTTCAAGATGGTACAGAAGAGTTAGCTACTAAATTAGCAGATGCATCTAAAAAAGTGGGAAGCATTCACACGGATAACAGCACGTATGATATGATGGCTAGTCCAATTGACTTGGAAATCCATCACGCTAACGAGGTTCCAAATTATGGTACTGGATTTGCACCATACTTCATATCTCTAGGATTATTCGTTGGTGCTTTGTTATTAACTATTATTTTCCCATTAAATGATACAGCAGGAATTCCAAAGACTGGAATTAGCTGGTTTTTAAGTAAATTCGGTGTCATGGCATTGGTAGGTATTATTCAGGCTATTCTTACTGACTTTATTATTCTGTATGGATTAGATATTAAGGTTCAAAGTGTTCCGTTATTCTTCTTGTTCAGCATGATGACAAGTTTAACCTTTATTACATTAATCCAGTTTTTAGTAACTACATTCAACAATCCAGGACGATTTGTTGCGATTATTATATTAATCTTACAATTAACAAGTAGTGCAGGAACTTTCCCATTGGAAGTAATTCCAAAGGCGGTTCAATGGTTTAATCCACTACTACCGATGACTTATTCGGTTTCAGGGTTTAAAGCTGTTATTTCTAACGGAGATTACAACTTTATGTGGCATAATGCCGGTATTTTATTTGCCTTTATGGGAGTTTCCATTATCCTTACAATTGGATACTTTATATGGAAACACAAAAAACAATTTGTGAAAAACAACCAAGAAGAAGCAGGAATCGCATAAAATGAAGAACATCCAAACCCATTCGCTACATACATAGCGAATGGTTCTTTCATAAGCGTAAAATAATTTACAATCTAGTATAATTGGATACTTATGGTAAAGTATAATACATGATGTAAATACTGAAAGAAGATGATATGAATGACACCAAACCAACAAGCCAATAACTTAATTACTGAAAAGTCACCATACCTACTCCAACACGCCTACAATCCAGTAAACTGGTACCCTTGGGGGGAAGAAGCTTTTGAAAAAGCAAAACAAGAAAACAAACCAATTTTTCTATCAATCGGTTATTCCACTTGCCATTGGTGCCATGTCATGGCCCATGAATCATTCGAAGACGAAGAAGTAGCCAAACTAATTAATGATCACTATATCGCCATAAAAGTAGATCGGGAGGAACGGCCAGATGTCGACTCCATTTACATGAAGGTCTGTCAGATGATGGCTGGTCATGGTGGATGGCCACTGACCATTTTTATGACTCCAGACAAGATTCCTTTCTATGCGGGAACTTATTTTCCAAAGGAGAGCAAATATGGACGTCCAGGCATTAAGGAAGCTCTAGAGCAATTACATATAAAATATACGACCGATCCAGAACATATTGCTGATGTAACGGAAAGTGTTCGGGAAGCCTTAGATAACACGATTAGAGAAAAAAGCAACAATCGCCTAACAATTGAAACGGTTGATCAAGCCTTCCAACAACTTGGAAGAGGGTTTGATTTTACTTACGGGGGATTTTGGGAAGCGCCTAAGTTTCCACAACCACAGAATCTATTATTCCTGATGAGGTATTATCACTTCAGCGGAAAAACCGCAGCACTTAAGATGGTCGAAAGCACGTTACAAAATATGGCTGCAGGTGGTATTTGGGACCATATTGGTTATGGTTTTGCTCGATATTCGACTGATGAAAAGTGGCTTGTCCCACACTTTGAGAAGATGCTGTATGATAATGCCTTATTATTAATGGTTTACACAGAATGCTATCAAATCACGAAAAAACCATTCTACAAAAATATTGCAGAACAAATAATTACCTTTATTAAGCGCGAAATGACTAGTAAAGATGGTGCATTTTACTCTGCAATTGATGCGGATTCTGAAGGGGTAGAAGGAAAGTATTATGTATGGGCAGATGAGGAGATTTACGATATTCTGGGTGAAGATTTAGGTGAGATCTATACCACCACTTATGGGATTACCCCTTTTGGTAATTTTGAAGGAAAGAATATCCCAAATCTAATTCGTGCTAACCTTGAAAGTGTTGCAGAAGAATTTGACCTCACGCTAAGTGAACTAACATCCCAATTAGAAACTGCTCGTCTGACATTACTCCAGGAACGTGAAAAACGAGTGTATCCACATGTAGATGACAAAGTCCTCACGTCGTGGAATGCCATGATGATTGCAGGTTTAGCAAAGGCGAGCCGTGTTTTTCAAAATCAAGATTATGTAACTTTGGCAAAAAGAGCACTCTCTTTTCTTGAGGAAAACATAGTAGTAGATGGCGATTTGATGGCCCGGTATCGTGAGGGAGAAACGAAATATCATGCTTATCTTGATGACTATGCTTATCTAATTTGGGCCTATATAGAATTGTATCAATTGGAATTTGACCTAACCTATCTCTCCAAAGCAAAAGCACAATTAAATATCATGATAGAGTTATTCTGGGATCCACATCATGGTGGTTTCTTCTTCAGCGGAAAAAATAATGAAAAGCTTATCTCCAATGATAAAGAAATTTACGACGGTGCAACTCCTTCAGGTAATAGTGTGGCAGCACTCATGTTAGGTCAGATGGCTAGTTTAACTGGCGAGGTAGATTATTTAGACAAAATAAATGAAATGTATTCTACCTTCTATGAAGACATGATGAAGCAACCTTCAGCTGGTGTTTTCTTCCTACAAAGCTTGCTGTTAACTGAGAACCCGACAAAAGAAGTGGTTGTACTAGGTCATGATGAAAATGTACAAGAGTTTCTAAATCATGTTCAGGATAAATATGCCCCTAATATTGCTTTACTAGTTGCTGTTACACCGGGGCAGTTAATAGAAGTTGCTCCTTTTGCTGCTAATTACAAAATGGTTAATAATCAAACAACCATTTATGTATGTGAAAACTTTGCTTGTCAGCAACCAACCAATGATATTATTGCTGCGTTAGCTTCTTTAGGAATAAAGTAAAGAGGTGCATTTGCACCTCTTTAATGCTTTAACTCCTGTAAATCCTGAATACTATCCTGTACTAATGTTACCGCTTGGCTCATTGCTGCTCCTCCACCAAATGCTGCGGTTACACCAATAGTTTCAAGAATTTCTTCTTCTGAACAGCCTTGGTCTAAACAACCCTTCGTGTGATAAATAATACAATATTCATCCTGTGCATATAGACTAACAGCTAGTGCGATAAGTTGTTTTTGTTTTTGGGATAATACCCCTTCTTTAAAACATTCTTCCGTAAACGCATTATAGAGCTCTGCAAGCTTGGGCATTTTCTTCGTAAAAGTACCAATTCCTTCTTTATAATCCATTAGTGCTTCTTCTGTTATGTTTCTAGCTTCCACTAAAATTCATCTCCATTCACTTTCTATTTTCGAATATAGTATGAGCTATTTTTGGAAGAGTACTCTTGACTTTATGGAAAGATATTGAAATTACCTTCAAAATTTGAATAAAGCCCAAGCGTACCAGGTAAATTCTTAGGCATTTCGTATCATTAGCGACATTTATAGCAGTCCGATATAATAGAAATAGGAAGGGGTTATGTAATATGATTAAAGTGAAAATGAATGTGCAAACTGCCTACCATGGAGAACTTTTCCGAGCGGGAAAAGTATATGAAGTAGATGAAACAACAGCAAAACGTTGGATTGCTAGTAAATTAGCTGTTGCTGTTGAAGAAGAGTAGTTTTATTATGTTGAGAGAATAATGGATATTAAAAAACTCCCGTTAGCTGTGTAGACACTGACGGGAGTTTTACTCTATCAATTAACGATTCGCAAAGAATTCCTCTGCCTTTTCTAAGAAAATTTCTTGTTCTGGTGTTAGATCATATTCCTCTTCTATCGCTGCAACTGGGCAAGCTGCTTTACAAGCTCCACAGTCGATACAAATATCAGGATCTATGTAAAATTGATCTGGACCTTCCTCTATACAATCAACTGGGCATACACTAACACATTCTGCTGCCTTTTCTTGTCTGCATGGATCTAAGATAACAAAAGCCATATATTTTAACCCTCCCCTAATACGGTAATTTTAAGAAACTCGCATTTTCAAATCCTTGTTAAATGCGCTCGTTTTATTCTATAGGCAGGAAAATAGTGATTCACATCTTTCTGCCAAGGTATATCTATATTTTAATGATACAACTTGTTTCACTTCAAGTAAACCGCTTCACGAAATGTTCATTTCTACTTGACTCTATTCTAATCGCTTGACCATCACGATATGTTCTCCAATCGGTGGTAAATCAAAAACCTCACCATGTGCCTGGAATCCTAACCTTTCATAATACCCTTGTACAGAGGTTCTACCATTACACCATAGAATAGTATGATTCTTTTGCTTCACTATTTCCACTGCAAAACTTACCACTAGTCTACCTGCTCCTAACTTACGAAACGCTACATCCGTGGCCATTGCACGTAAACGGAACTGATTATCTTCGAGGAGGTCGGGATGTTTTTCCTTATAAAATGAAGCTATAGTAATTAAGTTACCTTGATAGAATGCCCCAACATGAAAGGTATCCTCCGCGTAGTCTGCATCATACTTACATGCTTCAAAAGGCTGGCTTGGACGTAGGATGGTATGTCTTAAATGATAGGTATCCTCCGGTTTTATTCTTTTCACTTCTAGCATAAGCTCAATCCCCCATCAACTAAAAATCCCCCATACTATTATATTCTATTTTCTAGGCTAAATTTCCTGCGAAATCTTCACAAAATCTCGACAAAAAAACTGCCTAAGATAGTACTACCTAGACAGTTCAAAGTATATATCTATTATTTTTTATCTTTCAGCTTCGCTAGCGCTTCTGCCAGAGCATTATTCGTGAACCCATCATCTTGCTTCTTCAAATATTTGTTCACATCTTTTTTCGATACTTTATGTTTTTTCTCTTGTTCTTTACGTTTATTAAAGGTGGAAAGCTTTTCCCTATGCCCACAAGAGCAAGTGAACATCTGCCCTTCACCTTCACCACGTAGTTCTAAACGTTTATGGCAGTTCGGGCAGCGCGCATTAGTCTTTTTAGCAATGTTCTTCTTATGACCACAAGAACGGTCCTGACAGACTAACATTCTGCCATGCTTGTTATTGACTTCGAGCATAAGTTTTCCACAATCTGGACATTTGGTACCTGTCATATTGTCGTGTTTATAGGTTGTATCATTGTTCTTTATTTCCCGGATAATCTCTTTTGTATAATCCTTAATTTCAGTGATGAATTTATTTTTATTTAATTTACCCTCTGCAATCAAGCTAAGCTTTTGCTCCCATTCCGCAGTTAAAGCTGGGGAACGCAAGTCTTCTGGCGCTAAATCTAATAGTTGTTTACCTTTTGATGTAAGGAAGATGTGCTTTCCTTTCAGCTCCATATAGCCACCATTGAATAGCTTGTCAATGATGTCTGCCCGTGTAGCAACCGTTCCAATTCCACCTGTCTTTTGTAGGGTACCTGCTAGGTGCTTTTCATCTGGGTTCATATAGCGGACTGGATTTTCCATTGCTTGTAGTAATGCACCCTCGGTAAATCGCTCAGGTGGCTTAGTTTCTCCAGTTGTCTGCTTAACACTTATATTGGTATATTCATCACCCTGTTTGATTACAGGCAAGCGTTGATCATCAGACTCTTCTTCATCAAATTGACGATCATATACTGTCTTCCAACCTTGTTGCTTTACTACTTTTCCTCTAGCTGTAAACGATTCCGATTGAATCTCAGCATGAATGGTTGTTTGTTCATATTCATAAGCATCCATTAGTA
Organism: Ornithinibacillus scapharcae TW25; assembly: GCF_000190475.1. Classification (GTDB taxonomy): domain Bacteria; phylum Bacillota; class Bacilli; order Bacillales; family Amphibacillaceae; genus Ornithinibacillus; species Ornithinibacillus scapharcae. The sequence goes on from NZ_AEWH01000012.1 coordinate 63,519, forward strand.
CCGCTAGGAATCGCTTCACAACCAAATCATAAATTCGACGTTCTTTATCGTCTAGGTCCTCCAAAATGGCTGGCTCTTCTGTCGGAATAATCGCATGGTGGTCACTTACCTTTGCATTATCTACGACAGACTTGGGAAGTTTACCAATTCCTTTTCGCAAAATAGACTGGGCAAAGTTTGCATATTGATCCACTCCACAAGCCTTTAAGCGATCAACTAGTGTTGGCACAATATCCGTAGAGATGACGCGAGAATCTGTTCTAGGATAGGTCAATACCTTATGTCGTTCGTATAGCTTCTGCATAAGAGATAACGTTTGTTTTCCAGAGAAACCGAATATCCGGTTAGCATCTCGTTGTAATTCCGTTAAATCATATAGCTGTGGTGCAAATTTCTTTTTCGCTGTCGTATCAATTTTCACCACTTTTAAAGGCTTACCTTTTAATTTACCAAGTAGGTCATCCGCTTTTTCCTTAGAGAACATACGTGTATTATTCTTTTGGTCCTGCCAAGTAAATATAATACCATTTTTGGATTTTGCTTGAATACCGTAATAGGTTTGTGGCTTAAATTCCTTGATTTCTTGTTCTCTTGCTGCAACCATGCCTAATGTCGGTGTCTGTACCCGTCCACTGGATAACTGCGCATTAAATTTCGTTGTAAGCGCACGAGTCGCGTTTAGTCCTACATACCAATCTGCTTCAGAACGAGCAACAGCGGATGCATAAAGATTCTCATAGTTTTTACCTGGCTTTAATTGTTTAAATCCATCACGAATTGCTTTATCCGTTACAGATGAAATCCATAAGCGTTTTACTGGCTTTTCGACACGAGCTTTTTCTATGATCCATCTTGCAACTAGCTCCCCTTCACGTCCAGCATCGGTTGCAATTACAATTTCATTTACATCCTTACGATTCATTTGTGTCTTGACTGTACTGAATTGTTTTCCTGTCTGTTTCATCACAACAAGCTTCAGGTTCGATGGAAGCATTGGAAGGTCTTCTAGTCTCCATGTTTTATATTTATCATCATAAGCCTCAGGGTCTGCTAGGGTGACTAAATGACCTAAAGCCCAGGTTACGATATAATTAGAACCTTCCATAAAGCCGTTTCCTTGTTTCGTGCATTTTAATACACGAGCAATATCACGACCAACGGATGGTTTTTCTGCTAGTACTAGTGTTTTACTCATCGTTTTAATTCCTTTCTACAAAACATCTAGTTATAACTATAGCATAATTTGAAGAAAATCGTGCCCGGCATGAAAAAACAGACTAGGACATACGTATTACCCAACTAGTAAATTACAAACAATTAGGGATTGGCGTAAACCCCCGCTCCGGAAATATACTTCACGTTCAATTCCAGTGAAAGTGATGTATCGCTCGTTTTATAGTTGAGTAAGTCAGTTTTGTCTTAGCCTCGTACATAAATTACCTTTCGTCAATCGGCTTCTTCTGAAAAATAAGTGATACATAATAAAATACTAGTGAAGCGATGACTCCTCCTACTAAGTACATCAACCAAAGTTGTGAAATAGATTCAAAGCCACCATTGGATATTGCCAAGATAATAATATAGATAACTGCTACTATGATCCCTGCTAATAGATAAAAGCCATAGCGTGTATAGTGTCGCGTCACTGGAGAGGAGAAATTCTTTTTCTCGATTAATTTATCGATTAAATAGGAAATGGGTATTCCCCCGATTAAATAGACAGGTGTCGAATACATTAAGAAAAAGAGCATCGGCAACCAAAAACTATCAAAACTACTCGTAGAAGTTGTCATATAATTAAGTAGCCCCATCAATCCACTGAACACTATCGAAGAAACAATAGCAGTAAGAAATCTTTTTAACATAATTTACCTCCTAGGTAACTAAAATCCCTTAGGATTTTCTCTTGACTAATATAAAGAAAATACTAATTAATAGCGAAGCATAGATTAGGATCCAAACAAATGGGAACCATTCTATATTTGATAAGGTTTGTCCATTCCAATTCATAAGAGGCTTTTGTGTCATAATAGCTGGTGGAATTACCCATACAAGATTTTTGAACATAGTTGGTAATACCTCGTAAAGCCCTATGGTTGTAAAAGAAATCGTAATAGTCAGTGCAAGTCCCCCGTAAGAATTCACGGTACTATTCATGAATATTCTACTAAATAAACTCGCTACACCTATTCCTAGTAAGGATAGCATGAAATGATTCATCAAGGAAATAAAGCCAACAGATAGGGAAACATTTTCCTGAAACATTCCAAATATGATTGGGTACATAAAAGCAAAAAGCGTAAAGATGGTGGAAGTTATGGCAATAGCCATGAATTTCCCTATATAATAATGGTTTTTGCCACCAGCATGCAAAATCATAAGTTGCCTCTGAACAGGTGAATCAAGCGCCAAAAAGCTTGTACAGAGCCAAGCCGAAATGACATACATCATTAATGAAGTAACTGCGTAACTATCAATCACAGGATTCGGTTTATAAGAATAGAAGACGACCATTAACAGAATAAACGTTGATAATGGAGGAAAATATTTTTGTGAACGCAAAAAATCCCTCATACTGTATTGAATGACGTATTTCATTATGCTTCCCTCCCCTCTTCCATAGAGTCTATGGGAGATACAGCTTCTACACTACCCTTTAACTCCAAGACCTTGAACAAAATTTCATCACTATGTTGTTGGGATACGTATAAATACAATTGATTCTCTCTATCCTCTATCTGAAGAATACCTTCCCAATCTTTGACATACGATTTATTCATTGAATTTATGATTAGAAGCTTCCTAGCACTATCATTAACTTTTGTACTAGTAAGTTTTCCATCTACTAAAAAGTAAGTCTTATCAACCACTGGCTCTAATAGATTCGCTTCATGGTACGTTAGGATGATGGTGGAACCATGATCTTTTAATTCCTTTATAGTTTCCATTAACATTTCTTGTGATTCTTTATCTAACCCTGATAAAGGCTCGTCTAAAATTAATATATCAGGATGTTGCAACAGTGCCTGGATAATACCAACCTTTTGGATATTTCCTTTCGATAATTCATGGATACGGATGTCTTTAAACTGTTCCAATTGAAAAAGAAGTAATAATCTCCTCATTTTCGCTTCGAGCGTAACTTTTGGAATTCCACCCATACTCCCCATATAAGATAGGTACTCACTTGGTGTAAAGCGGAGATTTTTTGGGAACCTCTCAGGTACATATCCAATAACAATCTCGTTAGAAGCATACTGAATATTTCCAGAGCTAGGTTTTTCAATACCAGCAATTAGCCTTAATAATGTACTTTTCCCTGTACCATTACCACCTAATAAAGCTACCACTTGATTGGATGGAATGGAAAAATTAATATCGTTCAGTACTGTTTTATTACCGTATTTCTTTGTAATATTTTTCAATTCGATAAAATTTTTCACGGAAGCACCCTCTTAATATTGGTCATTCATTTCTACTAATAGCTAACCATATTTTTACAAAATTTGAAAGAGTTTTATAACGGATTGTCCGCTTTGCTTCATGTATAAAACGCACACAATATTCCCTTTCACCATACAATACCCTAGAACAAGTAAAGGATATGGTGCTATGCTGTTTTACACAGGATTATTGCTTCTAGTAGTCGCTGTAAGTTTGGATGGATTTGGTGTTGGAATTTCCTATGGAATGAGAAAAATACTTGTTCCCAAGACTGCTTTAACTGTCATTATGATATGTTCCGGAATTGTTGTTCTTCTGTCCATGGTGATTGGAACTATGCTTCACGCTTTTTTATCAGTTGAATTAGCAAAAATACTTGGGGGATCCATTCTAATCTTTATTGGATTATTTTCTTTGTTCAATTCGATACGTGGGCAATTAAAAAAGGAAGAAGAGATAAGCCCACCATTTACATCCCCAAATAACTTTCAAAATATCAAGACCGTTATGGCAACTCCAGATCGGGCAGACCTTGATAAGTCTGGCACAATCTCCATTGGTGAAGCAATTTTGCTTGGAACAGCTCTTGCCCTAGATGCTTTTGGAGCTGGTATTGGGGCAGCTGTTTTAGGTTATTCGGTTATCTATACACCAATTCTAATCGCGGTTATGAGTGGGGTATTGGTTCATTATGGGATAAAGGTTGGTGTCGTTCTAGCTAGAAACAAGCGACTAGAACGAATGAATTTTTTACCACCTGTCATCTTAATCACATTAGGGGTTATTAATTTGATGTAAATAAAGCAGCCCGAAATCAGGTTCTGATTTCGGGTTAAAGATTATACCGGATAAAGTAATATCCAGATTTCTGGATGAGTTATCTAAGAGGTTATTAACTGAGGTTTTCCTTCTTCATGAAATGACATATTTCCTTAAGGACAACATACCATCTATTAGTAGTAGTGCTCCCCAAATAAGAGTTACATAGTTAAGTATTTGAAGATCATATAATTGCAACCATGTTATTGGTCCCACTGTTTCCTCAAACCACAAACCAACATTATTTAAATTAAAAATCTCCCAATCGAAAGTTTCCCTCATCATGAAACCAATTTGAACCAAAACAAATACAATAAGATGAACAAACCAACTAGCCCGTTTTTTCTTGGTTTCTTGTTTTTCTTGATGACCCATGCTCCCCCGCCTTTCACAACTACGTTTCCTTTTACGAATTATACCATTTACTCATTACCACTTTAAGGTAGTTGTTATAAAAAGAATAGAAAAAGGACCTGCTTTTACTATCTCAGGTCCAGATTTTTTAACGATAACGTTGGTGTATATTATTCTTTTTATAGGTCGGATACATAAATTCAAATAGTTCTAAAGATAAAGCAAGGGGACGGGTGTTAAACTGGTTCTCGAAATGATTCTCCACCACCTCAAACACCTTGTCGCAAGCCCTTTTTTTCACATCCTCTGACCTTCCACTCCCTATTTTTATAGTCACGTGAACAAAGGCATCTTCTTCTCCTGTTCCATCAGCTACAACATAATCATGTAGCGCAATTGCACGAGATCGAATACCACCAATGGGAAAGGCATCTCCCCCTTCGATAAGCGTTTTATTAATTTTCTTCAATAACCCTACAATATTACCGTCTTGCTTTAGGTTATCTGTGTATTCTACGGTTATATGTGGCATAAACTCACTTCCTTATCTAGCAAACTCTTTATCGCCAACAATCGTATTTTGCAACGATCCGATTCCTTCTATTTCTACTACAACTTCATCGCCTTCCACGACATTGACCGTTCCCTTTGGTGTACCGGTTAAAATCAGGTCATTTTCGTTCAACGTCATGAAACTGCTTAAGTACTCAATTAAAAATGGAATATCAAATATCATATCCTTAGTGGAACCTTCTTGTTTCAATTCACCATTCACGTATGTGTATAACTTTAAATTCATTGGATCCTTTATATCATGCTTCTCTACAAACCAAGGACCGATTGGTGTTAATGTGTCGCGATTTTTCACCGCTAAATTCGGACGATAATAGTTTTCTAAATAATCACGTATCGCATAGTCATTAGCAATTGTATAGCCGGAGACATAATCATATGCATCCTCACGCTTCACGTTTCGTGCCTTTTTACCAATCACCACTACTAACTCACATTCATAGTGCATCATTTCAACATTAGCTGGTCGTCTTGTTACACCGTTATGACCAATTAGTGTATTAGGGCCTTTTAAAAAGACAAGTGGCTCTTCTGGGGCATTAAAACTAATTTCATTTGCATGGTCCGCATAATTTAACCCTAGAGCAAATATAGTCCCAGGATTAATTGGTGGTAACCATATTACATCATCAAAATTAACTAGACGACCGTCCGCTAGCTTCAGTACTCCATTCTCTTCCACCGCATCATGTATGGCTCCATGGCAAGCTACTCGAGCATGCTTCATGCTTTTTCACCTCCAGCTACTTGAACATTTTCCAATACAAATCTATTTTCTAAACTACCGATATGATCAATCTCAATTCGAATCGTGTCTCCAGCTTTAGCAGTAGGTGGATTATGTGGGACACCCACAAGAAGTAAGTCCCCTTTTGCTAGCGTCATATAGTTGGTTACATCTTGAATTAAGCGAGGTATCGAGCGAACTAAATCTTTGGTGCTGTTGACTGATATTAATTCGTCATTTTTAAATGTCCAAATCATGAGATTGTCTGGGGAAGGTACATTGTCCTTTTGAACAATCCAAGGTCCAATTGGACAATAACCATCTCGAGCTTTTTGCTTGATTGCTGGTCGATAAAAGCTAGTATGTGGAACAGTAACGTCATTCACGATCGTATATCCATCCACATAATCAAAAGCATCCGCTTCTTTTACATTCGTAGCTGTTTTTCCGATTACTACTCCTAATGTCGCATTAATCTCAACTTCTTCTACTCCTTTAGGAATAGCTACTTCCTTTAGATGCGCGTTGATTGTATTTCTAGGTTTTATATAGAGTATTGGTCGTACTGGTTCATTCTGATAAGGAGGTTTCTTAAATTCTCCTTTTAAGGCATCTACCTGTTCTCTAAAGTTTAGTAACGTTCCATAAACAGTTCCTAATACTGGGGACTGCCAAGTGAAGGCATCCTCTGTTAATTTCTCCCCTTTCCACTCTATATGAGAAGGACCAATATAAATATCTTCTAGTCCAGTGGTGGAAGAGAATCTTGCTTTTGCATGGTATAGCATAGTGCCATCCCCCTATTTATTCGAGAATGTGTCATTTGTTTTATAAATTTATTCATAGGTTAACGGGCAGTAGAACCATTTTTGGTACCCTGCCCGTAATGAATATCTAGCGCAAATATAATAATAGTTTTTTCGGTTGCTCTATCAGTTCAATAAAACGATTCGTAAACATTACCGAGTCTGCCCCATCAATGATACGATGATCAAAAGACAGCGACATCGTCATAATGGAACGAATAGCAATCTCATCGTTTTCCATGACAACTGGCATTTTCTTTGTCTTATGAAACGCTATTATACTTGTTTGTGGATGGTTAATAATTGGTGTTGCTGCTATTCCCCCAAGTGGACCAACATTACTGATGGTAAAGGTGCCACCTTTCATTTCAGCAGCTGATAGCTTCTGCTCCTGTGCTTTCTTCGTTAATGTCTTCATCTCATCATGAATTTCATGAATGGATTTCTTATCTACCTCACGAAGTACCGGCACTAGCAGTCCCTTCTCTGTATTCGTCGCCAAACCAATATGATAGTCTTTCAAAAGACGAATTACCTGATTTTCCTCGTCAAGCTGTGCATTAAATAACGGGAACTCCTTCAACGTTATGACTAATGCTTTTAGGAAAAATGCCACTACAGAGATATTGGTACCAGTTTCCTTCAGTTCTTGACGGAAAGCCAATAAATTTGATAAATCCGCTTCATCAAAATGTGTAACATGTGGAATGGTAGAAAGGGATTCCGTCATCTTCATCGCTATTTGTTTACGGATACCGGTAAATGGAATTGTATCTCCAACTATAGTTTTAGATTCTTCTATAACAGGTATAGACTCTGCCTCTTCTAGTTTAGTCGGCTCCACATTTCCCTCACGTTCGCGAATGAACCTGAAAATATCATCATCGGTTACTCTACCAGCCGGACCAGATCCAACAACCTCTTCGATATTCACATTATTTTCCCGTGCAATTCTTCGCGTATGAGGTGCCGCAATAATTCGTTTTGGTGGTTGCTTATCTTTGGGTGAATCAGCATTTATTTCCTTTTTCTCCATTGTCATCACCGCAGCAGAAACTTCTTTTTCTGAGTTAAGGGGCTGTGGTTCTTCTTTACCATCATCGATTTCTAGTAAAACGGAACCAATTGTAATAGTAGTTCCTTCCGTATAGTTAAGAGTTTTTATAACCCCAGCAGTTGGTGATGGAATCTCTGCAACCATCTTATCGGTTTGCATTTCTACAAGAGGCTGATCAACCTTAACCGCATCCCCTACTTTAACTAAATAACTAACAATTTCGCCCTCTGTCATTCCTTCGCCAATATCATGAAATTTTACCTCGACCATAGGTTACACCTCATTTATAAAATGTCCACTTCGGGCTTTTTTGTCTGGAGTAGAAATTATTTCGTTGTCTTTGTTCTTCTAAACGCTGCTGGCATTTACGATTGGCAGCTTCTAATGTCGTGATGGCATCTAACTCTGATTGCTTGTAAATATCTAAAATAGATTGATAGATGGTTTTGGTTTTCAATAAGACACGAGACTTATTTGCTCCATATAATTCATCTGCTACTTGGATTAATCCACCAGCGTTTACAATATAATCAGGAGCATATAGGATTCCACGTTCATGAAGGATTTTTGCATGATATTCTTCTTTTAACTGATTATTTGCTGATCCTACAACAGCCTTTACCTTTAGCTTCTCAATCGTATCATCGTTTAGGATGCCACCCATTGCACATGGGATAAAGATATCTGCATCCGCTTCATAGATTTCCTCACTAGACACAACCGTTACATTTCCGGCGTAGGCGTTTGCCTTCGATTGAATACCTTCAATCGATTCTTGCGAGATATCAGTTACGACTAAACTCGCACCAGCTTCAAGTAATTGTTCCGCTACTTTGAATCCAACCTTACCTAAACCTTGAATGGCAAACGTCTTGCCTGCAAGTGACTCATCGCCAAATAAATAGAGATTAGTAGCTTTTAATCCATACATAACACCTTGTGCAGTTGGAACCGAGGAATCTCCACCACCGCCAAACTCTTCCGGTATGCCATTAATAAAATTTGTTTCCTTTGATGCTTGCACAAAATCGTCCATCGTCGTTCCCATATCTGTTCCAGTAAAGAACCTACCATTTAGTGAATCGACGAATTGGCCATAAGCCCTAAATAACGCTGGAGACTTATCTGTTTTTGGGTTACCAATAATGACACCTTTTCCTCCACCAAAATCGATATCAGCTGCAGCACACTTGTAAGTCATTCCTTCCGATAAACGTAAAACATCCTCCAACGCTTCCTCAACAGTGGCATACGGGTACATCCTCGTTCCACCAAGTGCTGGTCCAAGTGTTGTACTATGGATTGCAATAATAGCCTGTAACCCTGTACTTGGGTCATTACAGAATACAACTTGTTCATGCCCACTTATCTTTCCAAATATATCCATTGACATCTCGGGTGACTTATCTAATTGCTGTTTCATGGTTTAACCCCCTATCAGCAAGATTATGAAACTCTTATTCCAAAGCTTTTCTAACTAGCCAAGCATCACTTACAATTCTCCAACACCAGAGAATACTAGTAGTTATTCTCATTTTCTATTACATTATGTTATACGCTCACTGTTACCTAACTCACGATATTTTCCTTCAAAGAATGCCAGTGGCTCTCCATCTCGAACCTCTAATCCTTCTACCTTCCCAATAAATAACGTGTGGTCTCCTGCATCAATTGAATTATGAAGCTCACATACGATATTCACCAATGCTTCTTTTATCGTTGGCATTTCATGGAACCAGTGAAAATCTATTTCACGAATCTCATCGATTTGTCCTGCAAAATAAGCAGATAAGTCCTTCTGATCTTGCTTTAGAAAGCTTATCGCAAACTTACCAGCATTTTCGATGTATCGTTTCATCGTTGCTTTATGATCAACGGATACTAGTACGAGCTTCGGATTTAAGGAAACAGACACAAAGGCGTTTGCCGTCATTCCATGAATCTCCTCCCCAAGCTTCGTGGTAATTACCGTGACACCTGTTGCAAATTTTCCCATTGCATTACGGAACAAACGATCATCCATTTATGAACCCCCCTTTTCTAGAAAATTCAGCTTAAATCACAAAGGTAGGCTTATGCTGCTCTAGCTTTGCAGCCTGTAAGTCAACTTCTTTTTGTGTGAACACATCTAGAACATTTGATGCTTCATTAAACCATTTATCCGGTGCAGCGTGTCCCCAGAATGTTTGACGCATCGGATCATTAATATCCCAACGAATCGGCTCAAAATCAGGGTCACTAGTTAAATAATCCCCACTATATAGTTCAATTCTGTGTCCATCGGGATCACGCAAATATAAGAAGAAAGCATTAGAAAGTCCGTGTCTACCTGGACCTCGTTCAATTGCTTCACCATAACCCATTGATGCAAGCACATCACAGGTATGGATAAGTGCTAATTGATCTGGTAACCAGAAGCCAATATGATGCACTCTAGGACCTTTTCCATTCATAAAGGCAACATCATGCACATTTTGCTTTCGATGAAGCCAGGCTGCCCATGTATTTCCTTCTGGTGTATCGGTATATTCTGAGCAAGCGAATCCTAGCTTTTCTTTATAGAATGCATATGCTGCCTCCACATCAGGCACAGCACAGTTAAAATGGTCAATCCGCTGCATTCTAGAGCCTTTATATAAATCATAGCGTTGTAATAAACGTTCCACTGTTTCCATTTCTGCAAAAAATTCAAGTGGTAATCCCGATAAATCATTCACACGGAGTGAGCGCCCAAGGGCGTGCTGACTACCTTTTTCCATCCATTTTGTCGCGTAGCCTTCCCTTTCAAACATACGTGACAGTGCATCCAAATCCTGTTCTGATGATACTTTATAGCCTAACGCTTCTACTGCAGGAGAATCAGCTTTTTTTAACACTAAACTGTGATGATTATGTTCTTCTAAGCCGCGAAGATAAATATATTCGTCATTTGATTCCGTTTCGATAAAGCCGAGTGCATCCACATAAAATTTTTGCGATGCCTCTAGATCTGTCACACGTAGTATGGCTCTCGCACATCGAATCACATTATAGTCCATCTTCTTTCCCCCTTAATTGGAAGCTTTCACGCCACTGGATTTTTTCAAGAAATCTTGTACATATTGCTTAAACGGTTCTTTATCGTAGTTATCAAAATAAGTCATTCCCATACGTATTGGGTCACCGAAAAAGTAGTACTCATAGTGTGTTTGACGACTACCGAACGCACTTAACGTTAAATCCCAAGCTAGACGGAATAACTGGACACGTTCATAACCTTCGAGATTCTTCCCTTGTAAACCGCGATGAATAATTGGTCCAATTTCAGCATGATTAAAGTCAGCCTCTGTAGGAATTCCCATTAAGCCAGAAGCACCTAAAATACGCACAATTTCCGTTAAGCGAGGAAAGATCCTCGGGTACCAATTGCGTGCCGCGTCAAGTGCCGCAAAGTCAGGTGTCATTGTGCCAGAGCTATCTAGCTTTGCATTATGCTCTGCGCGATATAAGTGAGATTTCATCGTCTCTAATGACAACATGATTTCAGTACCTTTATCTTGGACATGCTGGAACTGATCAATCCCAATAGCATCCATTATACTAAGTGCAACACCTAAAACAAACTCGGTCTTTACAATGTTTTTCGATACAACCTGATGAGACATATGAACAACAGCATTTGTCTCTTTAAATGTTCGGTTGCATACAGATGAGTTCCCACAAACAAATACACGCTCCCATGGAACGAAGACATTTTCAAAGGAAACAATAGCATCTCCTTCATCAAAACGAGAACCAAGTGGATGATCCCATTCGCTTTTGCCATAATCGAATGATTCACGGCTAATGAACTTTAATCCCGGAGTATTGTTAGGGATTGCAAATGCTAATGAATACGGATCATCTAATTCTCCTGCTTTCTTGACGGTAGATGGGAATACTAGAATTTCATCCGTAATTCCCCCTTGCGTTGCTAATAACCGAATGCCATCTACAATAATCCCATCCGGGCGTTCTTCCACCAGGTGAAGAGCAACATTAGCATCTTTTTGTTGGTGCTGTGCCTTGGCACGATTTACTTGCGGATGGATTAATGTGTGTGTTAGGCTAATATCATTTTCACGAGCGTACTCATAATAGTTGCGGGCATTTTCCGCAAAACGAGGATCACCCTCAGCGAAAAGGCTGTTATTAACACCCATTGCCATTACCTCTGCATTCAAATAATCCGGAGAGCGTCCCATCATCCCCCCTGATGTCCGTGCCCACTCCTGAATAGCTTCACGACGTTTAATTAGATCCTCAATTGACCTAGGTTGTAAAAACGTCATTCCTACCTTATTATCTGTAGTTGGAGAAGTATAAAGCATTTTTTCAGGTTTTTCATACTGTAAATCATATAGATTAGCCATCGATTTAATGACATTTTTAAATGCAGGATGTTCTGTTACATCATCTACTCGTTCTCCATGAATATAAATATTGTTATTCGCCTTTTTTAACCCTTCGATATACTCTTTTCCCGTTTTAGCTGGCATATTGGTTCCCTCCTTATTTTTTCATTCCAAATTTTGGTATATGATGGTCGCTGATTGCGACATGAATTGCTTTAGGCTCCGTGTAGAATTCAAAGATTGCAAAATGACCACCTTCACGACCGATACCACTTGCCTTCATTCCACCAAATGGAATCCGTAAGTCTCGAACATTTTGTGAGTTAACCCAGATCATTCCCGAATCAATTGATTGTGCTACTCGATGTGCTCGCTTAATATCACTTGTCCATACATAACCGGCAAGACCGTAATCAATATCATTAGCCATTTGGACAACTTCTTCTTCCGTTTCAAATTCGATAACAGCCATTACCGGTCCGAAAATTTCCTCTTGGCAAACCCGCATATCATTTTTTGCATTTAATAAAAGGGTAGGTGGTACATAATTCCCTGCAGAAAACTGTTCAGGTACTGAGCCTTGAAACACTTCGCAGCCTTCCTCTTTTGCAAGCTCAATGTACCCCGTAACCTTTTGGAAATGACCTTTATCAATTAACGGTCCGATTTCTGTATCATTTTCTTTTGGATCACCAACTATAATATTTTGTACACGTTGCTTTAAAGCCTCAGTAAACTTTTCCTTTAAGCTCTTATGAACAAATACTCTAGAGTTCGCTGTACAGCGTTCCCCATTGAAGGAAAAGATTCCCCAAACAGCAGCGTCCAGTGCATTTTCAAAATCCGCATCCTCAAAGACAATTAGTGGTGATTTTCCACCTAGTTCCATCGAGGTTTTCTTCAAAGAATCCGCACTATTTTTGATAATACGTTTTCCAGTCGTTGTTTCTCCTGTAAATGAAATAGCTTTAACATCTGGATGTTTCACTAGCGACTCTCCTGCTGTTTCTCCAAAACCATGAACAACATTAAATACGCCTTTAGGCAACTCAGCTTTTTGCATAACATTGGCTAAAATGTTTGCTGATAACGGTGACAGCTCTGCTGGCTTTAACACTACTGTGTTTCCCGTTGCCAGTGCCGGTGCGACCTTCCAAGTTAATAGCATAAATGGAGCATTCCAAGGAGTGATTAAACCAACAACCCCTAATGGTTGATAAACAGTGTAATTAATAAATTCATCATCCACCTGATATGCATCCCCATGCATTCTTGCCTGTACCATCCGGGAGTAAAAACGAAAATTCTCTGCACCACGGGCAGCCATTTTACGAGTTTGACTTATCGGCAAACCAGAATCCATCGACTCAAGATGTGCAATTGTTTCTGCTTCCTCTTCGATCAAATCTGCAATTCTTTCAATATATTTCATACGTTCCTTTATCTTCATGGAACCCCATGGTCCATTCTCAAAAGCATCCTTAGCCGCAGTGACAGCCTTCTCAATATCTGCTTGATCACCTTTTGAAACTAGATTGATCGATTCATTGGTAAAAGGATTAATATTTTCAAAGGTTTCTTTGCCAGTTGCATCTACAAATTCACCATTTATGTAGAGCTTTACATCCTCTATTTTCTCAATCAATTTAGACCCTCCTTAGATTTCCACATCTTCTGTAATAAGCTGGTAATCTAGTAATACTTCTCTAATTTCCGCCTGAATTTCGGATGATGGGACATCTAATGGTTTTCGAAGAATTGGTTTGATTTTCCCCATCATTCCTAGAGCAGCTTTTACTGGTGCCGGATTGGTATCTCGGAAAAGCACATCATTAAGTGGCATTAACTCATAATGCAAATCCTGTGCTCCCTTTACATCTCCCTCTGCCCAACGGTTATAAACCTCTGCGACTTCACGTGGAGCTACGTTTGCAGTTGCACTGATATGTCCTGCTCCACCGATCGCAAGCATTGGATAGCATAATACTTCAATACCTGAATAAAGATTAAATTCTCGACCACATTTCAGTAATACTTTATTTACATGTTCAAAATCTTTATTCGATTCTTTGACTCCAATGATATTTGGACAATCTTCTGAAAGTCTCGCTATTGTAACCGCTTCCAAATTTATCGCCGTTCGTCCTGGGATGTTATATAATATGATTGGTATATCTACTGAATCTGCTACTGCTTTGAAGTGTTTGTATAATGCGTGTTGATTTGGTTTGTTGTAGTATGGGACAATGACCATTGCAGCGTCAGCACCCATTTCTTGAGCAGCTTTTGTCATGCGGAGTGTTTCTTGGTGGTTGGTTGATCCTGTTCCTGGTATAAAAGGAACTCTTCCATTTACGGTTTTACAGGCAACTTCCATCACGTTTATTCTTTCTTCAATTGACATCGAGCTTGGTTCACCGGATGTACCTGTACAGGAAATGCCATGACTGCCACTTGCTATTTGCCAATTGATTAATTCCTGAAACTTTTCAAAATCAATGCTCTCATCTTCATGAAACGGTGTAATCACAGGTGCGATAGAGCCTCGTAATCTTTCTTTTGCCTCTTCAAAAGCCATTTGATTACCTCCAACCAATTGTTTTTAACTAATAATAATTTTCTGAACAATTAAATCATATATGATTTCATATGTCATGTCAATAAGGAATTATATGTAGAAGTAAATTACCGGTGATGAAAAGTGGTATGTGACGATATAATGAGATTAGCTTATGGAGTTAAGGAGGTTACTAAATGGAGACACTAAGAGCAGGCTATGGTTTAGACGGAAATGGGTATATCATAAGTGATGCTTACAAAGAAAAGATAAGTGATATCTTTCAACCTTGTATACAAGATTCGATTGAAAGGCTTAAAAGTCTCTTTGGGGCACAATTGCACAGTGTATACGTATATGGAAGTGTTGCAAGAGGAGAAGCGATAGTTCGTAAATCCGATTTAGATTTAATTGCTATGTTTAAAGGGAATTTGGATGCCGATAGTATTGCGACGGTAAAGAAGTTAGGAAATGACCTTTCGGAAAAGTACACTACCTTAATTAGAGAAGTAGGAATAGCTATCGCATTTTACGATTATACACTCGATCCGGCCAATTACTATGAGAATGCATTTATTAGTGAGCTTAGTGTTTGTCTCTATGGTGAGGATTTAGGAGAACGCTTTGGTCCCTATAAATTAACAAAAGAAATACCTATACGATTCAATGGTGATATCAATAAGTCTTTATCCAGGGTCTTAACAAATTTTGATAAGGCCACAGAAAGCGACTTTAAACTACTAACTCAAAATTTTGCTCGTAAACTTATCCGAACTTTCTATTCCATGGTTATGGTTCGTTCTCAGATTTGGACAACAAGATTGAAGGAACAAGCTGATGTTTTCATACACTACTTTCCAAAAAAGCAGCCTGTTTTGCTCGACCTCCTCCATTGGATAGACGAACCACCTACCGATCGCCAGATGGTGATCCAATTATTTCAAAGAGAAGGTGAATGGGCCAGTAAAAATTTCATTCAGGAAGCTAGCATTCTTCCTAATGTCCCTTTAACATGATTACATTTAAAAACACCATGAACAAACTGCGTCAAGGCGTGACAATGCAGTATATATTCATAGTGCTTATGTTCTAGCTCATCAATTCGAATTGGTTCCCATTAGATTTTTGCGTCGCTTCTCAAAATTCTCAGCTGTTTTCACTTTATGCTCCCGAGCTAATACTTCTACTTCTTTTGAAGCACCAGTTTCTAATAGAGCTATTATTTGTTGATGTTCTCGTATCGATTCTTTTACTCGTTTGGAATATAATGTTGAACCCACACCGCGAATAGATTCTATCCGATTCCATGTATTTTGGATTGATTCCAGCAAAAAGTTATTCCCACATTGTTCACAAATAATCCTGTGAAATGTGGCATTTAACTTGCTGAATTGGATAATATCGAAGTCTTCTAAGGCCTCCTCCATTCGTTCATTCAATTGAACCAACTCTTTTAACTTATCTTTCGGGAAATTATTAGCTGCTAGTGAAGCTGCATACCCTTCCAATAAGGCTAATACATGTACTGTATCTAAGTAATCCGATTCATTGACTTCCGCAACGACGGGTCCGACGTTGCGCTTATACACTACTAATCGTTCTGCTTCAAGCTGACGAATTGCTTCGCGTACAGGAATGGAACTCGTCTCCAATTCCTTTGCAATCTGATCGATTACGATTCGTTGACCTGGTACATATTCACGTTCAATAATTCTGCCTTTTAATATACGGTAGACTTTTTGTTGTTTATTTTCTTTTATCATCATAATACTATAATAGTATAGGAAATAATATATAATGTCAATATTCAGAAAATGATTATCGCCATATACAGTAGAAATATATGACATAACGGATTACGGCATATATCATGCTGGTTATTGCCCAGGAAATATTTTGTAGAATTATCAGGAATATTGTCACCAATTAATGTTCGACCATTTGGATGGATTACGGCTTCCTCCCTACATTGTTAATTACATAAGTATTACCATTTTCAAAGCTAGCTTGACACACAACAGAATCCATGCGATAATACATAAGTTACTAAAGTGACATACGAATCTGGCATTCTACAGTGTTTTTGTTGATGCTTATTCACACTGGCGCGACTATAGGGTCGCAAGGACGTAAGAGCAGGTAGGGCTTACGTTGTTTAGGTTAGAAGACATCCGAGACAAATTACTTGCTAGCCACTGATGCAAGTTGGTCTTCGTGGAAGATTTACCGCGGTTTAAGTGAAATTCAATAGCTCGATTCCAAAACCGAGTTAATAAATTACGACACAAAAGTTATAAGCAACTTATGAATAATGAATTTCCCACCCGAAATGTCATTCGGGGATTAATAAATATACGATGTGTTACTTTAGAATTGTAAGGGGTATCCTAACAGATAGGATATCCCTTTTCCAATACATAAAATGAAAGAGGGTTGAATAATGATTGAAATTGGAACCATTCAAACCATGATGGTCGACCGAAAAATTGATACGGGATATGTTTTAAAAGCGGATATGACAGAAGCACTACTCCATCATAACGAAACGGATATGGAGTTAGAAGCCGGACAAGAAATAGATGTGTTCTTATACCAAGATAAAAAGGGAAATCTTACGGCAACAACGAAACTACCAAATGTCGTGATCGACCGATATGGCTGGGCAAAGGTCGTGAATGTTCTCCCACATTTAGGGGCATTTGTTGATATTGGGACAACCAAGGAATTTTTAGTTTCAAAAGATGACCTACCTCTTTTTGAGAATGTATGGCCTAAAGAAGATGATATGCTTTATGTAACATTAGGCAAAGACAGAAAAGGACGACTACTCGCTCTACCTGCTACAGAAGGTGTCATACTGCGAGAAATCGAACGAGCTCCAGACTCATTATTAAACGAAATGATTAGTGGAAGAGTCTATCATACAAGCAGAGAAGGAACTGCTATAATTACCGAAGAAGAATATCGA
Source organism: Ornithinibacillus scapharcae TW25 (assembly GCF_000190475.1). Taxonomy (GTDB): domain Bacteria; phylum Bacillota; class Bacilli; order Bacillales; family Amphibacillaceae; genus Ornithinibacillus; species Ornithinibacillus scapharcae. Next base: position 81,197 of record NZ_AEWH01000012.1, read on the forward strand.
GGCTTTATTCACCATACAGAACGAAAAACCGAACCTCGTCTTGGTGAACTAGTGCAAGGACGTGTAATCGAAGTTAAATATGATGGCACGTTAAACGTATCTCTTCGCCCACTTAAGCAACATGGTATGCATGATGATGCTGAAATGATATTAGAGCACTTGGAAGAGCAAGATGGGATGATGCCTTTTAGTGATAAAAGTGATCCCGACGATATTCGAGGAACATTTAATATTAGTAAGGCAGCATTTAAGCGAGCATTAGGGAAATTGATGAGAGAAGGAAAAATTGAGCAACGTGATGGGAAAACATATTTAAAATAGTTTCTCAGCACTGCCTCTCTTAAGAATATAGTTGATTGATACAATCCATCCTATTGATAAAGGTGGATTGTTTTGTTTTACAATATTGCCAAGTAAAAAAGGTTGGCATTTTTATAGGTAGACAGAAAAAACATATAAAAATGAACTTACTGGGTTTCTGGAAATGGAAGCAAATGGTATAATTACTATATTATAATTCATTACGTATAGGAGGAAGATTATTATGAATAAAAAGAACAAGTATATTCAAAAAGCAGTCAGCGTTTCCTTATTAATTACGTTCATTGCCTTTTTCATAGGAGAAAATCCAAATAAATTTTCACCAATTTATTTACTATTTGTAGGGGTAGCTTCGTTCCTAAGCGTTTATTTGATTTCTATGATTATAGCTAGAGCACAACAAAGTGCGCAGAAATACCTATAGAAAATACCGGACTTTACTTTATACATAATCCCTTTATGAATTACGCACCAATATGAACATCATCTTAAAGATAAAAATCGCACAGTCCTTAAACTGTGCGATGCCCTTACTTCTTTGTTACGCTTTTTGATCATGTACTTGATAAGCATGACTTACTGCTGTCACGATGAAGCTAATTCCTGCAGCGAATAGGCTAGCAATTCCCCAGCCACCAAGTCCAACTTCCATAATCTCAATTTTTTTAGGAGTTGCGGCACAAACAAGAACGATTCCACCAACAAATAGGATGGCACTTACTACGTATGGTAAATAACCTTTACCACGAGTAGCCTTAAGAAAAATAAAGCCCAAAATAATAGCTGCTACAGAAAGGATAGCCCCAATTTGTATTACATGCTGTACTAACATGCTTACACCTCGCTTTATCATGTATTTATAGTAAATATCAAAAGTTTTTTGATATACTAATATAATTTTCGTGTGAAGCGAATAAAAATAAACAACCGCTATATTTGAAAGTGCTTTCAGTTACTACGATAAAAAGGGGTTGATAACTGCCTATTGAAAACATAGTTAGTTTTATCATACCAAAAGAAAGGAGTTTTATCTATGAAAAAGAGTTTTTTATGGCAAATACTCGCGGCCTTTGTATTAGCACTCATTGTAGGTTTAATTCTTGGTGAGAACGCGAAGTATGTTCAGCCGCTCGGAGATCTATTCTTACGACTTATTAAATTTATCATTGTCCCATTAATACTAGCCACTATTATTGTAGGTGTAACAAATGCTGGGGACTTAAAGAAGCTTGGACGAATGGGTGGAAAGACGATTGCATTTTATCTAATAACAAGTTTTTTTGCTGTTGCCATTGGTTTGACTGTTGCTTCCATTCTATCCCCTGGCAAAGGTGTGGATGTCACGTTAAATGAAGAAAACGTACCTTCCGGAGAAACGCAAAGTGTAATCGACACATTATTAAATATTATTCCGACTAATCCTATTGAATCCCTCGCTACAGCAAATGTTCTACAGATTATCTTCTTCGCAATTTTCTTAGGCCTTGGAATTACAATGGTTGGTGAAAAAGCAGAACCGGTTAAACGTTTCTTTGATGGTTTATCGGAGATCATGTATAAGATCACTTCTGCTGTGATGAAGCTTGTTCCACTTGGGATATTCGGTCTACTCGCACCAATAGTCGGTCAATATGGTCTTGATGTATTGATGCCACTAATGAAATTAATCCTCGCCGTTCTCATAGCCTGTTTAATCCAAGTCGCACTCGTGTATTCCATCGCTTTAAGGACGTTAGGGAAAATGAACCCATTGGAGTTCTTCAAAGGTATTCTTCCAGCAGCTACAGTTGCCTTTTCTACTTGTAGTAGTTCAGGTACGCTTCCCGTTACAATGAAAAACACAGAGGAAAATCTAGGTGTATCCAAGGAAACTACTAGCTTCGTTTTACCTCTAGGTGCAACCATCAACATGGATGGTACAGCCATTTATCAAGGAATAGCTGTCATGTTTACTGCACAATATTTTGGAGAATCCTTATCCTTGGCACAACTCATTGTGGTTGCTCTAGTTGCAACACTTGCTTCTATAGGTGCAGCAGGTGTTCCTGGAGCTGGAATGGTTATGTTGACCATGACATTAGCTGCTGTTAACTTACCTTTAGAAGCAATAGCTCTAATCGCTGGAATAGACCGTATATTAGATATGATGCGTACTTCTGTAAATATTATGGGCGACGCAGCAGCAGCGGTTGTTATCGATAAATCCGAGAAAAAGAGTGAATCTATTGCTGCTTAATTATAGTGAACTGGTTTAAGAACCAGTTCACTTTTTCTTTGTTACAAATGCTTAAAATTCACGTCCTGAAAAATTTATTATTTTGCTATAACAAAATAATCTTATTTTTTCTAATAATAGTGTAAACTGGAATAGAAAGAATCCTTTCATTTAATTTTAAGGGGGAAAAAGGATGCAAACATTTGAGCAGTATACATACGAAAGACCTAATCTTGAACAAGAAAAAGCTAAGTTTGCCGAATTACTAGATGCATTTAAAAATGCAACCTCAGTTAAAGCACAGGATGAAGCAATTGCTAAAATAAACGAGGTTCGAAATCGTTTTTCTACATTATTTAATTTAGTATATGTTCGTGCTTCTATTGATACGAATGATGAATTCTATCAGAAAGAGCGGGACTTCTGGGACGAAGTATCGCCTGAAGTTCAAGAGCTTAGCACAGATTTCTATAAGGAGCTAATCAAGACCCCTTTCCGGGATGAACTGGAGAAAAAATGGGGTTCACAGCTTTTCGAAATTGCAGATTATTCCATTAAGGCTTTCGCACCCGAAGTTATCGGATTACTACAGAAAGAAAACAAATTAACATCGGAATACTCTAAGTTAGTAGCATCTGCTGAGATTGAGTTTAACGGGAATACTTATACACTTGCACAGCTCGGACCTTTCCTACAAGACAAGAATCGTGATGTGCGTAAAAAAGCGGCTGCAGCTTCAGCAGGATTTTTTGAGGCGAATGGTGAAAAGTTCGATACTATCTATGATCAACTAGTAAAAGTACGTCATGAAATCGCTACTACGCTTGGATATAAAAACTTCGTAGAACTTGGCTACATACGTATGATGCGTATTGATTACAATGCAGAAATGGTGGCAACGTATCGTAAGCAGGTTCAAGAATCAATTGTTCCCCTCGTTACTAAGCTCTACAAAAAACAAGCGGAGCGAATTGGAGTAGATTCTTTAAAGTTTTATGATGAAAGCTTCCAATATAAAACAGGAAACGCTACACCAAAAGGTTCTCCAGAGTGGATAATTGAAAACGGAAAGAAAATGTATGAAGAATTATCTCCTGAGACAAACGAATTCTTCCATTTCATGCTTGATCGCAACTTAATGGATTTGGAAGCTAAAAAAGGAAAAGAATCTGGAGGCTATTGTACGTATATCGATGACTATCAATCTCCTTTTATCTTCTCTAATTTCAACGGCACTTCTGGAGATATTGATGTATTAACACACGAAGCAGGCCATGCATTTCAAGTTTACGAAAGCCGTCATATTGGAATTCCCGAATATAATTGGCCTACACATGAAGCGGCCGAAATCCATTCCATGAGTATGGAATTCTTCACATGGCCATGGATGGAGCTTTTCTTTAAGGAAGATACAGATAAGTACAAGTACTCTCACTTAGCAAGTGGACTGATATTCCTACCTTATGGTGTTGCTGTAGATGAGTTCCAGCATTTAGTTTATGAAAATCCAGACTGGACTCCTGAAGAACGACGCAATGCATGGAAGCAAATTGAAGCTAAATATTTACCACATCGTGATTACGATGATATTCCTTATTGGGGAGCTGGTGCTATTTGGCAGCGTCAAGGACATATTTATGAAGTGCCTTTTTACTATATTGATTATACATTGGCACAAATCTGTGCATTCCAATTCTGGAAACGTTCCAGAGAAAATCATGAAGAGGCATGGGCAGATTATTTAAACCTTTGTAAACTTGGTGGTTCCAAGTCATTCCTTGGCTTAGTAGAAGCAGCAAATCTTCTATCACCATTTGAAGAAGGAACTGTAGAATCTATTGTAAAAACTATTGAAGAATGGTTGGATTCCGTAGACGATAAAGCACTATAAACAAAATTAAAAAAACTACGCATTTCTCATTTTAGAAATGCGAGTTTTTTATGGATTATAAGTCTAATTTCAATCGAATCATATCTCGACACTGGATTCCAAATTCAAAGATTTCTTCTGAATAATTTCGTATAAAGAAATCTGGATCAATCCCAATGATTCTAAATCCACATTTCTGATACAGAGCTAATTGATTTATACTAGAGTTTCCAGTACCTATTTCCACTGCATTATAGCCACTTAATCTAGCATTTTCAATTGCATCTTGTACAAGTGCTTTTCCTATTCCCTTACCTCGATAGTGTGTCGATACAGCAACGTTAACAATTTCCATTGTTCCTGGTCTTGTAGGTAGTAATACATAGACCCCTATTATGTCATGATTCATCTCCGCAACATAGCAAACGCCTCTTTGTAAATAACCCATAATCATTTCCTCTGAAGGATCAGCGTGTAACAATAAGTCAATCGGAGGAACTTCATCTTTTCTTAGCTTTCGTATTTGCATGCCCTTTCTCCTACCTTATAGAAAAATATAGTTATCTAGAAATCTATTTTCCTGTTAGCTTGGTTGTCATCCCCGATAGCAGAGTTGTTAGATTACCCCTCAAACATATACTAACACATCTATTTTACCGAAATTACACATAATTAAAAACTATATTCAAGCGATAATCAAGAAAAATTTTGTTACACTATATATAAAAGTGATTTACTAGGAGGTTTATATGACATATAAGATACTTTTTCTTGACATTGACGGAACTATTTTGAGACCAGATCATACCTATCACCCAAAGACAAAAGAGGCCATAAAGCAAGCTCAAGCACAGGGGATTCAAGTGTTCCTTGCAACTGGTCGGCCTATCCACGAATTAGGTGACCTTGCTGATGATTTACAAATAAATTCTTTTATCGGATATAACGGTGCACTGGCTATTTATCGGGGAGAAACTATCGTTGATGAACCGATGAAAAAAGAGATCATAACGGAGTATTTGGAGATTATCAAAAAGCATGATCACGATATCGTGCTCTATACAAGTGAAGATAACTATGTACAAGACATCGAGTCATCACGCATTAAAGACTTTCAAGAGATGTTTCAATTGTTAACGCTCAACCCAATTCATGAAGAACTGACTAATTATGTATTAGGTGCAACTGTTTTGAATATTAGGCCAGACGAGGTACCTTTATACGAGATCAATGATGACATTCACCTTTCTCAAGTGAATGTCAGTGGTGCTGAGGATTGCTATGATGTAATCCGTAAATCAGTAAATAAAGGTGAGGCAGTAAAAGCTATCTTAGCTCATTTAGGAATAGACAAAGAACATGCTGTAGCTTTTGGTGATGGAATGAATGATAAAGAAATGCTTCAAACTGTCGGCGCAAGCTTTGCCATGGGTAATGCAAACCCTGAATTATTATCCTATGCCAAATATCAAACGAAGTCAGTATCCGAAGCAGGGGTTTATTATGGGTTAAAAGATTTAGGATTGGTGAAATAAAAGACAAAAAGCAAAGCCGGAGTATTTGTGCTTTGCTTTTTATGATTGTTTTGTTAGCTTAGTTTGAATAACAATTAGTAGCAAAAAGTTAATCCATGTATTCACTGGTATAGTAAAAACCATTATGTAAAGGTAGGTAGTTCCTGCCCCGAATAATTTTGACTCATCATTCAGATTGGTTAAAAAACAAAACGCTCCAATTAATAAAACGGCATTTATGATGAAGGCTGCTAACATACTGATAGGTTTATGTTGTTGCTTTTTCAAGACAAGGGTAGAAGATATAGTGGAACAGACGAGAGACATAATAATAATAATAATAAAAACATCCATCATTAACCTCCTACCCTCTACATACAAATTTTATCTAATATGTTTCTCAATGATAGTAACGAAAAATTGGTAACCATGTAGCTTTGTTAAAATTTTATTCATTCTCCTCCTATCTTTTAACGTTATCTAGCTTGTTCCTTTTCGTTTGTTTTCTTCGCTTTTAAACATATAACGTATTCCTTTTCCCGCCAGTGGTTCATCTACATACCTAGGTATCACATGAAAATGGGCATGAAAAATATGCTGTCCACCAACCTCTCCACAATTCCAACCGAGGTTATAGCCTTGCGGGTGGTATTTTTCATCTAAAAATGCTTTTACATCGCGAAGAAGTGAATAGGTTGCATTCCACTCTTCTAACGTTAGATCAAAAGCAGTTTCACGATGCTCCTTTGGCACAATTAAGCCTGCCCCTTCAAGTTGGCTCCCTTTGACTTTGGACTGATCGAGCTGTAAAAACATACAGTACTCATTACTAAGCATGATATTCTGTTCAGGTATTAACTCTAAATTACATAATTCACAATTATTCACTTGAAATCCCTCTTCTCCACCTGCACAATGCCATATTTAAACCTAGTTTTCTTTTTGCTCATCAAGCATTGATTTTAGGTATTCTTGTGACTTCCCTTTTGGAATACTTAGATTTGTCCATTGACTATCTTTTATTTGTTTTCCTATATAGACCATCTGCCCAATGTGATAGGCTGCATGAGCTAGTTGTCTTTCAATGGCATCTATGACATTATGTGCTTCTCCTCTAATATATACTGTCTTTAAGAGGTCGTCAGGATGTAAAGAATGTAACGTATCTAATGCAATTTTCCAGCCTTTATCCCAAATGGCCAAGGTCTCTGATTTCGATAGTTTATCATCGATAAATTCTCCATCACGATTTCGATCTTCTTTTTCCCCATCTGTTGTTAAAAAGTCAGTCCATCGCGACACTAGGTTACCACCCATGTGTTTCATAATGACAGCAATACTATTGGATTCATTGTTATACTTCCAGTGCAGCTCTGCTTCTGATAATTGCGCGATCGTTTTATCACCTAGTACTTTTATTCCTTTAAATCGTTCAATCACTACTTTTAAATATTGATTTTCGATATTCATATAGGACCCCTCCTAGGCTTTTGGTATGTAGGTAATGGTATTGACCCAACCTCTATCTTACACGAACATTTTATATCATCATTTTATCATAAACTAAGCATATTTTCTTAATTGTCTTACAACAAAAAAGACCTCTACTCAAAATTTTAAGAGTAAAGGTCATGTATTTAGTTATAACAACAAACCACCATAAACAAAGGCACCGAGTATGACAAATGCTGGGTGAACTTTCCTTCGTTCTATTAATAGATAACTACCGACTCCTAATACTATCGTATGGATAATCCCTATTCCTTCATATGATTCAAAGAAAAACCTCCATGCCATGAGTCCTAAGAGAATGGCTATTACCGGACGAATAAATAATGTGATTCGTTTTACTTTTGGTGAATCTTTGTACTTATACAATAAACCTAATAAAGCGATCATAATGATGAGGGAAGGAGCCACGGTTGCGAAAACACCAATAACAGCTCCAAGTACTCCTCCGACCTCATATCCAATATAGCCTGCCATTTTCGTTGCAATTGGTCCTGGAAGTGAATTAGCTACCGCTAATACTTCACTAAATTCTTGTACGGTCATCCAACCATATCTACCAACAACTTCATTTTCAACTAGCGGTATGGAAGCTGGACCACCACCATAGCCCAATATCCCAGGAATGAAAAAGGCAAGGAAAATCTCCCAATATGTCATCATCAGGCTTTCACTCCTTTATCACGTTGTTTGTCTCGAATTAGTAAGGCAAACGTGATTAGGATAGCAATGATAATTCCCGGATGCACACCTAGTAGTTGCATAATGATAAATACAGCAAGCGTCATAATCACTGTAGGGATCCAACCCATTCCTTCTCTTGCCTTGTCAAAGAACTGCCAAGTCAATGTAGCCATCATCATTCCCACAACTGGAATGACGGCTGCGGTCATTCCTTTTACCCAATCAATATCCTTAAATGAAGAAAGGGTTGATAGTAAAATAATTAATAATAAAATGGTCGGAAGCACGGTTGCTATAACGGCATTTAGCATCCCTACCACACCTGCCACTCGGTAGCCAATATAGCCTGCGAGCTTTGTTGCGATTGGTCCTGGGAGGGTGTTTGCTAAGGCAAGCATGTCACCGAAGTCTTCGTCCTTCATCCACTTATATGTTTCGACGACTTCTTTATGAATAAGTGGAATGGAGGCTGGACCACCACCATACCCCAGAATTCCCACTCGAAAAAAAGCTAAAAATAAATGCCACTGTGTTTTCATTACTCGAACTTCACCTTTCTGTTAGTTGTATTACCAAGCTGCTACGGAACCGTCCGTTCGTGATTCTGTTCCTCCAACTAACACGCCAGTTTCGGGGTCACGCCATATAATTTGACCCCTTCCAAAGCTATTTGGTTCCAATGCTATCTTAATATGATGCCCTTTTTCCGCTAAACCTTGTGCAAGATGATGCGGAAAACGATTTTCTACCTCAATCATTTTTTCCTTCATCCATTGCCAACGAGGAGCATCTAATGCAGATTGGGGATTCAATCCAAAATCAACTGTATTCATTACCACTTGAACATGCCCTTGAGGTTGCATAAACCCACCCATTACTCCAAATGGACCAACAGGCTGGTCGCCTTTCGTCATAAAGCCCGGAATAATGGTATGATAGGTACGTTTTCCTCCTGCTAACGCGTTCACATGTTCAGGGTCCATCGAGAAGTTATGTCCTCTGTTTTGTAAAGCAATTCCTGTATCAGGTATTACAACACCGGAACCGAATCCCATATAGTTACTCTGTATATAAGAAATCATATTTCCTTCTCCATCCGCTGCAGCGAGATATACTGTACCACTTAATGAAGGGTCACCCGCTTCTGGAAGTAATGCCTCTTCCCCAATTAGGTTTCTACGTTTTTCACCATATGCATCACTAAGTAATTGCTCGGAGCTAACCTTCATATGACCTTCGTCTGTTACATATTTCTCGGCATCTGCAAATGCTAATTTTATGGCTTCTATCTGTTTGTGATAGGTATCAACACTTTCTTTCTCAGGAAATTCAAAGCCCTTCAATATATTCAAAGCCTGTAAAGCGATAATACCTTGACCATTTGGTGGAATTTCCCACACATCATAGCCACGGTAGTTAACATTAATTGGCTTAACCCACTCCACTTGGAATTCTGCTAAGTCTTCTTTCGTTAGATAGCCACCAGTTTCTTTCGCATACTGCACTATTTTTTCAGCCAATTCGCCTTGATAAAAGGATTTTGAATTAGTTTTTCCAATGGAACGAAGCGTTTCTGCATGACCTTTGGAAGACCAAATTTCACCTACTTTTGGTGCACGATTATTTGGTGCAAATGTATCAAACCAAGGTTTAAATACCTTATCCGTTAGTTTTGTTTTATAGCTTTTGTAAGCGTAATTCCAGTACTTACCTAGAGTTGGCGATACTGGATATCCTTCCTCTGCATACTTAATGGCCGGTTCCAACACTTCTTCAAGTGGTTGCTTTCCGAATTTCTTCGATAGTTCTGCCCATGCCCCTGGAACACCTGGTACAGTCACTGGGATCCAACCATGGGTTGGTATTTCTTCGTATCCTGCTTCCTTAATGGCATCAATGGAGATATTATTTGGTGCTTTACCACTAGCATTCAACCCGTGTAACTCTCCTTTTGTCCATACTAAGGCAAAAGCATCTCCACCAATTCCGTTTGATGTTGGTTCCACAACTGTTAAACAGGCAGCTGTTGCAATGGCAGCATCAATTGCATTTCCACCTTTTTTCAATATTTCTAAACCTGCTTGTGCAGCAAGTGGTTGTGATGTTGCAACCATTCCTCTTTTCCCGTATGTAGAATGTCTTGTATTCGCATATGGATATGACTGATGATTAAATGAAAGCATCTTATATTCCCCCCTAGTCAGTCTTTTCAAAATTTATTTCATCATACGAAATATCTAGTTATCTGTCAATCAATGAAATTACATAAATAAAGCAGTTTACTCTTATTACTTAACTATTAGTTTTATTTGCTATCGTTTACTTTCATTTTGTTTGATTTTCTTTTATAATTAATAAACACAAAGTAATCATAGGAGCTGGTTTCAAGTGAAATATGATGATGTTGATAAGCGATTATTAGAGCTATTGTCTGAGGATGGACGTATTTCTTATGTAGAGCTAGCCGAAAAGGTTGGCCTATCAAGAGTTGCTGTAAAAGATCGAATTCAAGCTATGAAGGACAAGGGTATTATTGAGAAGTTTTCTGTTGTAATCAATTCAGAAAAGATGGGCAAAAAGGTTTCTGCATTCTTTGAAGTTGATGTAGAGCCAAGACGGTTACAGACTGTTGCGCAAAATTTAGCAGACAATCCAAACGTAGCTAGTATCTATCAAATGACAGGACCAAGTACATTACATATGCATGTGTTAGTGGAGGATTTCCAAAAGCTAGAAACCTTTATTAATGAACAGCTTTATTCAGTAGAAGGTATTACGCGAGTGGAAAGCTCCGTTATTTTGAAGCGATTTAAGAGTCGGACAGGCTATAAGTTGTAGAATAATGGTGTGGTATGGATAAATGGTTCTACAGAGAAGGTCGAATGCTGTGCCAGAGTGTACTCGAAGCGCTCGACTTGTATGAAAAGTAACGCTAGTGTCAGTTCATCTTACGCCAACTTAATTCTTTCTCGCACGAGTATCATATGGTCGCGTGAGTTTAATAATACTCTCGCGACTATTGGGGATTCCACGTGAAATCTGATGAGTTTCGCGCAACTTCTTCTTTTCGTTACTTCACAGGAATACCACTCTCCCAAACATCTATCTAACTATAAAATTATAATTATCAAGATTAGGACATATTCTTTCGTGATATAATAGTAGTATGATGATGTGAAAAGAGGAGTCCTATATGTACTGTCATTCTTGTGGAGGAGAAAGACGGCCAAACTCAATTTATTGTCCTCATTGTGGGACAAAACAAAAAAATAATACAAAACTAAGCCCGTTCACAGTAGTGTTCTTATCATTACTTTTGGTTGGGACAATTGTGGGTAGTATTTTAATAGTGGTTAATTTTTACTCCGATGTTTCTAATATGCTGGCTTCTGACACCGAAACAAACGAACTAAAAGAAGAACCAGAAGTCCTAGAAACGACCTCTCCTGTTCTAGAAAAACAAAACCTACAAGAAGAACAAAAACAAGAATTAACGGAAATTATTGCGACAGCACAGGAAACAGTCTATACAGTTTTCACTCCATTCAGTCAGGGTTCTGGGTTCCTATATAATAAAAATGGTGCTGTTGTGACGAATGCACATGTCGTGGAAGGTGCAACTGAGGTTTCTATTAAAACCATTAGTGGAGTGGAATACCCTGGAACAGTGATTGGATACTCTAATGAAACGGATATTGCTGTAGTCCAGGTACCAGACCTTATTGGAAAAGAACCTTTCCCCTTAGAACTCTCAGACTCTACTAAAATAGGCGAAGAGATTATAGCACTAGGTAGTCCACTCGGACTCGAAAATACTGCCACGATGGGATACGTCACAGGAAAAAACCGTAACTTTGTGATTGATCCTTATGTTTATGAAAACTTGTATCAAATTTCTGCACCTATTTCTCCAGGAAGTAGCGGTGGTCCTTTAATATCCAAAACTTCCGAGAAAATTATCGCGATTAATTCTGCTGAAAGTATAGAAGACGCTTCAATCGGCTTTAGCATACCGTTATATACCGTTCATTCTCTTATTGATTCCTGGATTAATCAACCAATGAATGAAGAAGAGATTCTCGCATTATTTTCGAATACTACTGATATTTCAGGCGAAGGATACTTTGATGGTGGGGAATATGCAGAGGATGAAGATTATTATAACTACTGGGAATATGGCTATGAAGATTTTTGGTCGGAATTCGGTGACGCCTTATGGGAATATATGGCGGAAGATTCTTATTATGAGCAATGGTACAGTGAGGAGAATGGAAATTCCTACGAGAACCATGATTCCAATGCAGATAATAATATATATTTTGATGAGGAAACAGGAGAATGGAGCTATTATGATGAAGCAACAGACCGTTGGTTCTATTATGATGATGATTTAGACGCCTGGACCTTCTTCAATGAACTAGATGGTTTATGGTATTATTTTGATGAGAACTCAGAGGAATTCTTACCTTATTAATCTTGTGCTAGTAGCTCGATACAAGAATTATAAATAATGAAACAAAAGCCCGAACTATTGATAAAATGAGTTCGGGCTTTTGTTTATAGAATTTGTATTAATTTTGCACCTTAATATCATATGTCTCTAACCAATAATTAATTTGACAAAGATGCGCGATTAGTTGCGGGCCTTTCATGAGCTGACCATACCAAGGTTCTCTCAGTTCATTCCCCTTACTTTCCACAATTGCTTGCACTTTATCTCTTGATAAAAACTCAAATAGTGGTGCATTCCTATCAGCTAAAATTTCCCTCATCCAGCTGATAACATGATTCGTATATTCCGGCTGAAACGTTTTCGGATAAGGACTCTTCTTACGGTACAGAATTTCATCTGGTAAAATTCCTTCCAAAGCTTTTCTAAGAATTCCCTTTTCTCGCCCACCGTACATTTTCATTTCCCAAGGAATATTCCATACATATTCTACTAGATGATGATCTGCAAATGGAACACGAACCTCAAGACTTGCTCCCATACTCATACGGTCCTTCCGGTCAAGAAGCTGTTGCATAAACCAGTGCATATTTAAATAAAATAACTCTCTTCTTCTTGCATCCTCTTTACTTTCTCCCTCAAGTAATGGAGTTTCGGCAATTGTATCCTCGTATCGTCCTTGAACATATGTCTTTAAATCTAGTCTTTTCTGCCATTCTGGTCGTAATAAGTCTATCCTTGATTCAAGAGATCGCACCCATGGAAATGTATTAACAGAGGCTTCAGGGTCGTGAAACCATGGATATCCGCCAAAAATTTCATCAGCACATTCTCCTGATAAACTTACTGTCGTATGTTGTTTTACCTGTTTACAAAACCATAATAAGGATGAATCAATATCTGCCATACCTGGTTGGTCACGTAAAATAACCGCCTCTTTAAGGTAATGTGCTAGTTCATCTCCAGTGATAATTTCGTCATGGTGATTAGTGTTGAATGCCTCGACCATCTTATCAATAAAAGGTTTATCATTGGATGGCTGAAATTTACTCACCTTAAAATGTTGGTCATTACCCTCATAATCAATCGAGAATGTGGTAAGAGCTCCTCTTCCCTCACGCTTGAAATATTCTGATGCAATAGCGGTAATCGCGCTAGAATCCACTCCACCTGATAGAAAAGTGGATACCGGAACATCTGCAACTAATTGTCGTTCAACCGCGTTCACAAATAATGTACGAACCTTTTCTATCGTTTCTTCCACGGAGTCCTTATGTTCTTTACTTTCCACATTCCAATATCGCCATATGTGTAATCCGTCTTTTGAAAAACGTAATGAATGCCCCGGTCGTAACTCATGGATATTCTTAAATATTCCATGTCCTGGCGTTCTGGAAGGTCCAAGCCCGAATATTTCTGCTAACCCTTCATTATCTACTTCCGCTTCCACATTATCATGTGCTAATATTGCTTTTATTTCAGAGCCAAATAGAAACATTGCCGCATTTTCTAAATAAAATAATGGCTTAACCCCTAGGCGGTCTCTGGACATAAAGAGCTGCTGTCGAGCATCATCCCAGATTCCGAAAGCATATATGCCGTTTAAATAATCTATACAATTTTCTTTCCATTCGATATAGGAGGTTAGAAGCACCTCTGTATCGGAGGAAGTCTTAAATACGTGTCCTCTTTGCATTAATTCCTTTCTCAATTCTGCTGTATTATATAGTTCTCCATTATAGACAATGGTATAGACACTTCCATTCGCTTTCTTTTGCATGGGCTGTTTGCCACCCTCAAGGTCAACAACAGCCAAACGTTTATGACCAAATCCTACAAACGTATCAAACCAAAGATTCGTATCATCTGGTCCTCTTAATGATAAGGTCTCTGTCATCGTTTGAAGCGTTTCTCTTTCCTCACGGACAAACTTATTCCAATTCACAATACCGGTTATTCCACACATCGCATTTTTTCCTTTCTACAATAGTTTGTGTAAAGTAATTGCACCGGTATTCCCCCTGCTAATTCCAGGAAAAATAGGCTACATATCATTATATGCAACTACTAAGAAGGACAACACAGGTAACGTAATAGTATATGATTGGAAAAAATGAATATGTAAATAGTGTCCAATAAGAGGTATTACGAAGTGCTTATTTTTCGTATATATCGAAGGAAATTTTGACTGGCAAAGCCTTTTACTTCTTTTTCTTTAAAATGTTTTAGGAGTTCATTTATTAGGTTTTGATACATTGATGCATTCTCCAAACCAGTTACAAAATAGCCCATTCCATCAAAATCGGATCCAAACCCAATATGGTGGACTCCCCCAATGCCACAAAGATAATCAATATGCTTGATTAAGTCCGTAATTGTCGCATGATTTTTGTCGTGGTTAATAAACGGTGGATAGAACACCACATGTACCATTGCTTCTTTTTCAAACATTACTCTTAATTGTTCATCACTAAGGTTGCGAGGATGACTGCACAATGCAAATGTGTTGGAATGACTGGCAATTGGATATTTAGCCACCTCCATTACATCCCAAAATGCTTTTATGGATAAATGAGATACATCCGTTAATACACCTTGTATATTGTTTAAGCCCACTACTTCGTGTCCAAAGGATGTTAATCCAGCTCCTCGCGGTTCTTCTATACCATCTGCACATAAATTGGCATTGTTCCATGTTAACCCTATTGACAGGACCCCTAGCTGATAAAGAAGACGAAGCTTCATGAAATCATTGCCAAATGCATCTGCTCCCTCAAGTGTAAGAACAGCGCCAATTTCACCCTCTTGCAAATCGTTTAGATCACTCCATTGTTTGATATGTCTCATCTCTGGATTTCCCGCAAGAATCTCCTGATAAAAAATATCAATTTGTTCCAGTGCATGCTGCCACTTCTCATTTGATGGTACATCTGGCATGATAAATATAGCGAAGAATTGTACTTGTATATTCCCTTTCTTTAGATATTCGAGGTTTGTATTAAGTTCTGGTGAATCCTTAAATCGAAGGGGAAATTTGCTAGAATTCCTTCTAGATTGTTGCAACTTATATAGTGCGTCACAATGTGTATCGATAATTCTCATAGGAACTTTCCTTTCTTGGATTGGGATGAGTGGCTGTTATGGTATGTCGTGGGGAATTGATACTTGCCATGAGAGAGAACTACTCTTACGCGAGACAGTGAGTTTATCACGCCACTGTATGCCATTATTGCGCGAAGTGACTCTCCACGCGTAACTTTTCTAATACTTCGCGTGACAATAGATAAACTACGCGCGGTTGGGACAACTTCTCGCGGCAGATTTCAGTTCTGTTGCGTGGCATCAAATGGGTTATTTGGAACCCACTCCATAGTCAGTCTTAAACATAATCTGCTATTCTAATTCCATTTACACGCATTAATAAACCCTCTAAAGATAGCCTTTGAAGCCTCGTCTCCCGTAACCAACATATTTTCTGGGTGCCATTGAACGGCCAATACAAATTTATGTTCCGTACTTTCAATTGCTTCTACGACGCCATCTGCTGCCTTGGCACATATTTGGAGTGGTTCAACAACTTTTTGATTTGCTTGATGGTGTCTACTATTAACCTTTAGTCTAGCTTTTCCAACTAAACCATTCAACAGGGAGCCATCTACTATCTCTACAAAATGGGAACCATGTTCTTTTGGAGCCCCTTGTTGGTGTTGCAACAAGTCTCCTTCCTTCTGGGCATATATATCCTGATACATATCCCCACCAAGTGCAATATTCAAAGTCTGGCTACCACGACAAACCCCTAATATCGGTTTATCAGCCTCGAGCATCTTCTTCATTAACTTAATCTCAAACGAATCTCTATCTGGAATAATTGTTCCTAACATGGGATGTGGTTCTTCACCAAATATAGTTGGATCGATATCATAGCCGCCCGTTGCATAGAGCCCATCTATTGTTTCAGCGACTGTATGCAAATCAAGCTCATCCTGAAAATACGGAAGCATGATTGGGATTCCACCTGCACCTAATATCGCCTTTACATTTTCCGTTGTTGTATAATAGGAATCTTGTTCCAATTCCATTGATGTTATAACACCGATTAATGGTTTCAACGTTAACTCCTCCTTATTGGTACGTTACTATACGATATGTTGGAACTACCAAAAACATTATTCAGGAGAATTGCTAAAGTTTAAATGAACTTCGCTAAAATTGTTGTTATTTAGCAAAAGATTTGTCATTCCAAGCTAGAGATTATGTCAATAGCAAATAACATACAGTAAACAAAAGAAAAAGCCCTGATAACAGGACTCCTTCTCTAAGAACATACTATTGATTTTTATTTTGCATGTTCTCTTCGGCGATTTGGATCATGCGTTTCACCATTTCGCCGCCCACAGATCCGTTCTCACGTGCAGTCGTGTCAGCACCTGGCTGAACACCTAGTTCATTTGCAATTTCTTCTTTCATTTGTTCCATTGCATTTCTTGCACCTGGCACTAACAACTTGTTATTGTTCCTAGCCATGAATGATCACTCCTTGTGGGAAGTTGAACAGTGAATACTGTTCTCCATTATCTTACGGAATAATTGCTATTTCTATCCTAGACTACAAATTTCTCTTTGCACCTTGACACATGCCTATTACTATCCTATATTTTAAACAATTAAACTATTTTAATTTTTTAACATTTAGGAGGATAAGTCCTTGAAGTTGCGTGATAATTCTTCAGAATCACTTGTTCGGATTAGTGAGGTTATTGCAGAAGTAGAGGAATCTTATTTTGTTGGTAGACATAATGAAGTGAAGTTTTTTCTTGAGCATTTACAGGAAGAAAATCCTACCCATAAAATTATTTATTTTTATGGCGAAGGCGGCATCGGAAAGACCTTTTTACTACATGAATTTTCCAGGGTAGCTGCACGCCAAGATATATTATTTATTTCATTAGATAGTGAGGATTTTAGACATACAACAACAGAATTCGTCGACTATCTTTATAACATTGTAATTTCGCATATCCATCTGGAAGAAAATGTTGACTCGAAAGCAACCCTGATGGAGTGCCTTAATATCCTGAATCACTACGGGAAAAAGATAATTATTGTAATGGATACATATGAACAAATGGAAGATCTAGATCGATGGTTTCGTAATGCATTCCTTCGTCAATTACATCCCAGAATTAGTGTCATTCTTGCAGGTAGAAAAAGATTAACTGGTGAGTGGATTGAATCTCCTGCTTGGCGATCGATAACAAAACAAATCAAATTAGAACCCTTTAGTTTTACTGAAACTTATCGTTTTCTAGTAGAAAACGGTCTAGTTTCAGAGGAGAAAAAGGCCCAAGTTATTTGGGAATTTACAAAAGGAAATCCGTTGCTATTAACACTAGCAGCCATTAGTCAATACAATGAGGAAGAGGAAAATTGCCCTTCCAATAACACTGAAATATTGAGAACTCTAACAAGTCGATGGTTAAATGAAGTTCGGAATGAAACATTATTAAATATTATCGAGGTTGCTGCTTTATTTCATCAGTTTGATCAAAACAACATCTCTGAAGTCTTAGAGCAAGAAGTCTCGAACAGATTATTTCTCCAACTAACTTCTCTGTCTTTCATACGGAAGACCCAGAATGGATGGACATTTCATGAGCTTATTCGGGATGCATTACGTGTAGAATTACAGCAAAGAAACCCTGACAGATATGATTACTTAACAAATCGGATAATTAATTATTATTATCAGCGCATCAAAAAGGCACCGACTGTAGATGATATTGCATCGTTTTTCTATCATATTGGTAATGATTTCTTACAATCCGTATTCTTTCAGGATTCCATTATGGACACTTCCATGTATTTAGAGCCTGTTGGTGCATATAATTTTCATGAGGTAGAGGAGTATATCGAGTATCAACTATCTCATATAATCCCTAGTTCAGCCTCTTATTATAACCGTAAAACAAATACATCCTATCATTTCGATGTTTCAGCAGAACACAACCGACGTGAGATAGAGTTAATAAGTCCAGAATATATAAAAAAATGGGTTATGAAGGGACTACCTTACTAAAAAATAGCCTAGGAGAAAGTATAGGGATATCCGTTATTGTTCCGATTCATCAAAACACGTTGACCCATTTAGCTGAGGAACCAGTATCCAGAGCTTATTTTTCCACCTTATCAGAGGATGAGATGCGATTATATTGTTCGCCACCAGACAAGCCTGTAGGTTATTTCATTCGACATTTGGATTACAAAGATCCTTCTAATCGTTCTGCCCGATCATTTTTACTATATAGTTTATTTCCCTTAATGTTCTATGGTGGAAAAATCATTGCCTCAACGCCATTAAAAATGTTTCAAGATTTACTTTATATGTTAGGCTTTCAAGTTGTTGAAGGCGCGACACATGATGATTATTTACCAGGTGTAGAATCACCCACATTTATCTTAGATCTTAGTGGACCCAATCTCCTCCCATACCTAGCACAATTTCTAAATAGATATAAGAAAAAAAATGATATTGACATTATTGCAGAAGAATTTTCACTAACGAAAAGAGAACAAGATATTATCGTGCTAGTATTAGAAGAAAAGCAGACAGCAGAGATTGCAAAGGAGTTATTTCTAGCCGAGATCACGGTTAAGAAGGCATTAACCAGAATATATCAAAAAGCCAATGTTAAAAATCGTATACAGTTATTCAAGCGAATTATGGAACTACTATAGCTGTTTCATGATTCGCTTTTACAACTGATTACTGTACTTACCTTTCCACCTAAAAAGGATGCTCAAAGGATTCAACCATCCTGTGAAACATCCTTTTCTGTTAATCTATTAACTTATGCTCCGGACAAAATAAGTTATCTGGATCATATTCCTTTTTTAACACTACTAATTGCTTATGAATACACTGATATGTATTACGAATTACTTCCTCACAGACAAGAGAGCTATTCAAATAAGAGGTTTGATTATAAGAATGTGGAAGCAGCTTTTCGTACATAGAATGAATCCATTCTTTTGTTTCTTCCGGGTGTGAAGCGATTTCTGCATCAATGACTAATAGATAACTGGCGTCTCGTATATTAAATGCTGTATCAAATTTCGAGATACGATTAATTTTTCCATGTAGCTCTATAAGATGAATGGTAGCTGGAATCATCGTTTTCTCCAGTTCCTCTAATAACATCTCAATAAGGTCTTGAGTGAGTTGATTCAAGAATAGGGAAATTCCTTCAATTGCAAATCCCTCTCTAACCAACGAATCAAACTTTTTCTGCATGTCTAAATAAGTCGTAATTTCTGTATCATCTTTCGTAGGTGTGGCTAGCTCTAGCAGTGGTTGAATTATTTCCTTTTCTACCTGTAGGTTCAATTGACCATCATACATGCCTATTAAGCGAACAGCTGGTTGAGACACTTTTTGTTCCTGATTCATATTGGTTATTATGAGGTTAAAGGCTATATCATCCGGTGCTTGCTTCCGATAGTTATCAGCCTTATTTAATACTTGCCGTATATCGTTATAATCATAAGAAACATCAACAGCTAGCACATTAGGACCAGTTTGATGAAGCTTTAATTCGAACTTAGTCACAATTCCAAAGTTAGATCCTGCTCCACGAATTGCCCAAAACAATTCCGGATGCTCGAACTGATTAACATATAGAAGTTTTCCATCAGCAGTTACTAGATGAACACCTACTACATTGTCGCTCGTCAAACCATGTTTTCCCCTTAAGTAACCTATGCCACCACCTAAAGCAAGACCAGCAACACCAATATTCGAAACCATACCTAGTGGAACTGCTAATCCATATTCCTGTGTCACTTCGTCAACTTCATAAGTCTTTACTCCCGCTTCAACTACAGCAATTTTACTAACTTCATCAATAGAAATTTGATTCATGTTTGTTAAATCAATCAAAACAGCATCATTCTTAACCGACTTTCCTGCTGGGTGGAAACCACCACCACGAACCGTAATATGATAACCATTTTGTTTAGCATATTGAACTGCCGCTATAACATCTTCTTCACACTTACAGTCAAAAATAATAGCAGGATACTGATCAATATGTGAATTCCATACCTTTCGCTTAAAATGATACAAAGGATGATTCCATTCAATTTTTTGGCCAAGCTTGTTTATTTCAACTTCATGACCCATGAATATTCCTCCATTATCCTTATTATTTGGCTGGGACCGTACATTTAAGTGTAACAGAGTAAAACTATCAACCTTTTTTATAAGAGTTAGACTACCATATAGTAGGAAAAATGTAATGTATACCAAAGTATATTTTTTTCTTAAAACACGTGATTCTACTAGAAATCCTAACGTTTAATGGGTATTTTCTCCTGATAATGTCTGATTGTAATTTCCCGATACCATCTATTAGCTTATTTTATTAATACACTCCCAAGTTCTTACTAGCCCGTCCACAATCGGCATAATGACCTCCTGATCGGTGTCATATTTTGTATGAGAAGCAGGATTCCACCCTGTCAGTAAACCTCCTGCATTTACTTCTATATCTTTCGTTACTGCTTGCTTATAAGCATCATTAATCCCTTTTAACGGAAATGCAAGTATGTCATCTTTATCATAGAAATTAAGCCATTCTCCTTGAAGCTCTGGGTAATGATGTTTTAAGAATGGAGATGGAACTCTAATAGGAGATCCGAAATCAATGTAGCGTAGGGACCACATAGCGATAGGACTACCTAGCGTATAGAAGAGAGTTAGCGTCTGAGACTGCTCTATTGGAGCATTACCCGTACATAACTTTGTTTCCGGGCCAATATTGTTATGCTTAAACTGAAAATCATAAAAATAATTACTAGCAATAATGGTTCCCAGACTATGGCTGATGACACATAATGGCGCTAAATCCCCTGCTTTTCTCCGCAAGTTTTGAATGGATGTTGCCACAAGGGAATGAACGTTATCATAATTTTGATTTCCAATTCGAGTAGGCTGATAAGCTACCGCATCTGCAAGAAATTCTAAGACAAACTTTCTAAGACTACCATAATCCAAATCTCGATATTCACGAAGTTGCTCCCAAAGCTTTACCTGCTCAGGAGCAAATATCTCTGACCAAAATACAGGTTCAAATACAATTTCAGTTTCCGCAAGCTCAATCGATAATCGCTTCGCAAAACTAGCTTTTAATCTATCAATCAACTTATCTGCAAATGTTTCCTCTGGAGTTCCTGCACCATGTAGAATCAAAACGGCAATTTTTTGACTCATTACATTTCCTCCTTTTTACCAAATAACATGAAGACAAGCTATTTGTTCTATCTTAGTCGATGAAAAAGCCAATCGTAAGGTCTAGATTACCTAATTTTATTGGGAAACACTTGATGTTTCCGATTTCTTATAATCCCAAAGTACTGTCCATTCTCCATCTATATCCGTTGTAAAAACATCTTGCACAATTTCAAAGTTACCATATCTCCCTTCAAATCGTTGTGAGACGGTTACTTTATATACGACTTCAATTGTTTCACTATCTTC
Source organism: Ornithinibacillus scapharcae TW25 (assembly GCF_000190475.1). GTDB lineage: Bacteria > Bacillota > Bacilli > Bacillales > Amphibacillaceae > Ornithinibacillus > Ornithinibacillus scapharcae. The sequence continues at coordinate 103,298 of NZ_AEWH01000012.1, forward strand.
TTCAATCTGCCATCCTTCTATTTTTTCAGCATCCTCAATTTGGAAGGTAAATGTATTCACCCCAAAATGATTTAAAAATACATGTGGGCGATCCTGTAAGTAGTCTCCCTTTTCAAATCGTTCCTTCATAAATGGATGAAACATTTCCCATGATTCTGCATATGCTCCTTTTGCTTCATATGAATAAAACTCTTCCACAGCCTCCTCTGCTTGATTGGATGGAGATTTGAGGATAAAAGAGTAAATAAAATATATTACCAAACATAGGATAATACTTAGGAAAAGAAGAATGTACAGTTTTGAGCCTTTGTTTCGTTTCATCTCAGGAACCTTCTTCCTTCATTGGACTACTATTATTACTATTCCAATTAAAAGCTAAATATAAGTAATTCAACTTTGGTATAATAAAACTACATATTATCTTTACTGTTAGGAGGTGAAACAGTGTCAATTTCGAGAATTTTAAAATGGGTTACTTGTGGACTGGAGGCTTTTCTTGCTATTCCTTTCCTGGGTGGTTTTACCGTAATCTTGTTCGTCTATACTCCACTTGTTATTATGCTTGTATTACATATCATTACATTAATTTTGACCATCAGGGATGGTGGAGCCATAGCCGGAAGTATACTAGGAATCGTTACATCCTGTATAGCTTGGATTCCAGGCTTAGGCTGGCTCATGCACTCTATTACAGCAATCGTATTAATGATTACTGCAATTATGAAGGATAAAGCTTCCGTTATCGTTCGGTAAATACGCGAATCAAGGAGACTCATTGTGGGAGTGTATGTTGACCCAGCAGTGAGTTTTTTCTTTTAATTCAACTTATCTTTTGCATAAGCTGGTATAAAGTGTGTTTTTCAGTAGATTTATTTAGATTTTGGTGTTGAGATACAATATCAAGTGCATTTTAATTGAATTCACGGAATTTTGTCGTTGATACTCTAGTTAATAAACTAAAAAGTCCCAAGAAGAATCTGATTCTTCTTGGGACTAATAATTTCTAATTTATGATCATAGCGTGGCTACCAGCTTTTTTATAAATATCGAAAAAGCGTTGCTTTGGATATGCTACATTACCTTTTAATGGGTCCATAACATAAACCTTATCCTCACTATAACCACTTAATACAACCGTATGCGAGTTTCTGATAACATCAATCTTCTTATCCGTACCACTTACATACCATGAGTAATTAAATAATGGTTCCTTTTGATTAATTGTGGTCCAAATAATTACTGGTATCCCTTCACGTACATATTCCAGTAACTGTTCAGGGGTACTTCCCGTAAGATCTCTAGGCTGATGACTCCCATTAACCTTACTAAAATACCGATTAGCAGTTTCTATAATCGGAGGTACATAACTATAGAATCCTTGATTTTTACTTCTTGGTTCGCCTGCATATGCTTTAGATGGATCTCCACCATAGAGGTTTCCATTCTTTACTTCGAAGGGCACCTTTGGCAGGTATTTATCTGAAAGAACCGTCTTATCAACATCATAGCCGTAATAATGAAGGACTGATGCTAGTGAAGTTACTTCACAGCCATTTGGCAGCTCCGGTATTTGCATAACTTCTTTTATCGGAAGATTCATTTCCGTTACTACAATCTCGTTATCAGCACGCTTATAGGTCGTAACTGCAGGATATACATCATTTTCTATCGTAACTAATGTATGTTCCGTCAATAACTCAACAATTTTAGTTTCTTTATTCAATTGGAAAGGCTTATTCACAGCCGTCTGAATAACTTTGAAGCTCTTATGTTGAGGAAGGTTTTCAATCTTTATATGACCATCTTTAGATGATACATATTCGCCAACAACCTCATTTGTTTCCATGTCTAATAGCTGGAATTGGGTATTCTTAATCGGATACCCATTCTCAGCGTCAACACTAACAATTGTGAGAACACCTTCCTTTTTTACTAACATATCGGAAACAAACGCATAAATCCTGTCACCTTGTGTTGCAACAAGAATCACACCGATAAAAATTAGAAAAAAGAAGAAAGAGTTACGAAATATTAATTTCATTGTGAACTACTCCCTATTTTGATTCCATCAGAATCTTATAGTAGCAATCTTCTAGTTTTCCATATCCACAAAGAAACGTTTATACCAAACTAGAAATACATAAACTGTCCAAATATAGCGTGCACGGTTAGCTTGGCCATGATAATGCTCATCTAAGAACTTCACTAATTCTTCGACATGGAAGAATTGTTTTGCCATATCAGATTCAAATACCTCACGAATCTGATTATAGTATTTTGCCTGTTTAATCCAGTCACGGAATGGAACTGGGAAACCAACTTTTGGACGATTTGCCCATTCATCTGGTAGTACTTCATTCGCTGCTTTTCTAAGCACATATTTTGTATCGATATCGTTCACTTTCAAATGTGCCGGAATCTTTCCTGCCATTTCCATAACTTCTTTATCAAGGAAAGGTACACGTAATTCAATAGAATGAGCAGAACTCATTTTATCTGCTTTTAACAAGATGTCTCCTGGTAACCAATGCTTCATATCGACATACTGCATTTTAGAGACATTATCTTTACCAGCAACTCTCTCATAGGACTCACGAACGATTTCAACAGGTGTTGGAGAATTTTTATAATCGTCCTTCAATACCGCTAATGCATCATTTTCCTCAAAAACCTTAGCTTGTCCAATAAACTTTTCTTCAACCTTTTGGCCACCTTTTACAAGGAAAGTTGAAATTCGGTTTTCCGGAAGTTTCTTAGCCATATTGGATACGATGCGTCGTAGGAAGAATGGTAATTTTTCATATGCACGCATTTCCTTTGATGTAGTATACCAAGCATATCCACCAAAGATTTCATCGGCACCTTCACCTGATAATAGTACAGTTGCATGCTTACTTGCTAGCTCCGCTAAAAAGTATAATGGTACAGATGATAAGTTAGACTGTGGTTCATCCATATGATATTGAACTGTTGGAATGACATCAAAGAACTCATCGGCACTAATAATTTTTTTATGATTTTCAATTCCTAGCTGTTTCGATAAATCTTCAGCAAGATTCGTTTCATTAAAGATACCTTCATAGTCCTCAAAACCAACTGAGAATGTTTTATCAGGTTTTAAAAGTGCTGTAATATAACTAGAATCTACCCCACCTGACAGGAAAGAACCTACTTTCACATCACTAATTCGATGGTACTTCACCGATTCTTCCATCGTCTCTTTAATTTGTTGTACATAATATTCCAGAGTGTTTTCTTCGGTTTCAAATTTAACATCCCAATATTGGTTTATTTCCATTTTCCCGTTCTTATATATCATATAATGCCCAGGTCTTAGTTTATAAACCCCTTTAAAGAATGTTTCATCTAAAACAGAGTATTGAAAAGTTAAATAAGGCTTTAGAGCTTCTTTATTAAGCTCTTTTTTGAATTCTGGATATTTCAAGAAAGATTTTATTTCGGAACCAAACAGTAATGAATCATCAGTAGTATTTTGTGTATAATACAGTGGTTTAATTCCAAAAAAGTCACGAGCAATAAATATTGATTCATTTTTTCTATCCCAAAGAGCGAATGCAAACATTCCACGAAGCTTTTGTAATATGTCTACACCATATTCTTCATACCCATGGATAATAACTTCAGTATCACTTTGACTCTTGAACACATGACCTTTTTCTTTTAAATCGTCCATTAATGATTGATAATTATAGATTTCCCCATTAAAGATTAAAGAAATCGAATCATCTTCATTAAACATTGGCTGGCTTCCATCTGGCGTTAAGTCGATGATTTGTAATCTTCTAAAACCTAAAGTAACCTCGTCATCAACAAAGTAGCCATCACTATCGGGGCCACGGTGTCCAATTGTATTCATCATATCTTGTATGATACTTGCTTTATCTATTTGATTATTTTTAGTTGCAAAACCAACAAAACCACACATAACTCGTTCTCCTCTTAAGTTCGGATTGGAAATAATTTATAGATTCGCTTATCTCTTCGCGAATAAATATCGTATTCAGGCATGAAATATAGTCTATACACACTGTTCTAAAGAAATTCAACTACTAAGTTATCTAACTAGTAGTTTATACTATTATCTCATTAAATTCATACCAATTAATTTTATCAATTTCAAGGTACAATCTCAAGAGGAATGACAATATCTTTCGTCAAAATATGACACTTTTTTTGTCTGCTTATTTTTGTGAGGAATAAGGAATAATCCGGGGATGAATTATTCCTTATCTATTTCCATGGAGAGTGGAGGTCAAGCGAGGATACAAGAGGATTTTTATGTGTGGTTTCGCTTAGGGAAAGGATATACTTAAGTCAGATAGACGACGATTGGTTGCCGCAATGATTTCCATTAACTGTACAATCGTCTTTTCATGCTGATCCACCTTCCTTTTTAATTCCATAAGTTCTTTTGAATTCATTCGGAAAGCCCCCTTTCATTACTAACATAATCATATTTCTAATATGAACACAAATTTCCATTTTCATTGTTTTAGACTCGATTCGACACACTATTTGCAGGAAACTAACATTATTCCGAAGCTATTTTCATGGAAATCCTATTATTTTCAAGCTTAAATCAGGAAAAATTTATTTTTTATCTTTTTTTCAATAAATAACATCTGCTTCATTTCATTAGATTCCTGTGTTTGTTTTTTAACGAATAAAATCCGATGTTGATAATATACTTTTTAACATGAATTAAAGGAGGTTTTTGAATGCCTGGAGGTTCATTTTCAAAAGATGTAGATTTACCAATAGAGACCATTTGGGATTTTGTTAGTGATATGAATAAATGGGCTCCTCTCGTACCAGGTTATATCGAACATAAGATTCTAAATGAAAGACAATCTACATGGAAATTCAAAGGGGATGTAGGTAAAATCCAAAAAACAGTCAATATGCGGATCGATATTACCGAGTGGAAAAAACCGACCACTGTTAAATTCACACTTACCGGAATTAGTGAAAAGATTTCTGGTGATGGTTACTTTGAAGCGAAAAGCATTACAGAATATCAAACGAAAATGACTGGTAATTTAGAGGTGACGGCAAGGGGAATGATGGGTCCTGTCATTAATCCTGTTCTAAAAACAGTAATTCCGAAAACCGCTAAACGGTTAACCGAATCGGTTATTGACACCATGTTAGAAAACCAGCGTGTTGCTGCCCGTGGATATTAGAATAGTCGGTATTCATTCTGAACATAAAATAAGAGAGGCCAAATCGATTATTCGATCGTTTTGGCCCCTTTGTTTACTGAGTCATCTGCCATTCATGGATTTCATATCCTCTAGCTCCGATAATAACATACGGGTCTTGTTTCACTATTGCTTCAGCTTCCTCTAGGCTGTTTGCTTGATAAATGACCAAGCCACCTGCCCCATCAACGAACGGACCTTTTGCAAAAATATAGCCTTCCTCCAACTTTCCCTGTAAGAATGCTAAGTGTTCCGGTCTATGCTGTTTACTCTTTTCTTCATCCTTCATTGGCAAAAAAACCGCGAAATACTTCATTTTATCCCCTCCAGAATATGGAATTAATCCTCTTGTGAAAATATCATAATTTCAGGGAAAATGCCAAATACTATTCAAAAATAGAACTTCAAGGCCCTGAAAGGATGTTAAGGTGGATGAACGTGAATGTTAAAGCTATTGGAATTAAACTAATCATTAATCTGATCGTAGTGTTCTCTATATTTGGGATTTTTTATGATGCTTCTCTTGTGAGTTTATTGTTAATTAGCCTTATCACAACTGCAGTTGCTTATGTAGTCGGGGACAGATATTTATTAAAAAGATTTGGCAATGTCAAAGCAAGTATAGCTGATTTCTTTTTAGCATTTTTAACCTTAGCTGTTCTTGGAGCGCTGCTGATTGCAACAGATATGCCCATTGTTTTAGCCTCACTCTTTGCAGCATTTTTGCTTACATTAACAGAGCCATTATTGCATGTTTACATGACAGATCGACATTCTGCAGTTAAGGACGACCGACCAACACCGATTCGGCAAATGGGTAACTTTCAAACGGAGTTTGCAGAGGAATCGGATACAGATCCAGCTAACAATAAGAAGGACCCTAGAAGGGATCCCACACAATAAATTCTAAAATGCGCTTGGAAATTCAAGTGCATTTTTTTTGGTTGCGTTCTCCTAGCAACAAGACCTTCCAGTATGTGCTCGATACACTAAGATATAGTCCCGTTTTTTTATAACATGAGCCCAATCTACTGAAATATCGTTCTGCATTCTAATAACTTGTGCCCAATCCCATAATATCGTCCATAATTCCTTGTATCATAGGCCCGCTCATCAATATTTCGTCACTGTAACTACCAAAACATACTACCTCACGCTAGCTAAGAATTTCACCTCATAAAAATTTTCTGCTATACTTATTTAGTTACCTTCACTAACCATTACCTTAGATAACTATAATAGAGGAGGTCATCCTATTAAAACTAGTCAAAGATTTTTTCATCAGCTTATTTTGCTATATCGCCCATTTGAAAACCAGCTAAATATTGAATTAAAAAAACATCAATTACACCGAGCTCAGTGGACAATATTGTATTATTTATATCATCAAGAATCTGCAACAAATGTTGAAATCTCCCTTTACCAAGGTGTTGAGAAACCTACGATTACCAGAACTATGGCCAGCCTGGAAGAATTAGGTTATGTAGAACAAACAACGGGAAATGATAAACGAGAAAAACGGATGAAATTAACAACACTTGGCCTTGAAGTCTATGAACGAGTACGTTTGACTATTGATCAATATGAAGAGGATATTTTAAGTGGAGTATCCGAAGAAGAACAACTAGAAATAATTCGTATTCTAGGAGAGATACGAAATAACATCATGAAGTAAGGAGTAATATTTGTGAAAACATCCAGAACAAAACTATGGACGAAAGATTTTATGATTATTTCGTCCGCCAATTTTTTCTTATACTTGGTCTTTTATCTTTTGTTAGTAACGATAGCGGTTTATGCAGTACAACAATTTGATGTTACTGAAAGTGAAGCTGGGCTCGTTACAGGTATATTTATCATCGGTGCACTGATCGGTCGTCTGTTCATCGGACGTATGATCACAACAATTGGCAATAAACGCATGTTATACATTGGACTGCTCTTTTTTATTCTCACATCCCTCTTGTATTTCATCAATCTTGGGATAGGTTTTCTCTTTGTAACCCGTTTTCTACATGGTATTGCACTCGGTATGGCAAGTACGGCTACCGGTACAATTGTTGCAGAGATTATTCCCACTGACCGAAAAGGAGAAGGAATTAGTTACTATAGTATGAGTGTTACACTAGCTACAGCAATCGGTCCTTTTATTGGATTATTCATGAGCCAACATACGACCTTTCAAGCTATTTTTACCTTTTGCCTTATTTTAGGAGTGATTAGTCTCGTCATCACATTATTTGCCACTTTTCCAGCGATTCAAAGACAAAAAAATAAAGCCCATAATAGCAACCTAAAGCTATCCGACTTTATTGAACCAAAGGCATTTCCAATTGCATTGATCGTATTTATTGTTTCCCTAGGATATGCTAGTGTATTATCCTTCATTAATTTCTATGCGATAGAAGTTAATCTTGTAGATGCTGCTAGTCTCTTCTTTGTGATCTATGCTGTTGCCATACTCGTATCACGACCTTTTACAGGGAGGTTAATGGACATAAAAGGAGCAAATTCTGTCATGTATCCAACCTTCATTCTTTTTGGTGCTGGCTTACTACTTTTAAGCGTAGTTGAACACGGTATATCGCTATTAATTGCAGGTGTGCTCATCGGGTTAGGGTATGGGAATATGCAATCCGCTTCACAAGCAATTGCTGTAAAAGTAACACCACCTGAGAGAGTAGGCCTAGCAACTTCAACCTATTATATTTTTCTAGATGCCGGACTAGGCTTTGGTCCTTATCTGATTGGACTAATTATTCCACTATTAGGTTATCGCAATCTTTATTTCTTATTAGGTTTTGTAATCCTTGCAACAATGATCCTATATTATTTCTTGCATGGGCGCTATCAGGCTAGGGAGAGAATGTGTTAAGCTATAAGGAGACTAATCCTTATAGCTCTTAATTATTTCCATATATCATTCACTAATGCTCACCATGTTTATTACTATGAATTACCTCATCAACTACTGTTTCTACTTTGGTGTGATTATGCTCTTCACAATAGTAAACAATGGTCTTTATGCGATGGGATATCTGACAAGTACGACTTTGCCTAATAAAGTTTTTCCAATAAGTATATTCATGCTCTCCAACTTCAACTACATCGTAATGAACACTGGATTGTTTCCAATTATGCTTCTCAATTGTAGTCGGTACCCTCTCTAAAATCTTAACCTCTGCAAATGCAGATGGGACTCCAAACACGATCAGTATCCCAAATATGATAGACAGTCTCACGAATAATTTAATTTCCATCACCACACCTATTTATCAAAGATTAATCCTTATATGGGAAATGTTATCCCCACATCCAGTCTGTCCTCTTTAGGCAAATTCGCCATATCGTAAGAATTATTATTTCCAGTAATGCCCAATATATACGATAAACAGGTGCAATGCATGATTATCAGTTCCCAGCAACATCCCGCTTCATAAATACTCCCCATGAAGCGCAAACAAAGACGACAAAATAAACAACTAGCACGGTAATGGAAAAGGATAACGTCATTCCTTCTATAAGTGGTTCATTACCACCGACATACTGAGTTAAATCCGTGTTAGCAAATAAGATATATTTCGACCAGCTATGTTCTGCAAAAAACATAACAATGGAGTTTCCTGCTAGCATTAAAAAGACAGCTGTACCGATTGCAATAGGGCTACTCCTAAAAATGCTCGAGATCATAAAGGCGAATGTCGCCATCATGAACAGATTAACCAATTTGAAACCATAGTCGAATATAATTTCTTTGATGACTGACACATATTCAAGTCCACCATGTTTATCCATTACCATATGCGGATTAAAACTATCGATGCCGAAGAATATTGCTCCGACAATCCAGGAAAGGATAATTAAGAATAGAAGTGTGTAAAAAGCAAATAGCAATACCGCTACAAATTTTGATAGTAATATTTTAAATCTAGAAATCGGGCGTATTAATAAAAGTTTAATAGTTCCCCATCTAAACTCATTTGCTACAATTCCCGCAGCAATAATAATCGTAAATAAACTTACTAATGAAACAAGCATGGCGTTCTCTTGAACATATTGCCAAGCATTATATCCTAATGGACGGATGTCGTTCTCGATATAATAATTATTTATTTCGATTAAACTAGTGTTATAATCTGCAAATAGTCCTTCCTCTTCCATTTCTTTGGTGAGTTTTTGATTCTCTTCTTGTAGTTCTTCTTTCCATGTATCTTCACCATACTCCTTCGTGATGACATCTGTTGTAACAGTAAGGATACCTCCACCGATAATAATTAGAGCAAGTAACATGTACAGTACCCAAGTTGACTTTTGAATATAGACTTTCTTTATTTCATTTTGCGTTAGTTTCAAGAAATTAACCAATTGAATTCTCCCCTATCAAATCAAAAAATTTATCTTCTAATCTAGCTTTGGATACTTCGACCTGATAAACAGAAATTCCGTTTTGAACAAAGGTTTGAATGATACTAGGTATTCTCTCCTTTGGACATTGAAAACGGACCAAACCACTCTCAAATTCTGCATCCAGTTCGAATTCGCTTTTTAGAAGTTCGATGGCACTCTTTGGTGGTTTAACTTCCATCTGAACGTGGATTAGTAGCTCTTTTTCGACCTCTGTATCTGAGATTTCATTAACAGATTGTATGGCAACTAATTCGCCATCCTTAATAATTCCAATCCGATCACACATTAGTTCAATCTCGGATAACAAGTGACTAGAAATAATTACAGCCACATTTTGTTCCGTAGCTAGTTTTCTTATATATTGACGTATCTCTCTTATCCCTGCTGGATCTAGACCGTTCGTTGGTTCATCTAAAATTAAAACAGATGGCTTATGCAATAATGCTTGAGCAATTCCTAGACGCTGTCGCATCCCTAATGAATACTTACCTACTTTCTGCCTAATTGCGTTTTCTAGCCCAACTAGCGCAATCACCTCTTGAATTCTTTCCTTACTTATTCCAGGAATCATTCGGGCAAAATGATTTAGATTTTGTAAACCAGTCATAAATGGATACATTTCTGGGTTTTCCACAATTGCCCCTACTTCTCTTACTGCTTCCTTGTAGTTACTTCTTATACTTTTCCCCAGAATCTGTACATCGCCCTCGGTAATTTTCATTAAACCGACCATCATCCGGATTGTGGTTGTTTTCCCTGCTCCATTGGGTCCAAGGAATCCAAACACCTCCCCAGAATTAATTTCAAAGTCTAACCCTTTAATGATTTGTTTTTTTCCAATTGTTTTCTTTAGATTAATCAGTTTCATTGCTTGCTTTGACAAAAAATCTCCTCATTTCTTTAATATTATATCTATCAAGCTGAATCATACAGCTTTGAATTGGTTATCCTTGCCATTGTTCACCTTCGTTTTAACCCTGCCATTCCATGACAGGTAAGTGAATGTCCTTAGTACTTTTTCAAATGGTCCCATTCTCCAGATTTTTAAATAATAATGACTGATGATAAATTGCATGGTGTAAATGAGTATTGCGAGTAATATTCCGTAAAACACTCCCATTTTTCCGAATAGACCTAATCCATATCCATAGAAAATGGTAGTGCAAATCATGCTCTGCACTAAATAATTGGTTAAGGATAACTTCCCAACCTTTTCAAAATAGAAGAATAGCTTTGGCGCTCCATTCGTATAAAACAAACTAAACAAAAATATATAACCAACAGATAGTAATGGTGCACCAATAATATAAAGACCTTCCCCTGGAGAGAAATCTGGGAATAACTGCGAGATAGTTTTTAGGAAAATACCTACAGGCAGTAAAATAATCGCCCATCGTAAATACATCTTTCTTTCCACATTTGGATTTGTAAACCAACCACTTTTCGCTGCATACATACCAAACAACAAAATCGGACATGTAATGATTGGTGCCATCAGTAGCATTACTACATACATATAGTCTGGTAAGTTAAACGGAAGTTCACCACTATTTCGAAATTCGAGTACTTCTCCGTAGCTGCCTCCCGAATAGATAATAGTTTCTTTTTCCACATAATTATTCATGATTGCTATATCTTCAGATGTTAATTCCACTTCTCCCAAACTCAAGAGGCCTGTTAATGTAAAGAAGACGATTGCCCATATTAAGATAGTTTTCTTCTTTCGATTGACAAAGGCTAATGCAAGAAAGCCAATAAGTCCGTATGCTAGTAAAATATCACCTTCCCAAATAAAAGCAGCATGAAGAGCACCGAATAGCATTAATAGGAAGAACCTTCTAGCTAAGTGCCGTTTCACTTTCTGCCCACGCGACTCTAACTTATTTCGAAGTAATACCATCGAATAACCAAATAGAAACATAAAGATTGGCATAAAACTTGATTCCACAAAGATTTTCAGCCAAATATATGCCGAACTATCTATCGTGGATAATGAAAACTTGTCTATCGAATCCTTTCCAAACATCCCATATTGGAATATGAGCATATTTGCCATTAATATCCCTATTAAACTAAATCCTCTTAAACCATCAATAGTCTCTATTCTTTTCATCCTTTATGCTTCCTTCCTGTATGTTCTATTACTAGATTATCAAGGAAAGCTTTCGGCAAATTGAACACAACATTACCATTTTCTTAATTTCTAGGAAATTTGTTCAACTGTTCGTAAACTTCAGGTGGTATGATAAAGTGGGGGGAAATGAGATGGATAATACACCGATATTAATTGTAGATGATGAAAAATCAATAGTCACCATGCTAGAAACCATGCTACGAAAAGAAGGATTTCACCAAATCTATACTGCCCACACAGGACGGGATGCATTATCACTTATTGAGAAACATCCAATTGAAATAATTATTTTAGATGTCATGCTCCCAGATGGTAGCGGCTTTGACTTATGCCCACAAATTAGACAACAAACCAATGCCTATATTCTCTTTTTAACAGCAAAGGTGTCAGACTTAGACGTCTTAACTGGTTTTGCTACCGGAGGAGACGATTATGTTACGAAACCGTTCAATCCATTAGAAGTAGCCGCTAGAATAAAAGCATTCATACGGCGAAAGGAAACACACAGACACCTAGATACTTCCTCAACAACAAGTGGCAGATATGACTTCGGTCGCTTTATATTAGATGAACGTGCGGGAGAATTAATTGTAGATGGGAAGGTCGTTACTTGCCCTTCACAAGTTTATTTGCTCCTACTGTACTTTTGCAAAAATCCTAATCTTGTACTTTCGAAGGCAACCTTATTAGAAGCTGTCTGGGGCTTTGATAGTTATGTTGATGATAATACCGTATCCGTACATATTAGAAGAATTCGAGAAAAAATTGAAGAAGATCCAAGTAAACCAAAACATTTAATCACAGTACGTGGTCTTGGATATAAATTAATTAGAGGAAATGAAACATGGCAAAACTAAGATGGCGCTTATTTCTACACTTTTTAATTCAATTTATTTTAGTTGCTGCATCTATGCTTCTTCTGATTATAGCTACAGCGATAATTGCCGTGATGTTCTTCACGAGAGGGCAATTCGAGCATAACTATTATCAAACTATGCTCGATAGTGTTGCAATGGATACCGGTAACTCCATTACTGAAATCGAGATGGCGGAAGGCTGGGAAGATCGAGTAATTGAAAACAATGTCTGGGTACAGATAATAGATGAAGATGGGAAAGTGATTGATTCTGCTAATCAACCAGATACCCTACCAATGTCTTATAATCCATATGAATTAATGGTTCTTCAAGAATCCAAAAAACTTCAGGAATATTCTATTGTTTATTATTTGGAAACATTTTATGAATCCAATTATTTATTTCTTTTAGGCTATAAAGACCGAGGGAACCAGTTATTGCAAGAAATAGTAAGTAATTATAGTTCCGAACAAGTTCTATCCGATACAGGGTTAACAGATTTAGAGCAATTACTACAGAAAAACGAAGGAACACTTGAAATATATGGACCTGATAACACACTTTTATTAGCCGCTGGAGAAGATAGAGAGGATGAAAAAGTCCTCGATGTATTTCTAAGAAAGATCTCTCCAGATGTATTTTCTACTAAACAGTCCACCTATATTGACCCAAATACGGATGAATTATGGGTACTATATACGCCAAATCAAAATAAAACAGATATTGATTTAGGTAATATCCGTGATATAATGATTGCTTTTGCTATTACTGCTTCTATTGTTCTCTTAGTAACGATTTTGGTAGCGATTTGGAATGGTTTTCGATATGGAAATCCATTATTTATTTTTACAAATTGGTTAAGCCGAATGGGAAATGAAGATTATGAAGTCGTTTTGACCTCCCAAGAGAAAAAACAAGTGTTTAAACGGAATGGCAAACTTAAGAGACGCTACCGCCTATACAAGGAGGTATTCCATGCATTCTATGAGATGGCGGAGAAACTGGACATTTCTCAAAAGGAACGTAAACGATTAGAAAAAACGAGAGAAGAATGGATGGCTGGTATTTCCCATGATTTACGGACACCATTAACGACGATACAGGGTTATGGAAATCTGTTAGAGAATGGGTCCTATGACTGGACAAAGCAAGAATTGATAGAAATTGGTAAAACAATTGATAACAAGAGTAACTATATGTTAAGACTTATCGAGGATTTCACATTAAGCTTCCAATTAAAAAATGATGTGGCAGACATTATCTTCGAGCGAATTGAAATCAATGCGTATATGGATATTATGATGAAAAGGTATGAGATGGACCTAACAATCGAGGGTTATTCTATTCACTACAAACAGCCAGAAAACGGAATTAATCTTGAAATTAACAAGCGACTCTTTGAAAGAATGCTTGATAACTTGATCTATAATGCCATTAACCATAATCCAATCGGGACAAAGATAGAGGTTACTGCTGAAAAAGTAAAAGAAAAAGACCAAGTTAAGATTATGATTAAAGATAATGGAGTAGGAATGAGCGAGAACACGTTGAACCACCTGTTTGATCGGTACTATCGTGGTACGAATACCGAGGAACGAATTGAAGGAACCGGGCTTGGCATGAGTATCGCACTGCAAATCGCCAAGGCACATGGTGGAACTATTCATGTTGATTCGAAAGAAAATAAAGGTACGACCGCCATTATCATACTTCCAATATCAAAAGAATAAACGTGTACGTAACAAAAAGAGGCTGTCATAGAAGGATATTTTCACCTTTATGACAGCCTCTTCCATTAGGGTATAATCATTACTACTTAATCGTCACAATACCCTTTTCTTCTCTTTTCACATTACCTTGTTTTGCAATCACTACTTGATCGCCATCTGTTAAATTCGTGAAGACGATTGGTGTGATGGAAGATTTTGCGTTCTTTTCAATATAAGATACGTCTGCTTTTAGTAATGGTTGACCAGCAGTGACAGTATCTCCTTCTTGAACTAATAATTCAAATCCTTCACCTTTTAGATTTACAGTATCCAATCCAAAGTGAATTAGGATTTCTTTTCCACCCTCTGAGAGAATTCCAAGAGCATGTTTCGTTGGGAACGCATTGATAATCTTACCATTAACAGGTGATACAACTAGACCTTCTGTTGGTTTAATTGCAAATCCATCACCCATCATTTTTTGAGCAAATACTTGGTCTGGAACCTCCGTGATTGGAACAATTTCTCCTTCAATTGGCATCACGATTTCCTCATCGACCTTATTATTTTGAAGTGCTTCAGGATTTACTTCCTCGATTTGTTGCTTTACCTCTTCATCTTGGTCAACAGTTGTAATTGGACGAGGTTTTTTACCTGATATAATATCCTGCATTTGACCTTTGATAATTTCTGAACGTGGTCCGAAGATCGCTTGGATGTTGTCTCCAACTTCTAGTACACCTGCAGCTCCTAGTTTTTTCAGTTCATCTTTGTCAACATTTTTAATGTCATTTACGGAAACACGAAGTCTTGTAATACATGCATCTAAATGTGCAATGTTCTCTTGTCCACCCATTGCTTCTAGAACATTGTAGGCAAGGTCTCCTGCTTCCCCTTTAGCTGTTGTATTTTCTTCTTCCGCTTTTTCACGACCGGGTGTCATCAGATTGAACTTCTTGATAAAGAAACGGAATAGGAAGTAATACACGACACCAAATGCAATACCTACTAAGATTGCAAGCCACCATGGCTCTTTACCTGGTAAAATACCAAATAATGCAAAGTCAATAAACCCACCTGAGAAGGTGTAACCGATATTCACACTTAATGCTGTCATAATCATAAAGGACAATCCGTCTAAAATCGCGTGGATTAAGAATAGGATTGGTGATACGAACATAAATGAGAACTCAAGCGGTTCAGTAATACCAGTTAGGAATGATGTTAAGGCACCAGAAGCAAGAAGTCCTGCTACTAGCTTTTTACGTTCTGGTCTAGCAGCATGATACATGGCAAGTGCTGCAGCTGGAAGACCAAACATCATGATAGGGTATTCCCCAGCCATAAAGTTACCCGCTGTGATTTCGATATTGTCACGTAATTGCGCAAAGAAGATCGTCATATCTCCTCGGACAATTTCTCCGGCAGCTGTCGTATAAGAACCAAATTCATACCAGAATGGCGCATGGAAAATGTGATGCAATCCAAATGGTATTAATAATCGTTTAATAAAACCAAACATAAATACAGCTAAATACGTTCCCTCTTCAATCAACCAATACGAAGCACTGTTCATAGCTGATTGAATTGGTGGCCATACAAACAGTAGAATTAAACCTGCAATGAATGAGAATACTGCCGTTGCAATTGGCACAAAACGCTTCCCTGCGAAAAATCCAAGGAAAGACGGCATCTCAATATCATGGTACCGATTGTAGGCAAAGGCGGCAATGAGCCCCACAATTATCCCACCAAAGACACCCGTTTGTAATGTATTGATACCAAGTACACTAGCAAAACTTGGATCAGATGCAATCATATCATCTGTTACTCCAAGCCATGAACCCATTACTTGATTTAGTACTAAATAACCAACTAGCGCGGCAAGTCCTGCTGCACCATCACTTGCTAAACCAATCGCAACACCTACTGCAAAAATAAGTGCTAAGTTGGCAAAAATAATGTTACCAGCATCTTCCATTACTGATGCAGTAGATTGAATCCAATCTGCACTCAAGAATGGTAGATAGTCTAATGTTGTTTCCTGTTGTGCCGCATTCCCTAGACCAAGTAACAAACCAGCGGCCGGTAATAAGGCAACAGGAAGCATTAGTGCTTTACCGATTTTTTGTAAAACACCAAAAGCCTTCTTAAACATATATAAGTCCTCCTTTTAAATTTTGTAAACTTATTATTTGCAGAAAACCCGATAAAACAACAAAAAAAGGCATGAGAAAGGCACATGAAAATAGAGATAGGGCATTAAATCCCCTTCTATTTCCATAAACCTCTACTCATGCCTGATCGAATCAGTTACACGCAGAAATATATGAATGAATTATTGATATCTTGAAGCTAATCGTTGTAGATGCAAGGTTAAATAAACTGCTTCTGCATCATAAACGGGTTTTTTAAGGTTTGCTGCATCATTTTGATAAGTTTCCAAGCAAGATTATAGCACACTGGGTACTCCGTTTTCAATAGAAGAGCTATATTTGTTGGCTCTTCTACTTTTTCTCCTTTTAATACTCGTTCAATCGTATAACGAATATGTCGAATTAATCGAAGGTAATCTATTCCTTCTCTATCAATCTTCACATTCAATTGCTCTTCAATTGTATCTACTAGCTGAGTCAGTAAGGTAGAATACATATGAATATCAGATAACGATTTGTCCGTTATCGCACTATGCACATGAAGGGCAATAAAACCAATTTCACCCTCCGGTAAATGAATGTCTAATGTATGATTCATATAATCGACAACTTCTGCTGCAATCTCATATTCAAAAGGATATAATGCTTTTGTCTCCGATAAGAAAGGATTTTTTATACCCATCCCCCTTTTTAAACGGGTAATCGCAAATAGAATATGATCTGTTAAAGCAACATGAACCTTCTCGTTTAAAAACGAGTTGGATTTATTTTTAATAATTTCCATAGCAGTTATGATTGCCTCTAGTGTTGATTCATCTATATTTGGAAGCAATTCCTTATAACTTTCCTGCTCTGATTTACTTTCTAATACAAAGAGCTTCTCAATTATTTCTTCGTTAATAAGGTCTTTTGGTTTCTTTTGAAAACCAATCCCTTTCCCGATAACGACTACTTCTTCCTGCTGCTCATTTAAGACAATAAGTACGTTGTTATTCAGTGATTTTAAAACCGTATACGTTTTCAAAACGTTCGACTCCCATTCTTTGCCTACCTTTATCCATAGTCTTCAACATTATATCATTCTCGTTAATTTTTCAAAAGAAACACACTTCACTACATAATTACCCTGAACACTGTAAACCCTTATGAAGAGATTATATTATATTACAAGGAGCATTTACATTGATTCAGGTGATTGCTATAACGAAAGAGAATGAAAAAAACACAAACTTAACGGTCGATGATATTGATTTTTCCAAGTATAGCTGGTGTTGGATTGACTTTAATATTCCTTCTGATGAGGAAATAGCCAAGCTAGGTACGGTGTTAAAATTTCACAAGCTGGCGATAGAAGATTGTATTTATGGACAACAAAGGCCAAAGCTTGATTATTATGACGATTATTCTCTTGTTGTAACCCATACCTTGGGACCAGAGGATTTTGATCAATTTGAAATCAACTTTTTTATTGGTGAAAATTATATTGTGACCTTTCATAAAGAGGACTTAATGGAGGTAAACCAAGTTTGGAATAAGTGCTTAAAACTAGAAGCAATGGAGGAATGGAATGAGTACCGAGTTTTGTATGAGATTTTCGACAAAGTAGTCGATAATTTCTTCCCAATCATTTATGAATTAGAAGACCGAATAAATGAAGTAGAACAAAATCCGCATGCAGCCTCCATGAGCATGGAATTAGATAAGTTATTTGAACTAAGACACCAGCTACTTAAGCTAAGACATGCCATTCATCCTATTCGGGATCTTCTCTATCGAATTTTAAACACGCATCACCTAAGCATCCAAGGGCATAGAGAATACTTTGCTGATATCTATGATCATTTGTTAAAGCTTTCCGAAATGGTTGATTCTAATCGTGATATTACTAACGATATTCGAGATAATTTTATTTCACTTAACTCCTACCAACAAAATAAAGTTATTCAAATCCTAACTGTTATTACGTCAATCTTTGCCCCACTCACCTTTATCGCAGGAATATACGGGATGAATTTTGCTAATATGCCGGAATTAAAGTGGGATTATGGCTACTTCCTCATAATGGCAATTATGATTCTTATTAGTTTGCTGATGATACTTTGGTTCAAGAAAAAGGGGTGGTTTCGTTAGTTCAATAGACCTAGTATTACGCTCCTATTTGGTAGCTCGCTAGGCCTATTTTTATCACTTTATAGGTTTCCCAACCTCCATCCTTCATGAAGCCTTTCCTATAGGAATATGATGGAAGGAATACATATGAGGAGGAATTTGTATGCGAAACCGTTTTTCAATTTTGTTTATGGTGGTGGTACTGGTATTGGGATTTGCTGGTCCCTTTCCCGTAATGGCTGCCGATAAGAAAGAAACCACTTCAATTCCAGACCCAATCCTGTTCCAAAAGGAAGAACCTGGCATATCACTAACTGGAAAAGCCAACAACGGCAATACCGAAACTCCCGGAGAATGGTATATTGGGGATACCCCACCAAACCTAATTCCAAATGCCCCTATTCTACTATTCGTACCTGGTCTAAACAATACAGCTCAAGTTTTCTGGGAAGATAATAATATGTATCAAACTGCTCGTGACGCAGGATATCAAACCACTTTTATTCAATTACACGATGCTGGCGGAGCATCTGCTAGCATGTGGGACAATGGGGCATTACTAGCGGAGAAAATCAGAGAAATATCCACTCACTTCGGTGGTAAACCTATTACGGTTATTGCCTATAGTAAAGGAGGTGTGGATACACAAACTGCCTTAACGTATTATGGTGCCTGGCAATATGTTGATAATGTTATTACCCTTTCAAGCCCTCATCACGGGTCACAACTAGCAGACCTAGCCTATAGCTCTGGCGCAGGCTGGTTAGCAGATTTACTTGGTGCACAAGGAGATGGAACCTATTCCATGCAAATGGGTGAAATGGCTAATTTTCGTTCCCAGATAGAAGCCCAATCCAGAGCCTACTACAATGATTACTATACACTTGGCGGAACAGGGTGGGGTTCTGCATTTTCCTCGACATGGTTTGGTGGAATGTACTTAAACCAGTTCGGTTCCAATGATGGCGTTGTGACAACAGCAAGTAGTAAATTACCACGTGGTACACAAATAGCCATTAGTGATTGGAATCATACATCGATTAGAACTGGCGTAACCTTCTCTGTATTTGATGACTATATATCAGATCAAAACCTGTATAGTACAAGTAGCCTAGCAAACCAATTAGAAAATGATTCTATCAGTAAAAATGATATTGTGTTAAATCAATGGGTACAAGGTGGTCCATTAGCAGCAGAAAAAGAAACAGAAATTGCCCTTACTGTTGAAGACAATGTGAAAGAAATATCGCTTAGCCTTATGACAACGAATGCTTTAGAGAAATTGAAATTCATCTCTCCATCTGGAAAAGTAGTGACACCAAAAGTCACCTCTAAGAAGGTAGAAGAAGGGATATTCATCGGTGCACTGCATCATGGTGTAACACTAAATGCTCCGATGGAAGGGGAATGGAAAATAGTAATCGGAAGCAACCAGGAAGATGCTTATTTACTGCAAGCTCATTTTGATTCACCAAAGCTAATTACAACAGGACAAAATCCTAGGTTGGTGACCAATTCACAACTACAATATGAACTAAAAGCTGATCAAACAACCGTAGAGGAAAGTTCACTAAAGGCTACGTATCATATTACACAGTCCAATAACCCTAAAAACAAGTATTCTGTGTCTGTAAAGAATGCGAAAGATCTTTCCAAAGTACTTACCTTTACGAAAAAGAATGAAGTATATAATATAACGATTGATATTGAAGGAAAAACAAAGAATGGTACATCATTTAAACGAACCATTATCGACTCTGTTTATGTAAAGTAAATAACCAGTTCGAGAAATCGAAGGAGCTAGTATAAACAAACTAGCTCCTTTTCTATTACATTTGGGTTACAAAGTTATAGGACAATTCACCTGACACATAGGCTTTACAAGGTAAAACCTCCTTTTAGGATGTGTAGCGTTCCATTACAAGTAAAGGACTGGTTTCAATGGACATTATTCGAGTAGAATGGGTTTCCTTTCAAGAAATAAAAGCAAAGCACACAACTATCAATCCTGTTACTCGTAACTCCTATCACAAATACACTGAAACCAATATTCCCTACATCCATGTCATTCGAAATGCAGATGGAGAACTTTTTTTACATAAAGGTATCGAGGCCTATAATATGTTAAAAACAGCCAAACGAAACATTATGATTCCAGTTTATATAACTAATCATCCTACGCTATCGGACCTCGATTGGACCTATTATGTATTTCAGTCTTGTCTCAGAGAGAAGGTAAATCATCGCCTAAAATATGAATATGCAGCACTATTACTACAACATACAAACAATAACATCCAACTTATTTGCCATAGGGTTGGTTGTAATAAGCACGACATTTACAAGCTTATTTTTGAGCCAACCATTCCTGAAAAATATATGGATTTGGCAATTAAATATAATCGTAGAAAGTTGATAAATCAAGTTGCTAGAAATTCAAAATTACAACATTACCGTTCTGTACTTTATCCAGCTCTATTCCAACGTAAAAATCAGCTTACTGTTGAAAAGCTAAAGATATTTCAAACTTATTTAGAATTCGGCTATGACTTTAATGTCAACTCCATACTGGCTCTGCAAAATTTCAATCAAATCGTCGATCATGAGGAAGCACTTAAATCCTATTGGGATCATTTACTTTTTCCAGATACATCCATTGTAGAGGGAGTATTTTATTACAAAGGAGATAAGAATTCCAGGATAAATGTAAGACTATAATGAAGAGTGAGTCTGTCAAACCTATCAGACTCACTTTTTCATTTTCAATATTGGGATTAACTTCCCTCTTGTGTTATTGTCAGAAAGGTTGGATGATCTGGTAAATTGCTTATTCCCTCTCTCAAAAACTCTGGGTACAGTTCAACATTTTTTAGGTCTTCGATAGGAAACCATTTATAGATTAGCGTTTCCTCTCCTTCTATACCTTCAAACACGTCTTTCTGTTGAATCTCATTGCCGCAAATAGTTGCAACATAATAGTCTGCGATTTCATGAAATTTCTTTTCCTCGAATAGAAAAAAATTCTCTGTATGCCACAGCATCCTGTCTACCATTATCTCTACTCCTATCTCTTCACGAATTTCCCTAACAGCAGAATCCATACTACTCTCAAACATGGATACTCTTCCTCCAGGCAGTGCCCAAAAATCATCTCCTTCTTTTTGATGTAATAGCACTCGATCCTTATCTATTAAGATTACTCCTGTTCGGAAGTTAAATATTCCATCCCCGATTGATACCGATATGTCCATTTTAATATCTCCTCCATTTTTTTGAAAAAAAGTATGTATTACATGCATATGCATAACATAAACTGACAATTTTCATGTATAATTTTAAAGTACCATTTTTTTGAAATGAATAAAAGAAGGTGATGACATGGGAAAACAACATAAAAAAGAATCTGTTGGTAGCATCATTTTCCGATTTATTATGATGTTAATCGGCGCAACGATCGCAGCAATTGCTCTAGAGCTCTTTTTAATTCCAAATACCATTATCGATGGTGGTATTATCGGTATCTCGTTACTTACCAATAATTTAACTGGACTTAATTTTGGTATTTTAATCTTCATTTTTAACCTACCATTTCTTTTTGCTGGATATAAGTTTATCGGGAAAAGCTTCGTTATTTCCTCCTTGTTCAGTATCGTAGCTTTAGCGTTAATTGAACCAGCTTTACATTCCTTTGCACCAGCAACTAACGATACTTTATTAGCCACTGTTTTTGGAGGGTTAATTTTAGGGGTTGGAGTTGGTATTGTCATCCGCAATGGTGGTGCCTTAGATGGAACTGAAATCCTTGGAATTCTACTTACTCGCAAGTTTCCGTTCTCAGTTGGAGAATTCGTTATGTTCTTCAACATCTTCATCTTTGGATGGGCAGGATTTGTTCTCGGTTGGGAGCAAGCCATGTATTCGATTATTACGTACTTCATTGCCTCTAAAGCAATTGACTTAGTTGGGCAAGGTCTAACCGGTGATACGAAAGCAGCTATTATCGTTTCTGATAATTACGAAGAAGTCGGTGAAGCAATTCAAGAACGTTTAGGTCGTATGATTACAAAATTGTATGGTAAGGGTGGATTTAGAGAGAATGATAAAGAGGTCATTTATGTCGTTCTAACTCGTTTAGAAATTGCCAAGTTAAAATCCATTGTACATGAGACTGATTCAAAGGCCTTTATTACCATCATGGATGCTCAAGAAGCTCATGGTGGAAAATTCAAGAATGCCATACACTAATCATCATTATCAAAAATGGATCATTAGTTCAGAAAGGGATTTTGCACTAATATGAAGCAAAATCCCTCTTTTTTATCATTTAGAAGGATGTAACATCAAGATAAATATGGCCGGGAGGTATGTTCGTTGCCTTTGCTATCTCCTTCTTAATTTTTTGCGCACCTTCTATCACAGAAGGACAATTCTTTAA
This sequence comes from Ornithinibacillus scapharcae TW25, assembly GCF_000190475.1. Taxonomy (GTDB): domain Bacteria; phylum Bacillota; class Bacilli; order Bacillales; family Amphibacillaceae; genus Ornithinibacillus; species Ornithinibacillus scapharcae. Next base: position 126,327 of record NZ_AEWH01000012.1, read on the forward strand.
TCGAATAAGTGCATAAACCTCGGCTTCATTGATACACCATATCTTAACTTGGTTAATCGTAATACTGCTATTTATTCTACTTACTGTATCTTCAATCACTTCTACAGAATACCCTTCTGGAGTACCCTCCATTAGGATATGAAATGCTTCCTTCGTTATTTTTATACCACCACGGATAATAATAATGGAAGTCACGATACTTCCAATCGGATCTAACCAAACTAAGTCGAAGAATAGAATAGCAAGTGCTACAATTACTGCACTTAAGCTTGTAATCATGTCTGCAACCACATGTAAAATGGCGCTTCTCATATTTAGATTGGAGCTTCCTTTTGACAGAATAAATCCAACTAATCCATTAATCAATAAGCCAATTATTCCAATAACAAGCATTTGAATCGGTATAATCTCCACAGGGTTAACGATACGGTTAACCGCTTCATATATGATATATAGTGGGATTAATATAAGACTAAATCCATTCACAAAAGCAGCAATTGGCTCAAAGCGTTTATACCCGAATGTTTTCTTGGTTGTCGCTGCTTTGGAAGCAATAATTACAGCGACTAACGAAAGAATAAGTGAAATAGCGTCGGAACCCATATGTACGCCATCTCCAATAATCATCAGTGATCCAGAAATCAAGCCATAGACAATTTCTAATGTGGCAAAGAATAATGTTAAAGATGCCGCCCATATTAATAGTTTTCTATTCTTTATTGCAGATTCATTCTCCCTGATACTATCACTCATATGATAAACCACCCTATTTATAATTATTATAAATAAATAATAATACTCTTTTTATAATTAGTCAATATTATTTTCTTAAAGTAATTTGGATAGTTGGCAGAATGGAAAAAATATATTACATTTATAGTGATAGGTGTTAAACTACATAGAAATATATGCCGATGAATAGGGTGTCTTTTTTAAGACTTAAAAGGGAATCTGGTGGAAATCCAGAACTGTACCCGCAACTGTAAGTGTGGATGAAATAAGAATGACCACTGTCTTAGGATGGGAAGGCTTAGAGTAAAGTGAAGCACAAGTCAGGAGACCTGCCTTATTTATTTTGTATGATCTTCTTCGGGAGCTGGGAAGGTTAGAACGCAAGGTATAAGTTAAAGATTTAGACGGATAATGAGTCTAGGAATCTTAGCTTTTTTCTCGTGCCCTCTAACAAGATGTCCATCTTCTTTATGAAGTATGGATTTTTTATTTTCCTAGAAGACTAGATGCAGATAATACCTAAATCACCAAAAAGGAAAGTAGGAGAAGAATGGATGGAAAAACTATCAACTAATGTATCTCGAACGATACAAACAAAACTAGTATTACCGCCTGACACGAATCATTTAGGAAGTATTTTCGGTGGGAAGGTCTTAGCTTATATAGATGAGATTGCAGCGATTACTGCGATGAAGCACAGTGGAAGGGCTGTCGTTACGGCATCCATAGATAAAGTGGATTTTCTATCATCAGCTAAAGTCGGTGATGTCCTAACCTTAGAAGGATTTGTCATTTATACCGGAAGAACATCCATGGAGGTTTATGTAAAGGTAGAATGCGAACATATTCAAACAAGAACAAAGAGCCTAACTACCACTTCTTTGTTAACCATGGTTGCTATTGATGAAAATGGCAAGCCAGTTCCTGTTCCAGGAGTTATCCCTGAGACAGAGCGGGAACAAGAGCTTTACCATGAAGCAAGCGAGCGAAGGAAGATGTTAGTTCGATAATAATCGTATGCTTAATATATAAGCAAAAGAGGCCGGGACAAAAGATATTTTAGTCTATTCAGAATCCGAACAATACAATAGGTAGTGGGAAAACCCGCACCGGAAATATACTTCGCTTTTGCTTCCATACAGGGGCGACATCTGTTCGAAAGTACCTCGTAGTGTCTTCTTTACAGTGGGCGGCGGCTGAGCCTCCTCAGAGCTATCGCTTTCGAATCGTCTATATTTTTGTCCCTGCCCCTTTTTATTAAAATCTATATTCTGGGATTCTATTGGTTTATAAAATAAGTATCATAGGTTTCCTTAAGCATATAACCTAGTTTCTGTGCCAATTGTACGGATTCATTGGCACCATCCCAACTAGGATATTTCCCATTCTCTAGACAATCTAATATGATAGCTGCAGCAGTAATCGTTACTAAGCCTTTTCTTCTATACTGGGAATTTGTTGCGATTTCAATCTCAATTCCTTCATCATAAATACTAAATGACGTTGCTGCCGAAATCACTTGTCCATTACGAATGATCGCATAACCAACCCCTCTATTGATAAAATATTTGATAGAAGCAAATTGACTGATAAAGTCCTCTGAAAGTTCCTGGAAAGACTCTGTATTTGCAATATCCTCATCAACTTTCTTCATCTCGAAACCTTCTGGTAGTGAGACCATTAGATTTCGTATATGTAATTCTCTTAAATGTTGTGGATTCTTCTCGAACCTATAGCGCTTGAAAGCTTCAATTTTACCTTGGTGAACCGTTTCTATCCGTTTTTTCCAGTCATCAGACTCAACAATTATAAAAGGAAAATCTGGAAGGTTTGGAGCATTTCTTCTGCTTCCTTTGTATTAGGGTCGCCTGCATAAAATACAAATATTCCTACCGTAATTTGTGCTACCTTTGGATTGTCAAGGTCGTTTACCCAGCCCTTTCCCATATGACCCTGTAGATAGGATAAAATAATAGTGCTATCAATATCTACAACATAGGTACTAACTTTTTTCTTGCCTTCATATTGGCTTCATAAATCATTCCGTTCCTACTTTCTTCATTAAGTATGTTCTCACTCTATTGGATTCTCCAACCTTCATTAAATTCTTAATTCTTAATTCTTTATTCTCCACTTACATTCCTCATCGTATTTTCTTCTTTATAAAAATCCTTTTTATCAGGTTTCCAGACAAGGATTGAAAAAACAATAGCAGATAGTAGCATTATGATTGCTAAGGTGACAATGGTGACCCTTAAGGAAAAACTATCAGCAATAAATCCAATTGCTAATATAAATAATACTTGTACTGTACTTTGGATTAGTTGAAAAATACTCGTTACTCTTCCCATAATTTCCACTGGTATATTATTTTGATAAAAAGTCGTAATCCCTGCATTTAGAAACACATTAAAAAATCCTAAAATAACAAATCCTACTACGATAGAGAAAAAGGACCACGATAAAGCATAGATCACATATCCTATAGTCATCATTGTAATACCAACAACTATCATATATCGCAATGATAATCTATTTGACAATACCGTTAATACGAATGCACCGATTACGGAGCCAATCCCTGTAATACTAATTAATAAACTATAGTCTAACTCAGAAAGCCCAACTACTTGTTGCGTAAATACGACTTCTTGTGTATCCATCGCAAATGAGAATATCATCACCAGAATAAAAGCCAGGTAAATAAACGATACATATGTATGCTTAGACATAAATGTTTGTACTACTTTAAAATCTTGTACTACTTGTGAGATTGTTAAAGATGGGATCTCCTGGTTTCTAATATTCTCTTTTTCAGGTAGAAAAAACAATAGAGCAGCAGATACTAAAAAGAAAATAGCATTTAACCACAACGTTATTTCAATGGAAGTCATTAAAATAAGTGTTCCCCCAATGGACGGCCCAATAATAAACGCCCCAGAACTAGCAAATGATTGTATAGAATTGAAACGTTTCCTCTTTTCTTGAGGTACTACTAATGTCACATAGGTCATCGATGATGGAGTAAAGAAAGATTTTGCAACACTGAGCAGGACTAGAATTGCGTAGATAACAACCATATTCGGCGCAAGTGGTATAAAGAAAATAAGGATTGCGCGTGTAATATAGGTAATAATCAAGACTTTTCTCTTACTGCGATAATCAATGAAACTGCCTGTCCAGAACTTCGTTACGATATTGGTTAATGGACCAATTATCCATAGTCCCGCTACTGCTGCTGCTGAACCAGTAAGTTGATACACAATGATATTGATTGCTACTAGATAAATAAAATCCCCAATACTGGAAATTCCTATAGAAGATAATAGTAAAGCTGGTTCTTTCCAACTTTTTAGAATGTTGTTCATATAATGCTCCTATTGTTCTATTTTCACTTTGTTCTAGACTTATGGGAGTTAATGAAAAATGGAAAGGTAATCCCACCCTAGTTCATTTGGTTGAACCTAAGAATCTTGTTTCTAGTTCTATTTCGTTTATATTTTGATTGTATTCCACCTTATAGGCTTTTGCACTCGGTCTTGAACTTACAATATTAACAATCTCTTTATCTATGAAATGTATTGCCACGCCATCGTCAACTGCTATTCCAGGTTGGATAGCTCCAGAAGCAATTAAGGAATGATAGGCTGATCTTCTTGCTATTTCACCATCATAATGAGGACAGTTACTCCCTTCCAAAAAGCCTAAACACGTTATAGGCTCTAACCCATCTCCAAATGAATCGGTAACACCCTTTTCAAACCAGCAAATTGCACCTGCACTAATTCCAGCTAATACAATGCCTTGATTCCAAGCCTTCCGCAATATATCAACAATTCCCCATTCTTTCCATAAAGCAAGTAAATTCTTGGTATTTCCTCCACCTACATAGATAATATCCTGTTCTAGCAAGAAGCCTTCTAAATCTCTAGTAGGTGGATGGAATAGAGATAAATGTGACGGTTTGCAAGGTTGTATATCAAAGAAGTGATAATAACGTGTGATGTAATTATCAGCATCACCACTTGCAGTTGGGACAAAGCATATTTTGGGGAATGATTGATTAGACTGTTTCAGTATGTATTGATCTAATAAGTGATTATCCGGTTCCATCGAAAACCCTCCACCACCTAATGCGATAATTTGTCTCATTATCTCTATTTCCTCTCCTTCAAGATAGATTACCTAGCAGTTAAACTATATACAGATAACGGTCTTACATTCTTCGTGTCTACAAAAGTTTTTAGCATTGTAACCTCGGACATTACTAAATCTACTTGTTTCTTTGGCATATGATCTAGCTGCTCCAGCTCTTTGTGAATTCCTCCAAGCACCATATCAATTTCCCAATTCCCATCCTGCAATTCAGGTGAGTCAATTGTGGCATCTTCTATATTATTCCAGCCCGCTTCTTCAACAACTAACCTGATATCCTGAGTCCTGAGGTGTAAATAATGTACGTACATTGGATTCACTTTCCTCTTTAAATACTTCATAATGTGCCTGAATTATGATGGCTAATAAGTGCGGATACTGTTCAATAGAAGAAATATCCGTACTCCATTCCGCTAAGCATAAAGTTTTGCCCCAAGATTTAACTTTTTTCATAATAGATAGTAACTCATCTCTAGATGATAAATACCAAGAGCAATGAGAGAATACGATGTAATCGAATGTATTTGTCGGAAAATCTACATTCTGAGATAAAATATCTATATTAAAATCTATTTTAATTCGGCTACCTAGTTTCGATTGTTTTAATTTCTCAGCTGATTCCCCTAGTGTAATTGGACTCCCATAGGTTGGAGAGGCTATGTCCACTCCATGCACCATGCCATCCTCCCCTACAAAATGTGCCAGAACGGCAGTAGTATCTCCCTGTCCACATCCTATTTCTAGTACACGACTTCCAGGTTTAATTCCCCAGGAATCAACTAATTTTATACGATGTGCTGTTTGAACCTTTTGTATATCGTAAGCAATTCCATCTGTAGCCATATAATCTAGGATATTCTCAACTATGTCTTTCATATAACACCTCTTCCTTCTAAATCAGTAATTTCAAACAGGTTTACATTTCGTTCTTCTTAGAAATTCATCTATTAACCAATGAACATTTGAACATTGCAGAAATAGCTCCAGAAATAATTGTAAAGTCGTTTCTAATCCAAGAAGATTGATAGTTGTCATAGAGAAGAGAACATCAATCACTTTTGTTATTCAAATCTATCCATAAGTAACGATCATTTTATGGCAAATCCGAGGAAAATTCCTAAAGGAATGGAAAGCCATGTAATAACAAGAGACGATACAAAAAATAAAAGTTTATCTTTATAGAATTGAAAGCATGCAAATAATGCACCTATCCCCCATATTACTAACACGATGAAAAACTCTGGTGCCACATATACTTCATCCGTATAATTTTCTCCAATCGTACCTTGGGCATAAAACATTGAAATTGCAAATGCTATTACACCACTTACTAAAAGATTAATCAGTAAGAGTATTTTTCGTTTACTCATCTCATAATCATCCCCTTTTTCACTTTGTACATGTGATTTCTAAAACTAACACTTATTAAAAGAACAAATCTAATCCTATTACATAAAATAGTACCACAAATCCAACTGAATTTTTTGAGGACTTTTGAATTATACAAACTGAATAAGAATTTAAACAATAACCTTACGATAGCTTCATACATACAATTCCAATAGAGGTGATAAAATTGGCGAGAGTTAAATATACGGAAAATGATGTTAATTTAGTGGCCAGGATGATGCGTGCAGAGGCTGAAGGAGAAGGAAAACTAGGTATGCTTATGGTTGGAAATGTGATTGTTAATCGGCTTGCAGCTAATTGTCTTGATTTTGTTGATTTGAGGACAATTTCGGATGTCATTTATCAAGTGCAAGGGGGGAATTACTCCTTTGAGGCAGTACAAAAAGGGAATGTGTTCTATAATCGTGCAAGAGGTGTAGAAAAAAGATTAGCCAAACAAACTTTAGACTTTTGGCGAGAGCACCCATCCAAATATTCTCTCTGGTATTTTAATCCTTATGGTGAGTGTCCACCTACTTGGTACGGTCAACCGTTCGCAGGGCAATTTAAGCAACATTGTTATTATGAACCACAAGCTAACACATGTCCATCTGTTTATGTATAAAAAAA